>JAZSBD010000041.1:0-26183 GCA_045602255.1 Alistipes sp.
TATTTTATCTCTTTTGTCTACGCAAATATAGGTCTAATTTTTTAGACCTCCAAATATTTGTGAAATAAATTTGCTGATTATCACTCAAAATGCTACCTTTGCATCCGATTGCAGTCCCGACCATTCCTCTCCCAGATATTAGATGCTGGTGATGAATCCGGGTTTTTTTTGTTTATACTGCAAAGGTAATCATTACCATTGATAAAACAAAAAATATAGCGATTTAGGGCTTATTTTCTTCAATCCCCACCGAAATTTACGACTGATCCCAAATTCCGCCACAGAACGCCGCCAAACTAAGCGTATTTATACGAAAAAGGGACAGAAATCGTTGTGATTTCCGTCCTTCGTACCCCCTCAGGTTGTTTTGGTAATGCGTTGTGCGCCAGCACAGGTCGATTTTTGCACATCGGTGGTTTGGCTGTGGTCGAGCAAAAATGTCGCATTTACAGATCCCTTAAAAATGATGCGACAAAATAGAGTGCTCGATCTGCTTAACACGCTATATATGTGTTATTTGCAGTGCAAACATAACATCACTATTTTGGACTATCAAGTTAATCTCGAACTATCTGCTCGACACTACCAACTATATTATATAACAATGGTAATTATATGACTTCTCTTGCTTTTTCTCTTGCTTTTTATGGTAAATACACATTAAAAACCTGCGTTAGAAGTATCTGGGGCAGGGGTGACTCTTGCTTAATATGGTAAAAAAGGAGAGTCTAAGATTATTAAACTCTCCAAAACACTAAACCATTAGCATCAGACTAATTGCGGTAGGTTATTTCTAATATGGTCTGACTTGCAGGGATAAGCGCTTCACCTTCGAATTTAGTCGCCTCAATCACACTTCCGAAAGAATCGTATTTATAAATCCAAGTATTCATTAATGAGCCGAACGAATTATACCCTACATCCTCAATTATATTTCCAGCGGAATCGTATTTTAAAATACTCTTTCTTTTCAAAGATCCGTTTGATTTGTAAACACCCAACTCTAGTTTCTTCCCAGCAGAGTCATATTTATAAATCCACTTATTATTCAACGAACCGTCTGAATTGTACTCAGCTTCCTCAATTTTATTTCCAGCTGTGTCATACTTAGAAATCCACTTCATATCCAGCGAGCCGTCTGAATTGTACCTAGCCTCTTCAATCTTTTTTCCAGCTGCGTCGTATTTATTAATCATCTTTCCATGCAACATACCAAATGAATCATACGAAGCCTTCTCAATCATATTTCCTGAAGAGTCATATTTATAAATCGACTTTCCTCCCAAATCGCCGTATGCACTATACCAAGCATTCTCAATCAACTTTCCTGCAGAGTCATATTTATAAATCACCTTACCACCTTTTATCTCGTGCATCGTACTTTCAATCACATCTCCATCCGCATTAAAGTGAATTTTTTTAGACCACGTTATTTCACCTCGTAAAATTTTCCCAAATCTATCCATAACATTATACTGCGTTATAGTTACCGATTTAACATCACCATAAAGAGGCAGGCTAGAATCCCAGCCTTGACGTTCGCGTGAGGGTAGACTCATCATAGTTTGTGTAGTTTATTTATTGTTAGAAAAATACATAAATAGCTATTCTTCGTTTACAAAAGTAGTAATTATTTAAAATAAATACAAAATATTTTAGAATGACTGGCCTTTTTGGCCGCCTTTTTTCATCGCTCCCTGAGGGGGCACAAAAAAAAGAGAAGAACTCTCGTTCTTCTCTTCTGTACCCCCACAGGGGCTCGAAGGTTGCTTGCAACCTCACCGAGGGAGTGTCGCAGTCGCCAATTGTGGCGGTGCGGGAGTACGACCGAGGTAACCCTCCCTAAATTCGAGTCCACTAACGCGGTAGATTGTTTTGGGGCAGATGTTGTTCTGCATCAGCAGAATATGAATTGAGTGATGATAGGTGCGAACTTGTGCGCTGACCTATCATCACTCTATTCATTACACGCACCGCGTACATCTGCCCCAAAACAAAAAAGCGAGAAACCTTTCGATTTCCGCTTTCTGTACCCCCTCAGGGGCTCGAACCCTGGACCCCAACATTAAGAGTGTCGTGCTCTACCAACTGAGCTAAAGAGGCATTTTGCAATCTTAAGATAGTGCGCAAATCTTAGCTATGCTCGACTTGCTAAAGTAAAAAGACAACCTCTCGATTGTCTTCTTGTACCCCCTCAGGGGCTCGAACCCTGGACCCCAACATTAAGAGTGTCGTGCTCTACCAACTGAGCTAAAGAGGCATTTGCTATCTTTTCGATTGCGAGTGCAAAGATAAGACACTTTTTTAAATCCACCAAATATTTTGCAGACTTTTTTTTTAAAAATTATACTTATTTTCGCATCCAGTCATCATCTATCTATCAGTCAATAGATTAAGACAGTTGTTATTTTTCAAGTTATTGGGCTCATCACACCCCCATTCACCGCACAAGAGCCTACCTATCGCTATTCCACTCGTTGCCACCATCGGTATAGAAGACCGGACGATGACCCGAAACGCGCTTAGCAGCAAGGTATGCCTCGTAGAGGCAGATACCATTAGCGCTATCATCGGCCATGAAGTAGGCGACAACCGAAGGGTGACGATCCGTTGTCTCAATCATATTTACCACGCGCGCAACATACTCGTCGACAAACGCTGGGTCGTTCGAAGGGTTGCCACCACGCTTGCGCGACTCACCTGCCGAAGAGCTATTTATAGGCGCTGTAAGCGCCACGTAGATACCTTGCTCGTCGCAATAGTCAAGGAGATCAGCATCAACCATACCTGCGCCAAACTTAAGGGCGCAATGACCTGCGGCGCGTGCCTGCTCAACCATAGCAACGCTTGCCGTAGCACTCATATCGTACCACTCCATAGGTGTCGCCTCGCCATTGATATAGAAGATTCCATCCGCGAAACGCAACTCACGCAGGGCAACAGCAAAGTCGTAGACCTCCGACTTGCGATTTTCGATACGATTTTCGAGCTGCAGGCTCATCATCGTAGGCAAGCCTTGACACCACAATAGCGAGTCATTGATGGTAGCGCCAAAGCGCATAGTATCAACGCTATGCATATCGAGCTTCACGTCGAGGGTACCACCCGTAAGACGTATCGTATCATTAACATAGAGATTATAGTGCAGGCGCGAGCTCTTGGGGTTATACGTCTCATTGCGCATGACAACGGCAAAGTCGACATTCACAATGTCGCCCATGCCTCGTGTGGCGTTCCACGCCACCTCGCGCACGCGCACTCGCGGCTGCGATACGACATAGGCAACAGGCTGCTGTGCCGAGCTCTCGAAGCACTCGATAGCCGCGACGCCACTTCTATCCAAATGGCGAAGCACTACCCTATTCTTATCCTCCTTGGCAATCTTGGTGATGTCGAACTCCGTGGCCACATATCCATTTGTTGTGCTACCGGCACTCACCCCATTGATCAGCACCTCGTAGGGCTGAGTCATGCCCTCTATACGTATATATATACGGCGGTCGATCCACGCAAAGGGATAGACAAACTCACCTTCCAAGCTCCCCTCTGCCACAGACTGCCACTCGGTGATAGGCTGCATATAACGCTGCGCCGCAAGATCACGCCCCGCAGCAAGCTCCGCCGTTGGGTATGGTATGATACGTGTGCGTGGCAGCTCTCTATTTGAGGTTGACTGCGCCATGCCTACTATCGATGTAGCAAACAGGGCTACAATAGGCATTAGTGAATATTTCAGAAGTCTAAGCATATAATATACTACTCTTTACGCTGTTTATAGGATGGTCGGCTATTACGCCACTCGACAATATCTGGAGGAAGAACATCGATGCGGTCTATCCACATATTATTCTCCGTAAGACGTCGGCGGTCATAGTTAATACGCTCGGTGATACGGAAGCGTGGCTTATCGTGTGACTCCCTATCGTTGCGCTGCGATGGGCGTATCTCGCGCGTAAGTATAGAGTCTCGCGTAGGTCGCATCTGGCTATGCCATGCGAAATCGGGCAGACGGCGTGCCTGAGACTCAGGGATCATATCCATAGGATACAACACATACTCAGGGTTCTGCTTATATACAATCTGACCAATCTCGCCATTATCGAAATAGAAGCTAATACCCGCACTCTCGATATACATCAAACCAGTGACATCTGGAGCATCCTCCTCCTGCATAAAGTAGATCGTCTGGGCGTTGCCATCAACATTGTTGCGAGCCACCTTACCCTCAACAAAGTATGCCGTCATATCCTTACCCTTGACCTGGTTGTAATACATCGTGTCAATCTCGCTAATCATCAACGGATTACCCATAAAGTGGGCCTTCTCCATCTTCTGACGACGAGTATATATCGCCATAGAGTCAGATACTATCTGATTAGACTCGTTCCAGAGGATTGGAGTCTTATACAGGTGCACAATAGAGTCGGTATTCAACGTTACCAATGAGTCGCAAATCATCTGTGAATCACTGCGATACATCTTAACATTGCGATACGCCTTAACCATCTTATATGCACTATCCTGAGGGAATGGCTTGGTTGCAACAGCGGTGGAGTCTCTATCGCCACTCAAGCTGTCGCGACCCATAGCTAACGAGTCGCTTGCGCTATGGTCATCACCATGTCCATGGTCGTGATCATGGTCGTGGTCATGACTATCACCACCCTGAGCAAGGCTATCTGCTGCATCGGGGAATAGATCCTCGAACTCAGGTCCCTTATACTCCTTACCTCGACGTGCTGCACGCGCCTTAGCCTTCTCAATCCTCATGCGCTGATAGTCCTGCACCTTCTTGGCAATACGCTCCTTATACTCCTTCTCCTCGTCAGCCAAACGTGCACTACGCGCCTGACGCTTTGCTATGAGCGAATCGGTCTCAATCTTACGCAGCGAGTCACGCTCCGCACGCTCGATGAGGCGTAGTGAGTCGCGCTCGCCATACTTCAACTTATATAGTGAGTCCTTGATGGCGAGATCAATAGCCTTCAGCGAATCGCGCTCGATGCGTGCTACACGCGCTAACGAATCGCGTATAGTACGCTCGAAGCCCTCTATCGAATCCTTCACGAAGCGCTTGCGCTCCTTGATGCTATCGCGATGGCTCTTAGCATCCGACTTTGCCCTACGACGTAGATCCTTGGCTGTCAGAGTTGTATCCTCCTGCGCAATACTATCCGCGCTACTATTATTACGCTCCTCGTCTCTTTTCTTCAGATACTCATCAACGGGCAGATAGCTCTGTCGCACAGCGAGCTCCGCAAGGGTCATTGTTCGCAATGGCTTATCTCTATACTGGGATGGATCGATGGTATCAGTATCTATTCTCACCTCACTCTCCATCGCTGGCTGCATCATCACCTTATCATCGCGAGATAGCTCAGCAGGCTTTGGAGTCTCAGTCTGCTTTGGGGTCTCAGCAGGCTTTGGAGTCTCTGCTGGTTTTGGTGTCTCGGTCTGCTTTGGAGTCTCAGTTGGCTTTTGGGTTGTTTGAGTTTCACGCTGCTTAGCCACATCTTGTGCTGCCGCTGCGCTATTTTGCTCTCTCTCAGCAGGTCTCTCCCTCTCGGCTTGACGTTCTCTCTCCGCCTGACGCGCCATCTCTGCCTGACGCTCACTATCAGCCTGACGCTCACTATCCATTGGACGCTCCTGAGCAACATCTCTGCGCTCCTCTCTGCGCTCCTCAACTTCGGAAGTCGTCTTACCATCAGACTGTGGAGTCTCAACCACGTTTTCATCCTTGGCTGGCTCCTCCTTAACTGAGGTCTCCTTGTTGCGATTCTTCTTGTTTTTCTCCCTCTTTGCTCGCTCTCTCTTGTTTCGCTCTCTCTTTGCGCGCTTGCCATTTGCGGACTCTTCAACTGCAGCCTCATCCGACTCTACCAGCGCATCCTCAATCTCACCATCCGAGTTCTCAGCCTCACCATCAGCATCCTCGCCACGCTCGCCACGTCGTTCCTCCTGACGCTCCTCTCTGCCTCCTCGCTTCTCCTCACCGTCCCTATCCGTCGTCATCTGCTCATCAGCCACATCCGACATCGCATCGTCGGTCGTAGCACCAGCTCTCATTGCTGCGCTGTCGGCAGCCTCGGTCGCGGGTGGCTCCACAGCGATTGTATATAGCCATAGAGTATCTGCAGATAGATATACAGAGTCCTGAGCCTCAGCGTCGTAGTTGATCATCGATGGGCGACCCGTAAAGAGTGCATTACCTGGCTCATCCCACCACTCACCATAGTCGGCAAAGCTCTTTATGTTCTGCTCAATATCGTGAAGTTGAATGTTACGACGACCGATAATATGACCCTCCGAGCGATAGTACTCTATAGAGTCGCTCCATATCTCACGCTCGGGAGATAGAATATAGGCATTGCGCGTGAGGTGATGCAGGTCGAGTTCCTTGGTATAGGTACCTGCATCGGCATAGAGATACTCATCCTTGTCGTTCCAGATATTACTACGCGTAAAGTATTGTGCATTCTCCGTTTCGGTATTAAAGATCACCGAGTCACCACGTAGCTGATATACATCGTCGCGCATCTCTACACGGTCAATGGCGGTAAGGTCGTGAGTCTTAGTGTTATATATACCGCGCTGCGACTCCATTAGGCTTGCGCCCTTCTCAACATAGCATCCACCCGAGAACTGACCAATCTCCGTGCTTGTATTATAGGTACAGTTGTAGGTATACATCACAGCCTCGCCATCGACAATCTTAATAAGGTCTGAATAGACAGTGGCATCGGCCGTTTGATTGTTATACTGCGCGCGGTCGCCGTAAACGTAGGTATCGTTCTGGTTGATAAGCACATGACCGAAGCACTCGAAGCTCTGGTTAGAGTAGCGCACAGCGCTATCTGCCATGATAACAGCACCATTATGGTGCGCCGCGAAATGACCTACGAGAATAAATATTGTCGAATCGCCCTTACTGATATAATATGCATCATCGGCACGAAGGTCCACCTTGCGCTTGCCATCGCTCTCGGGCGCAGGCACAGGCTCCGATGCCGCGATATCGTCATCAACCTGGATATGCTTCACCCTCTCTTCGGGGGTAAACAAGATAGTGCCGGCAGCCGACAATAGGGCCACGGCAAATACCATTACCACCACAAGGGAGAGTATACTCTTATGATTCATCTATCAAGCTCTTGTTACTTAATCCACCCCTTACTTCTTAGGGTCTCATTACGATAATCGGGGTCTACGTATATATACATCGACTGCTTCTTCTGGCTCAACCATGCATTATACGCCTCCTCTTGCTTACGTTGCAAAGCCATCTCCTCGAGGCGAATGTAGTCATCCTCCAAAGAGGCGACATGGGCAGGTATCACCTCGACCAACTTCACAATCTTACTCATCTGATTACCCATAAGGTCGGTGGTCTGGTATGAGTCAGAGACCTCGCCCACCTTCAGACCCATCAGTGCACTATAATCCTCAAGAGCCTTACCACCCTGTGCACCGAAGTCCTCCTTGAGAAAGCGTGTGGCAGTTAGACGAGCACCATCATAGACACCCATGCGTGCCAATATATCGTGGTTCGACACAATACCGCCGTTATGCTTTGTTGTAGCATCGTCCGAGAATCGCAAGGCAGCATCAGCGAATGTCAACGAGTCGTGACGTATGAGTCGCGCAATGCTATCCAACTCACGCGCTGGCTGCATAAGCTCCTCGCGCGTAAACGTAGGACGAAGAAGGATATGGCGACAACGATATTTATCACCAATAACCTCGATAAGCTCAATAATATGGAAACCAAACTCTGTCTCCACGATCTCGGAGATCTGTCCAGGCTTCAGTTTCTCGAGAGCCTCAGCAAATGGAGCTACGAAGAATGATGATGGCGCAGGCTCCATCTCACCGCCATACATTGCCGAGCCATCCAAAGAGTACATACGCGCCAAGACAGAGAACGAAGTCTGACCTGTGATAGCACGCTCACGCATATCCAACAGACGCTCGCGCGTACGCTGCTGAGCCTCCTTAAGCGATGCTGGCAACTTTGTGATATGCGCATAGACATACTGCTCACCAATCATCGGCAGGCTATCCTTATCTATGCGACGATAGAAGCGCTCCACCTCGCCAGGCACGATTGTCACCTTGCTGACAACATCGTTCTTCATGGACTGAGCATAGGCCTGCTCCTCGAAGCGCGTACGCACCATCTCGCGATAGTTGAATATCGGCATATGCTCCCTGCGCTCGAACTCCTGAATGCCACCCGCCTCATCAACGAGTGACTGCACGTATGCCTCGACGCGAGAAACAACGTTACCGCCCATCATATCCACAGAGTCGATAAGCGCCTGGTTGTAAAGCAGCTTCTGCTCGAGAAGCGCCTCCAAGGCCTCATCCATAGGATCGCGATCTGACGTATAGCCCATCTGACGCTGCTGTATAACCAAGGCATCAGCATACTCCTTAACCTCAGAGTGGAGTATTGACGAGCCACCTACTACTGCAACCACCTTGTCAAGCATCACCTGACGGCGAGGCTGCTGCGCAACAACAGAGGATGTAGTAAACACACCTGCTGCCATTGCTACTAATATCATTACCTTACGTATCATATCTTAATTATGGGATGTTCTATAAATTAGTAAATAAGTTTTCGTTTTATTAGGAGTCTCTATTTCGACTGCTTTTGAATTCTCTTCAAAATCATCAAGACCTAATCTAAGGGATGTTCTATATTACTATTTTCCACTTCCTCATCACTCTCCTCTACCTCGCGTACCACAACGTCCGTTATCTCGCTCTTATCCCCCTGCGATGTGAGGCGTAGATCGTAGTTCATCAACTCCTCAACATCACTACCATGGAAGATAATGCGATTTTCCGATATCGCATCGCGGCGCAACTCCTGCTCATATTTGTAGACTATCTCGGTACGACGCTCAGCATAGAGGCGACGCATAATATCCTCCTCAACAAGCTCCAATGGCGAGATACCGCCTACACGAACCACATCGGTAAAGATAAAATAGAATACCGCATCGTCCGACGACATACTCTGAGGCTCCTTGCTCGATAGCAGGTTATCATAGCTGCGAGTACGAATAGTTGGCAGATAGCCCAAGAAGTCGCCATATGTACCCCACTTGGCAGTTAAGTCCGTAACGCTCAACGATAGCTTCTCCGCCAATGCCATGAGCTCGGTCATATTGCCGCTGCTACGCGCCTCGCTAAGAGCTGTTGTCAACGTCTTGATATTCTTAAAATCCTTTGGCACCTTTACAATGACGCCCTTAACCACGTCGTAGCTGAGTTTGAACTGCGACTTATTTGCCTTATAATACTCTGCAATCTGCTTGTCAGAGATATTATGGTTGATGTCACCATCCACATAATACTGATCGAGCTGACGCATGATGAGCGACTGGCGATAATCCTCCACAAGGCGCTCGATAGACTCCTCATACGTTGGCAACACCTCGTTCGCACGTCTCATCTTGAGCTGCTTGAGTACCCAGTTGTCGACATACATCTTTGCAAACGTGAGGCTATCCTCCCCCACCCAGCCATTGGGCATATCGCGAAGAAGCTCCTCACGTGTAAGAATTGCACCATCAACCTCAACTAAGATATTGTCGTTACCATCGGCAACAACAACCTCCGCCTCGCTCTTCTGCTCCTTGGGCGCACTATTGCAAGCCGTGAACGATACCACGCAGAGTAGGGCTATATGTAGTAGTTTATTCATATTCATCTTGCAAAGATATGCTTTTTTTCTCAAATAACGAATCTTCGTAGAAGATTATTGTGCGGGCGCACACGTACGTGAGGCAGGGCTATAATTACCAACAAAAGAGAGGGGGTGTCCAACAAGTTTTGTGGACACCCCCATTTTGTCTGAAGTTGTATAACAAGAGCTAATTTTAGGCTTAAGTCCCTTTTCGTTGCTTCGGCTCGACAAAAACATGTAAACATATTTCTGTTCTCGCCTTAATCGCAACGCTGCGTAGCCTTGTTGACAGCTTCTCTCAGGGTTAATAAGGACTATTAACGTGGTGGCATTGGTGGACGACCAAAGGCTGGGTGACCACCCTTAACGTCCATGCCCTCGTACTTCGATATATCCTTCGACGCATTCTTGCCGAAGTAGCGCAAGTTGTAGTTGAACTGCACGGTGAAGTAGCGACCGATAACGCTATTCCAAGAGTTCTGAGTATATCCGTTACCTACGGTACGAGCAAAGGCTGTGTTCTGATTAAAGATATCGTTAACGCCAATAAGTATCTCACCCAACTGGTTCTTAAACAGCTTCTTACCGAGATATACGTTACACAATAGATAGTCTTCGTTATAGTTGTTCGTGAAGCCCACATACTGGTTGTAGTTAACCGCAGCAGTAAGGGTGAAGCCCTTCCAGAATACCCACTTCAAAGTACCCGATGCAACGTGGCTAAAGTACTGGTTACGCACACCGCGCATATTTGCCATAGTCTGCGTAGCATCGTTAAATGTACCATTCCACTGTATTGTAAAGTCTATATTCTCCGAAATGTTACTACCGAGCGAGAGCATAGCATCGTAACCCATATTGCTGTTATACGTAAGCTCGTTGTTAATCTTCGCAGGGGTACGTGTCCAGCTAACACCAGCCGAGAGGTTAAGGTTACACTTGATAGCCGAGATTGGGAAGCCATAGCTAACGTGTGTACGCAACGATGTGAAGCCATCCATATTCTCATATGTCGAGTACTGCAATGGAGCATATGGTGTGCCATCACTTGCCAATGGAAGACCCGGCATATCTGCAGCCGTTGGATTGAATATCACCGACTGACCGATGTAATCCTGTGTATATTGGCCATGAATCATCCACATAAATGTACGACCCTTGCTTACGTTCGAACGCACGTAATGCATATTCATACGGTGCGTATATGCAGGATTAAGCTCGGGGTTACCACGCGAAATATACTGTGCGTTAGCCACATCGTAGATGCTCTGCAAGCGACGTATGTCTGGATTCTCGGAGTGCGACATAAGGAATACGCGCAATGTGTTCTGCTGGTCAAAGGCGAAGTTACCCATAACGAAGTAGGTGACATCGTCATAGCCGCGATTGATAGGCTCTGCATCAACAAGACCCTTGAGCGTTGAGTGCTGATAGAAGACATTGGCAACCACACTATTACGATCCTTAGCAAAGCGCATACCAGGACCTACCTTATGCTCCAAATAACGGCTATCGGTAGTTGACGAGAGGTCGTCATCAGAAGCAAGACCCGTGATATCATAATCCTCGCCTGTCAAGTACGAGAGCTTATCGAGCCACTGATCCTCATAATCGAAGCGATACTGCAAGCTTAGCTGGACATACTTTGCCAAAGGCTCGGTATACTGCACGCTGGCGCTGATATCATCCTCCTTCTGAGGCGATGTAGCATGGATATAACGAAGCACAGGGATAGGCTCACCCGTAGTCTCGTCAACAATCGTATTGAGCGTTGAGTAGCTATTTGTCCAAGCCTGAGGAGTGCGACGCATAGAGTAGCGACCATCAACGGTGATTGTACGACCATCCTTGCCGAGCTTTGCACGATACTGCAAGAACTCCGAGAAACGATATGCCTGAGATTTACCATTCGAGCCATCAAGCATTACTCTTGTGCCGCTCTCACCCCACTGCTCACCAGCGCTCTCGCTATCTGGAGTATTGCCCTGGAAACTAAAGTTTGTACGCGACATGAGCGACATATTCTTGTTGATATTCCAGTCCAAACGAACGTTAAGACGGTGGTTCATATTGAGTGTGTTAGAGTGACCATTCTGCTCCAACGTATCGATTGGTGATGGATACTCATACCACTTCTCCAAACGGCTAATATTCCTTGTGCGTGAGCTATTAAAGAAGTATGAACCATTAAGCTTCACCTTATCGCCTTTGCCCCAAGCATCGGAGTACTGAACGCCGAAAGAGCCGACATTTGCAACACCGCTCTGTGGACGCACCATATACCGACCTACGCCACGACCACGGCCGCCACCCATGCCGCCACCGCCACCGGTGACACCAAGGATATCCTCAAACGAGAAGTTCTGCTGGTTTACGTTGTTCAAAAGACCGATGACCGACACGCGGCTTGAGCCATGGAAGACATTAACGTTACCGCCAGCATTATACTTATGGTTTGATGTAACACCATCAGCATCAGGCTGGTAGCCATAACCACCATAGACCTTACCAAAGACACCCTGACGCATATCTGAGTGGGTGACGATGTTAATCGCCTTGTAGCCCTCGCCATCATCCATGCCCGAGAACTCGGCATTATCCGACAGCTTATTGAAGACCTCAATCCTATCTACTGCCTGCGCTGGGAGCGAGTTAATTGCCGTTGACACATCCTCGCCGAAGAACTCCTTACCATCGACAAAGATCTTCTTCACCTGCTCACCCTGAGCCTCCACCTGGCCATTGGTGATTGTGATACCCGGCATCTTCTTAAGCAGACCATCCACATTTGCATCGGTTGCCACCTTAAATGCCGAGGCGTTATATGCCACCGTATCGCCCTTCTGCGATGTACGCATGACATGAGCCTCGAGCACCACGGCCTCAATCTTTGTTGACTCCGTAGCAAGCTCTATGGTTCCCATGTTGACGTTGCCACTGACGTTGATCGTAGTCGTATATGTGGCATAGCCAATGTAGGTGATATAGACCGTGTGCTTACCATATGGCAATGAGCTATAGTTCACCACGCCATTAGCACCCGATGTTGTGTGGCGGTGGCGATCATCCTCCGACACAAACTCCACAATTGCACCAACGATGCCCTCTCTGCTCTCCTTGTCGATGACCTTTGCTGTCACCTTTGCAGACTGCGCCATAGCTGGCACCATTGCCAAAATAGACAAGATTGTAACAAAAACTCTTTTAATCATATCTTTTACACTTTTATTTGTCAACACAGTTCTTACAATAAGACTTGCTAAGATAGTATATTTTTATTAAAAAAATATGCTATTTGCCGGTGAAATGACAAAAAAAGAGGGTCAGTTGACACTGACCCCTATAAAATATCTATTTTCTGCCAGGCTTGTGACCCTTTTCTGGACCCTTTGGAGGCTTTGGTGGGCGGTTGTTGTCGTGTGCTCCTGGCTTCGGATGCTTATTACAATTAGGGCGCTTCTCCCAGTCGCAACCCTTGCCCGGACGGCAATCGCCCTTATGTGGCTTTGGTCTATCGAAGTCATGACGATGGCAATAGCCACACATGAAGTCGGGACCCATATTACCAGGATTAACAACTACAACAACTCTCTTCTTTGGACCTCTATCAACAGAGTTATCATTTGCCATTGCACTACCCACTGCCATCACCGATAGCACGAGGGACACCAAAAATATTCGCTTCATAGTCGTAGGTTTTATTGGTTAATACTTTTAGTAATAGTTTGCTTATTAAGCTATTACAAAGGTACTACCAAAAAGTGCGATTACCACCCACGTATGCCGTCAAACGCCCATCACGGCGGTTGAAGCGACCATTACTTGCGATGAAGCGACTGCAGCCAAAGCTTGAATTCGGGCACTCGCGCCTTGGATATTATGATGCGCTCGGGAGTCTCGATGCTGAGATTAAGCGCCAGACGGCTGCCAAACCATACGGCAACATCCTTCACAGCCTGGCGCGACACTATAAACTGACGGTTGGCTCTGAAGAAGTCGTCCACAGGGAGCTCACGTGCAAGACACTCAAGGGTCTTATCCACAGGGTAGCTATCACCCGCAAGTGTTGTCACCGTAACACGCTCGGCAAAGGTGTAGAAAAAGGCCACCTCACTCATCTTTAGAGGTATAATCTTATCCTTATAGCGCACAAGCATGGTCTGCAAAGCATCACTATTACGCTCCTCAATCATCGCCTGGCGACGCTCACGCTCCGACGTGCGCTCCGAAACTGTCAGACGCTCAAGCTTCTCGATGGCAGACTTAAGTTCTTCAACCTTAAATGGTTTCAGCAGATAGTCGATGCTATTTACCTTGAATGCTTGCAGGGCATATTCGTCATACGCCGTGGTGAAGATTATAGGCACAGAAATATCTACACTTTTGAATATACGGAACGAGTCGCCATCCGCAAGGTGTATATCCATGAATACGACATCTACATCATGAGCCTCACGGAAGAACTCCACCGACTCCTCCACCGACTCTAAGATGTTCACCACCTTAACATCTGGCTCTATCTCTTGCAGCATGTGGCGCAGGTTTGCCGCCGCAGCTGTCTCATCCTCAACGATTACTACTCTTCTCATACTATTTGGGTTGCTCTAAAGGAAGACGTACCAAGAAACGCTTCTCATCATCAATAATATCTATTCTCTTACCGGTGATTATATTCCACCTATTCTGCAAGTTCTCAAGTCCTATGCCCGTAGATGGCTCTACGTCGAGCTTCGGATGCTTAGGATTCTCTATCTCGAGCACCCCATCGACAACTCTGATGGTCACATGAAGCGGATTTTTCGTCGTTATGCTATTGTGCTTCACGGCATTGCCAATGAGCGGCTGCAGCGACAATGCTGGAAGTGTCCAATTCGCATAGCTCTCATCCACCTCTATATCGAAGAAAAGCTTATCCTCGTAGCGTATCTTGAAGAGATAGATATATGCCTCGGCAAATGCCATCTCCTCCTTGAGTGTTGTACGCTCGCTCTGACCATTCTGGATGATGTATCGGAAGGTGTAGGATAGCTGATCGATATACTCCAGGGCGCGTTTGTCGTCCTTCTCGCGCACGAGCATCGCCAACGAGTTCAGCGAGTTGAAGAAGAAGTGAGGGTTAATCTGTCCCATCAACATATTGTAGCGTGTCGACAGGTTCTCGTTCTTCAGTCGTTCGTTCTCCACCTCCATTCTCTGACGCTGACGCATAAGCAGGAATATGCGCGAGTATAGTATTGTCACCACCATCATAAATATCGCCTTGGTGAGGACAATGATATAGGAGTTACCATGGAAGTTCGACTGGAAGAAGCATACTATACGCATCACACCACCCTTGTTTTCCAACACAGGAGCAAAGAATACGCATACGATGGTTATGGCTAATACCAGGAGTGCTCTATATAGGTATGCCCTCTTTGTCGTTGCTCCATCTTTGGGCCACATGCTGAATGCAACAATCATCAGAAAGGCAAATAGAGCGTAATATATTATCTGCCATATAAACTCCACGGTGCGACTTGGACGATCGTAGAGTGTATCAATATCGAACTCGGCGCCATTAAGCCTATGCACCCTATCTAAACGCGGATGTGCCTCAGCAATCTGCTCCGCGGTAAAATTACCGTCCCTTACTGGACGTGTGCTAAAGTGCAGATGATCACCCTCCTTTAATTTGTGGGCACTAATCTGCCATGCCGAGATATAGACACTATCACGTTTCTCGCAGTCGCAAATGATATATCCATGCAGGTCACGCTCTATGTGAAGCGTTCCCGATGTGTGTTCCCCCTTTGTACCATTTATGCTACGCTGGTCCATGCCATGCTCAGCGATGATTGGCATAAACAGATATGAGAAGTTGATGATAAGGCTCAGCGCCAACGCCATCAACACATGTAGCATTGTGTTACTCTTTTTCTTCATATTAACTAAGGGTAAATAAATTTCTGTCGCGGGCTGAAAAAGCGCAGTTTACTAAAGGTAAATGAGCATTTTTCAGGCAAGCAAAGCTTCGAAGATGACCCCTTATCACAGCAAACTACCTGTACCAAGATGCGTATGTATAGTAATCTCGTGCCGTACGCTTGATAATCTCATCGCGCTGCTCGGGAGTTACATCCTTGACCTTCTTAGCGGGAACACCTGCATATACTGAGTAGGGCTCGAGCTTCTGGTTTGAGAGGACAAGAGCGTTGGCAGCCACGATAGTACCAGTGCCGACAACAGCGTTGTCGAGGATGGTAGCACCCATGCCGATAAGGCAGTCGTTCTCGATGATGGCGCCATGGATAACGGCGTTGTGGCCTACGGATACATAGTCGCCGATGTGTGTCTGTGATGGGTTCTTTGAGCCATCGTAGAGGGTGTGGATAACCACGCCATCCTGTATGTTTGTGTGATTGCCGATAGTGATGGCGTTTACATCGCCACGAAGCACGGCGTTAAACCATATCGAGCTATGCTCGCCAATCTTCACATTGCCAATGACGGTTGCGTTCTCCGCCAACCATGTATCATCACCAATCTCGGGCTTATAGCCACGAACCTCTTTAATCAAAGCCATAGTATTTAGAGTTTTATTATGCTTTATAATAGATGATTATTAATTAGAAACACTTACTTCTCTTGTCGTTTGCACTCATCCCAGTAGGCGTCCATCTCTGCGAGCGACATCTCGCGAAGACTCTTACCCTGCTCCTCGGCACGCTGCTCTACGTAGTTGAAGCGACGAATAAACTTCTTATTTGTGCGCTCCAAAGCACCCTCAGGATCTATGCCATAGAGGCGGCAGGCGTTGATAAGGGCGAAGAAGAGGTCGCCCATCTCATCGGTGAGCCTCTCCTTATCCTTAGCCTCGATCTCGGCATCCACCTCGCGAAGCTCCTCCTTGACCTTATCCCAAACATCCTCTCGCTTCTGCCAGTCGAAGCCTGTGGCGGCAGCCTTCTCACCTATGCGGAATGCCTTGACCATGGCAGGAAGCGACACTGGAACGCCACCCAAGGTGCCACCCTTGCGGTTCTTCTTGCGCAGCTTGAGCGCCTCCCAGTTCTGCTTCACCTCCTCGGGGGTGTCGGCATGAATATCGCCATAGACATGTGGGTGGCGGTAGATAAGCTTGTCGCAGACGCCATTAGCAACATCGGTATAGTTGAAAGCGCCCTGCTCATCGCCAAGCTTCGAGTAGAAGACAACATGCAACAATAGATCGCCAAGCTCCTCCTTGATGCCCTCCATATTCTTGTCCGTGATGGCATCGGCGAGCTCGTAGGTCTCCTCAATAGTGTTGTTTCTGAGCGTGTCGAAGGTCTGCTCCCTATCCCAGGGACACTCGGCACGCAGTCTATCCATAACGTCGAGAAGGCGCGTGGTGGCCATCTCAGCCTCTTTTCTATCCATATACATAGTAGTTTATTTCTTACGTCGTATCTTTCTGAATGGCAGCTTCATAACACCAAAGAATGCCTCACCAAATATTCCCGACGACATCTTCGATGTACCCTCCTCGCGGTCTATAAAGATGATTGACACCTCACCGACCTTGAACTTTAGGCGCCATGCCGTATATTTCATCTCTATCTGGAAGCCGTAGCCATTCATTTGTATGCGGTCGAAGTCTATGGCATCAAGCACCTCGCGGCGATAGCCCACGAAGCCCGCAGTGGCATCCTTGACAGGCATACGCGTCATGATACGCACATACTTCGAGGCGAAGTAGGACATCAGAAGTCTTCCCATAGGCCAGTTGACAACATTCACACCCTTGCAGTAGCGCGAGCCTATTGCTACATCCTTATCATCGAGCATGGCGTCCAAGCGTGCCAAGTCATCGGGGTTGTGCGAGAAGTCGCAGTCCATCTCGAAAATGCGATGATAGTTATGCTCCATGGCATACTTGAAGCCCGCGATATAGGCAGTGCCAAGACCGAGCTTTCCTGAGCGCTCGACGATATGTAGTCTATTGGGATATGTCGTCATCTGCTCCTTGACGAGGGCAGCAGTGCCATCGGGCGAGCCATCATCGACAATCAGAAGGTCGAAGCCCAGCTCAAGCGACATGACGCGGTGAATCATCTTCACCACATTCTCACGCTCGTTGTATGTAGGTATTATTATCAGTCGTCTCATCACATCATATTTTTAAAGCGGCGGCGTCCAAATAGGTAACGCACGACGATTGAGAAACGGTATATGTTATCAACCTTTTTCACTCGCTTAATCCTCTTACGCTCTGCGCCGAGCCTACGGTGCCAGGCGATGAACGTTCCCCAAGCACGAATCACAGCCCATGCCCTATGGGGGTGCAACGTCACAAGGTGCGCCATGGCAGCTGCCATATCCGTAAAGGGTCGCACAACGGCAACCGTCACACGCTGCATGGGTGATGCACACTTAAAGAGCATAGCGAGGTTATTGCGATGGTTGAGATATATCTTACGCGACGATGCTGGTAGCGTGCCACCACCGAGGTGATAGACAACACTCTTAGGCTCTACCATGATACGCCAGCCAGCAAGCTGCATGCGCCACTGCAGGTCTATCTCCTCCATATGGGCAAAGAAACTCTCATCGAAGCCGCCCATGTCGAGGAAGACCTCGCGCCTGCAGCATAGCGCCGCGCCACTACCCCAGAATATATCTCGCGCTGTGTCGTACTGCCCCTCATCACGCTCCACAGTTGATAGTATGCGACCACGACAAAAGGGGTAACCCAGGTAGTCGATGAAGCCCCCCGCAGCACCTGCATACTCAAACCTATCGCGCTCTCTGTCGGCAAGTAGCTTTGGCGCCACAGCCGCCACATCACCCTCTCTATCCAGCACATCGACAAGCGGTTGCCACCACCCTGCCGTGACCTCCACATCGGAGTTTAGCAGCAGGCAGTACTCCGTATCGATTTGCCTCAAGGCGCGGTTATAGCCACCGGCAAAGCCGTAGTTCTTATCAAGCGCAACAACATTAACCCCAGGATAGTGTTCCTTTAGCCACATGAGCGAGTCATCCGTTGAGCCATTATCAGCCACAACAACCTCGGCATCGCCCGAGCTATGCTCGACGACACTCGGCAGGTAACGCTCCAGATGGTGACGTCCGTTCCAGTTGAGAATCACTATGCTAAGTCGTGCCATGGCTACTCCGTTCTCTTATACTTCCAACGGCGGTGCGACCAGAGCCACATCTCGGGGCATTCGCGTATAACCTCCTCGAGGCGACGAGCATAGCGCTCCGTGAGGATATTTCTATCTATCTTCTCCTTGCCATCGTAGAGCTCCTCGAGGTGAAGCTCATACTTACCTCGACGCAGGCGACGTACGTACATAAACCAAACCGGTATTGAGTACTTCGCCGCAATACGCTCACCGCCATCGGCAAAGATGGTATCTTGATTGAAGAAGGTCACCCAATGGGCTCCGCTATACATATAACGATTTTGATCGGCGATGAGTCCCAACGCCATCTTCTTGCCCTCGCCACGCTCGCGCAAGAAGTGCAAAAGGCTATCGTCACGTGGCACAAGCTCTGCATTCTCGCAATAGCGTAGTCGCTTGAAGAGGTCGTCGAGAACGCTATTCTGCAAGGGATGGTATACGCTAATTAGCTTATGACCATCATCATAGCAGGCGACGGTCGAGAAGTACTCCCAACAGCCCTGGTGACCGCCCATCAAAACGATATCGCTACCCTCGGTAGCCTTAATATATTGCTCTGCGTCAGGGAATGGCGAGATCTTCATTCTACGCTTGGAGCTAATGCCCGCAAGGCTGATGATATTCACCATCTGCTCGGCGAGGTTTAGGCTACTGCGCTTGGCAATATGCTTAAGCTCCTTTTCGCTCTTCTCGGGGAAGGAGTTGCGTAGGTTCTCCATGACCACCTTGCGACGATAGCGCAACAGATAGTGGAGAATGAAGTAGATGAACTCCTGAAGGATATAGTAGCGCACAAAACGTGGCATGATGGCGATGCAGCGACAAATATAATATAGTGTTGCTGATCCCAATCGCTGCCACCTTGTGAGCGTATATCTATTATTATCTCTTGACATATTAATCCTCTAATTCTTCATTGTGCACCGAGCCCTTAGGGTTATAGCCCTCGATGACCATCACAAACTCACCCTTTGGCTCATGCTCCTTAAAGTGTGCTATGCACTCTGCGACAGTGCCACGCACCGTCTCCTCGAACTTCTTGGTTATCTCCCTCACCACAGCCACACGACGCTCCTCGCCCATGGTCTCGGCAATCTGCTCCAAGCACTTGACGATGCGGTATGGCGACTCGTAGAGGACTATCGTGCGCTGCTCCATGGCGAGCTCCTGAAGACGCTTCATGCGCCCCTTCTTCTGAGGAAGGAAGCCCTCGAAGCAGAACCTATCGCATGGGAAGCCACTCTGAACAACGGCAGGGATGAGCGCCGTAGCACCAGGGAGTGTCACCACGTCGATACCCTCCTCCACGCAGCGACGCACGAGCAAAAAGCCTGGGTCTGAGATACCTGGAGTGCCGGCATCCGAGACCAAAGCGACATCCTTGCCCGCAGCAATGCTCTCGGCAACACGGCCTACGGTGGCGTGCTCGTTGAACTTATGGTGTGAGTACATGGGCTTCTCGATGCCAAGATGGCGCAATAGGTGCGATGTGGTGCGCGTATCCTCTGCGAGGATGAAGTCTACACTACGAAGCACGTTAATTGCGCGTAGGGTTATATCCTCAAGGTTGCCTATGGGTGTTGGAACGACAAATAGCTGTGCCATAGTTATGCAAGTTTACGCTCGATGAGTGATACCAATAACTTAGCACCCTCCGAGTCGGGATTCCATGAGAAGTTCTCGGCAATATATATCATGCAGTCGTCGATGTCGTCGAACGCGTTGAGTGTCTCGATAGTAGCCTCATACTGCACGGCATTACCACCGAATAGGTCCTTAATCATAAGAAACTTATCGTTAATGCCTATCGCCTTACGCAGGTCGGTGATACGATTAAACGGTGTTGTTGGCATATCGTCTGTGGCTATCTTATCGCCAAGCACCCTCTTTTCGCTACCCAGTACATCGATAAGACGCTTGGGCTGCTCCACAACATCGGCCTCTGCCGATGCGCCACTCTCGGCTGCTGCAGCGGTCGACGCCATCGCCATGGTACCTGTATTGTATAGCGACAATATCTTACGACCACCACTCTTAGCCACAGGGATATCCTCCATGTCAAAGAGCGATCCGTTAGACGCCATAGGCTCGGGTGCGACCTCTGGCTCTACCTCTGGCTCTACCTCTGGCTCCACCTCTGACTCCACCTCTGGAGCTACTTCAGCTTCGGGAGCTACGACCTCCTCGACTTTTGGCTCTGCAACGCTCTCAGCCACAACACTCTCAGCTGCAGCTGCTGTTGTTGCCACGGTAGCAGCAGCCACTGTGGCAACTGGCGATGATAGACCCAAGAGGGCATCTATATCGAGGACGTCATCATCCGCCTCCTCCGCCGGCTGTGACTCTGCATCAGGCTCTGCGACAGGCTCTTCTCTCTTCTCCTCCATCTGCTCCGCCACCTGCGCATCGTTCGCCATAGGCTCCTCAGCCGCGGTGTCGACTGCAACCTCCGCAGCCACTGGGGCAACTACGGCAACGGGTGCTGGGACATCTGCATGTGATGCAATAGTACCCTCTATATCAAGAAGCTGATCATATAATCTACGAAGCTCATCGAGTGCCATATCGCGCTCGATGCGTGGTATTTCGCCATTTGTCTGCCACCCGTCGACGAGTGAATTTAGGCGCTGAACGCCATGCTTTATGTTATCGAGTTTCATATCTTTGAACGTATATGTATATATAACGTTGTAAAGATATGAAAATATTTGCAAAGTAGACGCTATTTATGGGATTTTATTCATCTCGATAGAGATGAAATGTAGCGAGTTTAGGGAATTTAAGAGGAATAGGTAATATGGGTAATTAAGGGCGAGTGTAGTGAAGAGTTGTTGAGTGTAATGGAGAGTAGTGAAGGGAAGAATTATTAAAATCACTAAAATCCTTAAACTCACTAATTTCCCTGAACTCACTATTTTCGCCATCCACCTTAGCACCACGACCAAATTTCTTGTCAGAGTGGTGCAGTAGTGGCGATGATATGAAATTTAATTTTTAATTTTAGAGGAGCAGATTTGTTCTATCGTAATAAGAAATCTCGTGGGATAGTACATGACGTACAGCCCACGAGATTTAGTTTAGGATAGGACGAAGATGCCCTATAAAATTAAAAATATTTGATGTCTTTGTCCTCTATTGCAGATATAAGATTATTCGCTGCTGACGACGCACCAATACGGAAGAGGTCGGTTGTAAGCCACTCTGCACCGAGCACCTCCTCGACGATGGTGTAGTAGAGGGCAGCATCCTCAGGGGTCTTCACGCCACCAGCGGCCTTGAAGCCCACCTTACGACCTGTGAGGTTGTAGTAATCCTTTATGGCGTTGCACATCACGAAGGCAGCCTCGGGGGTTGCGGCAACGTCGATCTTGCCAGTAGATGTCTTTATGAAGTCGGCACCTGCAAACATAGAGAGGAGTGACGCCTTGCGTATAAGCTCTGGTGTCTTGAGGGCTCCCGACTCGATGATTACCTTGAGCACCACATCCTTAGCCTCCTCGCGTAGTAGCTCCACCTCGCTTATTGCCTCCTCGTAGTGTCCCGCGAGCATCATACCAGGATTGAGCACGATGTCAATCTCGTCAGCGCCATTCTCTATTGCCATTGCCACCTCGAGAGCCTTCACCTCTATGAAGCTCTGCGATGCGGGGAAGGCACCAGCAACAGATGTGATGCGCATTGGTGTGCCATCAATCTCAAGACCCACGGTCTCCACAAAGGATGGATATACGCATATAGATGCCACATTGGGGATATGAGGATACTTCTCGTAGAAGTCCATTGCCTTGCGCACAAATGCCTGCACAGACTCCTGCGAGTCGGTACAAGAGAGTGTTGTTAGGTCGATTGCCGAGTAGCAGAATTTATAGACGTCGATATTGCCGTTACGGTTTGCCGCCATCTTAATCTTTGCCACCTCCTTTGCCACCTGCGCGTCGGTATGGGCAGGAGCATACTTCTCTAATTCCTTTACGTAGTCCATAATAGTGCACATTTTGCAATTACAAATTTACAAATATTTTACGAAACAAGCAATAGACAACAACATTTTTTTGTAGAATTATCACCTGGCGACATCTAAAAAAAAGAGTTGCGCCCCGAAGGACGCAACCCATAATGTTGTATTTAGCGTAAAATTACTTTACAACGATTGAAGTCTTAACTGAAGACTTAACAGTGCGAGCGTTTGTGCTCAACGCAGCTGTAGCAGCACCAGTCTTTGTCCACTCCATATCACCAGTACGGAATACTGCAGGGAATGCATCGATGAAGAACTGGATGTAACCATCATCGTCTACGCCCATAACATCAGAGCAGAAGCACTCGACAACGAGATCAGCACCATTACTATCCTGGAGAGTGATCATGTTTGTAGAGGTAGCAGTAGCGCCATCAGCTGCAATTGTAGCAACGTTAGATGGGTACTGGTCAATAGAGATACCGACTGGCTCGTCGTAGAAACCTACCCAATAGTAGTAGCACTGGTCATCAGCACCAAGGTAAATACCATTCAAGATGTAGAGAGTATCGTCTGCAACAATACCATATGTTGGCCAGTCGCTACCAAGTACGCTAAGACCATCGATGTTAACCTCGTCAGAAGCAGTATCGCTGGCAGTGATGGTTACAGTAAACTCATCCTCCTTTGCAGACTTAGTACCAGCACCTTTATCATTGATAGAGTAGATCTGGTGAGACTTAACTTTCCAAGTACCCAACCAAGCCTTAGTAGCCTCAGTCAATACAACAGCCTCAGTTGTGATCTCGCTCTTAGCCAAGTACTTAACGCCGTTAGCATCAGTTACCAAAGTGCAAAGAGTGTAAGATGAAGAGCCGCTAACAGGGCTAAATACGCTTGTGAAGCCCTCAGCGCCGTTCACATACTGCAAGATTTCGCCAAGCTGATCGCTTGGGATGCTAGTGAGATTAGACTTGATGTCTGCATCTGTAGCGCCCTCAAGACTAGCAGTCGTGAACAAACCATACTCAATGTCAGTTACGCCCTCACCCTTCCAAGTGAACCATACAGCGTTAGACTTAGTATAGCCATTCTCTGCATCCTCAGCAAGGAACAACTCCTGAGAGAACCAGTCAGCCTCAGTAAGACCTGTAAGGGTAACCTTGATGGTTGCCTTATCAGAGTTTTCATAACCCTCACCCTTAGCAAGTACCTTTACAGTATACTCACCAGCGTTAAGGTTCTCAAACTTGTACTCAAGGTCAGTTACAGTGTAGTTATTACCCTTGAAGTTAACCATGTAAGAATCAGCACCTGAAACAGCGTTCCAAGCGATAGTGAAAGATGTTGCTGTCTGCTCCTTTACAGAGAGCTCAGGAGTAGCAAGCTTACCACCTACAGGCTTGTTTGGCTCTGGAGTAGGCTCCTCAGTAGTCTCACCACAACCAACGAAAGCGAACATAGCAGTCAAGACTGCCATCATTGAAAAAAACTTCTTCATTGTTGTTTATTATTAAAAGTTAAAAAGTAAATGTCTCGCTCATGATGCACATAGCAACAACGCAAAAATATGGGATATATTTCAGCCCATGACCATGTACACACAATTTCACGTTGCAAATATAACAAAAAAAACTATTTGTTATCACATATTTATGTTTTTTTACAACAATCGCTTGATGCGCTTAAACCAACGATAGGGCATATAGCGGAACGGGGTGTCAATCCATGTTGGTGTTGCCACGATGGAGCGGCGGTGCGAAAAGGCATAGAGGCTATCGCGACCATGGTAGCGCCCCATACCCGAGTTACCCACGCCACCAAAGGGCATATTCTCGTTGGCGATATGCATAATCGTGTCGTTGATGCACCCGCCACCCGACGAGGTGAGGTCGATAACTCTGCGCGCAGCGCCCTTATCGGCAAAGACGTAGAGTGCCAAGGGCTTCTCGCGCGAGTTGATAAACGAAATAGCCTCGTCGACATTACTAATATCTATCATTGGCAGTACAGGACCAAATATCTCGTTCTGCATAACAGGGCTTTCAGCCTTGACATCATCGAGCAGCGTAGGCTCTATATATCTATCCTCGGCATCTACCCTACCGCCAACGACAACCCGACCATCGTTCATGTAGCTCGACACGCGCTTAAAGGCTGCATCGTTGACCATGCGCACATAGTGCTTACTACATTGAGCATCCGCGCCATGAAGTTCAACGAGTGCCCGGCGATACTCCTCAACAAAACGCGCCTTGATACTCACATCGATGAGCAGATAGTCGGGGGCTATGCATGTCTGACCCGCATTGAGACTCTTACCCCATGCCACACGCTTGGCAGCAAGCCTTATGTCTGCCGTGCGGTCGATAACAACAGGGCTCTTACCTCCGAGCTCCAAGATAACAGGTGTTAAATTATCGGCTGCTGCGCGCATAACGACACGTCCTAATTGTGGCGAGCCCGTAAAGAAGATGACATCGTAGCGCTGCTTGAGCAACTCCGTATTCACATCCCTATTACCCTGCACTATCGCCACATGGCGTTCGTCGAAGGTTGACTTAATGAGTTCATCCAACACCATAGCCACATGAGGCACATAGGGCGATGGCTTCAATACTGCGGTGCATCCCGCGCCAAGGGCTCCCACCAAGGGGTTTAAGAGCAGCTGCACGGGATAGTTCCATGGAGCTATGATAAGCGCCACGCCGAGGGGCTCGGTAATGATGGCACTCTTCGAGGGCATAAGCTTAAGAGGGGTCTTCTTCTTGGATGGGGCTGCCCACCCACGAAGGTGCTTGATGAAGTTATCAATCTCGGCAAGGACGATGCTTATCTCCGTAAGGTATGCCTCCTCGTAGGATTTATGCAGATCGAGCCATAACGCCTCGGCGAGGCGCTGCTCATAGGCGACAATGGCGCTACGCAGACGACGCAGAGCATCAAGACGTTGCTCTATGTTGCGCGTTGCATGGCTCATGAAGTAGTTGCGCTGCGCTGCCACAATGGTGGCGATACGCTCCGCGGGGGTGTTTACGATATTGGTCATACCTATTTAAATATATAATATCCATGCCAAAGGTACGAAAAAAAAGCGGAAAGGGGAAAGGGTTTAAGGAGATTAGTGAATTTAAGGAGATTATGGATTATAAGGAAATTAGTGATTGTTTCGCTATTTTCGCTAAATTCACTAATCTCACTAATCTCACTAATCTCATTACTACAACATTCGGAAGCGCCACTACCCAATTTGTTGTCAGAAGGGGTTAGGCTTGGCCTCGACATGAAATTGGGCTGGATAGGACATACTAAGTGTATTTCCTATTCAGCCCAATGATTGAGAGGTCGAGAATGACCCCTTATCACAACAAAT
>JAZSBD010000042.1:0-28871 GCA_045602255.1 Alistipes sp.
GTCCGATTTTTTAGACCTCCAAAGAATTTAGCATATTATATCTTGATTATACTTAATTTATACCACATAGAAGACTACACGCAAAAGGGTAAAATCAACGCTTAAACCATTTTTGCACAAAAAGTCGTTTCACAACGCAACAACCTAATGCAATGTATATCAACAAAATAGGCGGTGAAATAAAATTCACCGCCGATAAAGTGCTATCTAACAAGGCTGCTTGGTCGTTCTTTGTTGTGATAAGCGGTCATCTACTTCCTCTAACGAATTATCTTAGCAATGGGCAGTACGTCAAAGTACAGCCCATCGCAAAGAAATTCGCTGAGCGCAAGTATCTGACCACTTCTGACAACAAGTGGCTTGCCTCGAAAATCCTCATTTACGCCAAGTAAACTGCGCTTTTTCGAGCTTTGCAGCGTTGCGATTAAGGCGAGAACAGAAATATGTTTACATGTTTTTGTAGAGCCGAAGCAACGAAAAGGGACTTAAGCCGAAAATCAGCTCTTGTTATACAACTTCTGCAAAAATGGGAGTGTCCACAAAACTGTACTGACCCCAAAAGTTTTTTGTCCAAACTTTTGGGGTCACTTCAAACTTGTTGGACACCCCCATTTTTATTATACTACTTCAAGCCTCGAATATGCTCGGTTACGGCGAGCGTGGCTATCGATATGCGGCAGCTGGGGACTGCCTGCTTGATGGCATATGCGCACGATGATAGTGTCGCTCCTGTAGTAAGCACATCGTCGACCAGAAGTATATGTTTGCCCTCGAGAGCCCTGATGTAACGAACCTTAAATAGGGAGTTGACATTCTCCCAGCGCTCGTTGAAGTTGCAGTTTGCCTGCGGCGGGTTATTGCGCCTGCGGCGTACAGCACGATTGTTAACCTTTGCACCCAACGACTTGGCGATACCCTCGGCGATATATGCCGATTGGTTATATGTACGTTTCAACTGCTTTATGGGGTGTAGCGGTACTGCGATGACAATATCTATATCGTCGTATAGTCCCGATTCCTTGAGCTCCGAGCCATACCATTTGCCGAGTTCGCGCGCTATCTTCCATCTGCCGTTATACTTGAATTGGTGTATTGCCTCGCGCCATATACTCCCTTCCGCAAAGAAGAAGAACGACGAGCCATGTACTATGGGAACAATACCTGCGAAGTGCTCCTTGACGGGATTCTCCTCCTTCTGCCAGTAGTAGGTGAGGGGTATCTTATAGCGACACTCTACGCATATACCGTGCATTGATGCGTCGCAGTGCTTGCCACATATCATACATCCAGAGTCTAATATTAGGCTACGGAGCGAGTGCAGAATATTACCAAGCATCGATGTCTATATAAAGTGTTACTTTGCGTAGCTCCTTCTTACCGCGCACGTGCTCCAAAACATCGTGGAGGAGTGTGCGGGCGCGCTTCATAGATGCTCCACTCTCGATTTTCAGGGCTATCTCGGCGTAGTATTCGCCACGTATCATCTCGCGTGTAGCCGCCACAGGACCCATCACACGATTGCCGAACTTACGACGCATAAGGTCTGCGGTGTAGTGTGCCGTATAGCGCAGCAACTCGTAATCCTCCGAGCGCAGCGTAAGGCGTACAAGGTGCGAGTATGGCGGGTATCCGTAAGCCTCGCGTTCCATAAGCTCGGTACGCGCCATGGCGTGGTAGTCGCCTGAGGCGACATATCGTATTACGGGGTGCGTAGGCTGTGAGGTCTGTATTATCACACGTCCGCGCTTGCTGCGTCTGCCGGCACGTCCCGCCACTTGCATTATCTGCTGGTAGGCGCGCTCCGAGGCGCGGAAGTTGGGCTGTGATAGAAGGTTGTCGGCATTAAGAATACCGACAGTTGTTACTCCACCGAAGTCGAAACCCTTCGTTACTATCTGTGTGCCTACAAGGATGTCACTCTCGCCACTCTCGAAGCTGTTGACAATGTTTCTCAGTGCACGCTCAGAGGTTGCCGTGTCGCCATCAAGACGCGCCACACGTGCCTCAGGGATGATACGTGCTATCTCCTCCTCGACCTTCTCCGTGCCGAAGCCCATGGTCGCCATATCTTGTATATCGCAGTTAGGACACTTCGTAGGGCGCTCGGTAGAGTAGCCGCAGTAGTGACACTCCATACGCTGCGATGCCTTGTGCATGGTAAGCGTCACGTTGCAGTGTGGGCAGCGTGGCGAGTAGCCACATGTGCGGCACTGCAAGTATGGCGCGTAGCCTCGTCGGTTTTGGAAGAGAATGGTCTGTTCGCCATTTTGTATGCCATCGTTTATGGCATTGAGCAGGTCGAAATTGAAGTGTAGTTTTCTTTCGCCACGTTTCACAGCGCGCAAAGTGTCGGAGATGACCACCTCAGGTAGCACGCCCTCGCCCCAGCGCTCCCTAAGCTCGGCATAGCTATACTTGCCCGACATGGCATTTACGTAGCTCTCTAGCGATGGTGTGGCGCTACCTAATACCACTTTCGCACCATATAGTTTGCCCATAATCACCGCCATATCGCGACCATTGTAGCGTGGTGCCATGTCGCTCTGCTTGTAGCTTGGGTCGTGCTCCTCATCAACGATGATAAGTCCGGGGTTGTTCATCGGCATGAAGAGTGCCGAGCGAACACCAACAATAAGTTCACCACCAGTTGAGGCGCTTAGGCGTAGGTAGTTTTGGCTACGACGTAGGGGTGTTAGTTGCGAGTGATAGGTCGTTATGCGACCCTCGAAGATGTGCTCAAGACGCTCGATAAGTTGTGTGGTGATGGCTATCTCAGGCACGAGCATCATCACATCGCGACCCTTGGAGAGTGCCTCAGCCATAAGGTGTATGTATATCTCGGTCTTTCCAGAGCCTGTGACACCATGAAGTAGCGCCACCTTATCACCATTATGCCCAGCATGTATAGTATCGAGTGCTCGTTGCTGTGCCACGGTGAGTGTGGGCAGCAGGAAGTCGCGTGTGGCATTGTTGCTGCCTTGTTCACGCTCGCGTGTCTGCTCCACGATAAGGCTTTTGCTGCGTAGCGCGCTGAGCATCGTTGCATCGGCATCTATGAGGCGTCGTGGTACGAAGCCATCCGCAGCACCACGCTCCATGGCGAGGGCTGCAATGCGATCCATCACCTCGGTGCGGCGTGGTGCACGACGTTGGTGCTTAGCCACATACTCTGCGAGTGCCTCCTCCGTGCGTAGCTCCTCGGCGAGGGCTATAAATCGCTCTTGTGGTGGGGTGATGGTGCGCTCATCAATCTCCGATAGCGATGTTGCTGAGGGCTTCGCCAGCGATGGTAGCGCCATGCGCATAACCTCGCCAACGCTACACATATAGTAGTCGGCAATCCACTCCCACAGCTGCTGGGCGTGAGCCGATATTAGAGGCGTGGAGTATAGCTTTCTAAGGATGGGCTTTATCTTGGCAAGGTTGGGGCGCTCGGTGGTAATGCCCCATACGATACCCGTATAATAGCGACTGCTGCCAAACTGTACGACCACGGCGTCACCCACCCCAACAGCCAGCTTCTCGTCTAACGAGAAGGTATACATTGGCTGCGCCAGTGGAAGAACTACCTGTGCGTAAAGCATGGCAGCAGTGTGTTAAAGGTTGCTCTATTAGAGCTTGTTCAAAGAGTTGAAGCCCTGACCGTAAACACCCATTACTGAGCCTACGGTGATAAATGCGTTAGGATCCTCCTCGCGGATGAGCTTCAAGATTGTTGAGGTCTCGCGCTTACGGCATACGACCATAACACCCTTGGTGTCAGACTTTGAGTACCAGCCGTGAGCGTCGATGAGTGTAGCACCACGATGAGCCTTTGTGAGGATCATATCTGCCATCTTCTCATAGTCCTTACACCAGATGAAGATCTGGTTAGACTGCTGGTTACCAGACTGTACGAGGTCTACGGTATAGCCGATTACTGCAATCATGATGAAACCGTATACCATACGAGCGAATGCAAGTGACGAGAGAGGCTCAATCTGTGTTGCCTCAATCATAGTGCGTAGACCATCTGCGGTCTCAATATTATCAACAGCGATGTTAACGGTTGTAGTGAGGAATACCGAAGAGATAAGGATACCGAAGTCGGTCATGAGCAATACCTTACCGTAGCTTACAGTGCGGAACTTATTGATAATCATGGCAACGATATCTGTGCCACCTGTTGAGCCACCCTGCATGAACGATACAGCGATACCCAAACCGCAAGATGCAGCACCAAGGATTACCAACAATAGACGCCATGCGTCAACACCCTCCAACATGCGAACCATCATATCTGGCTCGAGGAATTTGTCAACGAGGTTGAACATCACAGACATCATCACGATGCAGTATAGTGTCTTGATACCGAACTTCCAACCCACGATCATCACACCGAGGATAAGAAGGATACAGTTGATGATAAAGATCAAGTTACCAATTGTAAAGAAACCCCCTGAGAGTGAGACCGGAAGGATAGCGTTGATAAGTGTCGCCAAACCTGCGGCGCCACCACCCATACCACCTGCTGGCAATACACACATCTGCCAACCGAAGGCGTAGCAGAACATACCAAAGGTCATCAAGAGATACTCCTTGAAGCCTACAAGAACGTCACGAGAAGATAGTTTCAAACCCATGTCAATTCAATAGTTTAGGTTACAAAAAAGTTTAAAAATGTATATCTATTTTCGAAAAATTCGCGGCAAATGTACAAACTTTCGCTCGATTTGTGCAAAATTTTTCATTTATTTTACAGTGTCGAGCGCAATGTCTTGATATACAACTCATTGCGCTCATGCTGCAAAACCCTCATTAGTACCAGCAACTCTGCTTTTTGCCCATGATAAACTCGAGCTTACCGCCAGCGACAACCTCTTCATGGGTGATGTAGTTGCGCTTGAGCTTCTTGCCGTTAAGCTTCACGCTCTGCACATAGCGCTTCTCTGGGGTGTAGCCCTTGCGCTCAACGCTAAACACGCCGCCCTCGACATCAATCTCAGCCTTGTCGACCATAGGAACGCCAAGAACATAGGTGCCAGCGGCTGGCTCTACAGGGTAAAAGCCCATGGTTGTCATGATATACCATGCCGACATCTGACCAACATCCTCGTTGCCCGAGAGACCATCAACCTCTGTTGAGTACATCGTATCCATAACCTCGTAGAGACGGTCGGCGCCCTTCCATGGCTCGCCGAGCATGGTGTAGAAGTAGATGATATGGTGGCTTGGCTCATTGCCGTGCACATACTGACCGATAAGACCTGAGATATCTGGCGTCACATCCTCGCCCTCCATCTTGGTGTCTGCGGTGAAGAGACCGTCGAGCTTCTCGATAGTCTGCTTCACGCCACCGAAGCACTCAACCAACTTGTCGAGGTCCTGTGGCACGAGCCATAGATACTGCCAAGCGTTACCCTCGCAGTACTCGTTGTTGATGCGCGATGCGTTGTATGGGTTGAAGTCGGCACGCCACTCGCCTGTCGACGACTTACCGCGTGGGTAGCCCACCTCTGGGTCGAAGTAGTTGAGCCATGAGTGGCTACGCTCTTCGAGGTATGCTGCCTCCTCCTTGCCGAGCATCTTGGCAACCTCATATGCTGCTGCATCGGCAATGGCGAACTCCATGTCGTGGGCGATAGACTCACCCTGAAGGTCGTTAGGCATAAAGCCATACTGCTTACGGTACTTACCACCGCGAATGTCGTGCATTGCCGATTTGTAGATAGCCCTCCATGCGCGCTCTGGGTCGACACCCTCGATGCGTTTGGTCACAGCGTCCGACACGGCGATGATGCCTGGTGAGCCAACCATACAGCCGTTATCCCAGCCCCACAAGTGCCAGATAGGGAGGAAGCCCTGCTCCTCGCAGATGTTGATCATGGTGTTGGTGACATCATCCATACGCTCGGGGTGGGTGATGGTCATAAGAGGTAGCTTAGCACGATAGGTATCCCACAACGAGAATGTTGTATAGGTGTCGTGACCAGGGTTCTCGTGAATCTTGTTATCGGCACCACGATATGTGCCATCGACATCCGAGAAGAGCGATGGTGCAACATACATATGGTAGACGCCAGTGTAGAATATCTCCATCTGCTCGTCGGTGGCACCCTCGATACGCATCTTCTTAAGCTCGGCGTTCCACTTGTCGTATGCCATGCGGCGTGCAGTGTCGAAGTCGATGTCTGCCACCTCGGCGTTGAAGTTGAGCTCAGCACCCTCGGGGCTTGTTGATGATAGCGCCACCTTGACGCCAATCTGCTCACCCTCGGTGGTGTTGAAGTGTATGCGATAGTAGAAGCCCTCCTCGCCAATAGGCTCGAATTTAGTAAATGGCTTCGAGAACTCGATTACGAAGTATACCTTCTGGTTGTTAGACCAGCCCCAGCTATGACGGCGACCAATGACGCGTGTGTCGCTCACAGCCTCAGCATACAAATCTTCGGGACGGTCGAAGCAACCACCATGCACAAGGTCGAGGATTATTGCTGCCTCGTCGCTTGCTGGGAAGGTGTAGCGGTGCAAGCCGCCACGCTCCGTAGCTGTCATCTCGGCAACGATGCCGTAGCGTGTGAGAGGCACTGAGTAGTAGCCTGGCTCAACGATCTCCCGTGTGCGATCAGCCTCCGACCAGAAGCCTGTGGTGTAGTCGCCCAAACGACCGCGACCATACTCCACCTCGCCAATGACGGGCATGAGTGTCACATCGAAGAGGTCACCACAACCAGTACCCGATAGGTGGGTGTGCGAGAAGCCGATGACCGAATTCTCCGAGTCGTGGTATCCCGAGCACCAGTCCCACTCCTGAGTGATGCTTGTAGGACCTACCTGTGTCATGCCGAAGGGAACATTAGCACCCACAAAGACATGACCATGACCACCAGAGCCAATCTTTGGGTTTACAAGAGCGGCGTAGTCGGTCTCGCTCTGCTGCGCCGAGGCTCCGCCTGCAACGGCAAGCATCGCCATGGCGATAAGTGTACGTTTGAAAATCTTCATAAGTATCTTTTATTTTAGTTTTATATTCAGTCTCTTGCTCTTCATCAGCTCGTCGTGCGATATGCGATAGCTGTTTAGTGGCTTGTCGCCGAGTGTCATGCTCTCTATGTAGTCACCCTCGCCCTCGGTGCTTATCACTATTGTGCCGTGCATGGTATCCACCTCCACACGCTCGAAGCGTGGCGTGGTGATGGTGTAGTATGGCTCGCCTGGGCAGTCGGGGTAGATGCCCATCATCGAGAATACCGCCCATGTGGACATTGTTCCCGTGTCGTCGTTGCCTGGCAAACCATCGGGCGTTGTAGTATAGTTCTCCTCAAGGAGCTCCTTTACGAGCTGCTGTGTGCGCCACTCCTCGCCCTTGATGCGCGAGAAGAGATATGGGTAGGCGATGTCTGGCTCGTTGGTAGGGTCGTAGTGCCCCTCCTTGAATATCATCCATAGCTTCTCGGTAAACACCTTTTTACCACCCATATACTTGATGAGCCCCTCGATGTCGTGTGGCACGAAGAAGGTGTAGTTCCAGGAGCTACCCTCGTGGAAGCCTATCGTATTTGAGAAGTTGGCACCCGCCGTAGGGTCGAACTCTCCTACATAGTTCCCATCCTCGCCAATAGGGCGCATGGCGCCATCCTTTTTCGAGTAGTAGTGCCTCCATCCCGCTGCGCGGCACTCCATCTCCTTGGCAAGTGCCTCATCGCCCATTTCGCGGGCAAGGCGTGCAAGGGCATGGTCAGCAACGTAGTACTCCAGGGCGTGCGATACAGAGTTGTCACCCGACATATCCTGTGCAAAGATGCCCACAGGTATATAGCCGCGCTCGATGTATGGGTCTATGTCGCGACGTATAGGGTTATCCTTGCCTGGCGTTGTTGCCGAGCGCTTCATTGCTGCGTATGCCGCCTCTATATCGAAATCTCGGAGCCCCTTGAGGTAGCTATCTACAATTACGGGTATTGCGGGGTCACCCTCCATGGTGAAGGTTTCGCGGCCGTATAGCTCCCAGCGAGGCAACCAGCCCCACTCCTTCGACATGCCCACCATGGAGCGTATCATGTCGGTCTGTACCTCTGGATATACGAGTGTAAGAAGCTGATGTACATTGCGATAGGTGTCCCATAGAGAGAATACCGTGTAGCGGTCGTAGCCATCCGTAACGCCCGTAGCGCCACTCTCCATTGCTGGGTACTCGCCATTTATGTCGCTAAGGATATTAGGGTGTAACAACGAGTGATATAGTCCTGTGTAGAAGATGGTTTTGTCCTCCTCTGTGCCACCACTCACGCGTATGCGACCGAGGGCATCGCCCCACTTGTCATGGGCTGTGGCGCGCACCTCGTCGAAGCCTCTCTTGCCCACCTCGGCGTCGAGGTTCTTGCGAGCATTCTCCATTGAGGTGTATGATATTCCCACCTTGACCTCTACCTCGGTGCCTGCCTCCACCTCGCCTAACGAGAAGTAGAAGCCGATGTCGTTACCCATCATCTCGCGCGCGTAACCTTTGTATAGTTTATACTCGCCACTATCTCCCGACCATGCGGCCTCCACACCTGTCATCTCAGGTTGTAGCTTCCAGTAGCCCGTCTCCTTCGCTTTTTGTGATATGCGCGCTACGAAATATACGGGGAATACGGCTTGGTTGGTGTAGCAGAAGGTGCCTAATAGGCGCATACCCTCAACCTCGGTGTCGCTAACCTTGCGTAGCATAGCTCCCGACTCGTTCGATAGTGCTGTGCCTAAGTCGATGATGATGTTAGCCTCGCCACCCTCGGTGAAGGTGTAGCGCTCGATAGAGGCGCGCTCGGTGGCTGTCGCCTCGGCACGCACAGCAAACTTGTTATATGTTGTGGCATAGTAGCCAGGTACTGCCACCTCGTCCTTATAGGTCGAGCCGTGGTCATATCTATCGGGCATAACCTCGCCTGTGGTAGCCATAGTGATGATAGCACCCAGCTCAGGGCAGCCGACACCACTCAGCGCACCATGTGCAAAGCCAACACTATACTTATTTCGTATGTCGTAAGGGGCGCTCCACCAGCGGTTATCTTTATCGAAGTAGTTTAGCTCCGAGCCTGTCACGTTAAAGGGCACAACGGCCATCATACCATGAGGCACAACAGCGCCTGGGTGCGTCACCGAGTAGTCGGCAGTGCCGATAAATGGGTCAACCCACTCGGTATAATCTCTCTCCTGCGCCGAAAGCGTCAAGCATGAGAATAAGAGTGCAAATATGGTTAATTTAAGTTTCATCTATAACTTGGTACTTTTCTTATGCCAATGGGGTCGGGTTTTCCCGTAAACTTTAGTACGAAGCCACCGCCCGCCGCCATCTTTATCTCGATGGGGTTATTTCGTGCCAACGAACGATACTCCTCCCACGTGAGCTTTATGTGTTTATAGTCAGCGCTATCATTCTCGCTATCCATCCATATCTCTACGCTCTCTGCGTCGTAGTCGGTAAAGTACCATCTTGCCATTATACTGCGTGGTGTTTCACCATTGAGTCCTGCTATGTATATCGAGTTATCCTCGGCATAGGCAATGACTACTATATACTCGCCAATCACACCATCATCTGCATCCTTTGCACTCCATACCGTTGGTATCTCGGCAAGGAACTTGGTATATTCAGGCTCCTTCTCATACTCCGTAGGTGAGTCGCAGAGCATGGCAAGTGGCTGATCGTAAACCACATACATTGCTAACTGATGACACCTTGTACCCTGGCTCATAGGGCGTGAGTAGTTAGGCTCATACTTATCACGTGGTGTGTTGCGCATCGCACCAGGGGTGTAGTCCATAGGACCTGCCACAGCACGAATAAACGGAATTGTTACATCGTAGGTTATCTGGTCGTGCTCCCTGCCGAGCCACTTCATCGTCTCAAGACCATGCACACCCTCGAAGTTGATAGCATTGGGGTAGGTGCGCTGCAAGCCTGTAGGCTTGTAAACACCGTGATAGTCAACAAGAAGGTGATATTTTGCCGCTATCTCCGCAAGGTCATAGACGAAGCGTACCATATACTGGTCGTCGCGGTCGAGAAAGTCCACCTTCCAGCCCTTAACGCCCATCTCTGAGTAGTGCTTACATAGACCCTCTATATCACGATTAAGCGCCCAATAGCCTGCCCAGAGGATGATGCCTACGCCGCGCTCCTTGCCATAGGCAACCAACTCAGCAATATCTATCTCGGGGACTACCTTATAGAGGTCTGCCTCGCCCTTGACGCTCCAGCCCTCATCAAGGATAACATACTCGATGCCGTAGCGTGAGGCGAAGTCGATATAGTATTTATAGGTCTCGTTGTTGATACCAGGCTTAAAATCGACACCCTCCAAGCCCCAGTCGTTCCACCACTCCCAGGCTACCTTGCCAGGCTTTATCCATGAGGTATCCTTGATGCGACACTCGTCTGCCAAGTTCCACACCAGGCGGCTGTTTGCCAACTCCTCATCGCTGCCTATAACCACACCGCGCCACGGGAAGGTGCGCTCGCCAGAGCACTCGGCGATATATGGCTTGCGCGACTTAACCACGCCCTGCAACATATTGTAGTCGCCCTGCTCCACAACGTCGGGCACGGTGGCAAACTCGGTATCTATGACACCGTCGCCATCGCGATTTGAGAGGAACATACCTGGGTAATCCTCGAGGTTGGATTCTACGATGCAGACATTGAGACCATTGCTCTCGACAACTGCGGGAGTGAAGATGAGCCTGCGCCAATCAATATCCTTGAGTGCCACATAGTTGTAGGTATTCTCAAACGAGGTGTAGAACTGTGTTGAGTAGTCTGATGTGGCATCGGGCTTAAAGTTTACATAGGGCATCCACGCCATCGCCTCCTCATAAAAGGCAAACTCCGCCAACTCATCTATGACGGTGTAGTCGCCCTTGATGTTTGAGATAAAACGGTAGGCAACGCCATCGTTGTAGGCGCGAAGCTCAACGCTATAGTCGCCAAAGTTGACCACGGCAGCGTTATACTCCTTGTGGCTCGACTTTTTCACCTTTGCTTTACTCACATTCTCGCCCCAATTGCCTGCCGAGGTCTCCATCTTTAGGCGCGAAGGATAGACCCATACAAAAGGGGCATCGTATGGGCCGTTGTATGATGCTGCGCACCACTTCAGCGTGCCATCGCTCCAATCTAACAAGATGTAGTATGATTGGTCGGGAGAGTATGCTACAGCAACGTTTGAATGTCTCTGAGCATTGGCACTGAAACAAAGGAGTGTAGCAACGAGTATGAATAGCAGTCGTTTCATAGTGGTTACTTCTTCTCGGCGGTTGATAATAGTCCACACGCAGCCTCGATATCCTCGCCACGCGAGGCACGCAGTGTGGTTTGAATGCCTCGCTTCGTGAGCGTATCTCTAAACTCGATAATCTTCTCTAACTCAGGAGAGAAGAATGGCGAGTCGGGAATCTTGTGGAAGCGGATAAGGTTGATGCGACACTTGATGCCATCCAAAAGGCGCGATAACTCCTTGATATGTCGCATCGAGCAGTTCATACCCTCCAAGACGATATACTCGAACGACACACGACGCTGGTGTGTGAAGTCGTGGCGACGCAATATGTCGCACACCTCTTTTATAGAGTAGCTGTTCTCGATAGGCATAATCTCGCGGCGCTCCTCAGGGAAGGGGTTGTGCAGCGATACGGCGATATGCACCTTCGACTCGTCGAGCAGTCGGGGTAGGGTGCGGGCAACACCCGCCGTAGATACCGTAATGCGTGTTGGCGACCACGCCATGCCCCACGCCGAGGTGAGGATGTCGAGCGTGCGCATAAGGTTATCTATATTGTCTAATGGCTCGCCCATACCCATAAATACAAGGTTGGTGAGCTGGTCGCGCTCTGGGATGGATATTATCTGATTAAGAATCTCTGTTGCTGGAAGATGGTGCCTGAAGCCCATGCGTCCTGTGGCGCAGAACTTACACCCCATTTTGCACCCTGCCTGTGACGATACGCAGAGTGTCATGCGCTCACCATCGGGGATAAGTGCCGACTCAATATATTCGCCCTCGGAGGTGCGGAACAAATACTTCTTTGTGCCATCGGTGGACACTGACACTTTAAGGGGTGCCGACAATCCCAAGTCGCAATGCTCCTTAAGCCTTTCGCGTGCCATCTTCGAGAGGTCGGTCATGGCGTCAATGTCGGTCACAAAACGGCTATATAGCCATTTTGCAATCTGCTTATGAGCAAATCGCGGTAACTCAAGTTGCTCGCACAGAGCCTTTAACTCCTCAACAGAGGCTCCATAGAGCATATATTTTGTGGTCTTTGTCATAGTGTCGCCATACTTTACCGACTACAAAAATAGTAAAAAATAAATATTTTTCTTAGTGAATTGCTTTTTTTTCGGAAATAATGTATATCTTTGCGTAGTTTAGTATGCGTGTAGTGGGCGCATATAGTGGCTAAGTATTTAAAAACTAAAAAAATAACCATAAATGGAGGTAAAAAAATCACCCGCCGCAGATCTTGAAAACAAGAAGATGTTATTTCTTGCCGTAGGTCTTATAGTAGCGCTTGCTGTATCAGGCTTTGCATTTGCATGGTCTTCTATGCCCGAGCCCCAGCCATACAGCCCATCAGTAAAACAGGTGGCTGAGACAGAGCTTGATAAGATTGATCGTACAGATCAGCAGAAGGAGGAGCCTAAGATGGAGAATAAGAAGGTTCAGACTGCTGTTATCCAGGATGCGATTAAGATTATGTCTAACACTGCAGAGAACATCAAGACTCCAGAGTTGGTATTCTCTGAGGATGCAAATGATATGTTTAGTGTTAACATGGACGACTTCGAAGATATGGGCGAGGTAGTCGAGGAGGAGTCAGCCGAGGACGACGTATTTACAATCTTGGAGGATCCTGCAACCTTTAGGGGTGGCGGTCTTCCTGAGTTCCGTAAGTGGGTTATGGAGCACTTGCGCTATCCACAGATTGCTCAGGAGAATGGTATCCAGGGTAACGTTGTTATCGAGTTCGTCATCAACGAGAGCGGTGCGGTTGATCGTATCAAGGTGCTTCAGTCACCAGACCAGTCACTCGCTGATGCAGCTATTGCAACGCTTAAGAAGTCTCCAAAGTGGAAGCCAGGTAAGCAGCGTGGTAAGGCTGTAAAGCAGAAGTTCGTATTGCCTGTTGCATTTAAGCTTCAGAACTAACAGTTTAGCATGGATGATTAAGGGGGGCTGCTTCATTGTGGCACCCCCTTTATTATACATATAGGTCATATTGAGAATATTTGATGAAAGAGGAGATACAGAAACCCAAGGGAAAGAGCAAGGAGCCAATCCCAACCGTCGAGGAGCGTGAGACACGTGCTGTGCTTGTGGCTGTCATTCGCGATAGCCAGGACCCAGCTACGGCCCAGGAGTACTTGGATGAGTTGGAGTTTTTGGCGGAGACAGCGAACATTAAGAGCGTAAAGCGCTTCACACAACGTCTGCCACAACCCCTATCTAAGATATACGTAGGTCCAGGTAAGCTCGAGGAGATTGCCGAGTGGTGTAAGGAGCAGGAGATAGATATAGCCATCTTTGACGATGAGCTATCGCCAGCGCAGACTCGCAACATTGAGCAGGCCATGCCATGTAAAATCATGGACCGCACGCGCCTAATTCTCGACATCTTCATGTCGCGCGCGCAGACAGCATATGCTAAGACGCAGGTCGAGCTTGCGCAGTATGAGTACCTCTATCCACGCCTTACGGGTATGTGGACCCACCTCGAGCGTCAGCGTGGTGGCACAGGTACGCGTGGTGGTGCCGGTGAGCGCGAGATCGAGACCGACCGCCGTATAGTGCGCAACCGCATATCGAAGCTCAAGGAGGATCTTAAGAAGATCGACCGTCAGATGGCCGTGCAGCGCTCAAACCGTGGTCAGATGGTGCGCGTGGCGCTTGTGGGCTATACCAATGTGGGTAAGTCGACGCTGATGAACCTCCTCTCTAAGAGCGAGGTGTTCGCCGAGAATAAGCTCTTCGCGACACTCGACACAACGGTGCGTAAGGTGGTCTTCGACAACCTGCCATTCCTCATGTCCGACACCGTAGGTTTCATCCGTAAGCTCCCTACCGAGCTTATCGAGTCCTTCAAGTCGACGCTCGACGAGGTGCGCGAGGCAGACCTCTTGTTGCACGTTGTAGATATTTCGCACCCAGGCTTCGAGGACCAGATTGCTGTGGTGAAGCAGACACTTGCGGATATAGGCGCTGGTGATAAACCCACGTTCCTTATCTTCAATAAGATAGATGCCTACACATATACCCCTAAGGAGGAGGACGACCTAACGCCTGCAACGAAGGAGAATATGTCGCTCGACGACCTGAAGAAGAGCTGGATAGCCAAGGCAAACACACCATGTATCTTTATCTCGGCAAAGGATAAGACGGGTGTTGACAAGCTGCGCTCCGACCTATATGGCATGGTGCGCGAGATACACGCAGGGCGTTACCCCTTCAATAACTTCCTATATTAGGACGTGGATAATGACTAACTAAATTTTACGGCTATGATACACATTTTAAACCAGGAGAACTCAATTCTCAATAAGTTCCTTGCCGAGATGCGCGACAAGGAGATTCAGCGCGACTCTATGCGTTTTCGTCGTAACATGGAGCGTGTGGCGGAGATTATGGCATACGAGATTTCTAAGACGCTAAGCTATACTACGCGCCTTGTCGATACTCCTCTCGGCACTGCTTCTGTAGAGTGCATCAGCGATAAGATTGTTGTTGCCACCATTCTACGTGCAGGCTTGCCCTTCCATCAAGGTTTCCTTAACTACTTTGATGATGCGGAGAGCGGTTTTGTGTCGGCATATCGCAAGGGGCGTCCCGATGGTAGCTTCATCGTAGATGTGGAGTATGTATCCACCTCGGCACTTACGGGCAAGACACTAATCCTTGTTGACCCTATGCTTGCTACGGGAACATCACTAATGTTGGTTTACGATGCGTTGGTGCGTCGTGCTGGCGAGCCTGAGCATACCCACTTTGTTGCAGCCTTTGCCTCGGAGCAGGGTGTCGACTATGTAAAGCGTCATGTGTCGCCTGCGAAGTGCACGTTGTGGTGCGCGGCGGTTGATGAGGAACTTACCTCAAAGTCATATATCGTGCCGGGCATTGGTGATGCTGGTGACTTAGCATACGGTGAAAAGCTATAATTGAGATACAAGATGAAAGAGGCTGAATAAAAAGAGTATTTAGTCGTTCTTTGTTGTGATAAGGCAGACCTCTACTGCCGCTAACAAAAAGTCCCGACAATGAGCAGGACGCCAAGGACAGCCCATCGTCGGGATTTTTGCCGAGCGTTGTATCTGCAGCCTTCTGACAACAAATTATCTCGCCCTCAAAATGCTCATTTACGTCGAGTAAACTCCGCTTTTTCGGGCTTCGCATGCCTAAAACTACATCTTTTTCTTCAACCTCATGATAAAAATTGGGGATGGCTAAAATACTTTTTAGACACCCCCTTATATTATAATCGTTGTATTACAACTCGTCTGCGTCTTCCATAATATTCGCAAGGAATTTGCTCATCATACATGTAGCAAAGGTACACTCATCTTTGGGCAGCTCGCTACAGAAGACAGCATAGTCTATCAGCCAATCTTCCACATAATCTTCGGTTATATCACCCTCGAAAAGACGCTTTTTCCAGTCTCCTATCTCATGGTACAACTCCTCCCAACGCTCCATCGAAAAGCCGCGTCCAGGTATCTCCTCGCTGAGGGTGGTAAATAAGTATGACATAGTAGCCTCGTATAGTGTCATGTCATCAAACTCTACGAGTGTGTCACACATCTTGTCGATAGACTCATCACGCATTGCCTCATCGAATACCTCCATATTGGAGATATACTGATCGATTAGTTTTGCTACCTCATTAAATATCTCCTCGTCAATATCGTTATCGACGGTTGTTGCTATTGACTCATTGGTCATTGCGTTTGTTGTGTTCATAAAGCCTACTGTGCAGGCAGCCAAAAGGATGAAAAACTTTTTCATGATTAGTAGTTATTTTAGTTAATAATTAATTGTCTCGGTATCTGTCCCTCTGGACGATTTTCGTATATATAGAGGGTGCGCTACACAACAATCTATCAGTTGCAGTTAAAAAAACTCAACGACGCCATTGTGCAGGCGTCGTTGAATCTGTTGTTAAGCCCTTTGGGCGACAGCTCTATTAGTGCTTGTGGTTGTGGCCGTGACCTGAGCAAGTACCCTTGCAGCAGTCGTCGGTGCACTCCCTCTTCTCAGCCTCGTGCTTGTGGTCGCAGCCGCCAGCGCAGCCCTCCTTAACCGATGCCTTAATCTTCACCTTTGCGAATGCCTTGATGATAGCCTCGTTGTTGGTCTTCGATGGGTCGTAGGTTACGGTAACAACCTTTGTAGGCACGTCAATCTTAACGTCGCGCACGCCCTTCTCATATGGAAGCGTCTCGTTAATCTTCTTTGCGCAACCCTCGCAGTCGAGAGATGTCATAAACTCAACGGTCACGGTCTTCTTCTCACCGCTCTTAGGCTTCTGTGCATTAGCTGCGCCAACGCCAAGGAGTGCCACAAGGCACATCAAAATAATCTTCTTCATACTCTTATCTATTTTTAATTCTGTTTATTCTCAATTATATAACGCTCGTAATGGCGGTTTAGTATATGTTGAGGCGGATGCCCACATACCCCTTGATGCCTGTCAGAGGTCCCCATACCATCGATGAGTTGAAGCCCTCGGCATATGGAGCATCACCACCTACGATGGGGTGTGGCTGCTTGTAGTTGCCGATATTCTCGCAGCCGACATATACCGTAAAGTTGCTCACCTTGTAGCTCACCTGTGCGAAGAACATAGGATATACAGGCGAGAGTGTTGGTTCGCTCTGTGCCTTTGCGAGGTTGCCATCAAGCTCTGGTAGGCGCATAGGACCATTGAGCTGTGCTGTGACGTCGAATATCCAGCGACGCACGGCATACTGGATGTTGATAAGACCCTTGTAGCGCGATGTTAGTGGGCGCTCCACGAGGTACTTCTCGCCATTCTCGCGCTCGAGCGTCATCTTGGCGTTGGTATAGCGGAACGTAGCAAAGAGGTCGAAGCCACGGAATGGTGTCCAGTTGAAGTCTACCTGGTAGTTATCCGTAAACGAACGCTCGCCGCTATTGTATATAGCAATCGTGTTGTTCGCAGTCTCCTGGTCGAAGATTACGGTGTTGAAGAACTGCGTGCGGAAGTAGTCGAAGCTGATTGTCGCCTGGTCGTCGCCCGCAAGGCGGAACGACTGCGAGAGGCTACCACCTGCCGTAAGGGCTGCCTCCATATCGTTGTCAAGCCCTGTGGTGATGATGTCACGCGAGGTGGTCATCATCCAGATATTGTCCGTCACGAGGTTCTGACGACGGTAGCCCATACCTGCCGAAGCACGAAGTGTGGTACGTGGGGTGATGTTCCACCTGATATGTGAGCGTGGGGTGATAAGAGGAGTATTCTTAACGCCTGCCACATAGTAGTTGTTTACTATCGAGTAGTCGCCACGAACACCTACTACCAATGAGAACTTCTCCTCAATATTGTAGGTATATTCGGCAAAGATGCCTGGCTCGATTACTGATGACTGACCCTGAAGATTCCATGCCGACTCGATAGCGCCATTGTTAACACGCTGCTGTATGTAGTCGTTGTTCATCATGCGCGCATATACCGAAGCACCAGCATTTAGCGACGAGCGCTGGGTGAAGTAGTGGGCGTATGTGGCGTTAAAGCGGAAGGTATTCTCCCTGACATCCACGGTGTTGATACCGAAGTATGAGTCCGTCAGGTAGTTGTCGTAGTCGAGAATCATCGCGAAGTTATTCTGCACCGCGTCGTTAGGGTCGCCCGTGAAGGTGCGCTCAGGACCTATAGGCAGACCGAGCTTGACGTATGCGTTGATATTCTGGTTGTGGATATTCGAGCCATAGAGGTTGTTGAGAGGGTCGCTAACCATCTGCTCGTACATATCCTTCTTATAGCCATGCTGACCACCGAGGCGGTTCTCCATAAGGTACTTCCATCCCCAGCGTAGCTGAATACCCTCAGGAGTCTGCCACAACCACTTGTTAGCCACGTTTATCTGGTGCGACTTAGGCATATCGACAAACGAGTCGCCATTGTCGTCGTGCGACATTGGGTGCATAGAGCCGTGAAGCATGATAACGGTTGAAAGACTCTTATCTGGGGTCAATGGGATGGCTGACGATAGGTTAATCTCAGGACGAAGCTCCGAGTCGAAGTAGAGGTTGAGGAATAGGCGCTCATCGTCAGTAGGCTTGCGGTGCTCGAGGTTGATCTGACCTGTGATAGCCTCGTGACCCGCAGTTACCGATGCCACGCCCTTAGATACCTGGATAGAGTTTAGCCACATACCTGGTGTGTAGCTAAGACCGTAGGCGGCACCCGCGCCCTGCATGATAGGGCGGTTCTCGTCGAGAATCTGTGTGTAGGTACCTGCCAAGCCGAGCATCTTAATCTGTCGCGCACCTGAGATAGCGTCGCTATAGCCCACGGTGACTGATGCTGAGTTCTCGAACGACTCGGCAAGCGAGCAACAAGCCATCTTGCAAAGTCCGGCGAACGATATTTGCTCGTTGCGTGTTATGCCGCTCGACTTTGCATAGTTGCCACGCTGCATACCCTCGACAACAACCTCGTCGATGCCCGTCGCTGAGGACTTAAGGTGTATTGTTATCTGGTTTACGCTCTTGTCGCTCATATCCTGCTCCGCAATCTCATAGCCGAGATAGTCGACAACGAGTGTGTCGAAGCCGCTAACGCGCTTGATCGAGAATGTGCCGTCAGCCGTGGTGCTTGCACCTGCTGTGGTATTCTTCCAGTAGAGCGATGCGCCGATAAGGGGCTCCTGGGTGTCGGCATCCACTACCTTACCCGTCACTGTTCGCTGTGCCACTGCCATTACAGGTATTGCGAGCAGTGCCACAAGGGTGATAAATATTGATTTTCTCATTTTGATAGCTTTGGTCTTAATGAAACTTTGTGCAATGGGTATTGCACATATATGGATAGCGCAAGCAGGTACGCCACGGGGCATACCCTTTTAGACCAAAGCAGGGGGAGCACGCAGAGTCTTAGTCTGGTGTAGTGCCGCCATGAGCGGCACGGCTTCATTGCCAACATATTGGGAGATTGTCGTCTGCTTTACCCATGCCTCATAGTTGAATTGCTCGGTGATGAGGGTTGGCGTGAGAAGTGTTGCGAGCAGTAGCGATGACGATGAGTCGCCTCGCTCATTGTTCTTGATATAGTCGGTGTGATGCTCACCTAAGATGGGGTGCTCGTGGTCGCAGCACTTTGCGCTGAGTGTCGTGTGGTTGCAGTGGCAATCGCTCTTGCAACACTCCGTTTGGTGGTGATGATGATGGTGGTGGTCACACGTTAGTAGCGATATGGATGATAGCGATGTTGCTGTGATGTATATCACCGCAAGCAATAATGCATATATCCCCCTTCGCTGCTTCATATCTCTGTGTCGACTCCTTAGCTACTCCTCCACAAGACCACACTCCTCGAGGCGGTCAATCCAGTGCATGGCATCGCGTTGTGCCACCTCGCTATCGATGCCGTAGTGCTCGGCGAGGAGGTTGGTGATGGTCACCTCGTTGAACTCCTTGCCCTCGATTGCGCGCCATAGATATAACGCACTCTCGTTCAGCGATATTATCTTCGTAAGGTTGCTTCCTAACTGACCCTGCATGATGACCACATACTCGCCGGCCATCTCGCGCACCTTGTATTGACTCTTAATTCTCATCAAGTGTTTGTTTATCGGGGCAAAGATAGTAAAAATTCTGAAAACTAAAAAGTTGATATAAACTTTGCACCTATATATAAGATAAGTGACCAGGGGGAGCCTGGTCACTTAGCCTATTAATTACGATATTCTGCTATTCACACTCCATAACAGCCTCCGCTTTGTATCCGTAGTCATCGTAGTACTCGTAATCATCATAGTACTCGTAATCATCATAGTAGCCTCCGTACTCATTGTAATTTCCGTATGAATATCCGTTTTGAAGACACTTGTAGTATTCAAGAATGATGCGTAGTTTCTCTGGGTTTTTATCACACCATTCATAATATTCCATTAGAGTCTCCTCATCACCCATTACTTCGGCCTTTCGACCTTGTTCCTCAGAAGCGTCCCAATACCTCATAAATCTTTCGGCATCCATGTTTTTAGCAGCCTTATACATTGCTTCAGAAAGCTCAATTAGGGTTTCTGGCTCATCGTTATACTCCTCCGAGTGATTCGATGTCGTAGCATCGTAGATAAGGTAGCCACCGCCACCAAGAAGGAGTAGTCCAATGATAACCCATAGCAAGCCACCTCTCTTGCTCTTAGGCTTCGATGGTGTCTGCTGAGTCTGCTTTGGCGCGGGCTTTGGCTGCTGAGGCTCACTTGCGGCAGGAGTAGGGGTTGGGGGTGTGCTCTGGCTATTTATCACTGTTGCCTCATCTTCGTTGCTGGGCACTGAAGGTGCTGCCTGTGGTGCAACAAATGCGGGGGTAGGTGCCGCAGCTGCCGCAGCTGCTACGCCGGGTGTTGGGGCAGAGATGTTATTATCGTCCAACAGCGCCAAGAACTCCTTGATAGAGTGAGGACGGCGTCTGCGCTGAATCTCCATGGCGCGCTCGATAGTGTTGCAGACAGCCATTGATAGCGATGCTGGCAACACAGGAAGACCCTCGTCTACGATGGTGGCAGCCTGTGGTGGTACCTTACCAGTGACAAGGTAGTAGAGCGTAGCGCCCAACGAGTAGATGTCGGTCTCGGGCGAGAACTCGTTAACACCACCCTGCTGGTACTGCTCCATAGGGGCATAGCCAGCGCTGATGCCCACAGGCGTAGAGCTTGTCTGGTTACCCGCCGTGTCGTACTGCTTAGAGAGACCAAAGTCGATGAGGATGGCACGGTTATCTCGCTTGCGAATCATGATGTTGGCAGGCTTGATGTCGAGGTGCATGATGCTCTGGTCGTGGATATGCTCCAATGCTGCAGCAACCTCGCGTATGTAGCCAATAGCCTCAGCCTCTGGAAGAGCACCGCGTCTCTTGACAATGTCGTTGAGAGACTCACCAGCGATGAACTCCATAACATAGTACGCCGTGTTGTTCTCCTCGAAGACATCGTGGATATGGATGATGTTTGGATGGTCGAGGCGTGCGATGGTCTTCGCCTCCTTCATGAATTTAGCCTTGTAGGCATCCATATTTTCTGCGCTACCCAATGAGCCGAGAGATACGTGTGACGAGTCCTCATCACGATTATAAAACTCCTTTGGGAAGAACTCCTTGATGCAGACATTACGTCCTGCGAGCGTCTGCTCTGCGATATAGGTGATGCCGAAGCCGCCATTACCAATGGCATCGACAATGCGATAGCGACCACCCTGAAGCGTGGTATTAGGCTTTAGTTGCATGGTTTGTGTCGGTTAATAGTTTTTAGTATCACAAATATACAAAAAAAGTGTGAATCAGAAACATATTCACACTTTTTTTACATATTTGGGAGGTTCTATAAATTAGGTTGCGATGATTTTGAAGAGTATTTCGAGGAGATTTCCCGAGACAACGCAAACATATTTACTAATTTAAAGAACATCCCATTTATAATTCGCGGTAGTTGTATTGCTGGTCGCGAAGTCGTGGCGTGAAGCCCGCGCGGCGTATCGTATCCTGCATCGCCTCCTTATCGAAGCGGGTGGTAGCCCCTGCCGACGACACCACATTCTCCTCAATCATTATCGAGCCCATGTCGTTAGCGCCACTCTTAAGGGCCAGCTGCGCAACCTCCTTGCCCACAGTGAGCCATGATGCCTGGATGTTGGTTATGTTGTTGAGTATGATACGGCTAAGGGCGATGATGCGTATATACTCCGTTGCCGAGAAGCGTGGTGCTATGCCCTCCTTCTCGAGCTCCGTTCCCTTAGGGCAGAATACCCAGGGTATGAAGGCTGTGAAGCCACGCGCGCCCTCTGGCTTATGAGCCTGCAGGTCGCGGATGGTGATGAGGTGGTCGATGCGCTGATGAGGTGTCTCAACGTGACCATACATCATGGTCGCGGTGGTTGATATGTCGAGTTGATGTGCCTCGTGCATCACCATCACCCACTCGCGCGCTGTAGGCTTGGCGGGCGATATGCGCTTGCGGACATCCTCACTAAGTATCTCAGCACCAGCACCTGGCAGCGAGTCCAAGCCGGCAGCCTTGAGGCGCTGCAGGGTCTCCATGGTGCTTATCTCGCTGAGGGCGGCGATGTGCGCCACCTCGGGGGCTCCTAAGGCGTTGAGCTTCAGCTTAGGATACTCCTTCTTGAGCTGTCTAAATAGCGTCTCGTAGAACTCTATGCCGAGGCGAGGGTGTAGACCGCCCTGAAGAAGTAGCTGGTCGGCACCGAGCTTTAGCGCCTCGTCAATCTTTTTGCGATACTCCGCTATGGTGGTTATGTATGCCTGCTCCGTCTGGTGGGGCTTGCAGTGGAAGTTGCAGAAGCGACACCCCGACTTACAAACGTTCGTGATGTTCACATTGCGATCTATCTGCCATGTCACCACCGTGGGGTCGGCAACCACCTGACGGCGTAACGTGTCGGCGATGCTGGCAAGCTGATGTATAGGCGCATGGTCGTAGAGGGCATATGCCTCCTCGCGTGTGAGGTTCTCACGCTCCAGTGCCTTCTCTAAGATAGCCTCTATATTAATGTTGTTCATAGTTATTATCTCTTGTTTAACAATAACTTAAAGTCAAGTGTTCGGCGATTCATGTCCACGCCCTTGACGCGGATGCGAACAGGTGTGCCAAGCGTTAGGCGTATGCCCGACGAGCGACCCACAACCTCGTATCGTGCCTCGTCGAAGCGGTAGTAGTCGTCATCGTCAATATCTCTTAGGAATGCCATGCCCTCGACATGTGTGTCGTTCAACTCTACATATACACCCCACTCTGTCATGCCTGAGATTACGCCATCGAACTCCTCGCCGATGCGATCCTTCATGAACTCCGCCATCTTATACTTTATGCTTGCACGCTCGGCCTCCGAGGCGAGGATCTCGCGCTCGGTAGAGTGCACTGCCATGCTCTCCAGGTACTTCTTATCGGCGCGCTTCTCTCCCGCGAGGTAGTCGGCAAGTAGTCGGTGTACCATCATATCGGGATAGCGGCGTATGGGCGAGGTGAAGTGCGTATAGTATGGGAATGCCAAGCCGTAGTGACCTATGTTGTCGGTGGTATATACAGCCTTTGCCATGCTGCGTACGGCGAGGGTTGTTATGGCATTTGCCTCGGCACTGCCGGCGATACTTCCCAGCAGCTTGTTCATCTCCTTGGCTATGGCGCGACCCTTCTGCGCCTTGAAGTAGTGACCAAAGCGTAGTGCGAAGTCGCGGAAGCGTGTGAGCTTATCCTCGGAGGGCTCGTCATGCACGCGGAAGACCATGGGGCGTGGCACACGACGACCATTTACAATGCGGTGGGCGCAGAACTCTGCAACACGGCGGTTGGCAAGCAGCATGAACTCCTCGATAAGTTGGTTTGCCTCCTTCTGAACTTTGGTATAGACGCCTATAGGCGCACCCTTCTCATCAAGATTGAAACGCACCTCATCTCTTTCAAAGGCTATGGCGCCATGTTTGAAGCGCTCCTTGCGTAGCTCCTGGGCAAGGCGATTGAGGGTGAGTATCTCGTCCTTAAAATCTCCATCACCCCTCTCAATGACTGCCTGTGCCTCCTCATAGGCAAAGCGACGGTCGGAGTGTATCACGGTGCGACCAAACCACTCGTCGATAATCTCGGCATTGTCGTTCATCGTAAATACCGCCGAGAAGCATAGCTTATCCTCGTGAGGGCGTAGCGAGCATAGCTCGTTGCATAGACGCTCTGGGAGCATGGGCACGGTGCGATCGACAAGATATACAGACGTGGCGCGCTCAACAGCCTCGTTATCTACAACTGAGCCAGGTGTTACGTAGTGTGTCACATCGGCAATATGTACGCCTATCTCCCATACGCCATCCTGAAGTTTCGTGAGCGATAGTGCGTCGTCGAAGTCCTTAGCGTCGGCAGGGTCGATGGTAAATGTTGTGCGGTCGCGCATATCGCGGCGTCTGGCAATCTCCTCGCGGGTTATCTCGCCCTCGATACGCTCGGCAGCGCGTATGACATCCTTCTCGAAGTGGTACGGAAGGTCGAACTCGGCGAGTATGGCGTGCATCTCTGTGTCGTTCTCGCCCGCCTTGCCCAGACGCTCCACAAGCTCGCCATGGGGTAGTCGTTCACCCTCAGGCCAGTCGATGACGCGCACCGAGAGCTTATCGCCATCCTCCACCTGGGGATATGCCTTGCGTGGCAGGTATATGTCTATGCCAAGACGGCGGCTATCGGGGGTTACGAATATAGAGTTTGTGGTCAGTTGTGCTGTGCCTATATATGGTTTGCGACTACGCTCCGTCACAGCAACGATGCTTCCCTCAAGCTCGCCGTCGCGCGACTTACGAACAACGACAATCTGCACTCTGTCGCCATCCAACGCACCTCCGCCATTGCGACGCGATACATAAATATCGCTCTCAAGCTCCTCGACATGAACATAGAGCGCACCAGGCGTAGCACTCGCTACAACACCTTCAAGGCGTGGCATTGCCGAGCGCGATAGTCGATACTTGCTGCGCGCAACCTCCTCAACAAAGCCCTCGTCGATAAGCTGGCGTATGATGGCAAAGGTCATCGTGCGACCATCCCTGTCGGCGCCTCCTGAGGCAGCGGCGAGGTGCTTAAGCGAGAACCTATTATCGGGGAACTCGCGGAACATATCGACGATGAACGAAGCACGCTCATCGCGGTTGTTACCCCTTTTTGTCTTCTTCTTTCCCATTGTCGGTTACTTGTTAAGTATGTGGAGCGCTATGCGACGCATCATACGCTCACCAACGGCAATAGCCCCCTCGTCGGGGAGGAATGTCGCAGTGTGTGAGCCTCCTGCACTCTTGCCAACGCCTAAGCGATAGAAGAGCGAGGGGTAGCGCTCGGTATAGTGCCCGAAGTCCTCAGCGGTAGTCATAGGCTGTAGCTCACGCACGGTGATACCCTCATCCGTAGCAACAATCATCGCCTCGTAGGATAGCATCATGTCGTTGATAACGCATGGGTATCCCCTGTTTATATCTACATCTACCGTCACACCATATTTGTCTGCTACAATCTTTGCATTGCCATGTAGGTGGCTATATATGCGTTCACGAAGCTCCTCAGAGAAGGTGCGCATAGTACCCTCGGCACTGCTCTTGTCGGGGATTACATTAGTAGCACCATCGGCGATAATGCGACCTATGGAGACTACACCGTCGGGGGTATTGAGTGCCGTTGTGCGCATCACCATATCTGCCATAGCCGTCACCGTGTCGTTAACCTCGTGGCGACGTGCTGCATGACCACCCTTGCCACTTATGTATATGCGTATCTCGTCGTTCGATGCCATGAAGCGACCGGGGCAGATGCCTATCTCGCCCACCTCCAAGCGTGCATCGACATGCTCGCCAATGACGGCAGCTACATCGTAGCCCTCGAAGGGCTTCTCCTCCAACACCTTGATAGCTCCTCCGGGGTTAAGCTCCTCGCCGGGCTGGAAGATGCCGATGAGCGTACCCTCAAAGTCGCGCTCGCGGCTAAGGTCGCACAACACACCATAGAGAATAGCGGCGTGCATATCATGGCCACAGGCGTGCATAACGCCCTCGTTGCATGAGCGATATTCCACATCGTTAAGCTCCTTGATGGGCAGCGCGTCGATGTCGGCGCGAAGCACCACGGCACGACGTATGTTGCCACGCTTACCCTCGATAGTTGCCATAACACCTGTAGTGGCAATAGGACGGCAGGCGATACCCTCGGCGGTGAGAGCATCCATAATAAGACGCTGTGTGGCATGCTCCTCGAACGATAGTTCGGGGTGGCGGTGTAGTGCGCGACGTAACTCTATGCTATTCATAATCTATGCTTTACGAGGTTTATAGTGGCGTGCCATCTGCGCTACGCTACGCGTATAGTCGGGGGTAGTGCCGCAGCAGCCACCAACGATACTGAGCAATCCACGCTCGGCGGCTATTCGTAGGGTCTCCGTATGCTTCTTTGCCGTCTCAGGGTATTTACCCTTAGCATCGGGAATACCCGCTGAGGGTGCGCAATAAGTAGGCAGTGTGGTGAAGCGCGTAAGAAGCTCAATGTTATCTACCATGCCCTTTACACCATGTGAGCAGTTGAAGCCTATGGCAAAGGGGTTGTATTTAGTTACATCCTCCACGAACTTCTCTACGGAGCGACCAGAGCTGAGCAGTCCTCCAATCTTCGATAGTGTTGCCGAGAAGATTATAGGTGTCTCAGGGGCTATCTCGCGGCATAGCTCAGCGGCAATCTCGGCGTTGCGCACGTCGGTGATGCTCTCGATGAGGAAGATCTCGGCACCATTGCTGTGTAGTGCCTCGATGAGTCGTCGATATGAGGCGCGTAGCTCCTCCTCGGTGAGGTCTATGGCAAGTGATATGTTGCGTGTTGAGGGACCTATCGAGCCGGCGAGGAATACCTCCTTGCCGCTCGCCTCCCTCGCCTCCTTCATCGCCTCCATAGCCGCCTTAACAATCTCCTCCGAAGGGGTCTCTATATGGCACGATGCGAGCGATAGAGGGTCGGAGAGGAAGGTGTTTGAGGTGAGAATGTTAGCTCCTGCATTGATGGATGCCTCGTATAGTGCAACCACCTTCTCGCGCTCGCTAACGGAGAGCGTGTCGGGAAGTATGTCGCGGCGGTTACCTATAAGGTTGGTGCCTATGGCTGAGTCCTTGATGAGGATATGTCGCTCGAGAAGTTCTCTTAGGCGCTGCTCTATATTGTTCATAATCGGTTGCAATTTACTTTATTACCTCAATCTCGAAGAGCTTATTCCAGCACTTGCCCGTAACGAAGATATGACCTGTGGCAGGGTCGTAGGCGATGCCGTTAAGCACATCTGCATCCATATTGCTATGCTGAGTATTGCGCAGCGAGCGCAGGTCGAGATATGCCTCTACAGCGCCTGTTGATGGGTTGATAACAACAATCTTATCCTCGTTGTAGGTGTAGATATTAGCCCATATCTTGCCATCAATCCACTCTAACTCGTTGAGATATTGTTGTGGTCGCTTGCCATACTTCACGTTAATCGTCTTCTTACGCTCAAGGGTCTCGGGATCAACGATATTGATATTTGATGAACCATTCGACATATACAGCTTCTCGCCATCGGTGGTTATGCCCCAGCCCTCACCCTTGTAGGGTATGCTCCTTAGCCAGTTGCCGTTGGCGTCGTAGATATTCGCCTCCTCGTTGAGCCATGTAAGTTGATATATCTTATCTTGGAAGTGAGTTATGCCCTCGCCAAATTGCTTATCCGAGAGCTTGTGTATGGGTGTCACCGCACCTGTGGCGATATCTACGGTCTGTAGCTGCGACTCGCCATACTGACCTGTGCTCTCCCACATAACGCCATCGACATACTGCAATCCCTGGGTGTAGCTTGCCGTAGAGTGTGGGTACTCGGCAACGATGCGATAGCTCCAGTATTTAGGTGTTACAACCTCTGGCTTGCTCTGCTGCGTCGTAGCACTCTCAGTTGCCGTTTTAGTTTGTGTTGTGCTATTATTGTCACTCTTTGCAGAGCTCTTCTGCTCGCCACCACACGCCACGATTGCACCTGTGGTCATGATAGCTATAATTAGATTTCTAAACTGCATGACTTACTATGTTTATATATAATGTGCAAAGATAACAAAATAAAGTTAAAAGTGTTATCTTTGAGGGCTATTTACAACGATAACTATGATATACTATAAGGAGCATACCACATCTACCAACGACGATGCGCGTAGCGAAGGGTTGCGACATATGGATGTCGTGTGGGCAGAGTACCAGACGGCAGGGCGCGGACAGAGGGGGCATACGTGGCATAGCACCGAGGGCGAGAATATAACCCTCTCGGTAGTTTTGGAGCCAACATTCTTACCTATTGTCGAGCAGTTCCTACTCTCGGAGGTCGCCGCCCTGGCGCTTGTTGATACCATGCGCGACTATGGCATTGAGTGTCGCATAAAGTGGACAAACGATATATATGTGGGTGATAATAAGCTCGTTGGAATACTCATCGAGCACTCGCTCATGGGCGATAAGCTGAGCCGTACGATTGTGGGTATGGGCATAAATGTCAACCAGCTTCTCTTCCCTGCTGATATTCCCAACCCTACATCTATGGCGTTGGAGCGTGGCGAAAAGTTCGAGCGTAGAGAGGTTGTTGAACGACTCATGTCGCATCTCGGCAGCTGGTTTGAGGTGTTACGTGAGGGTGATAAAAGCCTTGTTGAGCAGCGATATAGGGAGCAGATGTATCATCTCGACGAGGAGCATACCTACGCCTATGCTTCGGGTGAGAGGTTTAGGGCTACGCTGCGTGGCGTGCGTGCCTCGGGTGAGCTACGCTTGGAGCATGAGGATGGCATAGTTCGTGAGTATGCCTTCAAGGAGGTGGAGTTTGTGCTCAGTCATAAAAAGTGAAAAAAGTAGCTTAAAATTTTTCTGTCCCACAAAAAAAATATATATTTGTGGTTGCAAAAGTGTAATAACTCGCAAACGAAACTATAAACAACAATTTAATACTACTTGAATTATGGCTAATGTACCTGCTAATTTGAAGTACTCTAACGACCACGAGTGGTGCCGTGTAGAGGGTGATGTTGCCGTTATCGGCATTACCGATTATGCTCAGTCACAGCTTGGTGACATCGTCTTTGTT
>JAZSBD010000043.1:0-6899 GCA_045602255.1 Alistipes sp.
AGTAAGATAGTGTGGTTAGCTTGCTGAGTATAGTATACGCTCTCCCTACCCATATATATTTATATCTATATGTGGGTCAGTGTATTACTATATGTGTAGTATGCTATGTGGTAGTTGTCAGGGATTTAGCGCCAACGGACGCAGACTATGATGTCGTGTTACGCTACAAAGATACAACATTTAGGAGCCGTTGTCAAGTATTTTAACAATAATTTTTCAATTATTTTACATTTTTTGTTGTGTATGGGTTGTAACGCGAGTAACATGAGTAACAGGTGTCACAGGTGTCACACAGTAACAGGGGTGTGATAGGTGTGACAGTTGTGACAGTTGTGACAGTTGTTACTGAGTAGTGAGTAATTACTAATTACTAATTAAAAACAAGGGCTCATTCAACCGAATGAGCCCTTGTTCTTGTCTATGATGTAACTGCTTAGAACGCCTTGCCGATTGCGAGGAAGTCCTCAGCTTTGAGTGCTGCACCACCAATAAGACCGCCGTCGACATTCTCCTTAGAGAAGATCTCCTGTGCGTTAGATGGCTTGCATGAGCCACCATAGAGGATTGAGCACTCCTCAGCAGCAGCGCCGAACTTCGAGCGCAACACCTCGCGGATATAGGCGTGGATCTCCTCTGCCTGCTCTGCGGTTGCTGTCTTGCCAGTGCCGATAGCCCATACTGGCTCATAGGCGATGACGAGCTTTGCGAACTGCTCATCCGAGAGGTTGAATACCACCTCCTCGATCTGCTGTTTGCACACCTCGAAGTGGCGACCTGCCTCGCGCTCCTCAAGGTTCTCACCCACGCAGTAGATAGGCACGAGGTTGTTCTCATAGGCGCGTGCCATCTTCTTGTTCAAGGTCTCTGAGGTCTCGCCATAGTACTGACGACGCTCAGAGTGACCGAGGATAACATACTTGCAACCGAGTGCTGCAATCATCTCTGCCGATACCTCGCCAGTGTATGCACCCTTAACCTCTGTTGCGCAATCCTGAGCGCCCACTGCCACATTAGCACCCTTTACTGCCTCTACAACCTGTGCGATATGTGTGAATGGAGGACATACGATAATCTCCACGCAGTCGCAAACATCCTTGCGACCAGCTGCCACACCCTTAGCCAACTCGACACCCTCCTGTGGGAGTGTATTCATCTTCCAGTTACCTGCTACGATACTCTTTCTCATAATCATATCTCTTTTAGTAATTACTCCTTTTTAGACTCAATCCACGCCTTGATCTCGGCAGTTGCAAGACCGAGCTTGTTCTTCTTGTTGAAGCCGCATAGGTCGTTGAAGAGCTTCATGCCACCTGTCTTTGCAGTGTTCTCGAATGCCTCAAGGGTTATGTAGCCCATCTTCTGCACTACGGCAACCCACTCCTGAGGAATGCCTGCCTCGGTATATACCTCCTCAGCGTCGGCAACAACCTTCTTCTCAGGGCGCATTGTTGGGAAGAACAACACATCCTGGATAGATGTCTCGCCTGTCATGAACATGGTGAGGCGGTCGATACCGATACCCATACCTGAGCATGATGGCATACCATACTCAAGTGCGCGTACGAAGTCCATATCGATGGTCATCGCCTCGTCGTCACCCTTCTCCGATAGACGCATCTGCTCCTGGAAACGCTCAAGCTGGTCGATAGGGTCGTTAAGCTCTGAGTATGCGTTACATAGCTCCTTACCGTTTACGAACAACTCGAAACGCTCGGTGAGCTCCTCGTTGTCGCGGTGGCGCTTACATAGTGGTGACATCTCGATAGGGTAGTCCGTAACGAATGTAGGCTGCACGAGGTGCTCTTCGCAGTACTGACCGAAGATGGCGTCGATAAGCTTACCCTTACCCATAGTGTCGTCAATCTCCACGTTGAGACGCTTGCATGCCTCGCGTAGCTGCTCCTCCGACTGACCTGTGATGTCGTAGCCTGTCTTCTCCTTGATGGCGTCGGTCATCGTCACGCGGCGGAAAGGTGCCTTGAACGATATTGTACGACCGTCGAGGACAACATCCGTAGTGCCGTTTACAGCCATTGCCACACGCTCCAACATCTGCTCCGTGAACTCCTGCATCCAGATATAGTCCTTGTATGCAACGTATATCTCCATACATGTGAACTCAGGGTTGTGCGTACGATCCATACCCTCGTTACGGAAGTTCTTGCCGAACTCGTAGACGCCGTCGAAGCCACCCACGATGAGACGCTTCAAGTATAGCTCCGTAGCTATTCGCATGTAGAAGTCGATGTCGAGGGCGTTGTGGTGGGTGATGAATGGACGTGCTGCAGCACCACCAGGGATAGGCTGTAAGATAGGTGTCTCCACCTCGAGGTATCCGCGCTCGTTGAAGAAGTCGCGCATGGTCTGCATTATCTTCGCGCGCTTCACGAAGGTATCCTTGACGTGTGGGTTAACCACCAAGTCGAGGTAGCGCTGACGATAGCGCACCTCAGGGTCGGTCAAGGCGTCGAACATCTGACCATCCTTCTGCTTAACAACTGGGAGTGGGCGTACTGACTTTGAGAGCACTGTAAACTTGCGGCAGTGTACCGACAACTCGCCAGTGTTGGTGTGGAAGGCGAAACCCTCTACGCCGATGAAGTCGCCGATGTCGAGGAGCTTCTTAAACACTGTGTTATAGAGTGTTGGGTCACCCTCAGGGCATATGTCGTCGCGACGAATATATACCTGAATACGACCTGTTGAGTCCTGCAACTCGAAGAATGATGCCGAGCCCATGATACGTCGGCTCATGATACGACCGGCAATCGACACCTCTTGGAAGTTACCCTTCTCGGGGTCGAACTGCTCGGCAATCTCGCGTGCTGTGGCGTTAACTTCGTAACGTGCTGCTGGATATGGGTTTATGCCCATCTCGCGCAATGCCTTAAGCGATTGGCGGCGCAACACTTCCTGTTCGCTGAGTTCCATCATAATATATCTGTGTTTTAGTTATAGTCAATAATCGGACAAAGATAGTAATTTTTTTCGGAATTAGTATGGCGTTCATTGTTTATTGTGGGTTCTGACGGGTTAATATGAGTTTCTATGGGAGAATATGATAGCGGCAATCGCATTTTAACCCATCGTACCCCATTTTAACCCACCGTAACTCATCGCTTTTCACCTTTTTTTCTTATATTTGCGCAATTAATCCATTCATTATGAAGAAAACTTTTACTACTCTACTCAAGGGTGTTGCCCTTTTTGTGGCGCTCTTCACTTTCGATAAGGCACAGGCACAGTCTGGCTATGAGCGCGATAACGAGATCTTTAAGGTGGGCATCGAGGCTCGCTTCGACTACCTCAATCAAGCAGTCGCGGGTGTGCATAGCGATGCAGGCTCAGGCTTCAAGGTGCGTTACTTCAACCTTCGTCTCGATGGTCAGATATCGTCGAAGTTCTCATACTCATGGCGTCAGCGCTTTAATCGCGCAAACTCATTTGACGAGTTCGCGCAGAACACCGACTGGCTTACGCTCACATATAAGCCTACTGCAAACTGGGCAATCTCGGCAGGTAAGCAGGTGCTCATGATTGGTGGCTGGGAGTACGACCGCGCACCTATGGACCTCTACTTCTGCTCGGAGTTCTGGCACAACGTAAACTGCTATCAGATTGGTGCAAGCGTGGCATATACCACAAACGCGGGTAACGACACTATCCTCTTCCAGGCGTGCCAGAGCCCATACGACACCACAAACTCATCTGTAGACCTCTACGCATACAACCTCTATTGGAGTGGTACGCATGGTTGCTATACAGCGCTCTACTCGCTCAACTTCATGCAGTATGCCCCTGGTAAGTACGATAAATATCTTGCCCTTGGTAACCAGTTCAAGTTTGGCGATGCTACCCTCCAGGTAGACCTTATGAGCCGTGGTCCAAAGGTCAAGGATCTTCTTTTCGATAACTTCTCAATCATGGGTGAGTTCTCATACCTCGTGGCTGACCGCGTGAACATCTTCGCCAAGGCTACCTACGACAAGATTGGCGATAGCGCTATCTCGGCTTCGGGTCTTATCCCAGGCACTGAGATTACACGCGTAGGTGGTGGCGTTGAGTACTATCCTATGGGTGGCAAGGGCAACCGCGATGTGCGTCTTCACGCAGCCTATGCCTATAACTTCGGCATGAACACCAATGTTGACGGCACAGCTCTCGGCAAGGGCTCATACCTCACCGTGGGTCTTACATGGCGCATCGACGTTATGCAGGCTGTGACAAAGCTCATCGACAAGGTCTCTAACAAGCGATAAGTATAAACTACTAATAAATAATATTTTATGAGTTCAGAGAACAAAATGCGTAAGTATGGTGCGGGTGTCGTCTGCCTGCTCATAGTTATCGGTCTCTTTGGTGGTATTGGCTCAGTCATGGGTCTGCCCAATATGTTGAACACCATCATGAAGACCGCTCATGATCTATTGCTCAACACGGTGTTCTACCTCATGGCAATCTGTGTTATTACGGGTGCTTTGGGTCGTATCTTCGTTGAGTTTGGCGTTGTTGCCTTGTTGGAGCGTATCTTGCGTCCATTGATGAAGCCATTGTTCAACCTTCCAGGTGTGGCCTCTTTGGGTGCTGTGATGACCTTCCTCTCGGACAACCCAGCGATCATCTCACTTTCTAAGGATAAGCGCTTCAGCTCTTTCTTTAAGAAGTATCAGCTTATCTCGCTCACCAACTTCGGTACCGCCTTCGGTATGGGTCTGTTGGTTATCGTCTTCATGGTAAGTAACGGCTTCTATGCTGAGCCATTCATCGGTTTGTTTGGTGCCTTTGTCGGTTGTATTGTATCTACACGTCTTATGCAGCGCTTCATCCTTAAGGTTCATCCTAACTTCAAGGAGGAGATGGCTGAGATTATCGAGGAGCAGGATCAGCAGGAGGAGCAGCAGGTTAAGGAGACATCTATGTTTACCCGTATCCTTAACTCGTTGCTCGATGGCGGTAAGACCGGTGTTGACGTAGGTCTCTCAATCATCCCTGGCGTGTTGATTATCTCTACCTTGGTGATGATTCTCACCTTCGGCCCTGGTGCTGAGGGCTACTCAGGTGCCGCTTACGAGGGTGTCGGCTTCTTGCCATGGGCTGCAGGTCAGATCAACTTCATCTTCGATTGGCTCTTCGGCTTCGGCGATCCACACCTCGTTGCCTTCCCTATCACCGCTCTTGGTGCTGTGGGCGCAGCGTTGGGTCTTGTTCCTGGCTTCGTAGAGCAGGGCTGGGCTGATGGTAATGCTATCGCCGTGTTTACTGCCATCGGTATGTGCTGGAGTGGCTACCTCTCTACTCACACCGCTATGCTCGATGCTCTTGGCTATCGTAAGCTCACCTCTAAGGCTATCCTTGCGCATACAGTCGGTGGTCTTGTCGCTGGTATCTCAGCTCACTGGATGTTCGTCCTCTTCGTGGCTATCTTCGGCTCGCCAGAGGCTAACAAGGGCTTTGCCGACATAGACCCTGTGGAGATTAAGATTGAGTATGTCGACGAGAATAAGGTATGCACTACTATCTACGTAGACGATGAGTATAAGTGTGGTCGCATCTTCGAGGATGACGCCGAGGATCTCGCTACCGACAAACGTTCTATGGCATGGTATATCAACGATATGTTGGAGGAGTATGCTGTTGCCGAGGGTACAAGCAATGGTGCTAACTATGTTCGTCATAGCGACATTAAGGTTGTTTACGATAAGGATCTTCCTAAGGAGACTCTCGCTTCGTTGAAGAAGGAGGTATCATTGGGTCTTGGCTTCTATCTTGAGGACTTGTCGCTCCGCTTGTGGAACCGCGCTCCAGAGTTCCTCAGCGATAAGCAGCGCTCTAAGCTCGATGAGATTGTTAAGATTGAGTCTGTCGAGAATGATGTCGATGTTGCGAATACATCTACCTTGGAGGGTATCGTAAAGCCACTCCCAAGAGTTGCCGACAAGAAAGAGGATGAAAAGGCTGAGAATGTCGATTCTTTAACAAACAACGGCCACGCTGATCACTCAGAGGAGGAGGGTGTCGATGTTAATGAGGAGCACACTGAGGAGACTTCTGGTCAGGTGACAACCGAGTCGAGTACTCCAGAGAATTTCTAAGTTCACGATCTTCGTGTGATAATGGTGGGGTAGCCTTCGGGGTGCCCCACTTTTTTCGTGCACACACCTTTCACCATAGGAGCGTGGTTTCGTTTCGCTCTATCAAAATCACAATGCTACCCATAGTGCGCAATGCGCACGGCTCTACCCAGTTTTACCCAGAGCAAGCTCAGCTTGCGGCTCTACCCAGAACAGCAATACCCCCCTATAATATATTATATATATAGGTATAACCCCACGATATTTAAAAATATTAAAAAAGTTTGAAAAAAAATTAACGAAAAGTTTGGATGATAAGAAAAAAGCACTACCTTTGCACCCGCAATCAGAAATCAACACGATGACTGATATTGCACAAAGGTTCTTAGAAAAAGTTTTTTGAAAAAAGTTTCCAAAATATTTGGTAGTTTCAAAAATATGATTTATCTTTGCACCCGCTTTCGCCTCTAAAACGGCGATGAGCATGAAAAGGTTCTTAGAAAAAATTTTTGAAAAAAAGTTCCCAAAATATTTGGTAGTTTCAAAAATAGTTCTTACCTTTGCAACCGATTTCCGCTCAAAGTTTGAGCGGGGTTGAAAATGGAAGTTCTAAGTAATTAGAATATAGTTCTTTGAAGATTTTGAGCAGCTAAAGTTTTATCTATCTCCTATGAGATAATTTCAAACAATACCTTTGAGATTTGAGCTAACGATTAACAATTTATTTTTTACAATGGAGAGTTTGATCCTGGCTCAGGATGAACGCTAGCGGCAGGCTTAACACATGCAAGTCGAGGGGCAGCGTGATGAAGTAGCAATACGGATTTG
>JAZSBD010000044.1:0-15067 GCA_045602255.1 Alistipes sp.
TTATCTTCCTCGCCTCGGTCATCATGCTCTACCTCGGCCGTGTCCGCACGCGCGAGATTGCCAAGTTCGTGGTTGTGATGTCCGTCACGGGCGTTCTCGGTCTCGCGGCACTCTCGGCCATAGGCGTGGGTCGTGGCGATACGGCAGGAGGACGTATGTCGGCATGGATTGAGGAGTGGACAACGGATGGCAAGTCTTCGTCGATGAGCGAGATGTCCGACACGCAACGTGCCATGGTGGCGATACACAACGGCGGGCTCTTCGGCGAGGGTGCAGGACAGAGCACCTCGCGCGTGGTGGTAATACACCCCGAGAGCGACTACGCCTACGCCTTCTTCGTCTCGGAGTATGGCATTATCACCGCCCTTATCCTCATGTTGATGTATCTGTGGATATTCTTCCGCTCGATAGAGATATGCCGCAACTGCAAGACGGCCTTTCCCATGCTTATGACCGCAGGTATCGGCATGCTGATAACCATTCAGGCGTTGCTGCATATCCTCGTGCAGATAAACATTATCCCCGAGACGGGACAGACGCTGCCGCTAATATCGCGAGGTGGCACATCGCTGCTATTTACCAGCATCGCCATCGGCATGCTGCTGAGTGTCAGCCGTACAAACGAACTTAACGAGACAAAAACAAAGAGCAAACGATGAGCGATATACGACTCGACAAATATCTCTGGGCCGTACGCATCTTCAAGACACGTAGCGATGCGGCAGATGCCATACGCCAAAACCGCGTAATGGTGAACGACGCCTATGCCAAGCCCTCGCGAGAGGTGAAGGTTGGCGACATGATAACGGTGCGCCGCGAGAGGGTGACATACAGCTATAAGGTTCTCGACCTTGTGTCGAGCCGCCAGGGTGCTAAAAATGTACCCCAGTACTGCCTCAACTGCACACCACAGGAGGAGTTAGATAAGCTCAATGTGCCCCGCGAGACGATATTCGTCTTCCGCGACCGCGGCACAGGGCGCCCCACAAAGAAGGAGCGCCGAGATATTGACGCCCTCATGGATGGCTTCTACTACGACGACGAGCCATTCATCGATGATGAGGATTAACGAGAAATTAACAATAAGATAAATATAGCAACTATGGAGTATAATTTTAAGGCCATTGAACAGAAGTGGCAGCAGAAGTGGCAGGAGGATGGCACCTATCGTGTCGATGTGGATGCCTCACGCCCTAAGTTCTACGTATTGGATATGTTCCCCTACCCCTCAGGTGCAGGACTACATGTGGGTCACCCACTCGGATATATCGCCTCAGATATCTACTCACGCTACAAGCGTCAGAAGGGCTTTAATGTGCTACACCCCATGGGCTACGACGCCTTCGGTCTGCCTGCCGAGCAGTATGCCATACAGACAGGTCAGCACCCCGCAGTAACCACCGAGGAGAACATCAACCGCTACCGCTCACAGCTCGACAAGATAGGCTTCTCGTACGACTGGTCACGCGAGGTACGCACATGCGATGCGGAGTACTACCACTGGACACAGTGGGCATTCCTGCAGATGTTCGACCACTGGTACAACAACAAAACAAACAGAGCCGAGCATGTCAACACCCTCATCGCCCACTTCGAGGCTAATGGCACAGAGGGCTTGGATGCCGCCGCAAGCACCGAGCTACGCTTCACCGCCGAGGAGTGGCGCGCCATGCCAGAGGCTAAGCGCGAGGAGGTGCTCCAGAACTACCGCCTCGCCTTCCGTGCCGATACGATGGTTAACTGGTGCCCAGCTCTCGGCACCGTACTCGCCAACGACGAGGTTAAGGAGGGACTATCTGTTCGTGGTGGTCACCCTGTGGAGCAGAAGCGCATGAAGCAGTGGTCGTTGCGCGTCACCGCCTACGCACAGCGTATGTTGGATGGTCTTGATAGCTTGGAGTGGAGCGACGCCCTGAAGGATATACAGCGCAACTGGATAGGTCGCTCGGTGGGTGCTCAGGTCTTCTTCGATGTTGCAGGCTCGGATAAGAAGCTCGAGATATTCACCACACGCCCCGACACCATCTATGGCGTCACATTCATGGTCATAGCCCCTGAGCATAAGTGGGTTGCGGAGCTCACCACGGAGGATAACCGCGAGGCTGTAGAGGCATATATCGCCGAGACGAAGCGTCGCTCGGAGCGCGAGCGTATCGCCGACACAAAGCGCGTTAGTGGCGTTAAAACAGGCGCCTATGCCATCAACCCATTCACCGGTCGTGAGATACCTATCTACATCTCGGACTATGTGCTTGCCACCTATGGCACAGGAGCTATCATGGCTGTTCCTGCCCACGACTCGCGCGACTACGCCTTTGCCCGCCACTTCTCACTTGAGATAATCCCCGTTGTCGAGGGTGGTAACCTTGAGGTGGAATCATACGACGCTAAGGAGGGTAAGGTGATTAACTCCGACATCATCAACGGCATGGATGTCAAGGATGCCATAGGCTTCATGTTCGAGGAGGTCGAGCGCCGAGGCATAGGCAAGAAGCTCATCAACTACCGTCTCCGCGACGCCATCTTCTCACGCCAGCGCTACTGGGGCGAGCCATTCCCAATCTACTATAAGGAGGATGTGGCATACCGCCTTGCCGACGACAAGCTACCATTGGAGCTTCCACCAATCAAGAACTTCGGACCTACCGAGGAGGGAGAGCCACCATTGGCACGCGTCGAGGGCTGGCACAACGAGGAGGGCTACGCCTACGAGCTATCAACAATGCCAGGCTTCGCCGGCTCTTCGGCATACTACCTCCGCTATATGGACCCACACAACAACAAGGCTCTTGTGGGCAAGGAGGCTAACGACTATTGGCGCAATGTTGACCTCTATGTGGGTGGTATCGAGCACGCTACGGGTCACCTCATGTACTCGCGCTTCTGGAATATGTTCCTCTACGACTTAGGCTATGTATGCGAGCAGGAGCCATTCAAGAAGCTCGTCAACCAGGGTATGATTCAGGGTCGCTCCAACTTCGTATATCGCGTTGTGGGCACCAACAAATTCGTGTCGCTCGGTCTTAAGGATGAGTACCAGACACAGGAGATACATGTCGATGTGAACATCGTCAAGAACGACATCCTCGACCTCGATGCCTTCCGCGCATGGCGCCCCGAGTTTAACGACGCGGAGTTTATCCTGGAGGGCGATAAGTATATCTGCGGCTGGGCTATCGAGAAGATGTCTAAGTCGATGTTCAATGTCGTAAACCCCGACTATATCGTCGAGCAGTATGGCGCTGACACACTGCGTATGTATGAGATGTTCCTCGGTCCTCTGGAGCAGTCGAAACCCTGGGATACCAACGGTATCGATGGCGTGCATAAGTTCTTGCGCCGCCTATGGTCGAAGTTCTACTCGCGCGACGGCGTGCTCCTTGTCAACGACCAGAAGGCAACACCTGCCGAGCTGAAGAGCCTGCATAAGACCATCAAGAAGGTCTCGGAGGATATCGAGAACTTCTCGTTCAACACCTCTGTTGCCGCCTTTATGATATGCCTCAACGAGCTTGGCGACTGCTCTAAGCGCGAGATATTGGAGCCTTTGACAGCCCTTATCGCACCATTTGCACCCCACATCGCCGAGGAGCTATGGCACACCTTAGGTCACACCACAACAGTGTGCGATGCTCAGTACCCAGAGTTCAAGGCGGAGTACCTCGTGGAGAACTCTTTCGAGTACCCAGTGATGATAAATGGTAAGTTGCGCTTCAAGCAGGAGTATGCTCTCGACCTCGCTCAGGATGAGATTGTTAAGCATATCGTCACCACCGATGGTGCTCAGAAGTGGCTTGAGGGCAAGCAGCCAAAGAAGATTATCGTCGTCAAGGGCAAGATTATCAATATCGTGATGTAGAGATGAGGGCGTTTATATCGATGTCGGCATTTGCCGGTCTTCTGATCGGCATTTCCGGCCTCGTCTTCCTGCATGTCGGAGGCTTGGGAGGCGCTATACTCTTTGCCTTCGGACTCATGTCGGTGACGCTATGCAAGGCACTGCTATTCACCGGCAAGGCGGGCTACCTACCATACAAGGAGTCGTTGCAGCTCCTGCCTATGGTTGTGGGCAACGCCATAGGCTGCCTTATGACAGCCTACATAGCGCACTACACCATGAACGAGAACACCCTGTTGACGCTTAACACCATCATGGCAGCACGCTCGGCAGCCTCGTGGCATGGGCTCATTGCAACATCCATAGGTACGGGAGTCATCGTCACCCTCGCCCTATATGGCTCACGCAAGGGTAACTACCTGCCACTACTCTATGGTGTACCCGTATTCATCATGTGCGGACTTCCGCACTGCATTGCCGACGCCTTCTACTACTGGGTGGCAATACTCAATGGCGACTTCGCCTGGTGGATGGTTATCGCATGGCTATGGTCGATAGTTGGCAACTACATAGGCTGCAACCTCCCCCGCTGGTTTATGGGCAAGGAGTTTCAGCTGCAATAGTAATAATAACCTAAAACATAGTAACTATGAAACGATGCACACTTCTACTAATGCTTATGGCGCTGACACCATGTGCGCTATATGCTGAGACTCCCGAGCGCCAGAACTGGAATGACCGCATGAAACTAAGTGGCGACGTCGCGCAGGTCATCATCCGAGAGTGCGACGCCACAATGGAGGGTGACGCCCTCATAGCCAACGAAGAGAAGATGTGCACGACCTATATCTTCGACGAGAATGGCAATGTCGTAAAGAGGATCAACCACATCAACCAGACCTACGAGTATCGCTATGAGGGTGAGTTGCTCATGCGCATGACAAAATACGACGAGCAGGGCAATGAGGTTGAGTTTGAGGAGTATAGCTACAACGATGCGGGCAAGGTGCTATCCATCAAGAGCTACCACTCGGATGAGCTCTTCTCGGAGAGTACGTTCGAGTATGATGAGCAGAACCAGCTTATCATAAGATCGGATAAGGATAAGACGATGGGGCGCATAAAGACATACTACGCGTATGACGATAAGGGTCAGCTAATCTCCACACACAGCAGCTCGCCCCAGATGCCAGCCATGGGTCAGAACTACACCTATGACGATAAGGGTAGGCTATCTACGCGCGCCGACTATATGGAGTTTTTCGGTCTGTGCACCATAGAGTGGGAGTATGACGAGAACGACAATGTCACCTCCATGCTCTACATCATGGATGAGGCAAATCGCAGCATAACGTACTACACCTACGACGAGCATAACAATCGAACCTCTATCAAGAGCTATAACTTTGAGGGCGACGTAGATAAGGATGTTCGCTATGAATATCTCTACGACGAGCATAACAACGCCGTAGAGATTGTCGAGTATAATAATGGCACCATCCGCGTCACAACATACGAGATCACATATAGGTAGAAACTTATATCGGACGATAGATTTAAGTGGTAGACCTCCTCTTTAACTCAAAAGAGTAACAAATTGCAAAAGTGATTAACTATGAAGAGACGCAGAGAGCAGATTAAGAAGAATTGTCGCGACATTGAGGAATCGGCAAATAAGCTGCTTCACGACATTGAGGCACTCGACGCTAAGGCAACACCTACCACCAATATGAACCAACCCGAGAGACCTAAGTTGGGACCTCCTTTGGAAGGAAGATATGCTATTTTAGCAATCTTTGTATATACAATATTACTTTTACCGGCAGCAGGAGTAGGTATCGCTTTTGGAGACGGTAAAGGATGGTTCAATCATCTGCTAACACCGTTGTATCTTGTTATATCTATCTGCTTTTTATTGATATATGTAAAGTCGATACGACACCTATTCAAGTATAGAGATCGTCTCCAGATTTGGTTCTGGGGCAGCATTATACTTTTAGCCATATTCATTGCAGGATTTGGTCTACCAATAGCTTTGAGAGATGGGGATATTAACGCATTGACCTACTATACGCTGTACCCCACCGTCTCTATCCTCCTCGTACTCCCAGTCTTAGTCAAGACAAAACTTCCAGCTATACGTATATTTGAAGGGGGGCTATCATGGGGGGATCTGAAAAAAAGAATCACTCGTAGCGATAAGATTGTAATTATTGTATTCGTATCAACAAGCATATTGACAAGTCTACCTACCGCCTTGACTATTAATGATGAAGCCAAGCTATACACCTCGGATAGGGCATACCTAAATGTGTGTACTAACAACCTCAATGATCATGACTTTGGGTTTCGTATTGAGGAATCTATAGATGGAGCGCATCTAGAAGCATCTATCAGTGATGATTCGTTTGAGCTAAAGGAGAGTACATTAATTGCCAACATCGATATTTTTTATATCAGTAAACATCATGGAATTGGCTCCAGGTATTCAGACATTGCAAAGAAGATGTTTATCACTGGAGTGGTCAGGGAGATGGAAAGCAGAGTGGATTGCAGGTCTTTGAGCAAGGCTATGGAACGCAATAATATCACACTCACGCTCAATATGTTTTATGATGATGAGGTACTCTTCAGTAAGGATATTACACCATCGGAGTTAGAGAGCTACCTGGACAGATAACCATAAAATGGTAATGGTGCATAATGAGATGAGGGTGTCCAATTTTGTGGACACCCTCATCTCATTTAAATATTGCATGACAATCTAAAACCTATTTGACGCCTCGCATACGGCAATAGCACAAGAAGCTACGTAGCACCAACCTCTTTGTCCAACTAATCCTTGCACCAGAGATATCATGAGTGGTTATAAAGTCAACATCCGTCCTCACACGCTTAATCTCATTGCACACAGCCCTGAAGGAGTAAAATCTAAGCATCTCGCGTACTATCTTACAGCGCGTTGTCCGCATAACATCCTCATAGCTATCGGCCCTATCGCCAAGCATACCTCGAATAATCTTCATCATACGAAGCTGCTCAACGAGTTTTACAGCAGAGAGGTTGTTGGTGCAACTCGACGCGTTAATAGTGTTGTATATATAGCAATACGACTCGGGCAAAGTCTTTATAGTTCTGGCGACAAGTGCAAGCTGCATAGATAGAAGCCAATCTTCGCCAAAGCTAATCAGCGGGTTGAAGCGAATATTGTTGTCTTCGAAGAGCGAACGACGATATAGGGCTCCCCATAAGGCACGTATGGTACCACGACCTAACAATAGTCTGAAAAGCTCGTTAATATCTGTAATCTCAGCAATGGGGTACGGCTTCCTTATATCCTTGCTCAACAACATCGTGCACGAGCAACGAATAATATCATACTTCGGCGCGTGCGCTAAACATACCTCCAAGGCATCCTCCGTGAGCCAGTCGTCCGAGTCGACAAACATCACCCACTCACCACGCGCCTCATCAAGACCCATGTTGCGCGCTGAGCTAACACCACCATTGGGCTTATCGAAGAGACGCACTCGGCTATCCCTCTGAGCAAAGTCACGACATATGGCAGGGCTACTATCCTTGCTTCCATCGTTTATTAGAAGTAGCTCGAAATCCTTGATGCTCTGCGCCAAGACGCTCTCGATGCTCGATGCCAAATACTCCTCGGCATTGTAGACCGGCATTATGATACTTACCAAAGGCATATTCAACGCTTTTATGTTACTCTAAAATCTAACAAACGTTGTCCACGACGCATTACGCTCCGCTTGCGCCTCGATGTTGTCGGGGAGGTTGGCGAAGTAGTCGAAGCCCGTCCACGCCTCTACCTGATCGACACTCACCGTATGGTTTGTGTAGCTATCCGAGTAGCCTCTATTCTCAAACCAGAAGCCTACAGTGGAGGCATCAACGACCTCTCCCGCGCTATTCGTATCTACCTTAAGCACAAGCTTATAGAAGTAGTTAGGTACGGGTACCTGCTTCGTATCATCCTTGGCCATAGTATAGCTTATGGTCTTGTTCTCACCCTCCTTTTCGAAGACCACGCCAGAGACCACATATACCACCTGCTGCTCGGCAAGATCTTGCACTGCCGCCTCCAAATTCTTCCACACACCACCATTAAATCCCGCCTGCACCTGTGGCACCGAGTTAGTGACGTAGAAGGTCTGAAGCTGCATATCGAGATTGCCATTGCGCGACGCATTGGGTATTAGATGACCACGCGCATAGCCATCCTTATAGCTATGCGAACAGAGGTCTACCTGCTGACTACTGCTTATTAGAGGGTTGTATGTCCATCTGCTTGGGCGCTTGCACGACCCCATATGCTTCGCCTCGATGGGGTATGCCACCCACAACGACGTGTAGGTATCAGCATCATAGTAGTGGGTATAGTTTCGCTCGCCATCCACCTCTACGGTATAAGCAGCAGCTTGGGGATAGCGACCATCAGTACGCTGCGCTGGTAGCTCCAACCATGCTTGCGCGGTAGCGCTCTCTACGTTTGTTTGTGCGCTCTCCACCACATGCTCATTATCAGCGCCTTGCGACTGCGTTTTCTTGCTCTTTTCAACGCAGCATCCCACGGCGGCAAGGAGCATAATCATAGGTATCAGAACCCCATATTTCAAACTCTTCGACAACATAATAGAACAGCTATGTAACCATATTACTGAGTGCAAATTTACAAAATAATAGTAAAAATGTCAAGCCCGGAATGAAAGTTTAAGGAGTATAATCACAACGAAAAGTTCTCCCTGACAAAATAAATAGAGTTAGCCGATTGCGTTTTGCGGAATTTTTATTACCTTTGCGCGACTTTATGCGTATATATATAGTGTACGCCATACAAATAGAGCAATAACAATAATTAAAACATAAGACTATGAACATTACAAGAGAGCAGCGTGATGGCGGCATTTCAATCTTGAAGGTCGTTGTTAATGAGGCTGACTACGGTCAGGCTGTAGAGAAGCAGTTGCGCGACTATAAGCGTAAGGCTAACGTTCCTGGCTTCCGCCCAGGCATGGTACCTATGGGTATCGTAAAGAAGATGTATGGTAAGCACATCGTTGCTGAGCAGTCATACCACCTCGCATCAACATCTGCATTCGAGTACTTGCAGAAGGAGAATATCGACTATGTAGGCGATGTAATCCCATCAGAGGAGCAGGGCGCATTCGACTTCGAGAACAACACCGAGTTTGAGTTCGTCTTCGAGTTCGGCGAGGCTCCAAAGATTGATGTTGAGTTCACCGCTAAGGATAAGATTGTCTACAACAAGATCAAGGTGGACAAGAAGATGCACAACGACTACCGCTCAAACTACTTGCGTCGCTACGGTCGCTTGGTAGAGGTTGACAAGGTGTCATCTGACGAGGCGTTGAACGTAACACTCGACAATGGCGACATGCGCATCGAGGAGGCATACGTTGGTCTTATCTCAATGACCGACGAGGAGCGTAAGGCATGGAAGAATAAGAAGGTGGGTTACAAGACTAAGGTAAACATCAACGAGCTCTACAAGAAGCCTGAGCAGCGTGCTGCAATCCTCTCAGTTAAGGAGGATGAGTTGGAGGGTATCAACCCAGAGTTCGAGTTGGAGATTACCAAGATTCGTCGTTTCGCCGACCCAGAGCTCAACGAGGAGTTCTTCAAGATGGCATTCCCAGCAGGCAATGTAACATCTGAGGAGGAGCTCGACAAGTTCCTCGACGAGGAGATAGCACGCGAGTTGAAGCGCGAGACCGACTTCATGTTCGTGAACACCGTACGCAACTATGTTGTCGAGAAGGCAGCATTGCAGATGCCTGAGGAGTTCCTCAAGCGCTGGTTGTATGTCATCAACGAGGGCAAGTTCTCACGCGAGGAGATTGAGAAGGACTTCGCACCATTCCTCAAGATGTTCACATGGAACTACCTCCAGAAGCACTTCATCACCGAGGGTGAGTTGAAGGTATCGCAGGAGGAGGCTAAGGCTGAGGCTATGTCATTCGCACAGATGCAGTTCGCACAGTACGGCATGCCATCAGCACCAGCTGATATGCTCGAGAACTTCGCTAAGCAGATTATGGATAACAAGGAGCAGTTGCAGAAGATCTATGAGAAGCTATACGAGGAGAAGGTTGTTGAGTATATCCGTGGCAAGGTGAAGGTTACCGAGAAGGCAGTATCTGCTGACGAGTTCGCTAACATCGCCAAGGAGCTTGCATAACCCGCGTAAGCATAGCTTAATATTATGGAGGCTGACTAATTTACTTTTTAGTCAGCTCCTTTTTTAAACTGAAAGATACGAAATGAACGAATTTGATAAGTATGCCCGCCTGCACTGCGGCATTAACTCAATGACACTGCGCGACTTCCGTGCCGAGATAAACAACTACGTATCGCCCACCATCATCGAGGAGCGCCACCTCAATGTGGCAGCCATGGATGTCTTTTCACGCCTTATGATGGACCGCATCATCTTCCTCGGTGCCCCCATCTACGACGAGGCGGCAAACATCATCCAGGCACAGTTGCTCTTCCTTCAGTCGGTCGATGCCGAGAAGGATATTCAGCTATATATCAACTCTCCGGGTGGCTCAGTATCTGCTGGCTTGGGTATCTACGACACCATGCAGCTCGTATCGTGCGACGTGGCAACAATATGCACCGGCATGGCAGCATCTATGGGTGCTGTGCTCCTCACGGCAGGTGCTGCTGGCAAGCGCTCAGCACTACCCCACTCGCGTGTGATGATACACCAGCCCCTCGGTGGCGTGCAGGGACAAGCCTCGGACATCGAGATTACGGCACGTGAGATTGCCAAGACCAAGCGCGAGCTATACGAGATACTCTCGGCACACTCTGGCAAGAGCCTCGACATCATCGAGCGCGATGCCGACCGCGACTACTGGCTTACGGCTGCAGAGGCTGCAGAGTATGGCCTCATTGATAAGGTTATCGGTCAGCGTAAATAATCGAATAACAAGTTATGACACAGAAGAGACAGAAAGGCTCGGAGAATAAGGGTGGCAGATGCTCATTCTGCGGCGCTACGGAGAACGAAGCACAGCTCATGTTCAACGGCGTTGATGGCGCTATGATATGTAGCACATGTATCGAGCATGGCTACAACCTCCTCGTTGAGCATGATATTGTCGCCAGCGACAAGAAGAGGAGCGGCAAGAGCCAGTTCAAGCCCCTCACCAAAGCCGACCTTATACGCCCCGACCGCATAAAGCACTTCCTCGATGACTATGTCATAGGTCAGGATGCTGCAAAGCGCTATATGTCGGTGGCTGTATATAACCACTACAAACGCCTTCTTGCTAAGGGCAAGAGCGAGGATGTTGAGTTGGATAAGTCGAACATCATCCTCGTAGGTCCTACGGGTACGGGCAAGACCCTTATGGCACGCACCATAGCTAAGCTGCTGCATGTTCCCTTCTCTATTGTCGATGCCACGGCACTCACACAGGCAGGATATGTTGGCGAGGATGTTGAGAGCATCCTCTCACGCTTGTTGCAGGCTGCGGACTACGATGTGGAGGCTGCCGAGCGCGGTATCATCTTCATTGACGAGATAGATAAGATTGCTCGCAAGGGCGACAACCCCTCTATCACCCGCGATGTGTCGGGCGAGGGTGTACAGCAGGCATTGCTCAAGATATTGGAGGGCACGGTTGTTAATGTTCCCCCTCAGGGTGGTCGTAAGCACCCCGACCAGAAGTATATACAGGTTAACACTGCCAACATACTCTTCATCTGCGGTGGTGCGTTCGACGGTATCGAGAAGAAGATTGCCCAGCGCCTGAATACCAACGCCATAGGCTACGGCTCGGAGCTCTCGAAGCGTATCGACGAGAAGAACATAATGAACTACATCCAGCCTCAGGACCTACGCTCGTTCGGTCTTATCCCCGAGCTTATAGGTCGTCTTCCGGTGCTCACCCACATGGAGCCATTGGAGCGAGAGGCATTGCGCTCGATACTCACCGAGCCTAAGAACTCTATCATCCGCCAGTATGAAACGCTCATGGCGCTCGACGATATCAAGCTGACATTCGACGCTGAGGTCTTAGACTATATCGTTGATAAGGCTATGGAGTATAAGTTGGGAGCACGTGGTTTGCGCTCTATCTGCGAGGCTATCATGATGGATGTTATGTTCGACATGCCCGCAACGGAGGATAAGGAGTGCCGCATAACGCTCGACTTCGCGAAGAAGAAGCTTGAGAATATGTAGGGCTAAGCCAACAATTAATATATCCTAAGCACAAGCATAACGGTCATTAGCGCCACGACCTAATTTGTTGTCAGAAGGGGTTAGGCTTGGCCTCGACATGAAATTGGGCTGGATAGGACATACTAAGTGTATTTCCTATTCAGCCCAATGATTGAGAGGTCGAGAATGACCCCTTATCACGAGAAATTTAATTTGTTGTCAGAAGGGCGCCGAGTGCAACACTCGGCAAAAATGCCACCGATGGGTAGTACTTGAAGTACGTCCCATTGGTGGCATTTTTTGTTAGGGGCCGCAATCGACCCCTTATCACAACAAATTACTTTACGGGTTTTACCTTGTAACCAGCCTTCTTCAGCAGAGTAATAACACCATCATCACCAATAAGATGGGCGGCGCCGACAACAAAGAGGGTTGGTTGCTCACTCATTATTGTGGGCATCTGCTCTACCCAATTATGGTTGCGGCGGACACATAGTCTGTTCCACTCCTCGGAGTCCTCGGTCATACCACCAATCTCGGCAGTGACACACTTGGCAATAGCCTTAATATCTTGCGAGAAGTAGGCATCGGCAAGTGCCTTCATCGCCTGGTGCGCAGCCTCTGGGTTATCCACAACCTGCATGAGTGAGGCCACCTCATCTTCAATAGCCGAGTCGGCGAAGAGTGTCGCTATCTGATCCTCCACGGTCTCAAGACCAAGCACGCGCTTACCCATCTTTACTGCCTCATCCTGGAAGTAGTTATCTATGAGCTTCAAAGGGTTGAAGCCAGGGGTTATCTTCTTGTATACCATCATCTCAAGGTTCATGGCTATGGCCGAGGGGCGCATACGTCCCATCAATCTACTGCACATGGGGTTGTTGAGATCCATGCCCATGACCTCCATCATATAGGCGTTTAGGCGCGCAATCTGCTCCTCGGTCATGATATCGGTGATAGACTGACCATCGGGGAGCATCATAGCCTCGGTGAGAGCGGCTGTGGCATTGCCACTGCTGAGGTCCGACATGTCCAACTCACCACATACGGCATCGACACTCTGAAGAGCCTCGTTAGCACCCTTGATATCGCGCGCAAACGACGATGGCGCAAGGTGGTAAGTACCAATGATATATGACTCCTTAGATAGCCCCTTACCCGAGATTTTATAGAGTAGCTGTGCCTGTGCTCCGCCCGAGAAGAAGAGGGCAAGGATGGATAGCGTGAAAAACTTCTTCATAGTATAAATAGTCTATTTAGTACGCACGAAGCGCAGTGAGTGGGGTGTTGTCTGCTTGATGATGATGCGCTCGTCGAAGGCAGCATAGCGACGATATAGCTCATCGTTATAGTAGCGTATGGTGACAAGCTCCATATCCTCCATCTTCTCCACATCGAAGCCCTCGGCATTTAGCTCATGAATAGCGTCGTCGATATGCCATGAGGCATCGACATCTACATAGAGGTTCACCGCCGAGTTATGCACAAGGTTAATCTTTATGCGGTGGCTATCGAATGTAGCAAAGACCTTGGCAAAGCGCTCCTCAAGGACAAACGACAAGTCGCGCGAGTGCAACTTCAGAAGCACCTGGTTGCTCTTCTGTATGAGTATAGGCTCGAAGGCACGCTCCACATCGCCTGTGATGACCGAGCCTGGGGCATGCTTATCACCAAAGGGGCGGACATAGAGGGGTATGTTCTTCTGCTGCAACGGCTTGATTGTCTTTGGGTGGATAATCTGCGCACCGCTATATGCCATCTCTATGGTATCCATGTAGTTAAGGCGATCTATCTTCTTGGCATCGGGGAATACCTTAGGGTCGGCATTCAGAATACCATCGACATCCTTCCACACGCTCATAGACTCTGCATCGAGGACATGGGCAACGACAGCCGCCGAGTAGTCGGAGCCCTCACGACCGAGTGTCGTTGTGGTGCCATCGGGAGCACCGCCTATAAATCCCTGACCTACAAATACATTGAAGCCACCATCGGCAATCTCACGCTTGAGGCGCACTGCCGTAGCCTCGATGTTCACGTTGGCATCCTTATGTCGCTGCTCGGTAAGGAAGGCACGGCGCATATCTATCCACTTATTAGCTACGCCATGAGCATTGAGATAGTTAGAGATGATTGTTGTTGATACGAGCTCACCAAAGGCAACGATGGTGTCGTACCATAGCTCCGCGTCGGATGGGCGGTAGATGGTGTTGCGCACCGTGTTGCGCAGCTGCTGGAAGAGGATGTTCATCTGGTTGATGGTCACATCGGCACCCATAAGCTCGTCGAGGATGGCGCGATGATAGGCATACGAGGCATCGATACGCTCCATGGCCAACGCCTCATCGCCCTGCTGCATGGCGGCAAAGACACCCTCAAGAGCATTTGTCGTCTTGCCCATAGCCGAAACGATGATGAAGAGGTCGCTCTCGCCCGCCACGATATCCAATAGGTTTCTCACACCTGCGGCATCCTTCACGGATGCACCACCAAATTTATATACCTTCATAGTAGTTCACTTTTATAGCCACAAAGATAAGCAAAAAAAACAAAAAAGGGGATTGACTAAAAAGAAATTAGTCATTCCCCTTCGTTATAAGGTTTAATAAAAAGATGTCGTCTTAGCCAATCAAAGCCTCGTAAGCAGCAGCGTCGAGCAAAGCGTCAACCTCAGCAGGGTTAGACATCTTAATCTTCACCAACCAACCCTCACCATAAGGATCGCGGTTTACGAGTGATGAGTCAGCCTCAACAGCCTCATTGAACTCGATAACCTCGCCACTTACTGGAGAGAAAGCGTCAGATACGGTCTTTACAGCCTCGATAGAGCCGAATACCTCGTTAGCCTCGATGGTCTCACCTACGGTAGGAACGTCAACAAAGACGATGTCACCAAGCTGTGACTGAGCATAATCGGTAATGCCGATAACGGCAACATCACCCTCTACACGGCACCACTCGTGGTCGTTAGAGTACTTCAAATTAGCAGGTACATTAGCCATAATTCAAGTAGTATT
>JAZSBD010000045.1:0-67469 GCA_045602255.1 Alistipes sp.
GCAGATAGTATTTTATCCATATCTGTAGGAATTTTGATGATAAGTGGTAAAAAAGAGGGAGTTAGTGTTGCAAAATCGAAAATAATTACTACCTTTGCACCGCATTATGCAAAAAACTATTTAATTTATTAAAAGTATCAACAATTACGAAACCGTTTTCATTGTCACTCCTGTCCTTTCAGACGCACAGGTAAAGGAGGTTGCTGACAAATTCCAGGGCGTAATCACCGAGAACGGCGGTCAGATTGTGAATGTGGAGAATTGGGGCCTCAAGAAGCTCGCTTATCCTATTCAGAAGAAGACTACCGGTTTCTACTTCCTCGTAGAGTTCACCGGTGAGGGCTCAATCATCAACACGCTTGAGACACAGTACCGTCGTGATGAGCGTGTAATTCGTTTCCTAACTTTCAAGCAGGACAAGTTCGCTGTTGAGTACTCTCAGAAGCGTCGTGCTAAGCTTGCTAACAAATCACAGGAGGAGTAATCATGGCAGAGAATACACAGCAGGGTGCATCTGAGATTCGTTATCTCAACCCCGTATCAGTTGACGTAAAGAAGAAGAAGTACTGCCGCTTTAAGAAGCTCGGTATCAAGTACGTAGATTATAAGGACGGTGAGTTCTTGAAGAAGTTCCTCAACGAGCAGGGTAAGATTTTGCCACGTCGTCTCACAGGTACTTCTCAGAAGTTCCAGAAGAAGGTTGCTCAGGCTGTAAAGCGTGCTCGTCACCTTGCAATCCTTCCATTCGTAACCGATTGTATGAAATAATAAAGAGGAGGAGAGACTATGGAAGTAATTCTTATTAAGGACGTAGAGAACTTGGGCTACGCAAACGATATTGTAAACGTTCGCCCTGGCTATGCTAACAACTACTTGATTCCTCAGGGCTTCGCTAAGGCTGCTACAGCTTCTGCAAAGAAGGTGCTTGCTGAGAACCTCCGTCAGCGCGCTCACAAGGACGCTAAGATTCTTGCTGACGCTCAGGCTTTGGCTGAGACTATCAACAACCTTCACCTCACTCTTACAGCTAAGGCTGAGGAGGAGAAGATCTTCGGTGCTATCACCGCTGCTGACCTTGCAGCTGCACTTCAGGAGAAGGGTATCGAGGTTGATCGCAAGAATATCACTGTTGACTCAGTTAAGACTCTTGGCGAGTTCGAGGCTGTTGCTAAGCTTCACCGTGAGGTTAAGGCTACTATCAAGTTCGCTGTTGTAGCTGAGTAACTATGAGTTAAGGGCGCATTAGCGTCGTATCATATTAAGACCGCTAAGGTTGTAGGTGACTACTTCCTTAGCGGTTTTCTTTGTTGGTATGTGTCGTTAGGACAAGTGGCGTAAAGCCCTGGGGAGGAACAAAATAGAGCGAAAGGTGAAGACTGAAAAGTCGGGTGCGCTTCGCGCGAGTTTTAAATAGAACGTATGAGCAATGGGAGCAATAGGATAGGATTGCTTGCGCGTGAATGGAATGGCTCTCGCTTACTATCGTTCCTATCAAGCGAAGCGGACCTATTATTCATATCACTCCTCTTTCCGTCGGTTGTGTTTGGTCTATTTTGAGCTGAAATTATTTGGTGGTTTAAAAGAAAATTCTTAACTTTGTAGTGTTGAAATAGAGCGTGATTTTTTCTGACTAATTATCTGACTTTCATCGCTTTTTATGTATCGTTGTACAATGCGGGTTAAGTGTTATACTTTTGCCTCCGTTGTGCGCATACGACATTTAATGTATTTCGATGCTAAAAACACAAACAAAATAGACTAAATTATTAATTTTTTACTAAAATTTTACACAATGAAAAAGATTCTCTCTTTTTTGGCGTTGGCACTTGCGTTTACCGCATGCCAGACCGATCCTGCTGTAGAGTCAGTAGGCAATGACGGTCTTGTTGACGTTGTGCTTACAGTTGATGCTCCTGAGTTGGGCGTCACACGTGCTGACGGTGACATTAAGAATGGTCACAACAGTGCGTTTGGTGCTATCGACTTCATGACTGATGCTGATTGGGCAAACTATGATTTGCGTTACATCCTTGAGGTGTACGATGCAAACGACAACGGTACAGGTGAGCCTATCTACCGCGAGCGTTTGGTAAACTGCTTGGACAAGTATGCTCCAACAACCTTCGCTCTTCGCCTTGTGCCTAACCGCGACTACAAGTTCGTTGTATTTGCTGACTTCGTAGCTGAGGGTAACGCAGAGCTTACTGAGCCTGCAGACAAGCTCAATATCGCTGACCTCTACTACAACACTGCAGACTTGCGCAACATCTCAGCTATCACTACTGAGGCTACATGGGGTGCGATGAATGAGGTTCGTGATGCTTACTTCGTATCTAAGAACGTAACTATCACTACAGGTCTTAACGAGACTCTTACTCTTACACGTCCTTTCGCTAAGTTGCGTGTGATTGCTACTGACCTCGACTACATCGCTGGCTATGCAGCTCCAGGTTATGTAGAGATTAAGTACAAGAACGAGAAGATCTACAAGTCATTCAACGCTGTAAATGGTCAGCTTAATACTAATGAGATGACTGGCGCAGAGCTTGAGTACGCTTACAATGTATCTAAGGCTATCCCTTACTCTGAGGGTTACGATTATTACTCAACAAACCAGACTCTCTTTACCGACTACCTCTTGGCTGTTGAGGGTCAGCAGACTACCGTAAACTTCGAGATGTTTGTTTACGAGGATAATACTAAGGCTAAGTTGATCCACTCTCAGGATTTCAGCACTCAGATTCCTATCCAGCGTAACCACCTCACAACCATCATTGGTGACCTTCTTACTACTCAGGCTAACATCACTATCGAGATTGACGACGACTTCGTTGACGAGTTCGTTAAGGGCTGGGGCGATGATAACACTACTATGATTAACTCTTGGGAGGCTGGTGAGTACAACAATGCGACTGGCGACTATGAGTTCGTTGTTAAGGGTGAGAATGACTTCAAGGTGACTATCAATGGCGCTGCAGTGTCTGCAGGTAAGCTCACTGCTGGTAACTACGTTTTGGCTCAGGATGCTGAGGAGAACAATCCTTTGACATTCACCGTTGAGGCACTTCAGGCTAATGTTACTACACGCGCCTTGGCTGCTGTTAACGTTATCGGTGGCGATATGAAGGTTGCTGAGAGCGAGAAGGGATATGCTATCACCTTGGATCTCGTTCTTCAGTTCGAGGAGAGCAAGGATGTTCGTCACGCTATCTACACTTACGAGGGTCCTATCGCCTTCGGTAAGGTTCTTGATACTCCTACGGTTGAGGCAGCTGTTGATGGTAACGTAATTACTCTTACTTGGAACGCTGTTGCTGATGCTACCTCATACACTGTTTCTGGTGTTGCCGAGATGCCAGTTGTTACTGAGGAGACTACTTACACATTCACTGGTGAGTATGAGACTGAGTACACATTCGCTGTTGTAGCTGTTAACGACAATCTCGCTTCACAGCCATACACTATTGTAGTTACTACTGATGCTGCTCCTGTTGAGCTTGGCTACAAGCTCTACTTCCACAATGTTGCAGAGTGGTCTAAGGTTTATGCTCACATCTGGGCTAACGAGGGCGAGGATCTCGGTCTTGAGTCAGTTGAGTGGCCAGGTCGCGAGCTCACTGAGACTGAGGTTTTGGATGGCGAAACTTACTATGTATTCCAGCTTCCCGCAACTGCTACTGGTAAGACTGTAAACGTTGTATTCAACGATGGCGCTGGTACACAGACTAAGGATCTTGCAGGTGTAGTTGAGGGTAACCTCTTCTTCAACAACTACGTAGAGCCAGTAGCTCCATCAGATGTTGTTCTCTACTTGCAGCCTAACGCTAACTGGAAGGTTGATGGCGCACGTTTCGCTGCTTACTTCTTCGGCAATGGCGAGACATGGGTAGACATGACTCTTGTTGAGGGTGAGACTAACATCTACGCTGTTACTGTTCCTGCTGGCTATCCTAGCGTTATCTTCTGCCGTATGAACCCAGGTGCTGCTGCTAACAACTGGACCAACAAGTGGAACCAGACTGCTGACTTGACAGTTCCTACTGACGGTACTAACCTCTACACCGTAAAAGAGGATACTTGGGATAATGGTGGTGGCACATGGGGTGTATACGCTCCTGCTGTTGAGCCAGAGGAGCCTACCGCTCTTGCAACTCCTGTTGTAGAGGCAGCTGTTGAGGGTAACGTAGTAACCCTTACTTGGGCTGCTATCGAGAACGCTGCTCAGTATGGTATCACCGTAGGCACTGAGATGCCTGTATTTGTTGAGGGAACTACCTATGTATTCACTGGTGAGTACGAGACTGAGTACACATTCAACGTTGTAGCTGTTCCTGCTGACGAGGCGACTTACGCTGTTTCTGAGGCTGCTGTTGTTACTGCTACTACAGAGGCTGCTCCAGCTGTTGAGCAAACTTACACAACTGTTGCTGAGTTCTTGGCAGCTGATGTTGATGATGCTACATTCTACACATTGAAGGGTACTATCACACGTGTTGCTAACACTTCTTATGGTAACTTCGACCTTACTGACGAGACAGGTACTATCTATGTATATGGTCTTTATAGCGAGGATGGCGCTACTAACAAGTATTGGGCTGCTTCAGGCGCTCAGCTTGGCGATGATATCGTAATCAGCGCTGTACGTGCAGACTATAATGGTTCAGCACAGGCTGGTTCGGCTCGCTTCTTGGGTCTTACTTCTCCTGGTACACTTGCTTTCTTCACTGTTAGCACTAACGCTGTAGACTTCGCATCTGCTGGTGGTGAGCAGGTTATTGCTGTTACCGCATACAATACTGATGCAGCTGTTACTGCAACATCTGACACTGGCGCATTTGCTGTTAGCGTTAATGGTTACAATGTAACTGTTTCTGCAGTAGCTAATGAGCTTGAGGAGAAGGTTACAGGTAACATCACTATCAAGGTTGGCGACCTTGCTGAGACCGTTGTTAAGGCTTCACTTGCTGCTAAGCCAGCTGCAGGTGCAGTTGAGGGTGGTCGTAGCGACTTCAACACTATCTCTGCAACTAATACATCTTACGTATCAGGCAAGACAACTGCCGGTTGGGCTTATACAAACTGTGCAATCTTCAAGGGTGGTACATCTGACCAAAGCCCAGCGTTCACGATGATTGGCGAGGATTCTAACCGTGCACTCTGTATGAACGGTAAGACATCAGCAGTTGGTTCAATCACCTCTCCAACCATTACTACTGGTTGCGGTACCTTGAAGTTCAACTACGGTCTTCCATTCAGCGATACAAAGATTAAGTTCACTGTTGAGATCATTCAGAATGGTGAGACTGTTCAGACATTCACTGTTGATAACCCAAGTGCTACCAAGTTGACTAAGTACTCATTCGAGGAGTCTATCAACGTAGCTGGCGAGTTCCAGATTATTTTCAAGAACTTGTCACCATCTAACTCAACAAGCAACAAGGATCGTACTGCTATCTGGGATGTTGAGTGGACTGGTATGAACTAATCAACATACAAATACTTTTCAAAAGGCAGTCGCTTCGGCGAGTGTCTTTTTTTTGTTGGGTGGCAGAAGGGTAGGGCGCTACGCTTGGGAGGGCGCAAGCAGGGCTTGCTTGAATGGCGCTACGCTTGGAGGGCGCAAGTTGAGCTTGCTTGAATGGCGCTACGCTTGAGAAAAAAAGGAGCTTTAGCTCTGCCCTCGCAAAGGCGTCAGCCTGCCCTCATAAATAGTCTCAGCCCGCCTATCTCTCCTCTTTAACAATAATTTTCTTTTATAGTTCGTTATTTCAAAAATTTTGTGTAACTTTGTGCGCTTATATGCATAAGCGCCAACAACCGAGAGTGAAGTAATGAAACACTATTTAGGCTATATATTCGCAGTTGTAGCGTTAACCGCTATCGTGGCGTCGTGCAGCGTCGTTAACCAGGCAATCAAGAGTAACGACCCTCAATACGCTTACGAGCAGGCTCTTGACCTCTATGGTAGGGGTAAGTGGGAGCAGGCGTCGACACTCTTTGAGGCTTGTCGACATATCTATCAAGGCTCGCCACGTGAGGACTCCTTGGCGTTTTACAATGCCCACTGCAAGTTCAAGCAGCATGAGTGGAGTGAGGCTGTCACGCTCTTGGATGACCACCGTCGTAGGTTTGGTCGTAGCCCCTTTGTGGAGGATGTCGAGGGTATGTATGCCTTGTGTCACTACTACATGTCGCCCGAGCCTCAGCGTGACCAGACAGTGACGACGCAGGCGATCATCGCCATCACGGAGTTCATGTCGCGCTATCCCGAGTCGAAGTATATCCCTGAGTTTACTGCGATGCTTGGCGAGTTGAAGGGACGACTTATGCAGAAGAGCTACATGAATGCCTATACCTATTATAAGATAGGTCGCTACAAGTCGGCAATCGTAGCCTTCAAGAATGCCATCAAGCAGTATCCCGAGTCGCCATATGCTGAGGATATACGCTACTACACAACAGTATCGGCATACCGTTTGGCGGAGAACTCGGTTGAGAGCAAGCAGCTCGATAGATACCTCGATATGCTCGACCACTACTACACCTTCATCGCGGAGTTCCCCGAGTCGAAGCGCGTAAAGGAGTTGGAGCGCATGGCGAAGGATGCACGAAACTTTATAGACAAGAATCGTAGCACGGATAGAGAGTAGAAACGAATAAATATTATAATATAGCTATGGAGATTAAAAAGAACGTTCCCAGCAACACTATCACTCGTAAGTTGGTAGATCTTGATGCGCCTACAGGTAACATCTACGAGTCAATCAACATCATTGCGCGTCGTGCAAACCAGATCGCTACGGAGCTCAAGACAGAGCTTAACCGTAAGCTTGCTGACTTCTCATCACCTACCGACAGCTCTGTGGAGGAGACCTTCGAGAACCGTGAGCAGATTGAGATTTCGCGCTACTACGAGCGTCTTCCAAAGCCCGCAATCATCGCTACTGAGGAGTTCCTCGATGGTGAGGTTTACTTCCGCCGCGGCGATAAGTAGTGTCGGGCGACATTGTCGCACTTTACGATAAGAGTTACTATGCTTAACGGAAAGCACATAATACTCGGTATAACAGGCAGCATAGCAGCATATAAGGCTGCTATGCTGTGCCGTCTTTTGGTGAAGGAGGGCGCCGAGGTGAGGGTGGTGATGACACCCCTCGCAAAGCAGTTTATCACGCCACTTACCATGGCGACACTATCGAAGCACCCCATCCTTGTGGAGTTCTTCAACCCTGAGAATGGCGAGTGGAACTCGCACGTTTCGCTCGGTGAGTGGGCAGATATGCTCCTTATAGCTCCTGCCACAGCTAATACCATCGCTAAGATGACTACGGGCATTGCCGATAACCTGTTGCTCACGACATATCTTTCGGCACGCTCGAAGGTGGCTGTTGCACCAGCCATGGACCTCGATATGTATGCACATATTACCACACAGCAGAACCTTGCTACGTTGGCAGAGCGCGGTGTGAGTATCATTGAGCCTGCGGCGGGTGAGCTTGCGAGTGGTCTTGTAGGCAAGGGGCGTATGGCTGAGCCAGAGGATATTGTCGAGCAGGTGAAGGCTATCTTCGCTGCTGACGAAAAAAAAAAGAGCTTAGAGGGTAAGCGCTACATCGTTACGGCGGGTGCTACCATCGAGCCTATTGACCCTGTGCGTTATATCACCAACCACTCTACGGGTAAGATGGGTTATGCCATCGCCGAGGAGCTGGCGTTGCGTGGCGCTCAGGTGAAGCTCATATCGGGTCGTACATCGCTTGCAGTACCTAAGGGTGTTGAGCGCATCGATGTGCTCTCGGCTGAGGATATGTATAATGCGGCAGTTAGGGAGTGGGCGAGTGCTGATGGTGGTGTTATGTGTGCTGCCGTGGCGGACTACACCCCTGCGAAGGTTGCTGACCGAAAGCTCAAGAAGTCGGACGACGACCTTACGATTGAGCTATGCCGCACTAAGGATATTGCCAAGGAGTTGGGCGCTACGAAGGGCGAGCGTGTTCTTGTCGGTTTCGCCCTTGAAACCGATAACGAGGAGGCTAATGCCGAGGGTAAGCTCCAGCGCAAGAACTTCGACTTTGTGGTGCTTAACTCACTGCAGGATAAGGGGGCAGGCTTCCGTGGCGATACCAACAAGGTGACATTAATAGACCGTGATGGTCACGAGGAGCATCCGTTGATGTCGAAGCGCGAGGTGGCAGCGATTATTGTCGATAAAATTGAGAAGATAAAGAATGCTTAAGAGCCTAACAATAGAGAACTACGCCTTGATAGACTCGCTCTCGGTGGAGTGGGACGAGCACCTAAACATCATCACTGGTGAGACGGGTGCTGGTAAGTCCATTTTGCTCGGAGCTTTGGACTTGCTGCTCGGTGCTAAGAACGAGGGCATGGCGACCAAGGATTTGGAGCGCAACTGCGTCATCGAGGCGGTGTTTAATATTGAGGGTCTTAGGTTAGAGTCTCTGTTCGAGGATAACGACATAGACTACGAGCCTGAGATAACGATACGTCGTATCATCACTCCTGCGGGTAAGAGCCGTGCTTTCGTGGGCGATATGCCTGTGCAGCTTGCGACGCTCAAGGAGATAGGCTCACGCCTTGTCGACATTCACTCGCAGCACCAAAACCTAATCCTCGCATCCGAGGAGTTTCGCATCTCGACGCTCGACACGCTTGCTGACAATGCAGAGCTTCTTGAGGAGTATGCTCGTGTGCTTAAGCATCTTAGCCTCTTGCGCTCGGAGTATCGTCGTGTGGCGCAAGATATGGAGATTGCGCGTAGGGATGAGGAGTGGTTAAGATATACTGTCGAGGAGTTTCGCGCGGCGAAGCTCAAGGAGGGCGAGCAGGCAGATACGGAGCAGAAGTTGGCAGTGCTGGAGAGTGCCGATAATATCAATGCAGCACTTACTGCGCTACGCAATACGCTTGACGATGAGGAGCTTGGTACTATCGTGGCTCTTGGTCGCTCGGAGCGTGAGCTGAGTGCTATTGGTGGGTGTTATGCCGAGGGCGTGAATATCGCATCGCGCCTTAAGGCTGTCGTTGCTGAGCTGAAGGACCTTAGTGCTACGGCTGCTGAGGAGGTGGAGCGTCTTGATGCCGATCCTGAGAAGTTGCAGCAGCTGAGCGATAGGCTAAATACTATATACTCGTTAGAGATGAAGCACCGCGCCGAGTCGTATGATGACCTCCTGCGTATGGGTGCTGAGTATGAGGCACGCTTAGCGAGGATAGATAATAGCGATAGCGCACTGCGCGAGCTTGAGGAGCGTGTAAAGGCTCTCGAGGATGAGTGCAGAGGTGTCGCAGAGCGCATACGCGAGGCGCGTAAGAGTGTTGCGCCGCATCTTGAAGGTCATATCATCGACACTCTCGCTAAGCTCGGTATGGAGGGTACACGCTTTATGGTTGAGATTACGCCTGTGGAGCAGTTCTTACATACGGGTATGGATAGCGTTGTCTATATGTTTAGTGCCAATGCCACCGCTAAGATGGCGGCTGTTGAGCGTATCGCGTCTGGTGGCGAGCTTTCGCGTATAATGCTTGCTATCAAGTCGATACTTGCACAGAAGAGTGCGCTACCAACGGTCATATTTGATGAGATTGATACGGGCGTGTCGGGACGTATTGCCGATGCTATGGGCGATATTATCGCGTCGCTCTCTTCTACTATGCAGGTTGTTGATATTACCCACCTGCCACAGGTTGCCTCGAAGCCAGGTGCGCACTTTGTAGTCTATAAGAGTGAGGGGCATACCAACATACGACGCCTTGCAAAGATGGAGCGCGTCGATGAGATTGCTAAGATGCTTTCGGGTAGTGAGATTACCGAGGCGGCACGCAAACAAGCAAAAATCCTCTTGGGCTAAACCAGGAGGATTTTTCGTTTGGTGCACCTATGGTTTGGCATATCTGCCAATGATACAATTATAATAGTCTCTTCTTCGATGGGATGACGATAAAGTCCTTGAGGTAGAATGGCTCGAAATAGGCTAAATCCTCAAACTTGCCAGCGTTGAATCTCTCCTCGGCAAGGCGAACAATGCCACGTGCCGATGGTGCCACGCTGACGAACTTAGCATCGGCAAGCACCTCGGTGCACTTCTTAGCACCATTACCGAAGATAACAAAGGTGTGCTCCTCGCGCCACTCCTTGTAGCTCCCCTCCGTCACCACTTCGGCAACGACCTCTGATTGTGCTTTACCCTCAGTGTCGAAGATTTGTGAATATACCTCCATGCGGCGAGCATCTACCATCGGGCAAAGACGAGCATTTGCCCACTCCTCATCCTCAATATCTAAGATGCCAGCATCGTAGTCTTCGCGTGCCACCTCCGTAAGTGCGTCCAACGAGCCAATGGCTATAAGTGGGATATTCAACGCATAGCACATTCCCTTGGCGAACGACACGCCGATGCGTAAACCAGTATATGAGCCGGGACCCTTGCCTATGGCTATGGCGTCGAGGTCTGTGGGCTGCACGCCAGTCTCCCTAAGTAGCTCATCGACAAAAAGAGCCACCCTCTTTGCGTGGTCGCGTCCCTCGTCACTCTCGCGTAAGGCCATAAGCTCACCATCGTTGGCGAGTGCCACGGAGCATACATCTGTGCCTGTCTCTATTGATAGTATAAGTGCCATAATCTTGTTTATCTGTTATTCTTCATTGCCTTATCCATTTCGCGCTTGGCGTCGTTCTCCTTGATGTACTCGCGCTTGTCGAATGACTTACGACCTCGCGCAAGACCTATCGCTACCTTCGCCAACCCTCGCTCGGTGATGAAAAGTCGTAGTCCCACAACCGTAAGACCCCTATCTTGCAGCGAGCGCTGTAACTTGTTTAGCTCCTTGCGATTAAGGAGTAGCTTGCGGTCACGCTTAGGTATGTGGTTATTGCATGTTCCCCATGTGTACTCCGCGATGTTGACGTTGCGTATCCACAGCTCGTTACGCTCGAAGTAGCAGTATGAGTCCACGAGCGACGCCTTGCCAAGACGCAACGACTTTATCTCGGTGCCGACAAGGACGATACCTGCGATATACTCCTCGATAATCTCGTAGTCGAAGGTGGCGCGCTTGTTACGTATGTTTATATTCTTATAGTCTGCCATATCTCATTTTTTGCTTTTCTTGTAACCCTACGGCACAGCTTTTGCCTTAGTTCGGGTAGGTGGACTCGGATAAAGGTAACTAATTCTTTTATCTTTGATATGTTTTACACATCTTTTAAGTTTATTTTCTGTTTGCACACCGCCGAACGTAGTGATTACGCAGGCATCCGGGTTCACCCTTTTTTATTATATCAGCTGCCCTATCTTTCGCGCTATAACCACGCGTATCTCGCCATAACGCTTGCACAGGGACATCGTCTGCTGCAGCTCCTCGTCCGTGAGGTTGGGGTCTTGGAGCTTTATCATCAACTCGGTGTTACGGTTGTCGAGCGTACGTAGTTTGTAGAGCATCATCGCCTTGGGCACTGCCTCGGCAAGCTGCTCGGCATCGCTCTCGATGTGTATATCCTTCTGCTCCCATATCTTGCTGATGACATAGTTGTCGTCCGAGGTGAGAAGGTCGATTACGGCGCTACACACCGCTGGGTTGTGGTGGTTGACAAGCGTGTGTGTCGGCACCTCCACGCCCTCGCCTAACTGCTCCCATAGTGCGCGATACTCGTTGCAGATGGTGGCGTAGATGGGGTTTGAGAGTGTCAAGCCGTCGGCGTCTAACTCGTCGAAGATGTAGCTTGCGACATTGAAGGTTATCGCCTTGCGCTCCTCGTAGACCTCGAAGTTGACGTGTCCCGACTTGAGTAGGTATTTCGCCAAGTCACGCTCTAAGGTCTCCATCGTCGTGCCTCCCAAGAGTGTGGGCTGCGCTGTGCTGCCAATCTCCTTGGGGCGGATGTAGGGGATGATCGATGTCAGCTGCTGCTCGCGGCGCTGCTGTCGGCTGATGAACTCCTGAGCCTCGCGATTGCCGGCAATGCCCTCCTGACGTCGTGCCACATCCACTGCCAACATCTTCTCGTCGACGGACATGATGCCTGCGCAGTACTTGATATACTCCGAGCGCTTGATGGTATCGGGGATGAGCGATATAGACTCCACCATGTCGCGTATGGCGGCGGTGCGCTGCTGAGGGTCGTTCGTCGCCTCGCTGAGCAACAATCGTGCCTTGAAGGCGAGGAAGTCCTGCGCGTTCTTGTCGATGTAGTCGCGTAGCTGCTCCGAGGTGTTGGCGCGAGCAAAGGTGTCAGGGTCGTGCTCCTCAGGAAGAAGCACTATGCGCACATTCATATCCTCCTTGAGGATGAGGTCCACGCCACGCAGGGCAGCCTTGACACCCGCCGTGTCGCCATCGAACATCAGTGTTATGTTGCGCGTAAAGCGACTTATGAGGCGTATCTGCTCCTCCGTTAGCGATGTTCCTGACGATGCAACAACATTCTCTACACCAGCCTGATGCATAGATATCACATCGGCATAGCCCTCCACGAGTATGGCGTTGTCAGCCTGCTGTATCGCCTTCTTTGCGAAGTAGAGACCATACAACTCACGACGCTTGTTGTATATATCGCTCTCAGGAGAGTTTTGATACTTTGCCACCTTCTTGTCGGTGCGCAGTGTGCGACCACCGAAGCCCACAACACGTCCCGATATGTTGTGTATGGGGAACATCACGCGGTCGTAGAATCTGTCGCGCAAGGCTCCATCCGTCTCGCGCTTGATGCTAAGACCTGTTGTTAGTAGGAACTCCTCCTTGTAGCCTGCCGAGCGTGCATCTGCCGAGAACCTATCGTTATGCGAGGGGCAGAAGCCCAAGCCGAACTTGCGTATCGTGGCATCGCTGAAGCCGCGTGCCGAGGAGAAGTAGCTGAGTCCTACACTGCGACCCTCCGCCTCGTTGAACATATAGCGTTGGAAGTACTCCGCAGCCCATGCGTTGAGGGCGAACATACTCTCGCGGTTGTTGTTGCGCTCGATATCCTCCTCGCTCATCGCCTCCTCCTTAACCTCTATGCCATAGCGCTTTGCTATCATGCGTAGTGCTTCGGGGTAGGTGACGCTCTCGCTCTCCATGACGAAGTTTATGGCGTTGCCACTCTTGCCGCAGCCGAAGCATTTGTATATGCCGCGTGCGGGAGAGACCTTGAACGATGGGGTCTTCTCCTGGTGGAAGGGGCAGCACGCCTCGTAGTTCACGCCCTTGCGTTTGAGGGTGACATAGTCGCCAACAATATCTACGATATTGACAGCTGCATATATTCTATCTATGGTTTCGCGATCAATCATACGTGCAAAGGTAAAAAAAAATTAGTAATTAGTAGTGAGTAATTAGTAATATTTCGCTCCAAAGGAGCAATTAAGGAGGGGGTAAAAAGGGTACAAGGGGTAATAGGGGTATTAGGGACTGGCTAACAAGAGGCTATCGAAAAAACTCCCCTTAGACCCCTTAGACCCCTTAAACCCCTCAGACCCCTCACCCAATCGCTCCAAAGGAGCGAAGCATTACTAATTACTCTTTACTCTTTACTAATTTATTCTTATCGCTCTGCAGGAGCGAAGCATTACTAATTACTCACTACTAATTACTAATTTTTTCTTACCTTTGCCCCATGAAACTACCATTGCGCATACTACTAACCATCATAATACTACTCGGTGCTGCCACAACGGCATCGTCGCAGACCTATATCAAGCTCAACGGCTTGTACGCCCTCGGTGGCGTGGTAAACCCTCAGGTCGAGTTCCGCCTATCCCCACATTCGACCCTTCAGAGCGAGGTGGTATACTCGCCATGGCGCTCTATTCGTGGTCACCATATGCACTTCGGCATCCTGCAGAACGAGTATCGCTACTACATCAAGGAGCATAACCGAGGCTTCTATGTCGGTGCTAATGTGGCACTTAAGCTCTTCGATATGTCGAAGCCTACGCTTGACGGTGGGCGCTTGTCTCTCCAGGATAGATACTGCAAGGGTTCGGGCTTGATGGCTGGCGCGGTGGTGGGCTATGAGCATCGCTTCGCTGAGCGGTGGGTTGTCGACATCTTCGCAGGCTTTGGCTACTCCTACTGCTGGTATAACGGCTATACGCTCGACCATCAGATAGATATGTACCCCTCGCACACCGTCGAGCCGAAGTATCCCGACCCCTATAATGTCTCGGCGCAGTGGCTACCTACGAAGGTGGGCGTGTCGATAGGCTTTCTTCTCAACAGCCCCAAGTAGTGTGATAGTGGTGGCATGATAATTGACTATTTCGTTTGCGGAGTAGTCAATTTTTGTTTTATGCGCACCGTACTATATCTTATCACGCCTCTTGTCCTCCTCTCCTGCCGCAGTGTTGGTGGAGATAACCACGCCTATATCCCTAATGTTAAGGTCGCTACGGCTGAGGGTGTCGGCTTCGTTAGTCGCGACTTCGCAGCCATGGCAACAGCCGATGATGCCGTAAGCCTCGCCTTCAAAATATCGGGTAGGGTTACGGATATCCCTGTGGCTAAGGGCTCTCTTGTCAGCCGTGGTCAGCTCTTGGCTAAGCTCGATGAGCGCGATGTGCAGCTGCAGGTCGATGCCACCAAGGCGGTCTACGCGGAGGCGCAGTCGAGCCTTAGGCGCGCAAGGCGTTTGGCGGAGCATGATGCCATATCGCAGCAGGAGGTGGAGCGCTTAGAGAGCAGCGTCGAGCAGGCACGCACGGCGTATGAGAATAGCCTCGCCATGCTCGATGATACGCAGATTGTAGCACCCTTCGATGGAGTTGTCGAGCGCGTCTATGTCGATGCCTATCAGCGTGTTGCCTCAGGCGAGGTCGTCGTCCGTATCGTCAGACCCGTGAGCACTACCGTAGGCTTCACCGCCCCTGAGGATGTCGTGGCACACCTTGCAGAGCCCACGACACACTTCAGCGTTAGCTTCGATGCCTATCCCGATGTGACCTTCCGTGCCGAGATAAAGAGCTTTGCACGCACCACCTCCGATGCTCGTGGCTACCCCGTGTCGCTGCGCCTTGTGGGTGTCGATAGTGCGAAGTATCGCATCACCCCAGGTATGACCTGCATGGCTCGTGTCGAGCTCGCGGCAGAAGATGGCGGTGCTGTTCGCCTTCCCCTTACGGCGATATACGCCCCAGTTGGCGGTGGCGACTATGTTTGGGTTGTCGACGACGATAGCTGTGTGCAGCTGCGTGGTGTCACCATCAACGGCTTGCTCGGTGGTGATGAGGTGTCGGTTAGTGGCGATGTCGAGGTGGGCGATAGGGTGGTCGTGGCTGGCGTGTACAAGCTGAGCCGTGGCGAGAGGGTCAACATAATAGAGTGAGGCTATGGCAAATATATCTAAACTTTCGGTTGCCAACCGAGCGATAGTGTGGTTTTTCCTCGCCCTCATCCTCCTCGGTGGCGCATACTCCTTCGCCGTGCTGGGCAAGAAGGAGGACTCAACCTTCAAGATTAAGAGTGCCGTTCTTATCTGCCCCTACGAAGGGGCTACGCCCGACCAGGTCGAGGCGCTTGTTGTCGAGCCCTTAGAGCGGGAGTTGCGCACGCTAAGAGGGATACGTAAGATAGCCTCTGAGGCACACTTTGGCTATGCTCGCCTTGTTGTTGAGCTTCTGCCATCCACCCCTGCCGAGCGTGTCGAACAACTTTGGGATGAGCTGCGCCGCAAGGTCGATAACGCTACCACCAAGCTCCCTGAGGGTGCAGGACCGATAAGCGTTGCCGACGACTTTGGCGATGTCTACGGCATCTACTACGCCATAGCTGCCGATGAGGGCTACACATGGGAGGAGCTACGAAGCATGGCGCAGCAGCTGCAGACGCGCCTATACGCCATCTTAGGCGTTGAGAAGGTTCTCCTGTGGGGTGAGCAGCACCCCAAGATTGATATCGTTGTGAGTGCCACCATGCTCGCCTCGTTCGACATACGCCCCGATGCCATTGCCGAGGCTATATCCCAGCAGAGCGTCATTGCCGATATTGGTGAGTGGCAGGGCGACGAGCTTAATATCACGGTTGTGGAGGATGGTGGCTATGCCTCAATCGAGGATATTCGAAATCAGCTTCTTACGGCTGCTGATGGTAAGCAGTATCGACTGGGTGATGTGGCGCGCGTTGAGCGTGGCTATGTCGAGCCTCCGCAGATTAGGATGTGGGTCGATGGACGGCGTGCCATAGGTGTGGCTGTCGCCTCGGCTGCCGATAGCGACATTGTCAAGGTGGGCGACGAGGTGGAGGGTGTTGTTGCCGACTTCTCAGCCTCCCTCCCCGTGGGTGTCGATATCGAGACACTCTACCCCGAAAATAGCATCGCTCGCGAGGCTACAAACGACTTCCTCCTGAACCTTGTCGAGTCGTTAGCCATCGTCATACTCCTCGTCATGCTCGTCATGGGGTGGCGTTCGGGCATTGTCGTGGGCGCATCGCTGATACTCTCCATCGCCGCTACCCTCATCGTGATGCGTCTGCTTGGCGAGAGCCTTAACCGCACCTCGTTGGCAGGCTTCATCATCGCCATGGGCATGCTCGTGGATAATGCCATCGTCGTCTCGGACAATATGACCACACTATCGCGCCAGGGGATGACCCTACGGCGTGCCGCCTATGTGGGTGCTACCATGCCACGCATCGCCCTTCTTGTGGCTACGCTTATCGCCATTCTCTCCTTCCTACCTCTTCAACTTGCCCCCTCGTCGGTGGCTGAGATTATACGCCCGCTCTTCACGGTCATCGCCGTCTCGCTGCTGGCCAGCTGGGTGCTATCCCTCACACAGGTGCCTGCCATGGGCGTGGTGATTATGCGCCGACGGAGGGTTGTCGAGGAGGGTGCTCGCTCTCTGTGGTTTGGTCGTGTGGTCGATTGGCTGATAGGGCGTAAGTGGCTGACAATCGGCGTTGTCGTCTCTCTCTTTGCCCTCTCGTTGTGGGCGATGTCGCATATGCCTCAGAACTTCTTTCCGCAGCTCTCGAAACCCTACTTTCGTGCCGATGTCCATCTGCCCGATGGCTACGATATGGCTGCTACAGAGCAGCGACTGCACACTATGGGTGAGTGGCTCGATGAGCAACCCGAGGTCAAGCGCGTCTCGATGATGGTGGGCGGAACACCTCCGCGCTACTACCTCGCTTCGGGAAGCTACGCCATGCGCCCCAACTATGGTAACCTCCTTGTCGAGCTGCACGATGCCGATGCTGCGCCCGCTGTTGAGGAGCGCTTCGATAGGTGGGTTAGTGAGAACTTTGCCGATGTGTGGCTGCGCTCCTCGCTCTTCAAGCTCTCGCCAGTGCCCGATGCTACCATCGAGTTTGGCTTTGTGGGCGAGAATGTCGATACGCTTGCACGCCTTACGAGCGATGCCATGGCTATCATGCGCCGTAGCGCCGATGCTCGCAATGTGCGCTGTAGTTGGGGTAATAGAGTCCCCGTTTGGCAGCCTCAATACTCGCAGTTGCGTGCCCAACGCATAGGCGTGAGCCGTAGCTCTATGCTGCAGTCGCTGGGGATTGCCGTTGAGGGTCTGCCCGTGGGCGTCTATCGCGAGGGGGATACCTCACTACCCATCATTCTTCGCTCAACCTCTTTGGCAGATAGCTCGCTTAATGCACTGACAACCACACCCATCTTCTCTGCAAGTGGTGGGGTGTATAGCCTCTCTCAGGCAACCTCATCCTTCGCTCTCGCGTTCGACGAACCGGTAATCAAACGCCTCAATTCCGAGCGTGTGATGATGGCGCAGTGCGACCCTAAAAGGGGTGTGAACAGTATCGCGCTGATGGGCGAGTTGCGTGACGAGATAGAGCAAAATGTCGCCATCCCCGAGGGCTATCGTATGAAGCTCTTTGGCGAGGAGGAGAGCCGCGAAGAGTCGAATGCCGCCCTTGCGGAGAATATCCCCTTGACACTCCTTGCGATATTCATCCTCCTGCTGTTGCTCTTTAGAAGCTATCGTGGCGCTATCGCCATAATGCTCACCATCCCACTGATATTCATCGGCGTGCTCCTCGGTTTGGGCGTTCTGGGCAAGATGTTCGACTTCTTCTCGCTGCTCGGTCTCTTGGGTCTTGTGGGCATGAATGTCAAGAGTGGAGTGATACTCCTTGAGCGCATCGAGGAGCTTCGGCGCTCGGATATCTCGCCTCGTGAGGCGGTGTGGCGTGCTGCATCTGATAGGTTTACGCCCGTTGTCGTGGCGTCGCTAACCACGGTGCTCGGCATGGTGCCGCTAATCACCGATTCGATGTTCGGCAGTATGGCTGCAACCATCATGGGAGGTCTTGTCGTGGCAACGCTGTTGGTGCTTATGGTGCTACCGGTAATATACTCACTTCTATATCGCATAAAATGATGAACTGCAAATGTATAATCGCTATTATATTCCTCTTTGCTTCATGTCGATTGTCCGCTCAGATAACCATCAACGACTACCGCAACGAGGTCGTCGCCTATAGCCATCAGTTGGAGATTTCGGGGCTCGAAACGGAGCGTGCAGAGGCTGATATGGAGCGTGCCGAGAGGGGTTATCTGCCCACCGTGATTCTTGCGAGTGAGCGGTCGCTGCAACTCCAACGCCAGGGTCGTGGTAAGCTCCTCTCGGGTGCAACGCGTTTAGGTGTCGAGCAGACTGTGTATCGTGGTGGTGCGGTGCATAGTGCCGCCAAGCGCGCGGAGCTTATGCATGAGCGCAGTGGGGTCGATGATGAGCTTGCGATGATGGATGTCTGCTACTCTGCCGACCTTGCCTATTGGGGTCTGTCGCGTGCTGAGGCTCTGCTCGCAATCAACAGGGCGTATCTCTCGGCTGTGGACTCGCTACGAAGCATTGTCGAGCGCCGCTTTAGGGAGGGGTATAGTGCCAAGGGTGATCTGCTGCAGGTAGAGTCGCGCATGAGCGATGCTCGCTACCAGCTATCGCAGAGGGAGCAGAGCTATCTTATTGCCCTGCACGGCTTTAACTCGCTGCGTGGTGTCACACTTGACGAGGATGTTGCGCTTGGCGATAATATCTTCGATGCCCTGCCGATGCCAGAGCGTGCGGATGTTGCGCTGCTTTTAGAGTACCACCCTTTGTCGCGTCGCTCCGCCCTGCAGAGCGAATATGCGCGTTGGGGTGTCGCCTCTGCGCGTGCCCCCTTTCTGCCCTCCGTCGATGTCAACCTCTATGGTGCGCTGATGCCTAAGTATGCCTCGCCCAATGGTCGCCTCGTGAGTGGTGTTTTGGGACTGAGTATCTCGACGCCGATATTTCACTTTGGTGAGCGCAGTGTTGCCATGCGCTCCGCGAAGATTGCCTACTGTGAGGAGCAGCTGCGCGGCGAGGAGGTTGCGGATAATCTCAGGCGCGATGAGGCGGATGCCTGGACCAACCTTGTGAATAGCTACCATCGTGTGACGAGTGCCCGCAGTAGCCTTGCTATTGCTCGCGAGAACTTCGATATGAGCCTCTATAGCTATGGTGAGGGCATGGCGACAATCCTCGATGTTCTGCAGGCGCAGATTACATGGCTGCAAATATGCGAGAATGTTGTCACCGCCTACTACGACTACGCCATGGCGCACGCCGCCTACGACTATGTCACGGCGAGGCAAAATAATTAGTAGTGAGTAATTAGTAATTGACAAAAAAAAGACTCCTCGCGCCTGAAAGCGCGAGGAGTAAAGAGTAAAGCTGTTGCCGCAACCGACAAGCCTAAATCTTAAAAAGTGGACACGGCACGCACATAGTGGTTGGTGCTCTTATGGCTGAAGTCGGAGTCGCCGTCACGCATAGCGATAAGTTTTGCCATTTTCCTTTAGTTGGACATTCTAAAATATAAACTATTATCTTAAGCCAAATACAGGAGCTGTACTTTCAGCCTCCTTTGATACTAATTCAGAATATGATTCCAATTCTTCTTCTATTCTCTTAAGTCTATCATTTTTTTGTTTTTTTTCTAACTCGAGCATAGTTTCTTCATATGTAGTCGGCTCTTTATGAGAATTATTCATTCTCTCCTTGTAATGCTGAGCCGCTTTCGCGTACCATTCTTGCTTTTTTTGTTCGCTAACCTTATATGTGGCGTTGTTTTCAGACACTTCCGGCATCTCTGCTATTATTGGGTTGTCCTCTGTGTCTTTCTTTGGCGCTTCCTCTTGCTCTTGCACTGGGGCTGCCTCTGGGGCTTCCACTGGGGCTGCATCTGGGACAAATTTGCATAGTGGGGCTCCCACTGGGGCTTCCTCTGGCGCTGCATCTTGGTGTACCTCTTCAGCGTCTAATGACTCTGACTCCTCGGTAGGAGTAGTAGTATCATTAGTAGGCATATATACCGTTTTTTCTTTAGTTGCTACCTCTTTGCTATTATCCCCATTAGAGAATAAATCCTTGATTGACATTAACAACACGACAATAAATAGTAGCAAAAGAGTCCACACCCACCAATCGCTCTTCTTGGGTTTTGGATTCTTATCATCTTGTTTTTGAGTGGGTGGCTGAGGTGCAATATTTGTCTTCTCATCATCAGCCACAATCACCGCAACAATAGGTTCATCGTTATCCAACAACGCCAAGAACTCCTTGATTGTGTGGGGTCTATCCTTACGAAGATAGGACATAGACCTCTCGATAGCCTCGCGAATATTCGACGAGAGTGCGCCAAGCTGAGGTAGTCCCTGCTCGGCAACTGCCGTAGCCTGTGGTGGCACATTGCCCGTAACGAGGTAATAGAGCGTTGCACCCAAAGAGTAGATGTCCGTCTCTGGCGAGAAGGTGCTAACACCACCATCCTGATACTGCTCCATAGGCGCGTAGCCATGGCTAACACCTACGGGCGTCGTCGACGTCGCATCGCCACTCTTGGCATCGTAGTGCTTCGAGAGGCCAAAGTCAATCAATATGGCGTGGTCGCCCTTCGTGCGCACCATGATATTGCCCGGCTTCACATCGAGGTGCATAATCTTCTGCTCGTGAATGTGTTCAAGGGCGGCTGCCACCTGCTTAATATATGCCATAGCATCGCGCTCACTCATAGCGCCACCACGCTTGACAATATCGCTAAGCGACTCACCCTCAATGTAGTCCATGACGTAGTATGCTGTACCGTTCTCCTCAAATACATCGTGGATATGAATGATGTTGGGGTGGTCGAGGGCGGCAATAGTTTGCGCCTCCTTGATGAACTTTGCCTTGAACTTGTTCATCGCTTCGCCAAAGCCCTCCGAAGAGAGGGTCAGTGAGCCAGTGTCACTCTCGCGTTTATAGTAGTCCTTAGGGAAGAACTCCTTGATGCAAACCTTGCGCTTTGCCATAACCTGCTCGGCAAGATAGGTGATGCCGAAGCCCCCACGACCAATAGAGTCGACAATGCGGTATCTGCCACCCTGCAGCAGTCTATCTCTCTTAAGCTCCATAGTTGAATTAGTAGTTGTTTGTTGTAACAAAGATACAATGTATTACCCACATGACCAAAAGATTTCAAATATATTGTACAAACTACCGGGGTTTATGTACGAAATAGCCCCACAGGTGGTCAAACTTGCAGGGCTCTGGTGCGTAAAAGGGCGTTGATACTTAGCTGTTGCCGACGGCAACTATCGATATGTCGTGCGATAGTGGGGCTATGTGGCGGAGCATCTGTATCATGCCGCAATATTTGTCGTGGGCGAGGTTGATGGCGCGGCTGATGATAATCTGATCCTTCATCGTAAGGCACTCGGCACGATAGGTAATGCTGAAATGCGAGTACTTGCTCTCGGCAACTACCGTCGGTGTGGTGAGCATGCCCTCGATGGAGATCTCGAGTGCGGCAAGGCTCGACGAGTGCTCCTTGAGTAGCGATAGAATAGTCTGTCCAGCACAGTCGGCGGTGGCATAGAGGAGCAACTCTTTGGGGTTTAGCGACTCCATGGTGCGGTTGTTGGTCATGGCGAAGTGGTGATCACCATCCATCTGAAGTGTGATTTTCTGTGTCATAGTGATAAATTAGATGTGTTATATGCTCCGTAGTGACAATAATCGTTCCTTAGAGTAGTGTGGTTACAGAAAAAATTATTATCTTTGCGCATTATATATAGACATAAGTATGCAGAGGAAAATAGCACTTTTAATTACATTGTCACTTGCGGTGATTATGCCGATGATGGCTGTGGCGTCGAAGCCCGATTATCGTAAGCGTAAGGCTCTCATTGAGGATATGATGCAGCGTAACCGCTGGGGCGATGCGCGCAATATGCTCGATTGCATGGCGGAGGAGTTGGATGCGTTGGAGGATAGATATGAGATGGAGTGGGTGGACTTCCAGCGTGTGCAGTGTGATGTTGAGCTCGGAATGCCCGAGGTCGATGAGCAGATGTTGCGATTTACGGAGAGGTATCCGCAGAGTCGCTACAACAATAGCGTGTTATATCTGCTTGGCTCCTACTACTGTGATGAGGACGACTTCAAGCGTGCAGAGAATACATACAAACTCGTAGAGTACAAGTATCTCGAGGCTCATCAGAAGGAGCGCTTCGACATCCGTATGGGCTACATCTACTTCGCTGATGGTAGGTACAACGACGCAAGCCCCTACTTCGTGCGTATTAAGCAGAGCAGCAAGTACTATCACCATGCGCTATACTTCCTCTCATACATCGCCTATATCAATGGCGAGTACGACATTGCGGCACAGGGCTTCGAAAAGCTAAAGGCGTATGACGACTATGCAAAGTTGGTGCCCTACTACCTCCTGCAGATTGAGTATCGCAAGGCAAACTACGACTATGTGGTAGATAATGGTGATGCGCTCCTTGAGGCGGCATCTGATGAGGCGCGCGACGACCTTGTCAGGGTCCTTGCCGAGGCTTGCTTCGAAAAGAGAGATTATGGTAATGCAGTACGCTATATCTCAGAGTATCCTGTCGAGCTTATGGGTCGTCAGGAGTACTATATCTTGGGTTGTTCGTTGTATCGTCTCACAAACTTCGAGCAGGCGATAGTACCGCTGAAAAAGGTGTGCGGTAAACCCGATGCATTGACGCAGAGTGCATCCTTCTACCTTGGTGACTGCCTATTGAGAGTTGGTGATAAGGTGCAGGCGGCAGAGGCCTTCTCTATGGCATCCGCTGAGGGCTTCGATGAGCAGATCGCCGAGTATTCACTCCTACGCTATGGTCGTCTAATGTATGAACTCGGTGGCGGTACGTTCAACGAGGCAGTAAGTCTCCTCCAGAACTATATCGAGCGATACCCCAACTCGCCATACATCCCTGAGGTTAAGAGCATACTTATCGCGGCATACCACGAGTCGCAGGACTATGACTCTACATATGCAGCTATCAAGGAGCTTGAAAACCCCGATGGCGAGATTAAGAAGACCCTTCAGCGAGTATCTATTCTCCGCGCCTTGAATTCTATCAAGGGTGGTGATTGGGCTAAGGCTGAGGAACTTCTTAAGGAGGCGGAGCAGTTGCCCGATCCGCGATATTCGGCTATTACCTCCTATTGGCAGGGTGAGGTCGCTTATGCTAATGGCGACATGGAGCTATCAAAGCAGAAGTATAGTGACTTTATCCGCAAGGCTCCCAAGAACGACAACGAGAGGGAGTATATCGCAATGGCACACTATGGCATTGGCTATGCAAACATGGGGCTCGAGGATATGAAGGGTGCAGAGAGCTCGTTCGAGACCTTCGTGCGTGATTATGCCTACCGTGACCACTATATGTACGATGCACACAACCGTCTTGGTGATGCTCGATACGCCATGCGCCAGTTCAGCAAGGCGCGTGATGCTTACAGCATTTCGGCAGCTTCAGAGAGCTCCGAGCGCCACTATGCTCGCTATCAGTTGGCTATGATTGATGGACTGGAGTCTAAGACCAACGATAAGATTGAGCGCCTAAAAACTATAGTTATGGATGGTGAGGGCGAGTATGTCGATGATGCTTGGTACGAGTTGGGTCGTACATATATGGGTGCCCAGCGCTTCGAGGATGGCGCGGCAACCTTCCAGGAGTTTGTCGATACCGATACAATATCACACTACCATGTTGATGCTCTGTTCAACCTCGGCTTGGCATACTTCAATCTCGACCGTAAGGAGGATGCACGTCGTTGCTATGAGCGTGTTGTTGCCTACGATGCACAATCATCAAAGGCTATGGAGGCGATGCGCTCGATACGCGAGATATATGTTACCGAGGGAAATATCGATGAGTACTTCGCCTATGCGGAGCGCTGTGGTGTGCAGACAGATATGAGCGTCATGGCGCGAGACTCATTGGCATTTGCCGCTGCTAAGAACGTCTACTTCGATGGTAATAAGGTGATTGCCACCTCTAAGTTGAAGAACTACCTCGAGAGCTTTGAGAATGGCTATAACCGCACCGAAGCACTATACTATCTGAGTGATTGCCATATCAAGGCGGAGGATTACGACGCAGCTATGTCGACTCTCGAAGAGTTGTTGTCGCATGGCAATAACACCTATACCGAGCGAGCATTGACCATTTACGCTCCTATGGCTTTGGACTTGGAGAGGTACGATAAGTCTGCCGCTGCCTACCGTCGTCTCTACGATATGTCGGCAGATGCCAACAAGCGTGTGATGGCTGCCGATGGTTATGTCGAGGCAACGCTGTTTGTTGATGACGTGGCGAAGATTAAGAGCATGGCGGATGATATAATATCGATGTCGGATGTCTCAGCATGGGCACGTCGTAGCTCAACACTCGCCAAGGCTAATATCCTCAGTGGTGAGGGTGAGCTGGAGCAGGCGTTGAAGCTATATGCTCAACTTGCCGAGGACCGCACTACGATCGAGGGTGCTGAGGCATACTACTATTTGGTGCAGGACAAGTTCAACAAGGGCGAATATGCTGCCGCAGAGCAGATGGTATACGACTTGGGCAAGTGTGGCTCGATGTATTGGCAGGCGAAGTGCTTTATAGTGCTTGGCGATCTCTTTGTCAAGATGGATAATAGCTTCCAGGCTCGTGCAACATATCAGAGTATTGTTGATGGTTATGTCATCAAGGACGACGGCATCGTTGACGAGGCGCAGCAGCGTATTAACTCTCTTAAATAAGTGAATATGAAACGTATATATATAATTTTCTCGCTATCCTTGTTGTTTGTGTTTGGCGCCTCAACTCAGCTTACCCAGGCGCAGAATACTCGCAATGTGACAGTCACGAAGGATTATGTGCCTGAGCTCTCAGCCTCAAAGAAGATTGTTGCTCCGCTCACCTTCAATGACACATATACCTATCAGCCAGACGAATCATCTGATATTAAGTTGCCCGATACATGGCGCACAACATTGAGTGCTCACGATTTTCGTCCTGTCGAGTTTACCTATTGGGACTTCGCCACGCCCGAGGATTTCTACCTTCAGGCGGATGCTGGATATCCTCTAAGCTCCGACCTCGTGTTCAGATATACGTTGCAGTCGAAGCGCGATGGCTACTTTAGTGTTGGCATTATTCACAACGGCGACTTTGCGGCTCGAACCAATATCGAGGGCGTTGAGCGAACAATAGCCAACAGCTTCGCTATGCGTAATGGTGTCGATGTTAGCGGCGGCGTGCTCCTCGGAGAGCGCCTGTTGGAGGCATCGGCGACCTATGATAACTCTCTATTTAATAGATATGCCGAGGTGGGCGATGCTGCGCGTGTTAACTTCAACGATGCAAACATATCGGTGCGTTTTGGCGATAGCTTCAGCAATTTGAGACGCTTGAACTTCTCGGTTGAGGCTCATGGCGGCTATTGGGCGCATAAGTTACCCGTGGCGGTTGATGGTAATAATGGCTATGGCGAGGCAAGCGTAGGCGCTTCAGCAACGTTGGCTCGTATCTTCGCTAAGAAGAATCGCGTTGACATTACTGCCAACTATGATATGTGGATGGGTGGCGCTGCCTATCGTGATATGCGTTTTGGCTTGGATGTGGGGTATGCGCGCAAGTTTAATATGTTTAATGTTGAGGCTGGCGTGGGCTATATCTTCGATAGGGTAGCTGGTCGCAGCAAGGCTTCTCACTTTATCACACCTCATGCCAAGGTGCTTCTCGACCTTAAGATAGACGCCTTCATGCCATATGTCGAGTTCGATACTCGCGTGGGGCAGAATAGCATAGCATCGCTATATAGACGCAACGCATATTTAGATTTCGCAAATATGTCAAGCACCTTCGCCAAGATGGCTAATGATCGTAGCTACAACCTCTCGGTAGGCTTCTCGGGTAGTGTAAATACGCGCTTTGCCTATAGGGTATACTTCGGTATTAACTTCGTGCGCGACTACTTGCTATTCTACGTAAATTGGGATGGTAACTTTGGCGCAGCAACGGCTGATAATACACGCCTAATATATGGCGCTGAGGTGGAGTACATGCCTATTGGTGGTCTTCGTCTTGGTGGCTCAATATGTGGAATTACGGATATGATGCAGTCGACATACCTCTTAAATGACCCATCATATGAGGCAACTATCTTCGCGGAGTATACGTTGCGTCGTTGGCAGTTTGGTGTGACGTCGGATTTCGTGGGCAGACGAAATTGGACACATCTAAGTGAGCAGGGTGATATGTTGTCGCCTATAACCACTAAGGGATATATAGATCTTGGTGCAAAGGTTAGCTTTAAGGCTAATAAGATTGTCGATGTATATGTCGAGGGTGTCAACCTGCTCAATGCAAAGATTTTTGATTATGCCAACTACTACCGTAGCGGTATAGGCTTCAAGGCTGGTGTTAAGATTGACTTTTAATGAGTATGGCACGAAGAGTAGAAAATAGGGGTAAGCATGACGATGCTCGCGAGGGTATTTTGATGCGTTTGGTGCATAGCCCTGCAGGTAGTAAGAGGGATAATGTGGTGCTTTGGGGCATTGCAGGACTTATCATCACCTCTATTATTGGTTGGTATTTCCTGATCACTCCCACCTCGATGTTCGGCTTTGTACCTGTGGGATATATACCTCTTCATAAGCATCTTATTATTAACGCTATCATATGGATGGTGTCGTGTGCATTGCCATTCGTCTTTGCAGTAGCTATCAATCGCAAAACAAATGTTACCGAGCTATTTGGCAGAATGTTGTATGCACATTGGCCTGTGATGCTTTTGATGTTGCCTGCTATCATGGGCGATACGAACAATAAGATTCAGTATGCAACATTTATGAAGGGTCTAAACAGCTACGACCTTGCCACAACAATGGAGATACAACCACTATACTCTAAGATGATGCTTGTGGTGGTTGTGATATTGCTTGTGTGGTACCTCTATTGGAGCTACTTGGCGTTCACAAAGAGTACGGGTCGTGGAGGTAAAAAAATATTTGCGATCTTCGTTGTGGTGATGTGTTTGTCGCAGATACTAACTGATGTTACTCTTACGGAGGTTTATAAGAGTGTGCTGGAGTGAGTGTAACAAGCTGGTATAGAGACAAAAAAAGAGGGTAAGCTACTTATATCGCACCGCTACAACCACATACCCTTGCTTGCTTCCACACCTGGGGGATTCTGTAGGAGCTGGTCGTATAAGACTTACCCGGGCACAAAAGTACTAAAAAAAAGTGTTTTTCCAAAAAAAAAAAATGAAAAATGCGAAAAAAAATAATTTTTATAGGAGTCATATTGGCTCTGCTTATAGCGATGGGCGTTGGTGCATACCTTGTTTATCGTATGTTTTATGGTCCGGTCGTAAAGCACGATTTCGCGGTTGAGCTATGTGAGGGTGAGAGTTATGATCAGATGGTAGATAAGGTGAAGGCTAATATAGATAACGATTGGGCATTTGACTATTATGCCGACCACCTTAATCTTAAATCTACACTCGCGCCTGGACATTATAGTTTTAAGAGCGGTATGAGCGTCATCGAGGTGGTGCGTGTGTTGAAGATTGGTCAACGCTCTACTTCGAAGATTATTATTAATAATGTGCGTACGCCTGAGGCTTTAGCCGCTAAGATCGCTTCGACGGTTGAGGTGGATGAGGATGAATTGAAGAGGCTTCTTACGGATGAGGCGTATGCTAAGGAGTGCGGCTTCGACTCACCAATGGCGATGTTCGCTGCCTTCCTCCCTAACACCTACGAGGTGGATAGCTCAATAGAGCCACGAGCATTGTTGGACCATCTGCGCCGTGAGGCAGCAAAGTATTGGGAGAAACCCGAGGTCCAGGAGCGTCTTGCATACCTTGCGGAGACGACTCCGTTGAATGGTTGGTATGATGTCATGATATTGGCATCTATCGTGCATGAGGAGACTAAGGCGCAGGAAGAGATGGCGCGTGTTGCAGGTGTCTATATCAATAGATTAAATAAAAATATGTTGCTTCAGGCCGACCCTACGGTGAAGTATGCTTTGGGTGACCCTACGCTCAATCGAATACTCAAAGAACACCTTAAGGTCGACTCGCCATATAACACATATAAACATTTGGGATTACCACCAACACCTATCTCAATGCCTGATATGGCGGCTATCGAGGCTGTGCTAAACTATGAGCAGCACGACTATCTATACTTCTGTGCTCGTGCCGAGTTGGATGGTCGTCACAACTTCGCTAAGACCCTCAAGGAGCATAATCGCAATGCAACTGCTTATCATAATGCTATTAATAATTTAAAGAAGAAATAGTAATGGGAAATAATATCTTCTGGAGCTATGCACTTAAGTATGGTGCTATACTCGGCGCTGTGATGGGCGTATCGAAGCTGTTCGAAGTATATCTGATGTGTTATAGCGATATATCTCTTGATATGGCATTTATTATATATGTGGTAGGACTGATTGCCATATTTGTCGCATATGTGTGGATGCTGCATAGTTTCACTAAGAAATACTCTTATCAGCTCGATCCACGATTGGGCTTTAAGTTCACTACGGGCTTGGGTTATATCCTGTCGATGAACATCCTTGCGGCAATTATTGTTGGAGTGTTGATAACAATATTCTACTCAATAATGGGCTACGATGGATATGTGGCGGGCTATTTAATGCGTATAGATGAGGTGGCAGCCTTTATGGAAGAGCAAGGTGCTATGAATGCGGAACTGAAAGAGGATTTGGAGATTATGCGTGATCAAATACAGACTATGCAGCAGCCCTCAATGTTGCTTAGCATAAGCGCCTATGTATACTCTTACATCTTCAATGGACTTATCGTCGGTTCGATTGTAGCCCTTACCACTCGTCGTAAACCAGTATTTTATGATAACACAACATATGAGCAATAATATAGATATATCGGTTGTTGTGCCTCTCTACAACGAGGCGGAGTCGTTGCCCGAGTTGGTTGCATGGATTGATAGGGTAGCACGCGCTAATAGCCTGTCGTATGAAGTGATAATGGTCGACGATGGCTCGGATGATGAGTCGTGGTCGGTTGTCGAGCGCCTCAAGAGTGACTATCCGACTATTCGTGCCATACGCTTCATGCGCAACTATGGTAAGTCGGCAGCTCTCTATTGTGGTTTCGAGAAGGCGCAGGGCGAGGTGGTGTTTACGATGGATGCCGACCTGCAGGACTCGCCCGACGAGATTCCCGAGATGCGTCGCATGATCTTGGAGGATGGCTACGACGTAGTGTCGGGATGGAAGCGTAAGCGCTACGACCCAATTGGCAAGCGTCTGCCAAGCAAGTTCTTTAACTTTACCGCACGCCTTATGTCGGGCATCAAGCTCCACGACTTCAACTGTGGCTTGAAGGCATATCGTCGCAAGGTAGTGAAGTCCATAGAGGTGTATGGCGAGATGCATCGCTACATCCCCATCTTGGCTAAGCATGCTGGCTTTAAGCGCATTGGCGAGAAGGTCGTTCAGCACCAGGAGCGTAAGTATGGTAAGTCGAAGTTTGGCATGGAGCGTATGATAAAGGGCTATTTGGACCTTATCAGCGTATCGTTCATGTCGCGCTTCGGTCGCTCGCCGATGTATCTCTTCGGAGGTCTTGGCACGCTGATGTTCATCGCCGGCTTTATCGCCACGGTGTGGATTATTGTCGAGAAGTTTGCCTACGATATACCCATCACCAATCAGCCACTCTTCTATCTCTCGCTTGTGGCAATAGTGTTGGGCGTTATGCTCTTCCTTGCGGGCTTCCTCGGCGAGATGATTAACCGCCGTGCCCCTGAGCGCAACAAATATCTTATCGATGAAACGATTGACTAATAACTAAAAATTAAATATTATGATTCAAAGAATTCAGACACTCTATCTTCTTGTTGCCACAATCCTTATGGCAATGACTCTTTTCTTCCCAATTGCGGAGTACCACATCGCGGGTGTAGACTTTGAGCTTACTGCTTTCTCATTGAGTGGCGCAGATGTATCGGAGTCAACCATATTTATGGGTATCATTATGGTTTTGGCTATTCTTGTTCCGTTGGTGACAATCTTCCTCTTCAAGAATCGCACATTGCAGATTCGCCTATGTGCCGTTGAGGCTGTGTTGCTCCTTGGCTCACTCGTATTCATTGGACTCTACTATTGGCTTACTAATCGCCTCTTCGAGGGCTTAGAGATTGCGCATAAGCAGTTCGGTTGGGCTGCTATCATGCCTGTGTTGGCGCTTATCCTCGACCTTATGGCTGCACGTGCCATCTTCAAGGATGAGGTTATGGTGCGCTCGCTCGACAGAATACGATAGTTTAGCTGCGTACATAATAATATAGGTAGGGGCGCCGATAGATCGACGCTCCTATTTTTTTACGAAGATTTTGTAGTTTCGAATTTTTGCGCTATCTTTGTCGCATATAAGGGGTGCTAACAACCTCATCTGTGGAGATTGACGCGCGAGATCTCGAGGATGTGGTGTTGGCTGAGAATAGACCCATTGTACTGGATACGGGTAATGCCGAGACCAGGATTGGACATATCTTATTAAGCCCCTTTTCAACTTAAATATTTTAAAGTATGAAAAGGTTTTTTATTTTATCAGCACTCTTATCGTTCTTCTGTGTTGGTGCGTGGTCGCAGGAGACGGGTTACTTCACGAAGGATAGCGTCTCAGTGTGGGACATTGAGACCGTAGAGGTTACTACAACCTATGCTAAGCAGACTACACCAGTGGCGCAAGATAACCTCGATAGGGAGGAGCTTGTGCGTTCGAGTTACGGCACGGATATTCCCACCGCTTTAGCGCTAACGCCATCGGTCGTGGCTACAAATGAGACAGGTATAGGCATTGGCGCCACATCTATACGTCTGCGTGGAACGGATGCTACGCGCATCAACGTAACTATCAATGGCGTGGCGATGAACAATCCCGATTCGCACTCTATGTATTGGTACGATACGCCTGACCTAATATCATCGGTGGGTAGCGTGCAGGTGCAGCGTGGCGCAGGTGTATCGACAAATGGAGCGGGAGCCTTTGGCGGCTCTGTGGCAATGACTACAGATGCTATATCGCCAAACTTCCGTGGTTCGGCATCGCTATCATACGGCTCGTATAACACCAATAAGCAGGCTTTGCACCTATCTTCAGGCTTGATGGGTGGTCACTGGGTGGTAGATGCACGATTAACACACATTGGCTCGGATGGCTATATAGATAGAGGCGCTACGGATCTTAAGAGCTATATGGCGCAGGTGGGATACTATGGCTCGAAGACCAAGATTAAGCTACTATCGTTTGGCGGCATGGCAAAGACATACCTTACGTATAATGGTGTGTCGCGCAAGGATATGGAGCGCTACGGACGACGTTACCATAACTCAGGACAGTATGTAACCTCGGATGGACCATTCGTGTTGGAGGATGGTACACATGTGGATTACTACGACGACCAGACCGATAACTATCTTCAAATAAATAATCAGCTTGTCATAAACCATGAGTTTAATGATAGATGGAGACTAAATACTACGCTCTTCTACACCTATGGTTATGGCTACTACAATCAGTATAAGGATGATGCCTGGTTAGCTGGCTACCTTAACCTCAATACAGCTGTCGAACAGGCGGACCTTATACGTCATAAGCTTATGCGCAACCATATGGGTGGCGCTAATATATCGACAAACTATCTTACGCGCAACCTCGATCTTACATTTGGAGGCTCTATGAGCTACTACAACTCGCCACACTGGGGTACTTTGTCGTGGGTGGATGGCGTAGAAAATGTCGGTGGTAAGTGGTATGATAACGACGTTGTGAAGTGGGATGGTAACATCTTCGCGCGTGCCGACTGGACTCTACTTCGTGGCTGGGTGGGCAATACGTTGCACCTCTTTGGCGATGTACAGTATCGCTATATTCACTATAAAGCGTGGGGCACGAACGATAACTCAATATGGGGCGACGATGGGGTATATATGCAACCTATCGATGTGGATAAGGAGTATAATTTCTTCAATCCTCGATTAGGTATCAGTTACATACACCATAACCATAATATATTTGCCTCGGCAGCTGTGGCGCACCGTGAGCCTACACGTTCCGACTTTACCGATAGATATATGTTCGCTGCGGATGATAGCTATCCTAAGCATGAGCGTCTTATTGATTTTGAGGTGGGATATACATATATAGCACCACGCCTCACGCTCGGTGTGAACCTCTACTATATGCTCTATCACAACCAGCTTGTGGCTACGGGTATGGTCAACGATGGCGACGATGCGCTCAATACGAACGTCGATAGGAGCTACCGCCGTGGTATAGAGCTTATGGCATCGTGGAGGGTGGCTAAGTGGCTGACACTCTCGGCAAATGCAACCTTGTCGCAGAATAAGATTCAGGACTATGTCGATGAGCTTAAGGATAGCCCTACCTATGGCGAGAGACTCGGTGATATGACTATTTCCTATTCGCCATCTGTTGTAGGCTCTATAATGGCCGACTTCCATGTGGCGGGCTTCAGCGCCCTATGGCATACACAGTATGTAGGAAAGCAGTACTTTACGAATAACGAGGTGGAGGCTCTATCACTTGATGCCTATTGCGTGACAAACCTAAACCTCGGCTACAACCTATCGTTGAAGGATAAACGCTCGGTGCGATTTGGCTTAACTATCAATAACCTCTTCTCGACACTCTATGAGTCGAACGGCTATGGCTACTCATATATGTGGGATGGTGAGCGCTATGATGAGGCTTTCTACTTCCCTCAGGCACCTATCAACTTCTTGGCTAACGTAACGGTAAACTTCTAATTATACTTGAATGGACTGGTCGCTTATATTGCAGATTGTGGGTACCGTGCTCGGACTCATATACCTATGGCTCGAATATAGGGCAAATATATGGCTGTGGGTTGTGGGTGCTATCATGCCTATGGTGCATGGCGCGTTGTATCTTCATAGTGGCATATATGCTGATGCCGCCATGCAGCTATACTATGTCCTCGCGGGAGTCTATGGTCTTATTATGTGGCGACGCAAGCCTAAGGGTGGGGGAGAGCTACCCATACGCCATACGCCAATTAGGTGGATACCTTCACTTGTTGCAACGTATGCAATGTTGCACGTTGTTCTCTACTTTTTGTTGACTGAGTTTACCGATAGCCGTGTGCCAATATTGGACTCCATGTCAACAGCGCTGTGCATCGTAGCTATGTGGATGCTCTCGCGTAAGCTCGTCGAGCAGTGGTTGGTATGGCTCGTTGTGGATATGATAAGCGTCGGCTTATACCTCTATAAGGATATACCAATTACGGGTGCTCTATACGCTATCTACTGCATCCTTGCCATTGCTGGTTATATGCGTTGGCGTAGAGTAGCAAGAGAGAGTGAGAGGTGAGAAGTAAGAGATATATTTATATAATCTTGTGCGAATCGCACCTTGCCTCTCAATTTTTTAGTTCACAACTCTCCTCTTTCGCCCTATTTCGCATACTCCATAGTGAAGATATAGAGTAGGGCAAGGCAATCTATCGACCAGTCGTTATCGAAGTTATGAATGGTCTTCTGCTCACCCCAGTAGTCGGTTTTTTTGATTGTGGATAACCCTACACGTGAACCGCGGCTATTGTAGTGTTCTACCTCTATCTCGCCCCAATAGTTGGGTTGTTTACACTTCGATACAGCCGCCTTATTACTATGGCTGTCGTAGTGATGCACCTCGACAACACCCCAGTAGTCGGCCTTCTTAATGATGCTGTAACCATCACGAGAGCCTGTATCGCGGTAATGCTCTATGCGCACCTCACCCCAGTAGTCAGCCTCCTTAACAATGGAGTAGCCAGCTCTACCCATGGAGCGATTATCATAGTCGATACGCACCTCGCCCCAATAGTCCGCCTTGTGGATGGTGGCAACATATATCTCACCACTATGGCGTTCGCTGACAACGATCTCTGTATTCCCCCAGTAATCGGTCTTCTTGCGCACACTCTCCAACTCTTGCGCATAGAGCGTATGCGCAAACATGAGGGTGGCAAATATAAGCAACAAGCGACGCATATACTATCGTTTTAGCGCCATATCACCCGGCTTAACCCAGCCGAGGCGAAGCATGATATGGTGGAAGAATAGACTTAGTATTGCTGGTGCGATGAAGTAGAGACCGACAATCTCCGCGAGGAGTATTGTATGATTTGTGGTAGCCGCCATGGTATCCCAACAGCCGATAGGACCAACAAGTCCCGAGGTACCCATACCGGCACCCGCAGCATTATTGGTCATCTGAAGCCATAGCGTCGATACTGGACCAAGGATTGCTGATGCAAGAGTTGGCGCGAGCCATATAATCGGCTTACGCATAATATTACCTATCTGCAACATCGATGTACCCAAGCCCTGTGATATAAGACCGCCGATGCCGTTATCCTTATAGCTGATGACCGCAAAGCCAACCATCTGTGCACAACAGCCTGCCGTAGCAGCACCCGCCGCAAGACCGCTAATGCCGATTGTGATACATAGCGCCGCAGAGCTAATAGGGAGCGTTAGGATACATCCCACCATTACCGACACAACAATACCCATAATAAATGGGTTGAGCATTGTCGCGCGGGTTATAATATCGCCCAAGGACATCATCCACTCGTTGATAGGTGCACAGCAATACTTAGCAAAGATGCCACCAACGACAATGGCAACAAGTGGTGTTATGATAATATCTATTGGCGTGCGTTTTGACACCAATGACGCCACCTCCACGCCCACGATTGCAGCGAGATATGCGCCAACAGGACCTCCAAACTGATAGCCTAAGGCACCAACACCAACGCCCGATATAGTAACCAGCAGGTCGCGCTTTAGTCCGAGTGCTATGGCAAGACCTATGGATGCGCCGACAACCAGCGGTTGCATCATGAATGTCGCTACATCCATCAAGAAAGCAAGAGCATCAATCGAGGCTATCTGCTTGATGATAAGACCTATGATGAGCGAGCAGAAGAGACCCATAGCCATGTGGCTGAGGGCATCAATAACATAGGTGTCGAATAGTCGTCTTAGTAGCGACCTCTCGGTTTGAACTTTTGTAGCCATAGCGTAGAATATTTATATATACAAAGGTATATAAAATTTTTGAGAACCGACAATTTTTTTATATATTTGTAGAGAATAACCGACTTCGTATGATACGATATACTAAAAGAGTACTACCAAATGGATTGACGGTGCTTGTCAATCGCGACACATCGTCGAAGCTCGCCGCCGTAAACATCCTTTATCGTGTGGGAGCGCGCAACGAGAGCGAGGATAAGACGGGCTTTGCACACCTCTTCGAGCACCTCATGTTCCGTGGAACGCACAATGTTCCTGAGTTCGACATCCCAGTGCAGATGGCGTGTGGCGAGAACAACGCCTTTACGAACAACGACTACACCGACTTCTACATTACCTTGCCTAAGGAGAACCTATCAACAGCCCTATGGTTGGAGAGTGATCGTATGCGTGGTTTGAATATCAGTGAGGAGGCGTGCGAGGTGGAGAAGCACGTTGTCATCGAGGAGTTTAAGCAGCGTTATCTTAACCAACCTTATGGTGATGAACAGCTACTCTTGCGCGATTTGTGTTATAAGCGTCATCCCTATCGTTGGGCGACAATAGGCATCACCCCTGAGCACATAGAGCGTGCTACGTTGGAGGATGTGCGCTCGTTCTACGACCTACACTATCGTCCTTCGCGTGCAATACTCGCCATATCGGCAGACCTCGACGAGGAGGAGATATTCGCCCTTGTAGAGCACTACTTCGGCGACATTGAGGATATGGGGGGCGAGATAGCAGCCATTGAGCAGGAGCCCGAGCAGACCGAGGAGCGTCGTTTGGTGGTTGAGCGCGAGGTGCCAGCCACGGACATCACCATAGCCTTTCATATGGGCGATAGGATGTCGCGCGACTTCTTCCTTGGGGACCTCACCTCAGACCTCTTAGCTGGAGGTGAGTCATCACGCTTGGTGAATAGGCTTATCAAGGAGCGTTCGCTATTTTCAAGCGTCAATGCCTACATCACAGGAAGCATTGATGCGGGGTTGTTTATTATCAAAGGACGTCTTATGCCAACGATTACGGAGAGCGAGGCAGAGGAGGCGTTATGGGGTGAGCTACGCGATATTATGGAGGGTAATATCAGCGACTATGAGATGGAAAAGGTTAAAAATAAGTTTGAGGCAAATATGCTCATGGGCGAGATAAACGTCATGAACAAGGCTCTCAACCTATCGTTCTACGAGATGACAGGCGATATTACGCTTATCAATCGAGAGGCGGATATATATCGTTCACTAAGTCGTGAGGAGGTGATGGCATTTGCCCATAATCGCTTCACCAAGGAGAACTCATCAACACTTATTTATAGAGCAAAGGAGGCAACGTTATGATTGAACAGCCCGAGATAGTAATACCCAGCAGCGTGGATATGCCACGCGCTATGCGCACGACGACAACAAACCAAGTGCCCATCTATACGCTACGCGCTGACGACTTCGAGGTAGTGCGCCTAAGCTTTGTCTTCCGCGCCGGCACATCGATGCAGCATAAGCCATTTAGCGCCTCGGCAACAGCCAATATGCTTGGCGAGGGTACGGAGAGGATGACTGCGCAGCAGATAGCCGACAATCTCGACTTCTATGGCTCGTACTTCGACGTAAACATAGACCGCGACTATACCTATATATCATTCTGCTCACTGAAGAAGTTCTTCGCCCAAACAGCGGAGGTGGCACGCGAGATTATACTACACCCCACATTCCCCGAAAGGGAGCTTGCCACCTACTGCTCAAAGCGCAAGCAGGGGCTTACCATCGAGCGTAAGAAGATAGATATGCAGTCGCGCGAGCTCTTTGCCCAAGCGCTCTTTGGCGAGAAGCACCCATATGGCATTTCGGCAGACGAGAGCCTTTACGACGATCTTAGACGCGAGGATCTATTGGCGCTATACAGAGAGATTTACACGGCGGACAACTGCTTTGTGGTGTGCAGTGGTAATATAACAGATGATGTCATGGAGATCATAACCTCCATTGTCGAGGCACTACCCGTAGGTAGCAACCGTGAGGTGACATTCCCCATAGCGCAGACCACAAATGTGCTACGTCGTGATGTGGAGTCGGCATTGCAGTCCTCGATACGCATCGGTCGCCTTCTCTTTACGCGTACGCATCCCGATTTCGTTGGTATGCAGGTGGTTGCTGCCATCCTTGGTGGTTACTTCGGCTCACGCCTTATGCAGAACCTTAGAGAGGAGCATGGGTACACCTATGGCGTTATGGCTGCGATGGTCAATTTTGAGAGGGAGGGCTACCTCGCAATAGCTACACAGGTGGCACGTGAACAACGCGATAATGCTCTTCGAGAGATATATGCCGAGATAGAACGACTACGCATGGAGTTGATGTCAGAAGAGGAGTTGCAGATGGTCAAGAATGTGATGATTGGCGAGATGTTGCGCATCTTGGATGGTCCTTTCGGCATTGCCGATGTCACCATCGAGAATATCATGTGCGGCATGGACAATACCGCTACGGAGGAGTGCCTAAGGAGAATCTTCGCCATCACGCCAGAGGAGGTGCGCGACCTTGCTCATAAATATCTTAAACGTGAAGACCTTGTAGAGGTGGTTGTGGGATAGTATATGGAGGTAAACCGAGAACTTAGAGAGTATGTCGAGCGCGAGATAATACCGCGATATGATAGGTTTGACGCGGCGCACCAGCGCGATCATGTGATGACGGTCATCAATGAGAGTCTTGCCCTCGCCGAGGCGCATAACCTCGACATCGATATGGCATACACTATTGCTGCCTACCACGACGTAGGCTTGGTGAATGGTAGGGAACATCACCATAGCGACTCTAAGCGCATTATGCTTGCCGATGAGAAGCTATTAAGGTGGTTTAGTAGCGAGCAGATAATCACTATGGCAGATGCTGCGGAGGATCACCGCGCATCATCCAAGAGCGCACCACGCACCATCTATGGGCGCATTGTGGCTGAGGCTGATAGAGTTATCGATAGCGAGACAATCATACGTCGCACCATACAATACACTCTGGCTAACCACCCAACACTCAACTGCGAGGAGGGTTATGAGCGTATGATGGAGCACCTGCACGAGAAGTACGACTATGGTGGCTATCTGAAATTATGGATTGAGGGCTCAAAGAATGAGGCGCGCCTTGAGGAGCTGCGCCAGCTTATAGCCCAGCCCGACAGCCTACACGACATATATGAACGCATATATAGCGAAGAACATCGAGATGTAGCTGAAAGTAGCGGGGCGAAGAGCAGGCTTTGACCATTTTCAACATCCCAAATCTTTTGAACGCTTGTTGGCATGGAGAGATTATCGTGGCAAGTCCTGTGGTACATATCGCATATAAATAGTAAGTGGCACTCATTTCTGAATGCCACTTATTATGTGTTACTGATGCTCGGGACGGAGCAGGTCCTGAACGACCTTTACAGGTGAGAATGTTGAGATTGGTACCTCCACGAAGATGGTGTTCCAGTTTGCCATTGCACCATTCCACAAACCAGGAAGCTCCTGTGCGCGTAGCTCGCGACCGCCTGCTGACTTCGATGATATGAAACCCGTTTTAGGGTCTGTGTATTGTGTTAGGTCATACTTGGTGCCGTCGTAGCGCATAACGCCACATACCAAATCCACAGGGTTGAAGTGGGTAGCCTCCCTCATTAGGTGCATATCCTCCTTGGCAATCTGACTCGACTCGGCAATCTGCAACTGCTCACGACCCTTGTCGTCGCGTACCCAGAATGGACCACCACCAGGCTCGCCCTCATTTTTAACCATGCCACATACGCGGATAGGTCTATCGAGTGTTGCGATGATAAGCTCGCGTGAAGCGCCCTCTGGAAGTTTGCAGCACAACTCGTCGCGAAGTAGTGCGATAGCCTCTGCATCCCTATCCTCACCACGCTCATAAGCGCGTAGAAGCTCGAAGATGCGCTCCTGAAGACGAAGTAGCTCACCAGCCAGCACTCTCTTAAATGTTACGGTGTCACCCTTGCGCTCGTCGGTTGTCACGTTGTCGATATTCTTCACGAAGATAATATCGGCATTGAGCTTATCAAGGTTGGTGATAAGCGCGCCATGACCTGCGGGACGGAACAATAGCTTGCCCTCCTCAGTGCGGAACGGAGTGTTGTCGGGATTTACGGCGATAGTGTCCGTAGCAGGGCTCTGTATGGAGAATGTCACGTCGTACTTAACACCGAACTTCTCCTCGTAGTGACCCTGGCGCTCTTCGAGTAGTTTCTCGAAGCCCGCCTGGTGCTCTGGAGATACGGTGAAGTGAATGGATGCACGCTTACCGTTAGATGCGTATAGCGCAGCCTCAACAAGATGCTCCTCGACAGGCTTGCGCGCACCCTCCTTATAGGCGTGGAATGTTACCAAGCCCTTGGGTTTTGCGCCATACTCAAGACCATCAATAATGATGTTGCGAACAACATCCTTATCCTCAATCTGAGGTTTTAGATACTTAGCTAATTCGGGGAAAAAGGCGAACTTCTCAAGGTTGACAATTAGCTTATCAATACCTGCGGTGCGCTTATCCTCGTTCACATACTCAAAGAGCTCCTTGAACATACGTGTTGCTGCGCCCGATGCAGGCACAAACTTGAGGGTGTGTAGCGATGCTGCACGCTCTGCGTAGTACGCCTCAGCGCTCTTTACCTCGTCGCAGTTTAGTTGCTTCACGCCGTCGCCACCAGCTGCTGCACGCACTACGGGGAGCGATGGGAAACCCTTACGGAAGTTTTCAATTTGCTGTTCAACCCTCTCGACGCTAATGCCTCGTGCCTCGATTTGGGCAATGTCTTGTTCGGTAAACATAGTTTTATATAGATTAGTTGTTGATATTTTAGATAGGTAAAATGATAGTTGGCGTTACAATTGTTGAAATTTCCTCCCAAATATAGTAATTTTTTTTTAACTTTGCACTATGATACATATTTATAATAACATAAACGTAGCTTTACGCATTAGTTTTCGTGTCAATCACCAGGCTAAAACAGTCGTGGAGTTTGAGACTGCGGAGGATATTCGTGGTTATTTCGCCGAGAACAACCCACAGAAGTGGTATGTATTAGGCGCTGGTAATAACACCCTTTTTACAAAGGACTACGATGGCGTCGTCCTCACACCTATCTGTCGTAAGATGGAGGTCGTGGAGGATAACTCGGAGTATGTCGATATTCGTGTTGAGGCGGGTGCCGACTGGGATACGCTCGTTGAGTGGAGCGTGGAGAATGGCTTGTGGGGTGTTGAGAACCTCTCGGCTATACCAAGCTCGGTAGGCGCTGCTCCTGTGCAGAACATAGGTGCCTATGGTGCCGAGATCAAGGATGTCGTTACGGCAGTTGAGTATTTTGATTGCAAAACGTTGGAGGTTAAACGCCTTACAAATGCAGAGTGTCGCTTTGCCTATCGTGATAGCATCTTCAAGCAGGAGTTGCGTGGCGTTGCCATAATCCTCGCTGTTGAGATGCGTCTGCAGCGTGCGCCTAAGCCAAATCTTGGCTATGGCGACGTGATGCGCGAGATTGAGAGGTTGGGTGGTGTGACACTTAGAAATATCCGTCGTGCTATATCGGATATTCGTGGTCGCAAGCTCCCCGATCCTAAGGAGTTGGGCAATGCTGGTAGCTTCTTCAAGAATCCTATCGTTAAGCGCGAGGTCGCCGACCGTCTTTTGCATGAGTACCCATCGATGCCTCACTACGATGTCCCTGGCGAGCCAAACAAGGTGAAGCTCGCTGCTGGCTGGCTTATCGATCAGTCGGGATTGAAGGGCTATCGTGAGCATGGCGTTGGCGTACACGAAAATCAGGCTCTCGTGTTGGTGAACTACGGCACAGCTTGTGGCAATGATGTGAAGCTCTTTGCCGAGTTCGTGGCAAGCGTTGTGGAGCATAAGTTCGGTGTTCAGATTACCCCCGAGGTAAATATTTTGTAGTTTGCCGCCATGTCTCTTGCGGAGAAGTTTCGTAGCTATATAACCCGTGAGGGGCTATTTACGCACGATGATAGGGTGCTTCTTGCTGTGTCGGGAGGTGTCGATTCCATGGTGCTTATGAGCCTTGTTCATGGGGCGGGCTATCGCTTTGCCGTTGCTCATTGTAACTTCCATTTGCGTGGTGAGGAGAGCGATGGCGATGAACTTCTTGTTCGCACCCAAGCGCAAAAGATGGGCGTTGTGCTCCACACTGTTGACTTCGATACCTATGCCGAGGTGGAGGCTACGGGTGAATCAGTGGAGATGGCAGCGCGCCGATTGCGCTATACATGGTTTGATGAGCTATGTGCTGAACATGGCTATGATGTCGTTGTCATTGCTCATCATGTTGATGACTCCATTGAGACTCACTTTATAAATATGTTGCGAGGTACCGGTGTTAGAGGTATTGCTGGCATTGCACCGCGCAACGGTCGCGTAGTGCGTCCTTTGCTATTTGCTACGCGCGAAGATATAGTGGCGTATGCCACGGAGCATGATATCCCTTTTAGGGAGGACTCCTCAAATAGCTCAACAAAGCATCTGCGTAACCGTGTTCGTCATGAGCTTGTGCCAATGCTCAAGCAGATGAGTCCTCAGTTCACGCCCGTTATGCAGCGTAATATGGCGCTTTTTGGTCAGGCGCAGGGTTTTATTGACGCATCTATTGGGCTGATTAAAAAGAGTGTACTGTCTAAGGTCGGCGATACCTATCGTTTGGATGTGGCGCTGATTGATGGCTCGCTGCCGCGCGACTTTGTGATATACGAGATACTAAACTCGGAATTTGGCTTCCGTCGAGAGGTGGTCGCTCACCTCTGCGCGGCGCTTGATTGTGGTGGCACTGGACGCTCGTTCTATGGCGGTAATATGGTGGCGGTGATAGATAGGGGCGCTGTGCTCATAGAGCCAGCCACGGAGCGTGAAGATAGAGTAGTTGAGGTATTCTCGGATGAAGCCTCTGTTGGCGTTGGTGATGTAGTATTCAATTTTGAGAGTATCAATATTGAAGATATTGAGGGGCTTAACCAGGGTGCCGATGTAGCTCTGTTGGATGCTACAAAGTTGAGCTTTCCGCTCATTATTCGACGATGGCGCGAGGGGGATACAATGGTGCCATTGGGTATGAATGGTCGTAAGAAGATTAGCGATATGCTCATCGATAGCAAGGTGTCGCTTCTCGATAAGCGCGAGCAGTATGTTGTCGTTGAGGGTGACGATATAGTGTGGCTCGTGGGACGTAGAATTGATAATAGATATGCAGTGAAGAGCGATACGACACACCTGTTGCGTATAAGTGTTGTGCGCTGATTAACAATATTTTAGTATGCTATGGCTAAGACTCAGGGATTTAATAGCTGTTTGTCATCATATAACTCTATAATGGCGGATATTGAGGCTCGTCGTTTCAGCCCGATATATCTGCTTTGTGGCGATGAGGGCTACTTTATTGATGCTATTGCTGATAAGTTGGCAGCAACGATCCTAAATGAGGCTGAGCGCTCTTTTAATCAGATTGTTGTCTATGGCTTGGATAGCGATGCGGGAAAGGTTGTCAACCTTTGTCGCCAGATGCCTATGATGGGTGCCTACGAGGTGATTATCCTTAAGGAGGCGCAACAACTATCCAAGATAGAAAATCTCATTCACTATACCTCATCACCTCAGTCGACGACCATACTTATCATCTGCTACAAGAATAAGGAGCAGGGTAAGGGTATCGATAAGCGCACGTCCTTCTATAAGAGTTGTGCAAAGAGTGGCGTTGTCTTCGAGTCGGTGCGTCCGCGCGACTACGAGATAGACTCGTGGTTGAGCGGCTATATCGCTGGCAAGGGGATGAAGATTGACCCTAAGGCTATGGCAATGCTTAAGGAGCATGTCGGCATGGACTTGGGACGAATGACCCGTGAGGTGGATAAACTTGCAGTCTCTATGCCTTCGAACGTGAAAACCATCACGGATGCACATATCGAGGAGTTTATTGGTCTATCGAAGGAGTTTAACACCTTCGAGCTTAATGATGCAATTCTCAAGCAGGATGTTGCGCGTGCGATGCGTATTGCCGACCATTTCGGACGCAACCCTAAGAGTTATCCGGTGACACTAACCATCACCATCCTATTTGGTCTCTTCCAGCAGCTATTCCTGCTAAACTATATTCATTGGGACTCGCGTCGTCGCGGTGTGCCCGTGCCATCGGATAATGAGCTGATGTCGGCGATACGTGTCAACAATCCATTTGCCCTTCGAGAGATTAAGGCAAATGTGGGTAGGTGGAACAATCGCCGTGTCTTTAATATCTTGGGCTTGTTACGCGAGTATGATGCTAAGAGCAAGGGTGTTGAGAGTGGTGGCTTGGATGGCGGTCAGCTGCTTAATGAGCTGTTGTTGAAGATTTTTGCCTCAGAATAATTATATCGTCGTATGAGACATATAGCATGGATAGATGGTATGGTGATCGATGCCTCGCAGCTTCGATTGGACGCTCCATTTGTCATGCAGCGTATTCACACGTTGGCTGGTAAGGTGTATAATGCTCACGCTCATGTTGTTGTGTTGCGTGAGGCTTCGGAGTATATGTTTGGCTTCATGTCGCTCGTTACGGGCGCTGATGTGGAGCGTGTGGTCTCCAAACTTCTGGAATGTGCTCATGCCCCTTTGGAGTGTAGTGTTCCTGTTGCCATGCGCCTCGATGCGCGTGGCGTGTTATCATTCGAGATAGAGAGTCCTACGTATGGTCGCGGTGTCTATCTTCGAGCAAAGCGCGGTGTGGGTGTGACAATTGAGCACGCTCGCCCGATTGACATTATGGCTGAGAGCTCCGAGAGCATCGCCATTGATGCTATGACGGAGTGTAGGGTAGCGCACCAGGGTGGTGATGTCGCACTATGGACGGATGCTTCGGGTAATCTTATAAGTAGACCGTGGATGCCTCTCTTTGTATATCACAAGGAGAATCTTTATACCTCCGCGGAGTTTCACTCTGTGGAGTATCGCATGGCGGCAAGGGCTATCAGGGCTGCCGGCTACAACCTCTATGTTCACGCTATCCCAAGCTCGGCGTTGACTGCTGTTGATGAGCTATTTATCGTTGATATCATGGGCGTAAGCTCACTGGGCGTGGTGAAAAAACATAGGCTCCGATCATCCGTAGCAATTAGGGTCGCCAAGATGATGGAGCCTTAGTTCGAGTAATGTATTTAAATGTTGTCTATAGCATAGAGGTATGCGCCTAACGATACTGCATTGCTTGCGCCAATATCCGATATGGTGATACCCACACGTTTCTCGGGGTCGTATATCACCTCATCATCACTGCCGTATACCTTAATCTTTGTGGAGTTGCCCTTAGCAAACTTCTCAAAATCAGCCTCGTCGTCTAAGTTGTAAACGCTCATCTGAACGCGATTTAATGAGTCGCCCGAGAGGGTGTTAATCTTGCCTTGCATCTCATCGATAAGCGCTGGCATAAAGTACTTTGCAGCACCTGCAAGACCACCACCAATCACGATTATACCATCCATTAGTGTTACGGCAGTCGCCATAGCGTCACCTGCTACACGACCGAGTGTTGCAAATGCCTCCTTGGCTGCCTCAACGTTGCCCTCAAGCTTCCCCTCTGCGATGTCGTAAATATCCTTTGGCTCAAGAGCTCTTTCATCCTTTGATAGCTCCTTGTAAACGCGTTTTACGGCGCGAATAGCAACGCCATCCTCGACGATGATATTTGGGTTGTCGCGGTGCTTAAGACAGAATGTCTCGACGCATGAGTTGTCGCCTCGATTTAGTTTGCCATCCATCACAAAACCGAAGCCAAAGCCGGTGCCAAATGTGTAGCCTAAAAGGTTGCGATAGCGTTTGTTAGAACCTGCTGCCTCAAGTTTTTTATTGATGCGTGGAAGTGCTCCTCCCATTGCTTCACCATAGGCGAATAGGTCGGCGTCATTGTTGATGAAAACGGGAATATTAAACTCTCTTTCGAGTATTGGGCCAAGTGCTACGCCATCTCTGAATGATGGGAAGTTTGGTAGGTAGCCACCAATGATGCCATTGCGATAATCTGCAGGTCCGGGAAAGGCGAAACTGATAGCTGCTGGCTTCTCGGGTAGCGACTCGATAATTTGTCTAAAGCCTCTGATGAGGGTCTTTATGCATAAGTCTAAATTATGTGCAGAAGAGGGTAGTGTGAGAGATTCGCCAATGACTTTACCATTAGTCATCGCTGCAAAAACAAAGTTTGTTCCGCCCGCATCGAGCGTAACTACAATAGGGTTATTCATAGTAAGTTCCATTTTATGCTTAGACAAAGATAGGTAATTTTTTTCGTTCTGGCAATAAAACTTGTAAGGGAGTTAATTTTTTAGAAAATATCTTTAGAGTGCTTTGGTTTTTACAAAAATTAAATATAAATTTGTGAGAATTTTTAAAGAGGTGCGCGTTTTGTGATTTTGATATGAGAGAAATGCCTCAAAAAAAGTCTGAGATAATTGACAGAAAAATTATACAAAAAATAACTTAAAATTACTGTTAAACTATGGAGAATAACAAACTTCAGGAACTTACCAAGAAGCTCTATAACGAGGGCTTGGAGAAGGGTCGTTCGGAGGCTGATCGCCTTGTTGCTGATGCAAAGGAGGAGGCAGCTCGTATTCTTGCTGACGCAAAGGCTGAGGCTGAGGTTATAGCTAAGGCTGCTGAGGCTCGTGCTGAGGATATCGCTAAGAATGCAATGACTGAGATCGCTCTTGCTGGTCGTCAGGCTGTATCGAAGATTAAGAGTGAGATAGCTGAGGCTATCATCCTAAAGACTACAGGCGAGTCTGTAAAGGCTGCTTCGCTTGATGCAGCATTTGTTAAGGATATGTTGCTTGCAGTGGCTAATAACTGGAATGCATCAACATCAGATGTCTCTTTGAAGGCTTTGCTTCCTGAGGATAAGCGTGCTGAGCTCGACGCAGCAATGCAGAAGTCTGCTGCTGAGTTGTTGAAGGCTGGCGTAGAGGTTGGTTACTCTAAGGATGTTAAGAGTGGCTTCAAGGTGGGTGAGAAGAGTGGTGGTTACTACATCTCATTTACTGACGAGAGCTTTGACGCTTTGTTCAGAGAGTACTTGCGCGAGAAGGTTTCTAACATGCTATATAAGTAAAAACGATGTTTGCTACGGAGTATTACTATTTGGTTGCGGGTCTGCGTGAGTGGACGTTAGACTCTGATACCAAGGGCTTCGATGCTCGTGAGATTATCGACGATATTGTCGAGCAACTCACGAAGCGCGATCGCGAGGCTGTGCGTATGCTCTATGCCTACTACGATTGCGAGAACATCATTGCTTACTATAAGAGGCGCAACCGTCATAATCCGCTCGGTAACCTTACTAAGGAGGATGTCGAGAAGGTAATGGTTGAGCGTAACTACTCGATGCTCCCTAAGCGTGTGGCAACTGTTGTTAAGAACTACCTCGAGGTTGACGATGACGACCGTGATGAGGATGTGGTTCTTGATGATAGCTTTGAGCATGCGCTATACGAGGCCTACTATGAGGAGTTGGCGCACTCGAAGTGTCGCTTCCTTAAGGGTTGGGGTGAGTTCGATCGCAATCTACGCAACATAGCGGCAAGCGTTGCAGCTCGTGAGGCTGGTCGATCAATTGCAGATGTTGTCGTTGGTGGTGGTGAGATTATCGAACAGCTCAAGCGCTCCTCTGCTGCAGACTTCGGTCTAAGGGGTGAATTGCCATATATAGATGCTGTAATCGCTGCGGTAAGCGATGAGCGTAATATTGTTGAGAAGGAGCGTAAGATCGATGCTATCCGTTGGTCAGAGGCTGAGGAGATTGCCGTATTCGACTACTTCAATATCAACTATATTCTCTCTTACTTAGTCAAGGTAAACATCGTTGCGCGTTGGATGATGCTCTCGCCAGAGGTTGGTCGTGAGATGCTCGATAAGTTGATGCGCGATTTGGATGCCAAGGAGCTTGTGAATAAACAATAAAACATAAGATAAACGAATGAAAACATTAGGACGTGTAAACGGTATTATCTCAAACATCGTTATCGCCAAGGTTGATGGTGCGGTAGGTCAGAATGAGATATGCTACGTGTATTGTGGTGACACCCGCATGATGGCGGAGGTTATCAAGGTCATAGGCGATGAGGCCTATGTACAGGTCTACGATAGTACACGCGGTCTAAAGATTGGTGATAAGGTGGAGTTCGAGGGGCATATGCTCGAGGCTACTTTGGCTCCAGGTCTTTTGTCGCGTAACTACGATGGTCTTCAGAACGACTTGGAGAAGATGGATGGCTTGTTCATCAATCGTGGTTCTATCACCGACCCTATCGACTTCGAGAAGAAGTGGGAGTTCTCACCTATTGCAAAGATGGGCGACAAGGTGTCGGCTGGTGCTTGGCTTGGTGAGGTTAAGGAGCAGTGGGTTATGCATAAGATTATGTTGCCTTTCGTTATGCAGGGCACATATACTGTGAAGATTATCGCTGCTGCTGGTGAGTATAAGGTTACAGATACTATTGCTGTTGTTGTTGATGCTGATGGCAATGAGTATAACATCAATATGATTCAGAAGTGGCCAGTGAAGCAGGCTATCCGTTGCTTTACTGAGAAGCCACGCCCATCACGCGTTATGGAGACAGGTGTTCGTGCTATCGATACCTTCAATCCACTTGCTGAGGGTGGTACAGGCTTTATCCCTGGTCCTTTCGGTGCTGGTAAGACCGTGCTTCAGCACGCTATCTCTAAGCAGGCTGATGCCGATGTTATCATCATCGTAGCTTGTGGTGAGAGTGCAAACGTGGTTGTGGGGATCTTCGCTGGGTTCCCAGAGTTGGTTGACCCACGTACTGGTCACAAGCTCATGGAGCGTACAATCATCATCTGTAACACATCAAACATGCCTGTGGCTGCACGTGAGGCCTCTGTATATACAGGTATGACCATCGGTGAGTACTACCGTTCAATGGGTTTGAAGGTGTTGGTAATGGCGGACTCTACATCACGTTGGGCTCAGGCATTGCGTGAGATGTCTAACCGTTTGGAGGAGCTTCCAGGTCAGGATGCCTTCCCTATGGACTTGTCAGCTATCATCTCTAACTTCTACTCTCGTGCAGGTCTTGTTAAGTTGAATAATGGCGCTACCGGCTCTGTAACATTCCTTGGTACTGTATCACCTGCGGGTGGTAACCTTAAGGAGCCTGTAACTGAGTCTACAAAGAAGGCAGCACGCTGCTTCTACGCTTTGTCGCAGAGCCGTGCCGACTCTAAGCGTTATCCTGCGATCGATCCACTCGACTCATACTCTAAGTATTTGGAGTATCCAGAGATTCGTTCATACCTCGATGAGCATATCGAGAAGAACTGGGTAGATGCCGTATATGAGGGTAAGACTATCGTTCAGCGTGGTAAGGAGGCTAACGACCAGATCAACATCCTTGGTGATGATGGTGTACCTGTTGAGTACCACGAGCGTTTCTGGAAGAGCGAGTTGTTGGACTCTGTAATCTTGCAGCAGGATGCCTTCGATAACATTGATGCTAACTGCCCAATCGAGCGTCAGCAGGTGATGTATAATATGGTATTGGATATTTGCCGCAAGTCATTCGCTTTGGCAGATTTCGACGAGTGCTCAAAGTTCTTCAAGGAGCTTATCTACTTGTTCCGTCAGATGAACTACTCGGAGTGGAAGTCAGCACAGTTTGACGAGTTCCGACAGAAGATTGAGGCTTTGGTAAATGAGAAACTTGCATAATTTCAAGGAGGACAAGTTATGACAACACGAGCATTTCAGAAAGTATATACAAAGATTGATAATATCACCAAGGCTACCATCACGCTTCGTGCTACAGGTGTAGGTAACGACGAGCTTGCTACCGTAGGTGGTCGTCTTGCTCAGGTGGTAAAGATTATGGGCGAGAAGGTGACACTTCAGGTCTTCGCTGGTACTGAGGGTCTTGCAACCGACTCAGAGGTTGTATTCCACGGTGAGCCACCAGTATTGCGCGTATCAGACGCCCTTGCAGGTCGCTTCTTCAACGCCTATGGTGAGCCACTTGAGGGTGGTGAGCAGATTGAGGGTGAGGCACGCGAGATTGGCGGTCCTACAGTAAACCCATTCCGTCGTATCCAGCCATCGGAGCTTATCGCAACAGGTATCGCGGGTATCGACCTTAACAACACCATCGTATCTGGTCAGAAGATTCCATTCTTCGCCGATCCTGACCAGCCTTATAACGCCGTTATGGCTAACGTGGCTTTGCGTGCTAAGGCAGACAAGATTATCCTTGGTGGTATGGGTCTTACGAACGATGACTTCTTGTACTTCAAGCAGGTATTCGAGAACGCAGGTGCTTTGGACCGTATCGTATCGTTCGTAAATACTACAGATAACCCTCCAGTAGAGCGACTCCTCGTGCCAGATATGGCGCTTACAGCTGCTGAGTACTTCGCAGTAGATAAGGGTGAGAAGGTGTTGGTATTGTTGACCGATATGACCCTTTATGCCGATGCATTGGCTATCGTGTCTAACCGTATGGATCAGATTCCATCTAAAGACTCAATGCCTGGTTCATTGTATTCAGATTTGGCAAAGATCTACGAGAAGGCGGTTCAGTTGCCTAACGGTGGTTCTATCACCATCATCGCCGTTACAACACTTTCGGGTGGTGATATTACACACGCTATTCCTGATAATACAGGTTATATCACTGAGGGTCAGTTGTTCTTGCGTAACGATACCGATACCGGTAAGGTTATCGTAGACCCATTCCGTTCGTTGTCACGTCTTAAGCAGCTCGTTATCGGTAAGAAGACCCGTGAGGATCACCCACAGGTTATGAATGCCTGCGTGCGTTTGTATGCTGATGCTGCTAACGCGAAGACTAAGTTGGAGAACGGTTTCGACCTTTCAGACTATGATGAGCGTGCATTGAAGTTTGCTCACGACTACTCAGAGAAGTTGCTCTCTATCGACGTAAACATCGAGATTGAGCAGATGCTTGACACAGCATGGACACTCTTTGCTAAGTACTTCTCTAAGGGTGAGGTAAGCATCAAGCAGGAGCTCTCTGAAAAATATTGGAAAGCATAATAAAAGCCTATGGCAATCAAATTTCAATATAACAAGACCTCGCTCGGTGAGCTGAATAAGCAGCTCAAAATCCGAAAGAACGCCTTGCCTACCATCAAGAGTAAGGAGAGTGCGTTGCGTTCGGAGGTTAAGCGTGCGAAGGACTCCGCATTGGCATATCGCCGTGAGCTCGACGAGCTACGTGCTCAGTACGACTTCATGGTGCAGCTATGGGGAGACTTTGATTGTGACCTTACCCCCACCACTGATGTTGAACTACCAACGCAGAAGATTGCGGGCGTGCGCATACCTATACTAGATAATATAATATATGAGGAGAAGGCCTACGACCTCTTCTCATCCCCAGTATGGTATGCTGAGGGTATCAAGGTCCTTAAGCAGTTGTCGCGCCTCGGCATCGAGTTCGAGGTCTACAACCGCAAGATGGAGCTTTTGGACTATGCGCGACGCAAGACTACTCAGAAGGTAAACCTCTACGAGAAGGTACAAATTCCCGGTTATGAGGATGCCATACGTAAGATTAAGCGATTTATGGAGGATGAGGAGAACCTCAGTAAGTCGGCTCAGAAGATTGTGAAAACACGTCAGGCGCAAGCCGAGGCCATGGAGGGGTCTAACGCATGATTAGTAAGATGATACGCTACGACATCGTTCTCTTTGCTGGTGAGCAGGAGCGATTTGTCGACGAACTTCGTGAGTTGGGTCTCGTGGATATTACGACTACGGGCTGGGAACCATCAGAGGCTGACCGTGCATTGTTGTTGGATATCGAGGCGCGTGTAAAGGCGCGTGAGTTCTTGGAGGCGTTCCAGAAGTCTGAGGCGTTCAACAAGAAGGCTGAGGTGTATGCTTCAGGCGCAGAGGCTTATGATGCATATGTTGATGCACGCGAGCGTCGTCAGCAGTTGCAGCAGGAGGTCGCTCGTCTCGAGAAGCTCGCCTCGGAGATCGAACCATGGGGTAGCTACTCATATGAGATGATTTCGAACCTTGCTAAGCGAGGTATCTCTATGCGTTACTTCATGGCGTCTACAGCTGCCTACAATAAGTTTAAGAGCGAGTGCGGCGAGGGCGTGACTCTATCCAAGATTGGTGCTACGTCAGCCAATGTCTACTTCGTTGTCATCACCACTGATGATAGCGCGGTGGCTGTTGATGGTCAGGAGGTACGTCTTCCTGAGAGCGATAGCAAGACACTCCTTAAGCAGGCTGAGGCGCTGAAGGCTGAGGATAAGGCTTTGGATGAGCTCTTCTCTCGAGCTGCAAACTCACTCTCGCTTATCGATGCAGAGTGCGGCAAGCTCAAGGAACAGCTCGATGGCTTCAAGGTTAGCGCTACGGCACAGCGTGAGGCTGATGGTGAGCTCGTTATCTTGGAGGGCTGGGCTGAGGCTGATACTGCTCGTCGTGTAGATAAGATGCTTGAGGCATATCCTAACTTGGTATATATGCGTCGCGATGCGACTATCGATGACAATGCCCCTGTAAAGCTCAAGAATGGTAAGTTTGCCCGTTTGTTCGAGCTTATTGGTGCTATGTACTCACTTCCTAAGTACGGTACATTGGACCTAACACCTATCTTCGGTCCATTCTATATGTTGTTCTTTGCCATCTGCTTGTGTGATGCAGGCTATGGCTTGGTGCTTCTATTGTTGGGCTTGACACTCTACTTTAAGGGTGGTGAGAAGTTGCGTCAGGCAGCGGGTCTCTCGATTGTCTGCGCATCGGCTACTGTGGCGTTCGGTTTCTATGCCAACTCATTCTTTGGCGTTGCAATCTCGGACTATGCCCCAGTGATTAAGTTCCTCGACTTCCAGGGTCAGTTCTTCTCTATAGCCTTGGCTATTGGCGTGTTCCAGATATTGGTCGGTATGGCTATCAATCTTTGGATGCAAACCAAACTCTTTGGCTTTACATCGACCTTTGGTCTTCTCGGATGGTTTATCATTCTTTTGACCGGCTCGATAGCAATGGGCTTGCCAATGTTCGGCATAGAGATTCCGGGCTTTACTATGGGCTCACCAGTGGTCATGGTATTGATGGGTATTGGTGCTCTGTTGATGCTTGTGCTTAATAATGTTAAGCGTAATCCGCTTATCAATGTTGGCGCAGGTTTGTGGAATGCTTACAACAACATTACCGGCTTGTTGAGCGATGTGTTGAGTTATATCCGACTCTTCGCTATCGGCTTGTCAGGTGGTGTGTTGGCCCAGGTGTTTAACTCGTTGGCAATGGGTCTCTCTGGCACAAGTGAGATTCCTGCTGGCTCGCCATGGACAGCATATATCATCCCTGTTATTGTGGCATCTATAATCCTTATCATCGGTCACGGTATTAACCTCTTTATGTCTGCAATTTCGTCATTCGTACACCCTATGCGTTTGACCTTTGTGGAGTTTTATAAGAACGCAGGATTTGAGATGAGCCAGCGCGCATTCAACCCTTTGCGTAGAATGAATAAATAAGAAGTAAACAAATAATAATTAACAAATTAAAACATTTAAACTATTATGAGTACATCATTGATTTTGGCCTATATTGGCGTAGTCCTTATGGTCGGTGTTTCAGGTTTGGCTTCAGCCGTTGCTACAGCTCGTTGCGGTATGGCAGCAGTAGGCGCTTTGTAGAAGAATAGCGGTGCTTTCGGGAGCTACATGATTCTTTCAGCGCTTCCTGGTTCACAGGGTCTCTACGGTTTCGTAGGTTACTTTATGGTTAGCGGCTATATCTGCGAGGGTATGCCTATGATCACTGCAGTTGGTATCTTCGGTGCTGGTTTGTTGATGGCTATCGTATGTTTGGCTTCAGCATTGTTCCAGGCTAAGGTTTGTGCTAATGGTATCGCTGCTATTGGTAACGGTAACGACGTTATGGGTAAGACGCTTATCCTTGCTGCGTTCCCTGAGCTTTACGCTATCTTGGGTGTTGCTGCTACCTTCCTTATCTCTTCAGTTATCAGCCCAGAGGGTCTTGAGGCACAGAAGGAGCTCAACGCTAACTATGCTAAGTCTACAATCGCTGTAGCTGAGGCAGAGGCTGCTCCTGAGGCAGAGGCAGAGGCTGCAGCAGGTGCTGACGTTGTGGATTATGATAAGGTTGATATGGCTGACTGATTGGTGAGTAATCACGATAAAAGACCGAGTCGTAAGGCTCGGTCTTTTGTTGTTATAATGTGTGAGGTAACTGCTTAGAATAGAGATTGTTCCTCGGTGTTACCGTAAGCATATCCGAGGTGACGATATGCAAGCTCTGTCGCCTCTCTGCCGCGTGGTGTACGCTTGAGGAAACCCTCCTTGATGAGGAATGGCTCGTAGACCTCCTCCACGGTGCCCGCCTCCTCGCTTACTGCCGTAGCTACGGTGTTCAAGCCCACGGGACCACCATTGAACTTCTCTATAATCGTTGCCAAAATCTTGTTATCCATCTGATCAAGACCGCGCGAGTCGATGTTGAGCGCAGCAATGGCTATGCGCGTAATATCCACATCGATATGTCCCTCGCCCTCGACCATCGCAAAGTCGCGCACGCGGCGTAGTAGGGCATTGGCGATACGCGGTGTGCCTCGAGAGCGTAGTGCTATCTCGAGTGCTGCGTCGTCATCTATCGAGATGTCGAGAATTGATGCCGAGCGTTTTACAATGCCCGACAATACGGGTGCGTCGTAATACTCCAAGTGGCACTGAATGCCAAAGCGAGCACGCAATGGCGAGGTGAGAAGTCCACTTCGTGTTGTTGCGCCCACAAGAGTGAATGGCGCAAGCTCGATCTGTATGGAGCGTGCTGCAGGACCTTTGTCCAAGACAATATCAATTTTGTAATCCTCCATTGCCGAGTATAGGTACTCCTCGACAATAGGGCTTAGGCGGTGTATCTCGTCGATGAAGAGCACATCGCCAGGGTTTAGGTTTGTGAGCAGACCTGCCAAGTCACCCGGCTTGTCTAATACGGGGCCCGATGTGACCTTTAGCTGTGCACCCATCTCGTTGGCGATGATATTCGCCAAGGTCGTCTTACCAAGTCCCGGAGGACCGTGAAGCAGCACATGGTCGAGCGAATCGCCACGCATAAGTGCTGCCTTGATAAATATCTTGAGGTTTGCGACAATCTTGTCCTGACCCGCGAAGTTTTGCAGCTGCTGCGGACGTATGCGGCCCTCGAACTCCTTGTCGCTCTCAATGTTTCGTAAATTCCTATCTACACCCATAATCAATGGTAATTGTTATATCTTGCAAATATACAATTTCGTCTTGAAAATTGCAACTAAAATGGTGCTCGAAATAGGGCGTTGTGGAAAAAACTCCCTTCAACTTCTGTTTTTAATTAAAATATTTTATTATTCCTAAAATTAGTTATAACTTTGCAAGCTCCATATAATCTCTAAAGAGATATATGGGGGTGAGATTGTTTTAGAAACTTTTTTATTTTTTATTAACTAATAATTTTAATTATGGCAAACAAACTTTTTAAGTCAATCTTTGCTGTTGCAATGGTCTTGGGCTCAGCTCTTGGCTTTGTAGCATGTGAGGATAAAGGCCAGGAGGTTGTTGGTGACCCTACGGTGTCAGTATCAACGACTGTCTTGAACTTTACGAACGAGGAGGGTAGCCAGACAGTTGACATCACATCTAACGCAAGTTGGAAGGTTGAGTGCGAGGCTGATTGGGTGACCGTAACTCCTGAGAATGGTGCTAACAATAGCACAATCACTGTTGCTGTGTCGATGAACGACAGCGGCGAGGTTCGCTCTACAGTTGTTAAGGTTATCGCTCTCCACAAGGAGTATGGTAACTGGGAGACTAAGAGGATTACCGTAAACCAGTCTGCTGATCAGAACCAGACTGTAGAGGAGGTATTGCTCTATAGCGATGACTTCGACGGTAAGGAGGCTACTAACACCTATGGTTCAGGCTCTTCATGGCCTTACATCGACCAGTTCCCAGAGTTCGCTAACCCTAAGGGTGATGCTGCTGCTAATGTAACCTATAGCGGTTCAGGCGTATCTGTTCGTGCTACCTCAACATCAAACAGCTCATACTCTGACTATGCTGGTTCTGGTTCTAACAACATCTTCTTCGGTGGTGGCGCTTACTTCCAGATTAACGACATCGCTCCATTGGAGGGTGTAAACTTCAAGGTTACTTTCGGTACTGAGAAGTATACTCAGGATGGCGATAGCACATTCCGCCCAGAGGAGTTCTTGATGTACATCTCTAAGGATGGCGAGAAGTGGGCTCCAGTAGAGTATACCTACGCAGGTACTGAGCCTGGTCGTTGGAACGTGGCTACTGCAAACTTCACTTTGAATGCTGCTGTTGAGAAACTCTACATCAAGTTCGAGGCTAAGGTTGCTTCAGTTTACCGTCTCGATGACCTTAAGTTCTACGTTGGTAACGGTGGTCAGACTATCGACCTTGACAACATCCAGGAGCCAGAGCCAACACCTCCACCTACAACCGACGCTCTCTACTTCGAGAACTTCGATGGTAAGGCAGCTGTTAAGGATGGTAACTACTGGCCATATGTGACCGACTTCCCAGAGATGAAGAATGCTGTAGGTCCTGCTGCTGCAAACGTATCTTATGATGGTCACAATACTACAGTACGTAACAACTCTAACTCTGATGGTAACTACTCAGACTACGAGGGATCGGGTGTTAACAACATCTTCTTCGGTAAGGTTGAGAACCACTTCACTATCAAGGATCTCGCTTTGGAGTCTTCACAGAAGAACCTTACTTTGACCTTCGGTACTGAGAAGTATTCACAGTCACTCGGTAGTAAGTTCACTCCATCGGAGTTCATCGTATCGCTCTCTGCTGATGGCGAGAAGTGGACATCTGTTGAGTATACATTCGCTGGTACTGCTGAGGGCCGTTGGAACGTGGCTACTGCTAACTTTACATTGAAGGAGGTTCCTGCTGCTCTCTACATCAAGTTCTCTGCTACAGCAGAGAGCGCATACCGTCTCGATGACGTTACTTTGAACGTTGGTGAGGGTGGTCAGGAGATTGACCTTGCTAATGGCACTGAGAATCCTGGTGGTGGCAACGAAGGTGGCAACGAGGGTGGCGATGACCAGCCTAACGTTCCTGCAAATGGTATCTACGAGTCTGACTCAGCTTTCGTTTGTACAACCGATGACTCTACAAACTCATGCTATGGCCACAAGGATACTAAGATTGGTAGCGAGGCTGTAACAGGTTTCAAGCTCGGTACTGGTAGCAAGGCTGGTTACTTCAAGTCGGGTGCTGTAGGTGTTGATGGCGACAAATATTTGAACTTCTATGCTGTAGCTTGGAAGGGTAAGAGCGCTACTCTTTATATGCGTGTTGACGGTGGCCAGGCAATCTCGTTCGAGTTGAATGCACACGATGGTGCAACAGGTAATCCTCCTTACACAGCTCTTACAGCCGAGGATCAGGATCACTACTCTGTAAAGCTTGAGAGCTTGACCGCTTCTTCAACAATCGAGTTCTCTACCGATGCTTCATTCTCTGCAGTTGCTAACGACGCAAGCGGTCGTGCCATCGTATTCGGTATGAAGCTTACTGACGAGGCACTTGCTCCAGGCGAGGGCGGTGGCGATGAGCCAGTAAACCCAGATCCAGAGCCAACCCCAACTCCTGGTGACACAATGACTATCGCTGAGGTTTTGGCAAAGGGTCAGGGCGCAACTATCGGTGGCACTATCGAGGGCGTTGTAATCTCTAACATGGACCTCAACAACCTTACTTCAAAGAAGGGTATGTATGTCCAGGATGAGACTGGCGCTTTGCAGTTCTACCTCTCAGCTAACCACTCATTCGCTTTCGGTACTAAGGTACGTATCGACCTTTCAACTGCAACTCTTGGCAACTATAATGGTGCTGTTCAGGTTAGCGGTGTAGCTTTGGAAAAGATCACTGAGGTTTCAACTGGTAATACGGTTACTCCTAAGACCGTATCAATGGCAGACTTCCTCGCTAACAAGTACGAGGGTCAGTATGTCGCTTTGGAGGGTGTTCAGGTTTCTGAGGCAGACCTCTCAAAGACTTGGGTTGTTGGTGATGCTCACACATCTATCAATATTGAGGATGCTAACGGCAACAAGTTCGTTGTGTTCTCTTCAAAGTATGCTACATACGGCACATCAACTGTTGCACAGGGCTCAGGTACTATTAAGGGTATCTCTTCAATCAACAACGGCAACATGCAGATTATCTTCGCTCAGTCATCAGACTTCGCTGGCTTGACTGGCGAGCGTTTCGGTGACAACGGCGGTGAGACTCCAGAGCAGCCAGGTGACGAGGATCCAGAGACTCCAGAGCAGCCTACAGGTGACTCTGCTACAATCTCGTTCGCGGATACGGCTAACCGTACAGTGCTCACTACTGAGCAGCAGGTTTGGGAGCAGAATGGCATCGTTGTAACAAACGATAAGGGCGCTTCAACTAGTGACGTAGCTGACTATTCTAACCCTGCTCGCTTCTATAAGTCATCAAAGCTTACTGTAGCTGTTGAGAGTGGTAAGATGTCATCTATCGTATTTAACTGCAACGACTATAAGGCAGAGTATGCTACTACATTGCAGAACTCTATCTCTGGTGCAAGCGTATCAGTTGATGGCTCAGTTGTAACAGTTACTTTGTCTGCTGCAGCTCAGTCATTCGTTATCGAGCAGTTGACTGCTCAGACTCGTGTAGATAGCATCACTGTTTACTACGCTGAGTAACACTTTTAACTCTTTCGCCAAAGGCTCGGGTGGGGTAGTCCCACCCGAGTGGGCGAGAGAAAACTTCGAAAAAACTTAAACTTGAATTTATGCTAAAGGTAGCAAGTAAGATATTCTTCGTTTTGTGTTGTGTGGTAGCTGCTGTGTTGTGCAGTTGTGAGGAGGTGTCGGTAAATGTTGTTAAGAGCAATGCCTATCTAAAAACTGAGGTTGTAAAGGGCGATAGCAAGAATTGCGCTGTGGTGCTCCAGGCACAACAGGGTAAATCTTATCAGATGACCATTAAGTCGGAGGGCGATTGGGCATACTTCTCTGGTAAATCACAATCTATGGAGGGTAAGATGGATGCCGAGACAAAGATCGTCTACATCTACTTCTCGAAGAATGCATCGGGCGAGAGCCGTGAAGCAACAATCGATGTGTCGTTGGGTGCAGATGAGTTCACTCTGACATTCACCCAGGAGAGCTACGACAGCACTATTGCATTGAGTCGTGAGTGGGCAGAGTTGCCAATATGCAAGGAGGGGAATAACTACATCTATAACTACCACCTTGGCGAGATGGGTTCGAAGAGCAATGCGCGAAACTATACCTATTGCTTCGACCCTAAGGTGCGTGCAGCGTTGTGGGTAGCATATCCATTGCATAAGTCATATACGTCGGGTAGTGGTAATCGCGACAATAGCTCATTTGGTTATGATCCAAAGGTCGATGATGAGCTTCAGGCAAATCTTGGTCGTGGCTCGTATAATGGTTGGTATGACCGCGGTCATCAGCTTCCAGCGGCGGACCGCAAGTGCTCGCAGCAGATGATGGACCAGACATTCTACGCAACAAATATGACTCCTCAGCAGGCGAACTTCAACCAGAATAAGTGGGGCGTATTGGAGGGTAGAGTGCGTAATATGGTGTGCTCAGATACACTCTATGTCGTTACGGGTGCATACTTCGAGGGTGAGCACGACTCGTCGATAGCAAGCAAGACTACCGATAAGTCGGGTAACAACTGCCCAACGCCTACATACTACTACAAGGCGTTGCTTCGCACCAAGAAAGGTAATACGGGCAAGCGTATCGACGAGATTACCGATGCTTCGCAGGTGCGCGCCATAGTCTTTTGGTTGAAACATGCCAATACGGGTGATGATACGAATATCACCTCGGCGGATTGTATCTCTGTGGCTGAGCTCGAGGCAAAGACTGGCTTCACCTTCTTCCCTATGCTTGACGATGCTATCGAGCAGGAGGTGAAGGCGACCGCCGTGCCTTCGGAGTGGGGCGTAAACTAATCGATGACAAGATATAAACTAAATTATAAGAGTATGAAAAGAAAAGTATTATTGCTATGTGTGGCGCTCTTATCTGTTGCGACAGTATATGCGCAGGATAAGCCATACATGGTGGCATTCTGGAACTTGGAAAATCTCTTCGACATCTATGACGACCCTGAGACTCACGATGAGGAGTTTACCCCAGAGGGCGCTAAGCAGTGGAACGAGATTAAGTATCAGAAGAAGCTCTCGAATGTCGAGCGTGTGATGTTCGACATGGCGGCAATTCAGAAGGATTATCCCATCGTGATAGGCGTATCGGAGGTCGAGAATCGCTCTGTATTGGAGGACCTCGTATCGCAGCCTAAGCTAAAGGGTGCTAACTATCGTATCTGTCACTTCGATTCGCCTGATGCGCGTGGTGTCGATGTAGCATTCTTGTATCGTGCCGATGTCTTCAAATTGGAGGGCTCTGATAATATCAAACTTGAGGTTCCTGAGTTACCAGACTTCCGCACTCGTGACCTTGTGGTTATGTGGGGTACTATTGAGGGTGAGCCTTTCTACTTCCTCGTATCGCATTGGCCATCACGTCTTGGCGGCAAGGAGGCGTCGCAGTTCAAACGTGATGCATGTGCTCGTCAGATTCGTGAGATTAAGGATTCGTTGCTCGCCGAGAACCCTGCAACAAAGGTTATCGTCATGGGTGACTTCAACGATGATGCTACCGATGCAAGCCTTGTGAAGATTATGGGCGCTAAGGGCAAGGAGAAGGATTTACAGAAGGGAGACTTCTTCAACCCTTACTTCCAGATGTTGCGCGCAGGTCTTGGAACACTCGCTTATCAGGATATGTGGAACCTCTTCGATAATATCTGCGTTACGGAGAATATGATAAATGCCGAGGAGGGTAAGCTAAAGCTTATCAAGGGTAAGAAGTTCTATGGTAACATCTTCAAGAAGCCATATATGCTTCAGCAGGAGGGTCAGTATAAGGGCTATCCATTGCGTACGTTCGTTACAAACAACTTCCAGAACGGCTTTAGCGACCACTTCCCAGTATTTATATACATAGGTAAGTAATTAACATCTATATAATATGAAGAAATTTTTACTAACTATCTTATGCGCCACAATATCGCTGGCTGCCTTCGCGCAGATGGGCGGTATGAAGGGCGTTGTTGTCTCTCGAGAGGGACGTCAGCCAATTGGCAACGTCGCAATCTCGATTGATGGCGTAGCAGTGAACACTACAACAAACCAAGATGGTGAGTTCATCATTGAGGGTCTTGAGGCAGGTCAGTATCTGCTTACTTTCAGCGCTCCTGAGTTTGAGGACCTTAGTCTTATGGTGCGTGTGAAAGAGCTTGTGCACGATATGCATCAGGTGGTGATGATTCCCATGAATGTTGTGGAGGTTGATGACTCGGCATTTGCGGAGCTCGATACAGATGTTGAGTCGGCAGGTGATATGCAATCAATGCCAGGTGCCCTGTCTGCATCTAAGGACCTCTTCAACAACATCGCATCGTATCGCTTCTCGGAGATGCGCTTCAATGTGCGTGGTTATGACTCGCAGTATCAGGATGTATACCTCAATGGTATCCGCTTCAACGATGCGCTCACAAGCTATGGTCCATGGTCATTGTGGAGTGGTCTTAACGACGCTACACGCAACCAAGAGATGACCTCAGGTTTGCAGATGTCGGATTACGGCTTGGGCGGCGTTGCTGGTACTACAAACATCAATGCCCGTGCATCGCAGCTTCGTAAGGGCTTCCGCGCAAGCGTTGTTAACTCTACACAGCTCTATCGCTTCCGTGTTATGCTTAGCTACGCTTCAGGTCAGCTTGATAATGGCTGGTCTTATGGCTTCTCATTCTCTACTCGTCAGGGTGGTAATGGCTATGTAGATGGCGTTTACTACAATGCTTATGGCTACTTCGCATCTGCAGAGAAGGTCTTCAATTCACGTCATCGCCTATCGGCAACCATCCTCGGTGCGCCAACGCAGCGCGGTGCACAGCAGGCATCTACGCAGGAGGCATATAACCTCTGGGGTGACAACTACTACAACCCTAACGTAGGTATGCAGAATGGCGAGATGCGTAACTCACGCGTACGACGTATGCACGAGCCTATCGCTATGCTCAACTACAACTGGCAGATTTCTGAGAATACAAACCTCGTTGTAGCAACATCGTTGCGCTTTGGTAAGAATGGTTACTCGGCTCTTACATGGTGGAAGGGTGAGGATCCACGTCCAGACTACTACCGTCGCCTGCCATCATACTATGGCGACCGTCTCGCTCGTCGCACAATGTTGAATAACTTTGCCGAGAATAACGACCTAACACTTCCATTTACCGATACCGACCTTGAGACCGACAAGATGAAGTATGTTGAGTATCTTCAGAACTGGAATGGTTATATCGACTTTGACGCTCTCATCCAGGATAACAAGATGGGTGATAAGGACTCTCGCTATGGTGAGGGTCACCGCTCTATCGCCATGATCGAGGAGCGTCATACCGATCAGCTCGACTATAACTTCGCAGCGCAGCTAAACCACGTCTTCCGTGGTGGCTCTAAGCTCACCGCAGGTATCCGTGCTCGCGTAAACCGTACGGAGTATTATAGCGAGGTTAAGGACCTTCTTGGTGGTGACTACTGGTTGGATATCGACAAGTTTGCTGAGCGCGATTTCGGTAGCAACGACCTCGCTTACCAAAACAACATGGCTTACTACCGTGAGCATGGTCAGGCACAGGCTGTAAAGGAGGGCGACAAGTACAACTACGACTACTATGCGCATGTTCGCCAGGGACAACTTTGGGCTATGTACGAGATTGCTGCTGGTGGCTTCTCGGCAAATATTGGTGCTGAGGTAGGCTTCTCTTCAATGTGGCGCCAGGGTCTTTGGGAGAAGGGTCTCTTCCTCAACGAAAATGCTGGTGCTGACCGTGGTAAGACATCGTTCGGCAACTCCGATAAGATTAACCACCTTACATATCGCGGTAAGGTAAATCTTCGTTACCAGTTCAATGGCTCACACTCGTTGGAGCTTAATGGTCTTGTCATGCAGGGCGCTCCAAACTTCAATAACGCCTTTGTTTCGGCTCGTACGCGTAATCAGATTACCCCAGGTCTTACGGCTGAGAAGACCTATGGTGTTGACTTTACTTATAATCTGAATACTCCATGGATTCGTGCTCGCTTGTCAGCATACTACACACAGATGATGGACCAATCTAAGGTTATCTCGTTCTATGATGATACTCAGGGCTCGTTCACAAACTTCGCAATGTCGGGTATCGATAAGCGTTATATGGGTGTTGAGCTTGGCTTTAGTGTGCCTATCGCATGGGGACTATCGTTCCAGGGCGCAGTAAGCTATGGTGACTATATCTACACATCTAATCCTAAGTTCACTCAGATGATTGATAACTCGGCTACCGATGTTGTTCATAGCGTGGTGAACTGGAAGGGTATGAAGGTAGAGAGCACTCCTCAGACTGCTATCAACGTAGGTCTTAACTTCCGTGGCCCTAAGAACTGGTATGCATCGCTCGACTTCAACTACTACGACCGCTTGTACTTGTCGATGAACCCAATGTATCGTACCGAGTACTTGGCTAATGAGATTAAGCGTATCTACGATTGGAATAACCTCGAGACTGGTCGTCAGAAGGCTTATGTTGTAGGTGTTATTGATGAGATTCGCGCTCAGGAGGAGTTCCGTCATGCATATACGCTCAGCGCAAGCATTGGTAAGAACTGGAGCATTAAGTATAAATATACCCTTGGCTTCAGCCTTCAGGTGAACAATATCCTTAACAACCAGACAATTCGCACGGGTGGTTATGAGCAGATGCGACTCAATAAACTCTCTGATCCTATTATCTTCCCTAACTCAGAGGGCGAGATGAAGATAAAGTCAATACCTACGACATACTCTCGCTTCAACTCGAAGTATTTCTATATGAATGGTATTAACTACTATCTGAATGTTTACTTTAGATTCTAACAGCTAAAACAAGGAATATTATGAAACTTAAGAGATTATTTTTATTGGTTGCCGCAGCGTTTATGGCGGTAGGCTGTTATGAGAAGTATACAGATGTGCCAGCTCGCGAGCTCGTTGATAATGACGAGAGCTTCGAGGAGATGTTCCCCGAGGCTGAGCATATCACCATTGCTGAGCTAAAGTATGCCTATATCGATAAGTTTGGTGGTATTAGCAACAACGGCGTAAACAGCGGTTGGACAAATACACGATATGCTCTTATCGGTGAGGATATCTTCGCTGGACATGATGTATATATCAAGGGTAAGGTAATATCTGACGATACCGAGGGTAATGTCTATAAGTCGTTGCATATCCAGGATGAGACCACCGGTATTGAGCTTAAGCTAAACAACAATGTTGGCGTTCGCTACAAGAAGGGCTCATGGGTATATGTTCGTCTTACAGGCTTGTATTTGGGTAACTACCGCATGATGCTATCGCTTGGTGGCGCTCCATCGGAGTCATGGAATAAGGCTGGTGAGCATAAGTTCTATGGAAACTCAAACCTCGAGATTCAGGATGTTATCGACCGCCATGTCTTTGCGGGTACCCCTGCAGAGCTTAAGGTGGGTGAGCTCGACGAGTGGTTGCGTTATGCTCCAAATGTTGATATCATCAAGGTTACTCCTGAGAACTATGAGGAGGTTTTCGACCCTGCGAAGATTAAGATGGAGGGTAAGTTCTACGGTCAGGAGGAGACAGATGAGAATGGTATTACTCGCAAGCTCTTCGAGATCTCGCAGCGTGAGTTGATGTTTGGTCGCTTGATGCGCTTCGAAGGCTTGCAGTGCCACTATGCGGGTGTTAAGAACCAGGATGGTGTGACAAACCCAGGCTTGAAGAGTGGTTCATTCGAGAATATCTACCCAAGCTGGCTATATACCGACCCTCGTCCTACAGTATCGAAGGCTTGGTATCACTGGGCCTTCAAGGAGGAGATTACAGGTCGTAGCCTCTATGGCTCGGTACTCTTTACATACAACCCTGAGGCTACGGTATGTTCTGAGAATGGCGTGTATGCTTTGCGCTCAAGCGGATATTCGCGTTTCGCACGTCGCAACGTATGTAAGGATGGCGAGAAGGCAACAATCACAGCTATCTATGGCATCTACGCTCAGCGTTCGGACTATGCTGGTAATGCCAACGACTATGCTTCATATCAGCTAACCATTAGTAGCTTCTCAGACCTTGAGTTCGACAATGGCGAGGCAGCATTGCTCACTGATGAGCAGGTGGCAGAGCTTACCACTGAGGATATGAAGACCGTGCCTTGGATTGACGAGGAGGGCGAGTCAGAGCAGCTCTAAGATCTATTAACACCAATTTAAAACAATACCTCGAAGGCTATGGCTTTCGAGGTATTGTCGTATATATGCCGATAAATAGTTGTATAATTGGGCTTTTTTGTATAATTTTGTGAAAAATAGTAAAAAGCTATGAAAAGGTCAATATTGATAATTTGTCTGTTGTGTGCTACGCTTGTTGCTGAGGCTCAAAATATGACCCTTATCCCTGCTCCGCGTAGCTATACGCCCTCCGATAAGGGCTATACTATAACATATAAAACGACGATACGCTGTGATGAAGAGGTTGTCCCAGCGGCTAACTATCTCGCCGATAAGTTGGGATTACGCGTATCTAACGATGGCGAAATATACCTAACCATCGACGAGCGTCTCGGTAAGGAGTCATATCAGCTGAGCGTCTATTCAAAGGGTATTATCATCGTGGGTGGTGACTATGGCGGAGTCTTCAATGGTATCATGACGCTACTCCAGTTGCTCCCTGCGGAGGTCTACTCATCAAACCTAACCTATCCATGTGTTGTTAAGGGGTGTGCCGTGGAGGATGCTCCGCGCTACGAGCATCGTGGCTTTATGCTCGATGTGTGTCGTACATGGATCGAGAAGGAGGACTTGATGGCATATATCGACCTCTTGGCATATCATAAGATTAACTCTTTGCGCCTACATCTCACCGATGATGAGGCGTGGCGCATAGAGATCAAGTCTCACCCAGAGCTCGCAAAGATTGGCGGCTATCGCGGTGGTAGTAGCCCGATCAAGGCTCGCTATGGAAAGTGGGGCGAGAAGTGGGGTGGTTACTATACTCAAGAGGATATAAAGGATATTATAGCCTATGCGGCACAGCGTAACATTGAGATTATCCCCGAGATAGATCTCCCAGGTCATAGCCTCTGTTTAGCGACTCTCAAGCCCGACGTGTTGTGCAACTATACCCCTAATACAACTGCCTCATTGGGTCGCGATGTACGCTCGGTGTTGTGTGCCTCGAAGGAGTCTAACTTCGCGCTTATTGAGGATATCCTCGGTGAGGTGTGCCAGCTCTTCCCCTCTAAGTATATCCACGTCGGAGGTGATGAGGTAGACTTCTCGCAGTGGGAGAAATGCCCCGATTGCAGTGCATTCATGCGTCGCACAAATATGTATACTACCGAAGAGCTACAGGAGTACTTCATGATGCGCCTGTCGGAGATACTCGAGAATAATGGTAAGCGTATGGCGATGTGGGATGATGTGATTGTTGGTGATAATATGCCTAAGAGCACGCGAGTATATGGTTGGCAGAGCGTGGCGAGCTGCCGAAAGGCTGCTGCTGCGGGCTATAAAACAATCGTTATGCCTGGAGAGTATTTCTACTTTGACATGAAGCAGTCGGAGCACGAACCAGGACATGATTGGGCAGCTATCTTCGATCTAAAGAAGGTCTACAGTTTTTCACCCTCGGCCGTGGGCTTTACTAAGAGCGAGCAGAGCAACATCTTCGGTCTTGAGGCATCGTTCTTCAGCGAGTTGTACGCATCGCACAACCCCGAAAGCCCCGCCTACCTCCACTACCAGACATTCCCACGACTCCTCGCCTTTGCAGAGGTGGCATGGATAGAGTCGGATGTGCGTAATTGGAATAGCTTCCATGCGCGTGTGGTTGACTATTACGATAAGCTTGACGCTATGGGCGTCTACTATCGTTTGGATCCCCCTAAGGTGGTCTACGATGGTGGAAAGCTATCTGCCGAAGTGGATGATGGCAGCACAATATTCTACCGCATGGATGATTCGCAGCGCATTTTGCGCTATATGGCGCCTATAGCTACGGATAGACCTGCTGCTTACCGCTTTATTAGCCGTCGAGCAGTGGCCATATCACCAACATCGGCCGTGGATGAGTACTTCGATGTTATCTATCCGCGCTTCGATATTACATCCTCTATGGGTGATAGCCCCAAGTTCTCGTTCGATAAGGCGGAGGGCTATGGACGCATTGCTCGCACTACGCGTGCCGCGACCATCGGCGATTGGGTGACGTTTACCTTTGATGAGCCTGTTGTGTGCCGCAGCATGAAGGTGGCGACGGGTAACTTCCAGTTGCCTCGCTATATAATAGAGAGTGGTAGGGTATATGTGAGCTACGATGGCGAGACGTTTGACTATCACGGCGACTTGACGGATGGCGCCTACACCATAAACAATCCATCGCAGCCAATCAAGGCGGTGCGTATCATGTCCACCTCGCGCGGTAATGGCGAGCAATGGATATCCATACAACCACCGACAATCTATCCAGTTATAGAGTAAGCTATTTGCTATTATGACCCAACAGGAGTTTGCAGCACGTTATGCCTACGATCCAAATAGCGACCGTCTCGGCTCGGGAGGCTTTGGCTCGGTCTATAAGGCTTATGACAATGAGGACGACTGCTTCGTTGCGCTCAAGATAGCGCATGTCGATATGCAGCACCCCGAGCTGCGCCTGCGCAATGAGGTTGCTAAGGCCGAAAGACTGAAGCATAAGAACGTTGCGCGCTACTCTTAACTACACATTTCACTCTATAAAACCTCGTCATGCCGAGGAGGCGCAAATCAATTAGTAAAGAGTAGTGAGAAATTAGTAATAGTTGAGCGCCATCAGCGCTCA
>JAZSBD010000046.1:0-53324 GCA_045602255.1 Alistipes sp.
GGTTCTCGATGGTGTACTTAACCTCCTGTGTACCACCCTCAGAAGTTACGGCAATCTCCGTAGTGTCAAGCGTAAAGCTTGCTGAGCCGCCCTTATTCTCCTCGGGACTCTTCTCGCAACCCGTAAGTGCAAAGAGGGCTACGGCTGCGAGGATGTTAAAAAATCGTTTAATAGTCATAGTTATACGTTTATTTATGTATGTTCTGTAATTGGTTTGTCGCTATCTAAAGTTGTATCATTTGTCGTTAGACGTGACGGTGTTTATGCTCTCGCTTAATTGCCCGTTAGACTATTTATACTCCTGCGGTTTATACTCCTGCGGTGTACCAGTCCACGTACCTGTAATCTTGTTGCGTAGGTCGTCGTAGGCCTCAATATCCACGGTTATAGTGCCGTCGCCATTATCCTTAATAGACATATTGCCCTTGCGGAATGGTGCCAACTCGTTCTGGTCTACTGTAAAGTACCAGCTGCAGAGCAACTGACTCATATTTGTCCAGCCAGGGATGAATGACCACTTAGCCAAGTAGTCCGAAGCAGTGTAGTCGCCGCAGAAGCCACTCTCTTTGTCGTTATAGCCAGTGATGATGTCGAGCTGGAAGCAGTCGCCAACGCCTGAGTTAGGCGAGATGATGAACATCCAGTTGAAGTAGCCAAAATCGTAATAGTCGCCCTCGCAGGCATATACCATAGAGTGGTCAGAGAGGTCTGCCTCGTAGTCGCCATCAAGGGTTGTATATACCGTAACCTCGCTCTGGTTATCCTGAATGGTGGTGTCGCCCACATACTCCACGTGGTGAGCCTCGCCATCTATGACCACATCGAGAGTAATCTTACCATTCTCCACAACCATGGTTCCCGACTCAAAGGCGTTGATAGCACCCTCACGCTTACCCTCGGCATTTGTCACCCAGAAGCCGCTATACTCTGCGGTGAATGTACCTTTAGCATAGGTGTTATCCTTGTCGTAGGTGTAAGTGCCATTGGCAATAGGCACCATCATGTCGTAGCCTGAATAGACATCGCCATAAGCATCGATGCGGTAGTATGTCGCTGAAGGATATGCCTTGCCATCCTCCATGAAGCCACGGTCGCTGAGGATAAACCAGTAGTTCGCAGCACCAGGAGATAGAGCATCACCGAGGTACTCGCCACTTATTATAGGTGCCGAGAACGAAATGTCGCCATCGCCACGCTGCTTGATTGTAACCTTGAACGACGATGAGCCGTAGCCAATCTTTACCTCTGTCTCACGCATCAGCTTTGTAGCGTTTGTGCCTACTCCCAATATGATAACGCCATCGGTCTCAGTGTCGATAGAGTAGATCCACTCGGCATTGGTCTTAACGTAGATGTAGTCATCGGGGTTGGCGTTCTCCAATGAGTACTCGATGTGCACCTTTGCGCCCATGCGCTGAATTTCAATCTCCTCGCCTGAGAGTGAGGTGATGATAGGGTCTGTGGCCTGTGCCGACTGGTTGATAGTAGCGGTTGCTATGCTACCGCCATACGACAATGTTACGGCAGCCATACGTCCTGCGCCTGTGTCGTTCTGAGCAACACTGATTACGAGAGAGCCTGACTCATGCTCCTTGATGCGTAGCCATGAGTCATCGCTGAGTGTAACCTCGGCCTCGACATCCTCAATACCGTGAATGTCGTAGTGGATTGTTATATCCTCGGCATACTTGCCAACCTCCACCTCGCTTTCCGATGTGATGACCACCTTGAAATCGTCTCCGTTATTCTGCTTTTCGCACGCTACAGTAAGCATGGAAAAGCAAAGAGCGATGAAGAGAAAAAGTCGCTTCATATAATAAAAATTTTTATAATTATAGTCGTGATTTGGTCGCAAATATAGTGCGCGAAATCTATATTTCCAAATTACCCTCTCCCTAAAAATGGAACATTTTTTGCCCTTATTGCGGCGCAGCATATGTTCTTACGCACGATCAACATATTGACCCTCTTGGCAAGCCTTTTGCTCCTTGCCTCGCTCTCGGTGGAGATTATCTACTCGAGCGAGCTTGCTCGTTTCTCGGCGGTCTACTCGTGGGCGATGTTCGCCGTCTGCATAATCTTTCTTGTCGACCTCTTTGCGCTGACGATAAGTAGCCCCAGACCATGGCGTTACCTCCTTCGTAATCTGCATATCCTCATCCTCTCGATACCTTACCACACGCTCCTCCCGCTCTTCGGCATTAGGCTCGGTCATACGGGACAGATGGTGCTTAGTGGGGTAGTGGTGCTGCGTGGTGTAATGGCGCTCTTCATCACGCTGCGTTGGCTTATCGAGCGTCGCACGACGAGGCTCTTCTGGGCATACATATCCACCGTACTCATTTGTACCTATTTTGCTGCCTTGATGTTCTATGAGTTTGAGGCGCCAGTGAATAGTGCTGTTGCGGGCTTTGGTGATGCTATGTGGTGGGCATGGATGAACCTTGCCACTGTTGGCTCTACCATCACTCCCGTCACGGCATTAGGCAAGGTGATATGTGTTGTGTTGCCCATCCTCGGCATGGCGATGCTACCCGTCTTTACAGTCTATATCACCTCGCTTTACGATATTAAAGATGAAAAGTGAGAGGTGAGTGTTGCTCCTTTGGAGCAAGTGGGATGGGATCCGAGGGGTTTATGGGGTCTAAGGGGCGTTTTGATAGTGGCTATATAGCCAGCCCTTGGTACCCCTATCACCCCTAATACCCCTTGTACCCCTCACTCTATCGCTCCTATCAAGCGAAGCGGACCTATTAATCCTATCTATCCTATTTAATAAACCTGCGTCGCAGACACCTTATTTTTCACTTTTCACTTTTCACTTCGCCTTGGCACGAGAGTTGCTACTATACACGACAAACCATAAATTCTATAATGATGAGAAAGATTTTATCCTATGTTGTTGTGCTTACCATGGCGGTATGCATGGTTGTTGGCTGCTCCAAGCAGCGTGAGCGATGGAGCGATAAGGAGCGTGAGGCATTGCGTCAGGAGTTGGATGCCTACCGCGAGATGGTCTATCTTAATAATCTTGAGGATGAGGCGTTCGACGACTTCTCGTACGACGTGGTCGATGCCATCGAGGTGGACTATCCCGTGTATACCACCTTCGTTGAGATGCCTGGTAAGGGCGATACCATACAGGTATATGTCGTATCTACCATCGTTGAGGAGCTGAAGGCAGATGCTCACAATATGCGTAACATATACCCCTATCCGCAGCTTGTTGCCGAGGGAGTGCTCCCCGCAGGGCTTAACGCTAAGGCACAGCGTGCCTTCTACGAGTGTTTAGCGCGTAAGGTCGATAATAACTTCTCATCGGTGGCTGAGTTCTTCAATGCCATAGTTGCCGATACGCTCCCAACATCGACCATGACACAGCTTCAGGGTGAGTGTGCCTCAAACCTCTTTGATTGGGATGTCGAGGTGGATGAGACCATCCTCTATAGTAATGATTGATAACTTTACCCATCGCATAGTTAAGTATAAAGTTTGTTGTGAGGGGCTGCCACTGTGGGTGTGGTGGTCCCCTTTTTTTGCGAAAAATTTGAGAAGTTTAAAAAAAATATTAAATTTGCATCAAACTAACTCTAAAACACATTTAAACATTATGGGATTTTTGAAGGAATTCAAGGAGTTTGCCCTCAAGGGTAATGTCGTTGATATGGCTGTCGGTGTTATCATCGGCGGTGCATTCGGTAAGATTGTGACATCGCTTGTTAACAACATCATCATGCCTCCTATTGGCTATGCGATGGGCGATAAGAAGTTCACAGACCTTAGCTATGTCTTTAAGCCAGGCACCCCTGCAGTTACGGGTGAGGATGGCACTGTTATCACCGAGGAGGTCGCAGCCATAGAGCTTAAGTATGGTCAGTTCATCCAGGACTGCCTCGACTTCGCGATCATCGCCTTGAGTATCTTCGTGATGATTAAGGTCATCAACCGCCTTACTGAGCGTCGTAAGAAGGAGGCTGCAGCAGCTCCAGTAGCACCTCCAGCACCAACCAAGGAGGAGACTCTTCTTACTGAGATTCGTGACCTTTTGAAGGAGAAGAAATAGTAGAGTACATATATTTAATTAAACAATGAGGGTGTCCACTATGTTTTGTGGACACCCTCATTGTTTACTGTGCGCATCTTATCTCCATGGCGAAGCCTCCACCCTTAGCCATGCGTAGCGGTAGGCTATCCTTGCTTGTCACGCTTTGCTTCTCGATGATGTAGTCCTGAGGATAGCTATCCCAGCCCGCTTTCTCGCCATCGCGGTATATTGTCGCCTCATAGCTCGTGTTACTTTCCAGGAAGCTGAGGTCGATGATTACCTCACGTGCCTCACCATCTGTAATTCCACCAACAAACCATCTGTCGCCACCACGCTCCTTGCGTGCCACAACAACATAGTCGCCAACCTTAGCATCCAGTACCTTTGTCTCGGACCAGTCAACAGCTACCTCGCGTATGAACTGCAACATATCGGAGTGCTCGCGATAGTTATCGGGAAGGTCTGCAACCATCTGTATAGGGCTGTAGAAGACAACATAGAGGGCTAACTGATGTGCTATTGTCGAGTTAACGAAGAACTTATAATCGTAATCCTCTGCCACACGATACTCCTTGTTAGCTGCGGCGCTGTTTATTGTGTTGTGATAGCGCACATCGAAGATTCCTGGCGTAAAGTCCATAGGTCCTGCCACGTTGCGCGTAAATGGTAGTATGGTGTTGTGCTCCACCGCGTTACCGCTATTCCATGCCTGCCACTCTTGACCACGCATACCCTCGGCACTCACCAGGTTAGGGTAGGTGCGTGATATGCCAGATGGATGCACTGGCTCGTGGATGTCGATAGTTAGGTGGTGCTCAGCTGTCTCGGTGATAGTCCTATTATAGTGGTCAACCATTTCGCGGCTGTTGTGTAGCCTATTGGGTATCACACCTACATAGCCTGTCTTCACCGAGCCTACACCCTTATCCTCATAGTATTTGTAGGCATCGTTCATCTGCGCCTCATAGTTCTCTACGTTGGCATAGGTCTCGTGATGACCTATGAGCATTACACCTCGCTCCTTGGCATAGGTAGTGATATGGTCGATGTCGAAGTCGGGGTATGGCTTTGTGTAGTCGAATCTCTCGCCCCAACCCCAGCCTATGTTCCAACCCTCAACCAAAACGCCACCGAAGCCATTTTCAGCTGCAAAGTCTATATATCGACATACGTTATCTGTTGTTGCGCAGTGGGGTACCTCGCTGCTCATATCCCATGTGGACTCCTTGAGGTGCATCTCCCACCATACGCCGACATACTTCATAGGCTTAATCCACGATGTATCCTCCAAAGCACATGGCTCGTTGAGGTTTAGAATAATTGTTGACTCCATGAGTGCACCCGCTCTGTCGCCTACGATGACCACACGCCAGGGCGTGGCAAAAGGTAGTGTGTTGTGGCTCTTTATCTCACCCACTGACGCGAGATCGGATGTGAGAGTATTGCTCGCAATGTCATATTTAAGGCTCATTGCGGGGTACTCCCATAGTGCCGCCTCGTGGATAGCGATGTGTGTGCCTTTGGGTGTAATCATCGTCACAGGGGTGTTAACAGCGGGGTATGGTAGCTTGCGCTCACTCTTTGACGATAGCTCCATGTTTTCGAGTGTTATGCTGCTGAGAGGTGTGTTCACATAGGCGAACTCATCATCATCGTAGCTGCCTGCAATCCAGAAGGTGTTGTAGTCGCCACACATTTTGAAGGTTGTTGCCTCGTCGAGTATCTTCACCTCTTGTGTGCTACCCTCACACTCTATGCGATAGCGTATGGCAAGACCGTCGTTGTAAAGGCGCATATCTATGTATAGTATGCCCTTTTCATCTCTTTGATTTTGTGTCGTTAGCTTTATTGTTGCGCTGTTGTAGCAGTCGTGAATATCCTCCTGTGCGCCCCATACGCTCTTCCAAGTGCTATCTGCGGAGCTATACTCAGCACCACAATAAGCCAACCCCTTCTGCATATCCCACTTCGAGGTGAGAATACCGAGCGGAGCATCCTTGATAATCAGCTCGTTGTCGAACGATAAAGAGTACATCGGTGTGCCACGGTGTAGTCTAAATGTCGCTTCCAAACGTTTGTCGGGTGACTCAATCCTACTCTTATTACCTCTACACATTGCGTATATACTCTGTGTGAGTAGCAATGCTAATAAAACGAGGGTTATACGTTTCATACCTCAATTTTTTATAAAAGGTCGCCAAGATAGTTCCCGACGACCTTATTATATGATAGTTGTTAGCTGTTATAGTTTGCGTGCGCCGTCAGATATAACCACTGAATATACCTTAGGCTCGTGACCATACTTCTCGGCGAAGCGTACCTTAGCCGTGGCGATAAAGTTGTCGTAGAGCTCAGCCTTTACAAGGTTGATGGTGCAGCCACCAAAGCCACCACCCATGATGCGAGAGCCAGCTACGCCACACTCCTTAGCCACGGTAGCCAAGAAGTCGAGCTCCTCGCACGATACCTCATAATCCTTCGACATGCCCCAGTGAGTCTCATACATACGAGCACCCACAGTCTCATAGTCGTTACGCTTCAATGCCTCGCATACGTCCAATACACGCTGCTCCTCGCCAATGACATAGCGTGCACGCATATAGTCCTCCTCCGAAATCTTATCCTTGATAGCCTCCAACTGCTCCATCGATGCGCCACGCAAGAACTCCTGACCGAGGACGGCTGCCACGCGCTCACACGATGCACGACGGTCGTTGTATGGTGAGCCTACCAACTCGTGTTTAACAACAGAGTCGAGCAATACGAGTTTGTAGCCATGCTGCTCAGGGTCGAATGGAAAATACTCAAACTCCATAGAGCGGCAGTCGAGACGCATCAGATGACCTGCCTTGCCGAATACCGATGCAAACTGATCCATGATACCGCACTTCACGCCGCAGTAGTTATGCTCTGTTGACTGACCTATGCGTGCTAACTCGAAGCGGTCGATACCGAGTGAGAATAGCTCGTTGAGGGCATTTGCGAATGTTGATTCGAGAGCTGCAGATGATGACATGCCTGCGCCAAGAGGCACATCGCCCGAAAATGCTGTGTCGAAGCCCGCAATCTTACCACCGCGCTTCTGAATCTCGCGACATACACCAAAGATGTAGCGTGCCCAGCTCTCAGCAGGCGCATCCTCCTCACGAAGACCGAACTCTGCATACTCGTCGAGGTCTACAGCATAGGCACGTACCTTATCTGTGCCGTTAAGCTTAATCTCTGCCACCATACCCTTGTCGATAGCGCCTGGGAATACGAAGCCACCGTTGTAGTCTGTATGCTCACCAATAAGATTGATACGACCCGGCGAGGTGAAGAGCTCGCCTGTTGTCGAAAACTTCTCCTGGAATTTCTCGTTGATAAGATTTAGGTTCATAATATTTCGTTTTAGTATTTGCTTATAATCTACAAAGTTATATTTATTATTCGGTTTTTGCAAAAAAAACGCTACCTTTGTAGTATGGAACGACGTGATAAAGTATTTGCTTGGCTCGACAAGCATGGTATAACATACTCCTGGTATGAGCACCCTGAGGCTCCTACCATCGAGATTGCGCGTGAATATTGGCGCAAGGATGGCTCTAAGCACTGCAAAAATCTCTTCTTCAGAAACCATAAGGGCAATCGTCACTATTTGGTCGTCTTCGACTCGGAGCAGTCGATGGCTATCCACGACTTAGAACATATCCTACATCAAGGTAAGCTATCGTTTGCCTCGCCTGAGCGTATGGATAAGTGGCTCGGATTGTGTCCAGGCTCTGTATCACCCTTTGGTCTTATCAACGATGAGAGCAATCATGTACACCTCTTCTTGGATGAGACACTTAAGGAGCAACCCGCCCTTAGCTTCCATCCCAACGATAACCGCTTCACGGTCGTTATCTCGCGTGAGGAGTTTGAGAGATACTTAACTCTTGTGGGTAATACCTATGAATATATTAAGTTGTACTAACTTGGTATCTTAATTGCAATGGTCGTTCATAAACTTATGCTTATGAACGACTTTTTTATTCAGGCTATAGCACGCCGTCGTAGCTATTATCACCTTAAGGACCGCCCCTTGGTGGATGATGAGCGTGTTGTGGAGCTTATCGACGAGCTTCTTGCCACTATGCCAACACCCTATAATGTGCAGTCGGCACGTGTAGTTCTTCTCTTGGGTGACCACCATCGCGAGATGTGGCATCTTGTTATCGAGGCATTGCGCGAAATATTACCCAAGGAGCGCTTCATCGCATCAAGAGATAAGATTGACCGCTCCTTTGCCTCAGGACATGGTACGGTGCTTTTCTATGAGGATACGGCAGCATTAAACCACCTGCGTGAGCGTCAACCTCTCTATGCTGACAATGTGGAGATATGGTCGGAGCAGAGTTCCGGAATGTTGCAGTTTGCCATGTGGACAGCCCTTGAGGAGTTTGGCTATGGTGCGTCACTGCAACACTACAACTCGCTTATTGAGTACTCTATTGCCGAGCGCTGGAAGATAAACCCCGACTGGCGTCTTATTGCGCAAATGCCCTTTGGAGAGCCTATAGACACTCCGTTAGAGCGTGTGCAGACCACCGCGCCCCAAAGCCGTAGGGTGGTCTTCGGAACGTTGGAGAGTGAGAGATAAGCAAAGGGGCTGGCTAAAAAACATAGCCAGCCCTTGATGCCTAAGTGAATAAAACTCTATGTTGTTACGCTTGCCCTCGAAAACCTTATTTACGGTTTCTCGAACTTCACAAGCCTAAAACTACATCTTTTTATTCACTCTCTTTTTTGTGTTGTTGTGTTAGCTTAAAACTCAAGATTAGAGTTCTCCAATGCCTCGGTTAGTGCATCCATATTCTTTGTGCTGAACTGCATGTAGAGATTTAAGTATCTCTCGCCATTTTTCTCAAACCACATCTCAGCCATTTGCTGCTGCTTGGCAAACTCCTCTTCTGTTTGGCTATTCTGCCACTCTGTCATCTCCTCAGCAATAGCAACGAATCCCTCAACGTCGTCTGCTTCCATAGCCTCCATCTGGGCCTCAAGATAGTCTATCGCACTCTTCTGCTTTTCTTCCTTAGCCTCCTGCACTACAGTCTTAGCTTCCTGCTCTGTAGCCTCAGCCTCCTGCTCTGTAGCCTCAGTTTTCTTGTCGTTTTTCTTCTCCTCGCTGCCGCAAGCAACAAGTGTAAAGCATGCAGCCATCAAAAATAGAATCTTCTTCATAATTTAAAATTTATATTATAGTGTTTATTTCTTTTCCTCCGCCTCTGCACGCTTAGCGTACTCAGCTGCGATCTCCTGAGCCTTCTCAGCAAGGAACTTCACGACAGCATCAATATCCTCCTTGTTCTTCTCGTCATCAAACCAAGCATTAAGCTCATCACACTGCTTCTTGTACTCCTCAGCGTTCTCCTTCTCAAGCTTCTCAGCGAACTCAATCTCAGCCTCAGCAAGGTCAACGTACTTTACAACGTCACCAGCCTTAGCAGCCTCAACCTGAGCCTGACAGAACTCAACTATTGTCTCAGGCGCTTTTTCTTTCTTGGCCTCAGGCTTGTCATACGTCATAATTATGGCAGCAGGGACTATGATAACAAAGATTGCTATTATTATTGCTAATAAGCATCCTCGCCCTCTCTTCTTCTTCGGCTTGGTTGTGACGTCGGACGCCGATGCTCCACCCTGAGGTGTCGCCATCTGTTGAGCCGTAGATGATGGGCTCTCTGCATCTGCGCTCTGATGTATGGTCTTCTCAACTACGTCAACACCCACGATTACTGTCGCCTCATTTGTGCTTTCTGAGGCTTTAGCATGGGGTATAGGCACAGTAACCTCCACGCCAATCATGCGTAGGCAATCCTCAGCATGTCTCACTCGCTGGTTGTTATCAGCAAGCAGGCGCGAATAACGCTCTGCCATGGCTCGGCGATGCGCTCTATGCCTGCGGGTAGCTCGCCATTGAATATCTGTCTTAGCTGCACGGCATACTGCTCCTCGCTCGATAGTGATGCATCGCTTGAGGCGAAAGGCAACTCGCCTGTGAGCACCTGGTAGGCGATAACGCCGAAGCTCCAAAGGTCGGTATTCTTGCGTAATGCCCTCTCGCGTAGCTGCTCGGGTGAGGCGTAGGAGCGCGTGCCACCCAATAGTGAGTTGTTTACGAGCGAGCTCTCGCCGCTGTCAAGCTGCTTGGAGATGCCGAAGTCGGCAATCTTAGGTATATAGCGACCAGCATGGTGCACCATAAGCACATTCTGAGGCTTGAGGTCGCGGTGTATGATGTCGTGGCTATGAAGATATGCTATGCCCTCCAATAGTTGTGTTAGGATGTTGTTGCGCTCCTCATAGCTGAGGTTGCCTCTGCGTAGGAAGTTATCCAAGCTGCCATCCTCATAGTAGCGCATAACGGCAACATCTATATCGCCCGATAGCGTCGCAAAGGTATAGCACGTCTCGTAGCGAGCGATATTCTTATGGCATAGGTTGTGAGCCTTATCCACCTCGTTGCGTAGGCGTAGCTCTTGGTGCGTGGGGTCTACGGCAGAGATCTTGAGGGCTACATAGCTGTCGTTGATATTGTCGTATGCCTTATATACCGAGCCGAAAGCACCAGCGCCAAGGCGGTCGCTCTCGGGGTTGTAGATATATCGCGAGGTGAACTCTTGTTGGGTCATAGTCTTATGGGTTGTTCTATTAGTCAGTGTTACTCTCTACTACTCCACGAATATCTGGAAGAGGAGTGGGGTGTAGGCTGGTATCTCTGTTGAGGTTGTTGTCACCGTCACCGAGGTGTCCTCCGTAGAACCTGTATAGCCATAGCCGTAGTAGTAGGGGTTATATCCGTAGTAGCCCTGGTTGTACATACCTCCATAGCCATAACCATAGTAGCTATTCATGTAGTTCATATAGTTCATGTAGTTGAGGTAGTCGTAATAGGCGTTGTCGTTACCTGTTGTTGTCGAGGTGTGTGAGCCTACCGAGCCTGCAATGCCGTAGCCATAGGTCGATACTGTAAGGATTGCTGCCCACTGACCCTGACGCAGTGTTGGTATAGAGTAGTTCCATGCGAGGATATACTTGTTATCCTCGATATCCTTCATATTGAACGATAGAGCCTCGCCCTTGCTTTCAACCTTGCCAAAGGCAATCTCTGCAACCTCGTCAATGTTTGTATCGAAGATGTAGCCATCGAGGAAGCGACCTATGTACCATACTTTAGCACTGTTTTTTGCTTTAAGTGAGTCTGTTGTTAGCACCTCGTCGTAGGTGATACCCTTGCCGAAGCGATTGATTAGTGCCTCGTTGATGCGGCTATCCAAGTCGCTATTGGCGTAGATGCTACCATGGGTGTATCTATTCTGATTAGGATACATGAGTGTGTCTGCGCCCAACACGTCGAACTTGATGCTCTTCTCGGGGGTGTATGAGTAGTTTACGTATAGCTGTGCAAGGGTGTCTACAGGCTGATGCCAGCGACCATCGTAGAACTCCAAAGGACGAAGTGAGTCTATCGCGTCCTCATCGCCCTCCGTAGTATCATCGCCACGAGTGTATATGCGGCGACGCATAGCCGTCTCTGCCTCCTCGCTCTTTTCGGTCTTATGCTCTGCGCAAAGACCACCATTCTCATTGGCAAAGGTGTTGACATACTCACCCTCGTATGCCACAGGGTTGTTCACATGTCCGAAGACCTCAATATCTACAATCATAGGCTTGTTGTCCGCCAACTCGAACTGACCTTCGTAGCCACCATCGCTCGATGTGCTGCTACCCACGATTGACGATGGTAGGTACAATCGCAGCTTAGTGCCATAGCGCACCGAGATTGAGTCGTCGCCAATCTTCAGCTTGTTAAATGTGGCGAGGTATGTGCCCTCATGTATGGTGTGGGTCTCCTTGCCGCTGAAGCGGAAGGCTGGGATATAGCGTGTGTGGTTGGTGTAGGTGCCGAGCTGCGTTGCCAACTCATAGCTACGCGTCTCGCACACATTGCCATCGAGGTCGCGACCAGTGAAGTTGTACCACAACCATACATCCTCGCCCGAGATTGGGAGTGAGTCTGCGCAACCATTGTCAAGGACCTCCACATAGTAGCCACCCTCCTCCTGGTAGTTGTTAATCAACTCGGGGTGGTACTTCTCGATCCACGCCTTTAGCGAGCGCTGCTCGATCTCCTCGAAGCTGCTTGTCGGCTCGGTTACGCACGACGCGCAAAGAAATAGGGCGGTTAGCAATAGCGCTACAATTTTCGATATCTTATTCATTATCTATCTGTTATCTTTAAATTATCTCGTTAATTGTAATTATCCACACTTGTGGTGAGCGGTTGGGAACATCACCTACATAATGTTTGCCATATGCCTGCTTGTAGGTCAGATATATCTCTACGGTATCCCCCTCGTGGCACCCTATAAGAGCGGTGCTTAGCGAGGCGAGAAGATCGTCACTGCCCACCTTAACAACCTTAGGCTCGCTGCTCCACTCGTGCTCGGTGTTCAGCCCCTCGCCCTTCAACTGCTCAATATATTGGGCATCGTTGGTGGCAAAGAGATTATCTATGCTTGGCTTGCTGCCTGTGAAGATATATGCCGAGTAGGTGATGGCGATGCTATCGCCACTCTTGATCACGGGAAGCTCATTGCGTCCCTCGTCGTACATCGTGGTGATGTAGCGGAATATGTCAAGTCCCCACTGTGTGTAGTATTCGGGGTTCTCCTCGAGCGACTCGCCAATCTTCGACTCTGGTATTAGTCGTGGCTGATGCGAATTTTGGAGATACTTCTCGATGTTGCTCTGCTGAGAGGTGAGGGTAGTATCTGTCTCGTTGCTGCACGATACGACGAATGTTGCGGCACAAGCCACAACAGCACTCAATGCTATGTTTATAAGACGTCTCATAAGTATATATCGCGCAAATTTAGTAATTATTTTGCAACACGCCATATTTTTCTTTAGAAAAAACGCACCGTCGCACTATAATCGCTTCAAAGCAGCACGCACAGCCTCCTCCACGCTGATTGTTGGCGACTCCTTGAAGATGGCCGTCAGAGCCTTCTCCGATGCGCTCTTCTGGAAGCCGAGCATGGCGAGTGCCGCCAATGCCTCGTCGTAGGATTCGTTGCGCGCACCACGCTGTGTCTGGGTGAGCATCATGTCGCTTGCGCCAAGCTCTATCATCTTGCCCGATAGCTCAACTATAATCTTCTGTGCGGTCTTGAGTCCCAGGCCTTTAACATTCTTAAGCAGCACGGCATTCTCCGTGGCGATGATGTTCTGAAGCTCTTGTGATGTGTAGGTCGAAAGAATCATTCGGGCTGTGTTGCCACCCACGCCCGAGACGCTTATTAGCTGACGAAATAGCTCGCGCTCGAGCTTCGTCGTGAAGCCATACAACGACTGCTGATCCTCGCGTACGATGTAGTGAACGTAGAGCAATCCCTCGTCGAGTTTCTCAATGTCGGCATAGCTCTTGAGCGAAATATTTATGAAGTAGCCGACGCCCCCAGCCTCGATAACGGCATATGTTGGCGTTGCCTCAGCGATTTTTCCCTTGATATATTCGTACATATTCTTCGGTGTGTCAGTGTAAAATTATCTAATTTTTCTACAAAAGTAAATATTTTTTTTTACCTTTGTCATTCGTAACGAAAATTAATTAGAAAAAATAGAATAGAAGATTATGAAAAAGAGATTACTTTTTGCTGTAGTAGCTGCTGCTATGATGGTATCTTGTGGCGGCGACGATCAGCGTGTTAAGAAGCAGGGTGAGGATGCCCAGAGCACAGAGAATACCGAGACCCCTATAACTTTGAGTGATAGCACAAAGGTTAAGGAGGTTGAGTGTGTAGCAACTGGTGACGTGGTATACTTTGACCCAATTTATGTCATGTTCGAGAGTAAACTCTATGCTGCTGAGGGTATGCCATTGGAGCAGAAATTGCAGGATTTCCAGACTCGCGCGACAGCAGCACGTGCAGATTGGGCTAAGAAGGAGCAGAACTTGGCTAATGAGTATAACAAGTTGCAGCAGGATGCAGCTCAGTTGGAACAGGACTATGCTAAAGGCTTAATAACCACAATTAAGGCGCAGGAGCGCGGTGAGGCATTGCAGAAGAGCGGTGAGTCGCTTCAGAAACGCATGGAGTCTCATCAGAAGACCATGCAGACTGAGGCTCAGAAACTTCAGGATGAGGAGTATATGTTGGCTGATGAGGACGCAAAGTTGCAGAATCGCTTCAATGAGCTTGCGAAGATGGCCATCGAGGAGATTAATAGCGACAACCGCTACAAGATGATTCTCAATGCGCAGGTTGTTATCGATGCAGATGAGACATTGAACATCAGCCCAATTGTATTGCAGACGGTTGATAGACTCTACATGGAGGGTGCTCTTCCAAGCAATACGCTTGAGAGCGTGAGTGAGTAATACTCCTTTATGAGCTATTAGCTTTAGAGAGGTCTTATAAATTAGTTTACACAATAATCTATAAGTTCTAGATACAGAGTTATTTAGAAATTGTGATATGGCAACTAATTTATACTACCTCTCTTTATATTTGCAAGTCGGCATTTTTTTGACTATATTTGTGCGAAATTATAGGATTATAATCTAAGCCAGAGAGCAGATATGGGTTTCATACCGTTTACATTTATCGACCTTATCGACATCTTCCTTGTGTCGACATTGCTCTTTGCAATGTATCGAGCAATGAAGGGTACGAGTGCTCCATTCATCATGGTTGGCATCTTTGTCATCTATCTTGTGTGGATCCTTGTTGCAACCTTCAACCTTGTACTCTTCTCAACAATCCTCAGTCAGCTTATCTCGGTCGGTGTGTTGGCGATGATTATCATCTTCCAGCCCGAGATACGCCACTTCTTGCAGGTGATTGGTCGCCAGCAGGGACGCTTCGAGTGGCTAAGCCGCATATTCAATATCCGCAAGCGTAAGCATCAGGATGAGATAGACTTGCAGCCTATCGTCGAGGCGTGTGTGGAGATGAGTAGCGAGAAGGTCGGTGCACTCATTATCATCAAGCAGTCGAACGACTTAGGCGTTGTTGTTGAGAGTGGTATTGCGGTCGATGCAAAGGTGTCGTCGGCACTATTAGGTAACATATTCTTCAAGAATGCACCTTTGCACGATGGTGGCGTTGTCATCAGCGGTGATAGAGTAGTAGCTGCAAAGTGTGTGTTGCCATCAACACAGCAGGAGGTGCCAAAATCGTATGGTATGCGTCATCGTGCAGCCCTCGGTATGAGTGAGGTGTCGGATGCCATTATCATTGCAGTATCTGAGGAGACGGGAGGAATATCCATTGCCCACGACTCGGTTATTCGTCGTAATATCGAGCCTGAACGATTGGCTGTTACGATACGTCGTATGATGCGTATCAACGACCGTCGTCGCGATGAGGCCGAGGGGGAGCAGACGAAATAGGAGTGATAAGTGACACATATTTATTAGGGGTTTGTGCAGTGGCGCAGACCCCTTTTTTACTATATAAACCTATGTCATCCTGAGGAGGCGCAACAGAGAGGGTCTTGAGAGGTATTCGTCCTATGCGCCGACGTGAGGATCTACCATTGTTTTATAGCGTTGAGGATGCAGAGGGAAACAGTATTAGCGAGGTAGTTGCACAAAGGTAGATCGCCACAGAATTGCATAGTCCGTCACATGTATCAGCAAGGTTGGTGGTTGCAATTCTTCGCGATGACGAAGTTTATGAATACGCGTCGCAGACACTACATTTTTCACCTTTCACCTTATTACTCACTACTCTCTACTAATTAAAAAAGGCCGCTAAACACTGTAGCAGCCCTCATTAACTTTATTAGGTGCAAATTACTTCTTTGCCTCCTCTACAGAAACCTTGCGGAAATCCTTGAGAAGCTTAGTGAGCTCCAAAGCAGCCTTACGTGCACGTGTGCCAGCAGCCTTATTGTTCTTCTCTACCTGCAAAGCAGCATTTGCTGCAAATGCCTCATACTGGGCATTGATCTTTTCAACTAAAGTCTTCATATCGATAAATGTTATTAGGTTTTTCCTTTTGCAAAGATAGGAAAATATTTTTACTACGCAATTAAATTGCCAAAAAAAATGTCATAAGAGTGTGATTTTCCGATAAATCGAACACTCGACAAGAAAATATCAGTGAGATTATTTTTTTATTTAAAGGCAAAATCCCTATTTGTGGGGATTGATGCATTATGGTAAAATATCTATCTTTGTGCCAAAATAAAACTATATTACTATAAAATGCGATTAAGTGAACTAAAAACGGGTGAGTCGGCTGTCGTGGTCAAGGTGCTTGGCTATGGTGGCTTCCGTCGTCGCATAATGGAGATGGGCTTCGTGCGTGGTCAGCAGGTCACCGTGGTGCTCGATGCTCCGTTGAAGGACCCTATCGAGTATCACATAATGGGCTATGACATCTCCTTGCGCCGTAAGGAGGCGGAGATGATTGTGGTGATGACCCAGGAGGAGGCCGAGAAGATGAATCGTAGCGAGGATGTCTGCTTGGTGGGTGATGTCGATAATATGGAGAAGGCGTTGCGTAGTAGCGAGAAGCATATCAGCGTAGGTCTTGTTGGTAACCCAAACTCGGGCAAGACCTCGCTCTTCAATGTCCTATGTGGACGTAGCGAGCATGTGGGCAACTATAGCGGTGTGACGGTAGATGCTAAGCGCGGCGAATTGAAATATAGGGGCTATACCATAGAGATTACAGACCTTCCAGGTACGTATGCTTTATCGGCGTACTCGCCAGAGGAGGTCTATGTTAGACGACATCTCATTGAAAGTGCGCCCGATGTGGTGCTTAATACGGTTGTTGCCTCAAACCTCGAGCGCAACCTATACCTCACCACCGAGCTTATCGATATAAGCCCCAAGATGGTGGTTGCCCTAAATATGTATGACGAGCTGGAGCGTAGCGGTGCGAAGTTCGACTATGAGGCGTTGGGCGAGATGATAGGTGTACCTATGGTCCCCGTCGTGGCGCCCTCACGACGTGGCATAGAGCAGCTGCTCGACACCATCATCGCCGTGCACGAAAATAGGGATAAGCGCGTTAGACATATCCATATCGCCTATGGTAGTGTCATCGAGGAGAACCTCGCTGCGCTGCATGCCGATATGCGTGAGCATCGTGACGAGCTACCTGTGCACTTCCCACCACGCTATTTCGCCCTGAAGCTTATTGAGGGTGATAAGGAGATTGTAGCGATGCTCGAGTCCTCTCCAAGCTATGAACGCTGGCAGAAGATGGCATTGAGGGCACGAGCAGATATAGAGGAGGCGTTGGAGGAGGATATCGAGACTGCGCTGGCTAACCAGAAGTATGGCTTTGTGTCGGGTGCGCTGAAGGAGACCTACAAGGCTGTGGAGTATCGTCGCGATACTATTGGCGATAAGATTGATGCCATCGTGACGCATCGCATATGGGGTTTCCCCATATTCTTTGCCATCATGTGGTTTATGTTCTACTGCACATTCTCGCTTGGCGCATATCCACAGGAGTGGATAGATATGGGCGTGGGCTGGTTGTATGATGCGGTGCATGGCGCCATGGAGGCTGGAGCGTTGCGTGATATGCTCACCGATGGCGTTATCAGTGGCGTGGGTAGCGTGCTTGTCTTCCTGCCCAATATCATGATTCTATACCTCTTTATATCCTTCTTGGAGGATTCGGGCTATCTGGCGCGTGCGGCGTTTATCATGGATAAGGTGATGCACCGCATGGGACTTCATGGCAAGTCGTTTATCCCGATGGTAATGGGCTTTGGCTGTAACGTGCCGGCAGTGATGGCGTGTCGAACAATCGAGTGTCGCACCTCGCGCATAATAACCATTATGACGGTGCCCTTCATGTCGTGCAGTGCTCGTCTGCCAATATATATGATGATTGTCGGAATCTTCTTCCCCGAGCACCCTGGCACGGTACTCTTCCTGTTGTACCTCTTTGGTATGCTTATGGCGGTGCTCACGGCGCGTCTTATGCGTAGGTTTATGTTCCGCGAGCAGGAGGCCCCCTTCGTGATGGAACTCTCGCCCTACCGCGTGCCTACGGCGAAGACTACGCTTCGACATATGTGGTCGAAGTGCTCGGAGTATCTCAAGAAGATGGGTGGTCTTATCCTCATTGCCTCTATCGTGGTATGGCTCTTGAGCTACTATCCACGCCCCGAGGCTTCGGGTGCTGAGGCTGAGACGACAAACTATGAGCAGTCCTACATGGGTGAGATTGGTAAGGTCGCAGAGCCGCTGTTTGCCCCCATGGATATGGGCTGGCAGTCGTCGGTGGCTGTTATCTCGGGAATACCTGCCAAGGAGATTGTCGTTAGCACGATGAATGTACTCTATGCCGAGCCTGGCGATGAGGAGCCCGAGAGCGACGAGGAGCTATCGGCAACGGCAACCAACCGCATGGCAAATAGCATGAGCATCCCTACGGCGGTGGCATTCTTGATATTCTCATTGTTGTATCTACCCTGTGTGGCAACGATTATGGCCATTGGCTCGGAGCTTAACTGGCGCTGGGCGGTAGGGTCTGCCATATATAACACCGCTGTGGCATGGCTATTGGCGTGGGTAGGATACCTTATTACATCACTATTTATATAGGTGGGTATGAACTGGCAGGATATAATAGTGTGGATTGTTGCCCTTGTTGTGGCAATTGTCGTGGTGCGTAAGATATGGCGTTTCTTTGCGTGCCGCGATGCATCGAAGTGTTCGTCGTGTAGTAAGGAGTGTAGACATAGGCACTAAAGAAACTGTCTAACACTCCTGTTATACAATTTCTAAAAAATGGGGCTGTCCAGCAAATTTGTTGGACAGCCCCTCGCTCTATTATATATATATTAGCTTATCGTTTGACAAACCTGTCGACTACCGCTGCGCATGCTGCATCACCAGTGATGTTCAACGTCGTGCGTATCATGTCGAAGATACGATCCAAGGCGTAGAAGAGTGGTAGGCCCTCCAATGGGATACCTGCAGCCACCAATACCGCCGCTGCAAGGAGCGTAGGACCAGGAACACCTGCCTGACCAATAGCTCCCAATGAGCAGACAATGACTATTGATACATACTCCGCCATGCCGAGCTCTATGCCGTAGAACTGCGCAAAGAAGATGGCGAGTAGGGCATAGTATATTGCGTTGCCCGACATGTTGATTGTAGCACCAAGAGGCAGTACAAAGCCTGATGTCTGCTTCGAGATACCCATCTGGTCGCACGCCTCCATATTAACTGGCAGGGTTGCGAGTGACGAGGCGGTAGAGAATGATACCACCTGTGGTTTTACCATGGCGCGGAAGTACTGCTTCAAAGGCACGCGAGAAAAGAGTGCAACGGTGAGAGGGAAGAGACCAAGACCGATGATACCCACAGCTAATAGGTCGAGCCACAATACATTTGCTATCTGAACGAGCATGCCGAAGCCGAAGGTGCCCGTAGCATCAGCGATAAGACCGAAGACGCCAAATGGCGCAACAATCATCACCTTGCCGATACACCATATCAATGCCTCAAGGATAGTGTTTAGACCGCCGACAACCTTGCGGCGCTTCTCCTGTGCGAGGGCGGAAATGCCAAAGCCGAGGAATAGACCGAAGATTATTATTTGTAGGATGTTGCCATCGGCGAGGGCTTTGATTGGATTCTCAGGAATCATATCGATGACTGTATCCCAGAAGCCCATAGGGGGTAGTAGCGTATTGTTGAATGTAGGCTTGGTGATCACCTGCTCACCCTCCGTGGTGGTGGCTGCCACAACAACGCCATACTTAGTTCCTGCCTCAAGCTTGTCGATGGCAATCGAGCTCTCCTTCGAGAGGTCAATGTCGTTGCCCAGGGCTATAACCTCGTTCATCGATGGTGCACCGTCAGCCTCGTTGTAGGCGAGCCACTTGGCACTCTCTATGCCACTCGCCTCGATGTCGAAACTGAGGGTGTTCTCCGTAGCCTTGCCGCTCTCTAAGTCGATGAATATCTCCTTGTTGTTCTCGGCGACATACTCCTTCTCGTTGCTTATCAGAGCCTCATTGTCGAGACCCTTGCCTGGCTGGAATACTACGGCGAGGAGTATGGCGACAGTGATTGAGATTATGGTTGTTATCATCATGTAACCGATGCTTATGCCACCCACCAAGCCTGCCGACTTGGTCTCGCCGAGTGATGCTGCGCCACTGATGATTGACACAAGTACCAATGGCACAACGAGCATCTTGATAAGCTGAATAAATAAGTCGCCCATAGGCTTGAACATAGATGCCTCAGGACCCATGGCAACGCCAATAAAGATACCCACAACCATGGCTATAAGTATCCATAAACCTAAATTCTTGAGTAGTTTTTTCATCCTATACTAAATATTTTATCACAAAGTTAACAACTTTGCATAAATAAGCAATCGTGTATCACATTTTTTCGTACCTTTGACTAATAAATCACATGCTATATGAGACCAAAGATTGTTGTTTTTACGGGCGCTGGTGTTAGTGCCGATAGTGGTATCGCCACCTTTCGCGATGCCGATGGATTGTGGGCAAACTATCGTATCGAGGATGTCTGCACCCCCGAGGCATTGCGCAATAATCGTGCGCAAGTAATCGAGTTCTACAACCTACGCCGCAAGGAATCGCTAACCAAGAAGCCCAACGCAGGACACTATGCCATAGCCTCGATGGAGGAGTGGGCAGATGTCGAGGTGGTGACCCAGAATGTCGATAATCTGCACGAGCAGGCGGGCTCCACGCGCGTCACCCACCTCCATGGTGAGCTTATGAAGCTGCGCTCGGAGCGCAATCCCAATCTTATCTACAACATAGAGGACTGGGAGCAGGAGATGGATGCAAGAGCTGAGGATGGAGCGTTGCTACGCCCCCATATCGTATTCTTTGGCGAGTCGGTGCCGATGTTTGAGCCAGCGTGTCAGATAGTATCTAACGCTGATATATTGATGATTGTTGGTACATCACTCGCGGTTTATCCCGCTGCGTCACTTGTGCATTATGTCCGTGATAGGCGTGTGCCAATCTTCTTGGTTGACCCAGGTAACCCTGAGACACAATTGATACGCAATCCTTTGGAGCATATCAAGGAGCGTGGAGCTGTGGGTGTGCCTATGCTTGTTGAAAGGCTGCGTCATGAGTTTGAGAAGTAGGGTGGCGGAGCGCGCCGAGGGGTTACTACACTTCTGCATAGAGAGAGGGTATAACCAACATATCGCTCTCTTTGTCGATCTGTCGCGTCACTCGGGTAGATCGCGCTTTGTTGTGTGGAGCTTCGAGGAGCGTAGAGCTCTTTTGCAATGCCCCGTGTCACATGGTAGCGGATCGCCTAAATCTCATGTTAGGTCGGCATATGCTCGTCTCTCGAACGAGGATGGTTCACACCTCTCGTCGGTGGGGCACGCCCTCATTGCCGAGCGATACGAGGGACGCTACGGTGTGGCATATAGGCTCGATGGCTTGGACGATACGAATAGCAACCTACGCTCGCGCTGCGTGGTGCTACATGGCTGGGAACATACGACATCTTTTCCCATATATCCTCTTGCTACGACGGGTAGCTGGGGATGTCCTGTTCTATCGCGTAGGATGATGCATAGGGTGGATAAGATACTCAAAGGCGAGCGCAACGTTGTGCTACTCTCGTTCGTATAGCTCATGACCCTGCCATCTTGAACTAATTTAAACTGATTTGAATAAATTTGAGTAAATTTGAACTTCTGTTAAGGAAAAATTTATATCTTTGTATTGTTATTAGAAACATTAACCTTTATTAACTAAAAATTTAAGACTATGAAGAAGTTATTTTTGCTTTTGGCTTTGGCAGGCGTAATGGTTGCTTGCGGTGACAAGAAGGAGAACAAGAAGGACGAGGCTGCTAAGGCTAATACTGAGAACGTGGATGAGAACAATAAGGGCGAGGATGCTAAGGCTGATGCTGAGAACGTGAAGGAGACTAACTCTGTAGACGCTCTTGTTAAGAAGGCTGTTAAGGCTGTGCAGGCTGAGGACTATGCTGCTTTGGAGTCTCTAGAGGCTGAGTATAATAAGCTTTCAAAGGAGGATCAGGCTAAGTTCGATGCTGCAATGGAGAAGGAGATGATGTAATCAAGGGTCATCCGTGATTATAATGGGGTAGTCCCTAACTTTGCATAGGGCACTCCTTATTTCCAATTAAACTTATGGGGCAAGGTGAACTTCACCTTGCCCCATACTCTTTTATTCGGCAGCTATCTGCAACTACTTGCACTCGTGGTGGTTGCAGCTCTCGCCCGAGTCCATGACAAAGCCGAGAAGATAGCCGCGCACAACAGCCTCAATATCACCCTTGCAGCCACGTATCACCTTGATATTGTGGCTCTCGAGCTTGTTCTTCGCCCCCTCGCCCATGTTGCCAGCGAGCATAAGCTCAATGCCCATCTCCTCCATTACCGAGGCGATATTCGACTTACAGCCGCAACCCTCAGGAGAGTCAAGGCGTGATGTCGAGACAATCTGCTTATTCTCAATCTCGAAGATGGTATAGTAGGCGCAGTGGCCGAAGTGGTCATCGACGTGTCCGTCGCGTGTTGGTACAGCGATTTTCATAATTAACTTGTAATGATAAATAGGTGTGTTAGGTGGCGTTAATTTGTGATTAGTAGTGGGCAGATACAACGCTCAGCAAAAATCCCGACGATGGGCTGTGCTTGGCGTACTGCTCATTGTCGGGATAGTTTTTGCTAGCGGCAGTAGATGCCCGCTAATAATTACAAATTAGGGTTGATCTTTGACCACTCCTCGATAGCAGGAACGATACCCAAAGTTACCAACTCGTCGCGCATCTTGCAGAGGTGAGCGTATGAAGCGTCGAGCTTAGCAATCTCCTCCTCAGTGCCTACAGGCATCTTGTATGAGCAACCGTTCTGATCGAGAACAGTGTCCATAGCCATCATGATGTGGTTGTAACGCTCGTTAGATACATATGTACCTGCAGGGAAGCGGAAAGCCTCGCCACCCATCACTGAGCGGATCATCTCAACTGAGAGGTATGATGGGCTCTGGAATGATGAACGACCACGGAGCTTGATGATAGCAGCACCGCCCTGTGTTACATCCTTCTTCATCTGCTCCCACTCCTCAGCTGGGAACTCCTCAGTGCCGATGATGTCAGTAAGCTTGCGGCCAGCAACAGTTACTGCGCTGCCGAATACTGCCATCTGCTCGCCGTGACCACCGTAAGTAGCGCAACCCTCAATCTCAGACTGCATAACGCCGAACTTCTTAGCCAAAGCGCTCTTAAGACGTGTAGTGTCAAGACCAGCCAAAGTGGTTACCTGACCTGGCTTCAAGCCTGAGTAGAGAAGTGTTACAAGACCGGTAAGGTCTGCTGGGTTGAAGATGATAACAACGTGCTTAACATCTGGGCAGTATGTCTTGATGTTCTTACCAAGCTGCTCAGCGATCTCGCAGTTGCCCTTCAACAAATCCTCACGTGTCATACCCTCCTTACGTGGAGCACCACCTGAAGAGATGATATACTTAGCATCCTTGAATGCCTCAGCAACGTCAGTAGTTGCAGTGATGTTTACGTTGTCGAAGCCACTCTGACGCATCTCCTCAGCAACGCCCTCTGGTGAGAATACATCGTAGAGGCAGATGTTTGATGTGAGGTTCATCATAAGAGCTGACTGAACCATGTTAGAGCCGATCATGCCGGCAGCACCAACGATAACGAGCTTGTCATCAGTAAGAAAAGCCATAATTTTAATCTGTTTTAGTTATTTATATAATTTAATGTAATTGCCTTGCGTGCAAATATCCTTGCAAAATTAGAAAACATTTCAACTATTTGCAAGTAAAAGCGTAAAAATAATTGCGCCATAAAATGAAAAGTGAAAAGCATGGTGTCTGCGACGCAGGTTTATTTGATAGGAATGATAGGAGTAATAGGTCCGCTTCGCTTGATGGGAACGATAGTAAGCAAGAGCCCTACAACTTGCGCGCAAGCAATCCTATTGCTCCCATTGCACCTATCGCTCCTATCTTATCCACCGAAAATCGGCGAAACCAAAAAAAGGACCGCCCAATGGTTGGGTAGTCCCTTTGCAGTTGTCGGCGGCTACTTCACAGACCCTACATATCGATCTTTATATGTGCTCCACCCCTCAGCCTCCTTGTATTGTTCAATGCTCTCTGAGGGTACGTATATTGTTATATCCTCTTTATCGCTCCCTAATCCAGCCCACGCGTAGATGTATCTTATTGAAAAGTGCATATTCATCTCCTCCTTGGTGGCATAAAACTCTCTGCCATCAGGCTCCAAGTGGTGGCGTTGGAAGCAGTCTTTTCCTGTTTGTGGAGGTGTGGGAGCATTGCAATATATGGTCTTTAGGTTTGGACAGGCCAGGGCACAGCTACCAATATGTTTGACACTCTCGCCTATTACAATAGATGTTACGTACTCGCATCCGTTCATCACTGCAGTCTCAATATATGTGACACTATCTGGAATGGTGAATGACGTCGTCTTACATCTACACGCATATCCCGCAAGCCTATTGTCGAAGAAAAGTGCTCGACTATCATCCGTAGCATACTTGCCGGTGATGCTCTCAAGGCTGTAACACCTGGTTAAGATGTAGTAACCAATATGTGTGACGCTATCTGGAATATTGATGGATTTAAGTGACTCGCACCCGAAGAATGCCATGTATTCAATGTCGGTTACACCCTCGGGGATGGTGACCTCTTTTAGTCTCGGACACTGATAGAATAGCTGCGCTGCAATGTGAGTGATATTTTGAGATAGCCTTATGTGGGCGAGATTTTCACAACGCATAAATGCTCCATTCTGGATCTCGGTGACGGTGTCGGGGATGTGGAGGTATGTAAGCCTATCGCATACGGCAAAGGCTCCACTCTTGATAACCTTCACGCTCTCGGGAATTGTGATAGATGTCAACTCATTGATACCGGCAAAGGCACCCACGGCAATTACCCTAATAGGGCGGTCAAGAGTGATTACACCACGACCGATATTGGGGTCGAACGTGTGGCTTATTACCTCGAAGTCACACTCTGGGTCTGCATAGTTCTTGTCGTATGGACTATGACCCTTGAGCTTGGGGCTAATCTTCTGTGTGGCAGTGTATTCAATGGTATACTTGCCATCGGGCGCAGACACCCTCGATGCGGTGTTGTCATGTGGCGAGGCGTAGCCTAAAATGGAGCTTGCGATAAATGCCAAAATCAGCCATACGCCCTTTATGTTAGGCGCGGATAGGCTATGCGTAGCCTGGTGTTTAGTCTTAGTCATATGTGTGTGGTTTTTATTGTTATCTCCTATTGCAAAGGTACGCAGTATGATGCATATATACAAGCCCTCCTCGCGTTATTTTACAAACACGTGGGTTTAATGTATGAAATGGTCTATTTTCATGATATCCTACATCATTGAATTCTTCGAGATTTTAGCTATTAGGGCGTGGAATAATCATCGGTTTGTGGCTTTATAATCTTTGTTTATACCTATGTAAAAAATAAAAATGGCGATTGCTTTGATAATCTGAATAGTTTTTGTTACTTTTGCGAGTTATTATAAGAACGCATATGTCAAACGAAACGAAAAATATATTAGAGGAGCTCGAAACGAGCGATTATAAATATGGCTTTGTGACTGACATTGAGACAGATATGATTGGTCGTGGTCTTAATGAGGATGTCATTCGCCTTATATCTGAGAAGAAGGGTGAGCCTGAGTGGATGTTGGAGCGCCGATTGCAGGCCTATCGCCACTGGCTAACCATGAAGCACCCCCAGTGGGCACACCTCGACATCCCTGAGATTGACTTCCAGGATGTAATCTACTATGCTGCACCTAAGCAGAAGCCAAAATTAAACTCTATGGACGAGGTTGACCCTGAGCTAAAACGTACATTCGATAAGCTCGGCATCCCTCTTGAGGAGCAGATGGCACTCGCGGGTGTCGCTGTCGATGCAGTGATGGACTCTGTATCTGTTAAGACCACCTTCCGCGATACATTGGCAGAGAAGGGTATTATCTTCTGCTCTATATCTGAAGCTATCAAGGAGCACCCTGAGCTTATTAAGAAGTACTTAGGCTCGGTGGTGCCATATACCGATAACTTCTACGCGGCGCTCAATGCCGCCGTATTCTCTGACGGCTCATTCTGCTATATCCCAAAGGGCGTGCGTTGCCCTATGGAGCTATCCACCTACTTCCGTATCAATGCCGAGGGCACAGGTCAGTTTGAGCGTACGCTCATCGTTGCTGACGAGGGTGCCTATGTTAGCTACCTTGAGGGTTGCACCGCGCCACGCCGCGATGAGAATCAGCTACACGCTGCCGTTGTGGAGATTGTCGTGGAGAGAAATGCAGACGTTAAGTACTCGACAGTGCAGAACTGGTATCCAGGCGATAAGGAGGGTAAGGGTGGTATCTACAACTTCGTTACCAAGCGCGGTATATGCCGTGAGGGGGCGCACCTCTCGTGGACACAGGTTGAAACAGGCTCGGCTATCACATGGAAGTACCCCAGCTGTGTGCTTCAGGGCGATAACTCATCGGGTGAGTTCTACTCTGTGGCTATGACAAATAACTTCCAGCAGGCAGATACAGGTACTAAGATGATACACATAGGCAAGAACACACGTTCGCGCATCGTCTCTAAGGGTATCTCGGCGGGTCGCTCGCAGAATGCCTATCGGGGCTTGGTGCGTGTGGCTAAGGGCGCGGATAATGCCCGTAACTACTCGCAGTGCGACTCTCTGCTTATTGGTGATAAGTGTGGTGCTCACACCTTCCCAGTCATCGACTCTTACAATCCATCGGCGGTGTTGGAGCATGAGGCGACGACATCTAAGATTTCGGAAGATCAGCTCTTCTACTGCCAGCAGCGTGGTCTCTCGGCGGAGGATGCTGTGGGACTAATCGTCAATGGCTATGCCCGTGAGGTGTTGGCAAAGTTGCCTATGGAGTTTGCCGTCGAGGCGCAGAAGCTGCTTGCTATCAGCTTGGAGGGCAGCGTGGGTTAGTAAAGTCGCTTTAGGAGGATTAGCGAGATTAGGGAAATTAGCGAGAGTATCTTTAAACTCCTTAAATTCCTTAAACTCCTTAAGCTATGTAATACAAAAGTAAAACGAAAACTAAATAAAACAGATATGTTAAAAGTAGAAAATCTACACGCCTCGGTTGGCGATAAGGAGATTTTGAAGGGTATAAACCTTGAGGTTAAGGCCGGTGAGGTGCATGCTATAATGGGTCCTAATGGCTCTGGTAAATCGACACTCGCATCGGTGTTGGCGGGTAACGAGAAGTTCACCGTAACGGAGGGTAAGGTGGAGTTTGAGGGTGAGAACCTGTTGGACCTTGCTATTGAGGAGCGCTCGCGTAAGGGTCTATTCCTTGGCTTCCAGTACCCTGTGGAGATACCAGGTGTTACAATGGCTAACTTTATGAAGATTGCCGTTAACGAGCAGCGCAAGGCGCGTGGCTTGGCACCACTAACACCTGCCGAGTACCTAAAGCTTATGCGTGAGAAGAGCGCTATCGTGGAGCTTGATGCAAAGCTCACATCGCGCGCCGTAAACGAGGGCTTCTCTGGTGGCGAGAAGAAGAAGAACGAGATATTTCAGATGGCGATGCTTGAGCCTAAGCTCGCTATCTTGGATGAGACTGACTCAGGTCTTGATATTGACGCCTTGCGTATTGTGGCTACTGGCGTAACACGCCTTAAGACCCCTGAGAATGCAACGGTCGTCATCACCCACTACCAGCGCTTGTTGGACTACATCGTGCCCGACTATGTGCACGTCTTGTATAAGGGTCGTATCATTTATACCGGTGATAAGACGCTCGCTCTTAAGCTTGAGAAGGAGGGCTACGATTGGCTTATTAACGACTATAAGGAGGAGTAGGCTATGGTGTTAGAGCGAATGATTGCCTCTCTGCAATCACATCCAGTGCCTGCATCGGGCTGCTTAGGCTCAGGAGTGTGGCATCTGGAGGCGTTGGCGGATAGGGATATTACCGTTGAAAATGGTAGCGACGCAAGTCTGCTCATCTTCGATGGTGATGCCTCGGCAGAGATAAATATAGATGTTGAGAGTGGCGCAAAGCTCCGCATCCTAAATATAGTAAATCATAAGAGTGCCTCGACCATTGCTATCGCTATTGCCGAGGGCTCGGAGTGTCGTATGACTCAAGTGGTGTGCTCATCGTCTGATTCACGCGTCGTTGCAAGCCTTATGGACCGCGATGCACGCTTTGAACTGGGTGGTGTCTTTGTGCTTACGGACGATGACCAGACCAGTGTTACGGCAGATGTCAACCATATGAGTTCCGACTGCGTATCGCGCATCATGGTCAAGGGTGTTGCCTCTGGTAGGTCGCATGGTCGCTTCTCAGGGTTGGTATATGTTGCGCCCGATGCACAGCATACCGACTCATCGCAGACAAACCGCAATGTGACAATTGGCGAGGGGCGCATCGAGACATTGCCACAGCTGGAGATATATGCTGACGACGTGAAGTGTAGCCATGGCGCTACGGTGGGTCAGATGGACTCTGACGCTATCCTCTATATGCGTCAGCGTGGTCTTAGCCTTGTGGATGCAAAGCGCTTGCAGATTGAGGGCTTCGTGGATGATATTGTGCTTCATTCAGCCATCGAGGGCGACGAGGTGACCGAAAGCCTTACTGCGATGCTTGCCGAGAAACTAAACTTGTTGTAATATATAGATGCTATGGCATACGATATAGAGTTGATACGCAGCGACTTCCCCATCCTTAAAGAGGTGGTTAATAAGCGACCTTTGGTCTATTTCGACTCTGGAGCTACGGCGCAGAAGCCCCTTCAGGTTATCAATCGTATGGATGAGCTTATGCGTCGCTATAATGCCAATATACATCGTGGCGTTCACCATCTGTCGGGTGTTATGACCGATATGTATGAGCAGTCGCGCGAGACTATACGTCGCTTTATTGGCGCTGAGCACCGCGAGGAGGTAATCTTTACGGCAGGTGCCACCGCCTCTATCAACCTCGTGGCACAGGCGTGGAGTATGAGGTATCTTCGCGAGGGTGATAATATCGTCGTTAGCGAGATGGAGCACCACTCCAATATCGTGCCTTGGCAGTTGGCGTGTGAAAGACATGGCGCCGAGCTTCGTGTGCTACCTTTCGATGAGCATGGTGAGCTGCGTATGGATATGCTCTCAGAGCTTATCGATGAGAGAACGAAGCTTGTTGCTGTCACCGAGGCGTCGAATACTATCGGCACCATGCCCGACCTTGACACTATCATCGCTGCGGCTCATGCCGTAGGTGCTGTTGTCATGGTTGACGGCTGTCAGGGTATTGTGCATGGTGGCGGTAGGGTGGCTGAGCGTGGCTATGACTTCTATGCTTTCTCAGGACATAAGTTGTATGGACCTACGGGTATTGGTGTGTTGTACGGTCGTCGCGAGTTACTCGATAGCATGCCTCCATATATGGGTGGTGGCGATATGGTTGATAAGGTCACCTTCGCTAAGACTACCTACGCTCCACTACCATTGAAATATGAGGCAGGGACCTCTAACTTCATAGGTGCCGTGGCGCTTGCCGAGGCTATCAACTATGTTGAGACTATCGGTATGCCAAATATAGAGGCTCATGAGCATGTGATACTTTGTGCTATGACCGAGCGTCTTAGCTTTATCGATGGCTTGCGTATATATGGAGAGGCAAGACGTAAGTGTCCTATTGTGTCGTTCACCGTTGAGGGTACTCACCCCTATGATGTGGGTATGATTCTCGATAAGCTCGGCGTTGCAATACGCACAGGACACCACTGTGCCGAGCCTGTGATGACGCACTTTGGTGTTACGGGCATGTGTCGTGCTTCGATAGGTATGTATAACACCATAGATGAGGTTGAGGTGTTGGCTCAGGGTGTTGAGCGTGCAGTAAGAATGCTTAGATAAATTGATATAGCTATGTTTATAGTTTTAGAGGGTTTGGATGGCGCTGGTAAGTCTACGCAGATTGCCAAGCTAAGGGAGATGTTCCGCATGAAGGGTGTTGAGTCGGAGTATCTGCACTTCCCACGCTTCGATGCACCTGTATATGGTGAGCTTATAGCACGTTTCTTACGTGGCGACCTCGGCTCGTTGGAGCAGGTGAACCCCTATCTCGTGGCACTATTGTATGCTGGCGATAGGGCAGATGCTGCTAAGATGATACGCCAGTGGGTGGCAGATGGCAAGGTGGTCATTGTCGATAGATATGTCTATTCGAATATAGGCTACCAGTGTGCTAAGATGGCTGCTGGCGAGGAGCGTACGGCGCTTCGCGAGTGGATACTACGCACAGAGTTTGAGGAGTTTGCCATCCCAAAGCCCGACCTGTCGCTATTCCTCGATGTGCCTTTCTCGTTTACTGAGCGCAAGCTAACCGAGACTCGCGAGGGTGATGATAGAGAGTATCTTCAGGGTGGTAAGGATATTCACGAGGCGTCGCTCGACTTGCAGCGTCGTGTGCGTGAGGTGTACCTCGAGAGTGCCGCTGCTAATGGTGACTTGAAGGTTGTTGACTGCTCGACCGAGGGTGAACAGATGGCAACACCTGAGCAGATCTTCGAGCGTATCATGGCTCATGTAGCCCCTCTTGTAGATAGATTTTAGTATGGGAGCACGGGTGCGACATATTGTTACCATCCTCCTATCGTTGATTGTTGGTGGAGTCTTCATCTTCTCGGGCTTTGTCAAGTCCGTGGACCCTGTCGGCACCTCCATCTTCGTTGATAAATACCTCGCGACATACTCGTTAGAGGCGCTCTCGCCCATGGCTCTCACCATCGCTGTGGTGCTTGGCGCTGTGGAGCTCCTGCTCGGCATTATGCTGGTGTCGGGTGCCTATCGTTCGCGTGCTGCATTTGCGGCAACTATATTCTTGGCGCTATTCACCATCATTACACTCCTTAGCGCTACGATACTCCCTATCGGTGATTGTGGATGCTTTGGCGATGCTGTGAAACTCACCCCTTGGCAGACATTTGCAAAGAACGTTGTGCTGCTGCCGATGGCATCGCTATTGTGGTGGCTTAGCCGCAAGGGTGGCTGTTGTCGATTTAGTCTTATGATAACTGTGGTGGCTCTGCTCCTTGCCCTGGGCGTTAATCTTATCGCCTTGCGCTTCCTGCCGCTTATTGACTTTATGCCCTATAAGGTGGGTGTTAATCTTCGAGAGCAGATAGGTCGGACCTATGTGGCCGAGGAGGTGTCGGTCAGAAGCGTGCTCCTATTCCGCGATTTGACCACTGGCGAGAGTGTTGAGTTTGCTGCCGATGCTGTGGAGTGCTGGGAGGATGAGAACTTGGAGTATCTCGATGCCTATACCGTGCACGATGAGGTGCAAAGTGCGACAACCTCAGATTTTAGGATTTACGATTGTGAGGGCAACGATGTTACCATGTCGCTTCTTGAGCGTGAGGGTAGTGTCGTGTGGCTATGCGTGAATGATGCCACGGCTCTTGAGGGTAGGCGTCTGGATGCTGCCATGAGGGTGGCTAAGAGTAAGCCAATAGTTGTCACCTCCGCCGATATCGAGTCAGTGGAGTCGATGCTTGGTCTGCCATGCTATGGCATGGATGCCATGACTCTTCGTTCGTTTATTCGTGCCGATGTGGGCGTTGTCATCGTTGATGATGGCGTTATTGCCCATAAGTACGATGTGCGTGATTACCAGAGTGCAATGTTTAGGATAAATATATTGATGTGATGAGCAGGAAGAGATATGATGTATTTGTGAGCTATCGACGCACCTCGTTCGAGACAGCTAACCTTATAGCCACCAAGCTGCAGATGGCGGGCTACTCCGTATTTTTAGATGTGGAGACCCTCAACTCTGGTAAGTTCAACGAACGTCTATTACAGGTTATTGATGGGTGTAAGGATGTTATCCTCGTACTTCCGCCCAACGCCCTTGATAGATGTAGCGATGAGAACGATTGGGTGCGCATGGAGATAGAGTATGCACTGAGTCGAGGTAAGAATATCATTCCTATCATGCTTGCTGGTTTTGAGTGGCCAGCGGCGGATACTCTTCCCCTCTCTCTTTGCGAGCTGCCCAACTACAACGCTATATCGGCTACCGACCCCAACCTTTTCATCGAAAACATGGAGCGCCTTAAGCGTAGTTTCCTTAAGTCGCGTCCTGCATCAATATGGAGAAAGTTCCGCATAGCTATATGTGCTCTTGTGGCTATTGCTCTTGGTGTTGTGGGCTATATCTCGTTTGTAAATAGCCCCACTAAGCTATCAAAATCCGACATCGCTACAGATGTTCAGAATACAACGTCAGATGATATTCTATATAAGCATAGATGTGCGAAATATGCATCCATGCTACTCGATGAGTATCTGCTGTGCGACTATAATCTCAACATTCTTAATGTTGCCCAAGATGGCTGGCAGCAGTTTCTGAGAGATTATAGACGTGATGATCCCGAGGCGAGTATTGCTCAGCTCGAGGCTCTTATTGATGAGTGTAGAGCCGCCTTGCAGCTGCCTAATAATATTATAGTTGCCGATGAGGATGTTGCCATATTAGCCAATGGCGGTGCTAACCCAATCAATATTGAGGCATATAATGATATGCGTATGGGCTTTTACAATGAGATAAACACCCATTTTGATAATATATTGTATCTTGCCCAGTCGGGAAGCCCTCGCACATATAGCGGTTATCTCTCTTATGGGTGTACTTTGAATCGCTACTACTTGGAGAACCTCTATTACCATCTACTATATATCTTCAGCTCGATGCCTGAGTCCGTATATGGTGATATAGGCTTTGCCTCTGTTATGCTTAACTACCCAACAGATGTAGAGGTGGGATTATCAGCCGAAGAGTATGAGCAATTATCAATTGAGGTATACAAAAAGTACTTTGAGACGATGCAAGATATGTATGCTGAGATGCAGTCTATAGCATTAAACGCGGCTGCCGATGAGGAGCATGAGAAGTATGTTGAGAGTGTGACATCCACCTATAACGCTATTCATGCAGAGATGCAAAGTGCTATACAGATGAGTATTTCAGACGATGATAATGAGGTAAGCGCGCGAAAGAAGATCGATTACTATACGTCAACTCTACATAACTACGAGAAACATTCGCGCACCTATATCGATATGCTTAGGGCTGAAGTTGGCGATGTTAGCGAACTGAAAAAGTCGAATGATGCCGCCATAGTTCAATGCTACGACATCAGAGAGAATCTTATACAGGCATATGAGAGTCGCTGGGGCGAATATAATTAGGGGAGGTGATAGATTTCAGGTTTCAGATTGCTCTATATGTAAAAACAGAGAAGTAAAACACTTATAATTTGTGCATATGAGAGTTATTAAGTTTATCCTTATGATAGTCCTTGCGGTGGTGATCAAGGTTTACATTATCAATAAAAATAATGAAGATTCAAATGCCGATAGGATAGATCGAGAAATCAGGGCATCTATACGCTCTGAATATGCCCATCTTACCGGGCCTATGCCTATGGTTTTAGATACGGCTAAACTGCGTGCGAATGCTGCGAGAATACGGGAGATGCAAGCGATGCAAGAGCGCTTAGCTGAGAGCCAAGAGAATATGAAAGAAACCATCGAGGCGTACGCAAAGAGGTATGCAGAGAGCAACAATTTAAACTTCACCCCACCCATAACTTTGGACACGGCTAAACTGCGTGCGGATGCTGCGCGATTGCGAGAGATGAAAAAGCACTTTGACGAGACTAATAAGATTTATGATGAGTCAATAGAGGTATTCAAGAAGGATAGCGAGGCAAGCCAACAACCATCACATGAGGAGAAACCGACACCCCAGCAGTCGTTACATGAGGTGAAGCCGGTAATCCAACAGCCGTTGCAAGAGGTGAAGCCAGTAACCCTTTAAGCGTGTGCGGATTTATGGAGTATAGGGATAAAAATATGGAGCTCTCCGCGCATCTTATCGAGGAACTTGCCGAGGCTGTTCATAACGAGTGGGCAGATGAGCGTAGGCGCAATGGCTGGAGCTATGGCAAAAGACGCAATGATGAGCTTAAGCAGCACCCATGCTTAGTGGAGTATGATAAGCTGTCGGAAGTTGAGCGTGAGTATGATAGACGTACAGCTATGCGAGTAATAGAGTTTATTCGTAGTCAAGGCTTTAGAATAGTGAGAGAGGTGTAAAGTGTTTAACTAAAATCAGTGTAGCTATGTCACTAACAAAAGTTTTTCCACGAGTAGTCATCGTTGTTGCAATTCTTACATGTGCCTTCTGCATGGATGCGTCGGCGCAGGATGATTACTATATCCGCAAGGCGCAGGAGTATCAGCGTGAGGCGGAGTATTATCAGAAGCGTGCAGCCGACTATCGTCGCGAGGCTGAATACTACCTCAAGCGTGCCGAGGAGTATCAGCGTGAGGTCGCCTACTACACGCGCAAGGGCGATATGGACCGCGTTAAGACATATACGCGCTATGTCGAGCAGCAGATGGATAAGTATGAGACGCAGATGCGTTATGCTGCCGAGGCTGACGATAAGGCGGCAAGGTATTTGCGCTATGCTGCCGAGGCTCTGGGGCGGTAGTGAAGCGTAATGTTAAACTAATAATACCAGCACCAGCTGGTATTATTAGTTTGTGTGATATATTGCATATATCGTGATAAATTCCTATATTTGTAGGTGTTAATCTTAAAACCGAATAAATATGAATAGCTTTATTTACGATATTCCTACAAGGGTATATTTTGGCGAGAACCAGTTGGGACATCTTGGTGCTGAACTTAGGAAGTTTGGTCGCCGCGTATTGCTTACCTATGGCGGTGGCTCTATTAAGCGTTCGGGACTCTACGATAGGGTGGTTGCCGAGTTGCAGGCTGCAGATATGGAGATTTTCGAGTTGTCGGGTATCGAGCCTAACCCACGTATTGACTCTGTTCGTGCAGGTGTAAAGATATGCAAGGAGCAGCAGATTGATGTCTTGCTTGCCGTAGGTGGTGGCTCTACGATTGATGCTACAAAGTTTATGGCAGCGGGTGCTTGTGTGGAGCATGACGCATGGGAGTTCTTCGGTGCTAATGCTAAGCCTATCGAGCGTGCATTGCCTATTGTCACTATCCTAACCCTTTCGGCTACTGGTTCCGAGATGGACACTGGTGGTGTTATCTCAAATCTTGAGACAGGCGATAAGCTTGGTCGTTTGGCGCCAGCATTGCTGCCACGCGTATCGTTCCTCGACCCTACGCTTACCTACTCCGTAAGCAAGTATCAGACGGCGTGTGGCGCAGTTGATATTATGTCGCATATTATAGAGGTATATTTCAACACACAGAAGGACCTATATATGCTTGACTGCGCTATGGAGGGTATGCTCAAGACGGTTGTTAGGTATGCGCCTATGGCTGTTCGTGAGCCTGAAAACTACGAGGCACGTGCCAACTTGATGTGGTGCTCATCGTGGGCTATCAATGGCTTTATTAATGGTGGCAAGCGCAAGGCGTGGAGCTGTCACCCTATGGAGCATGAGCTATCGGCAGTCTATGATATTACCCACGGCTTGGGCTTGGCAATCCTAACACCTCGTTGGATGCGCTACTGCTTAGATGAGTCGAATGTGGGTCGCTATGTATCGTTCGGTGTCAATGTCTTTGGCATAGACCCATCGTTGGAGCCTATGGCAATTGCCGAGGAGAGCATCAAACGCTTGGAGCATCTATTCTTCGAGGAGCTGGGCTTGCAGCGCACATTCACTGAGGTGGGCATCAAGCGCGAGGACTTCCCACTCATGGCGCGCAAGGCGTGCCGCTATGGCGATATTAAGGGCTTCAAGACACTCACCCCAGAGGATGTGGAACACATCTTTGAGATGTGCGTGTAGTCTTAGTGTATAATTAGTATATAAATAGTTAAGGGGCGACTAAAAAGTCAGCCCCTTTGTTTTTATTATTGCTGTTATTACCCCTTTGTCACCAACACTACGGCAGTGGTCGATACTCCCTCCTCGCGACCCTCGAAGCCGAGACGCTCGGTAGTTGTCGCCTTGACCGATATGCGCTCCACGTCAATGCCGATAACCTCAGCCAATCGCTCACGCATGGTGTCTATATGTGGGCGTAGCTTTGGGCGCTGCATGGCGATGGTACAATCCACATTGCCCACCTCATAGCCTTTGCTGCGAACTAACGCAACAACCTCCTTAAGCAGTAGGGTAGAGTCTATGCCCTTGTACTTGGCATCGCTATCGGGGAACAGCTTTCCTATGTCACCCAAGGCGAGCGCGCCAAGTAGCGCATCGCATATGGCGTGTATTGCAACATCACCATCTGAGTGGGCAACACACCCCTTCGTATGCTCTATCTCCACGCCACAGAGCACCAATCTAAGACCCTCCGCTAAGGCGTGCACATCGTAACCATGTCCAATACGAATATCCATATTATCTCTTTTTTCTATTTAACCATCGGCGCATAAGCGCTAAGGTGTACTGTCTAACGATGCGTGGCGTCCATAGCCACATCTTCTCGCGCGTGCGCCACCACCACGAGGTGCAGCTTACGACGCGTCCACTACCGCGTCTTACATACTCCACAACGCCCACAATACTCTCGCGCGAACACTGCTCCCTGCCCTTAGTGTTACCATCGCCCATAAGGGTGACCACACCATCTTTTACCTCTCTTACGCGGTGAACAACGATATGCCCATCCCTTTCGCGGAACATCGCTATTCGCCCCATGATAGGCTCTGTGCTATTGGTGCGACGCACAATGATAGTGTCGTTGCCACCTCCGAGTAGGGGTAACATACTAAAGCCCGTAACCCTAAGCTCGAAGCTCTCGCCAACCGAGATAAGCTCCTCAATATTATCCAATACCCTACGCATCGCCCATAATATTATTATACGACAATCGAGCTGCATCGCCATCGGGTAGGCACTCTAAGTGATAGACCCTCACCGAGCGCAGCAACTCACCCAAGGTTGCGCATATGGCATCTTGTAGATAGTTGTCATGCGCAAATTGCGGTGGGCACGATGGTAGAATTGCCCCTATGGCGGCTATCGAGCGTAGGGGGCGTATGGCGTTATGTGGTGCCTGGCTAAGACGGCATATGCCAGCAATGGGGTAGCTCAGGTTTTTGTAGCAAGGTGTCTTGCCGCTCCATGGCGAGCCATATATTCTTACTTCGCCATCCACAATGCGTAGTATCGGTGAGTCGTCGTTGAGCAGCGTTGCCCCCTCGATATTCTCGCGCCATAGTCGTGTGTGGGTGCTCTTGCCCGTTCCCGACTCGCCGAGGAATATCGCTGCGCGATCGTTGCACGCGATAACCGATGAGTGTATGGCAATGCCACCCTTAGGCGCAATCACAACACCAAACATCATCCATAGACCAAAGCGTAGTAACGATACATCGAGCAGTGTGCGACAAACGATATTCGTGGAGATCGCGTTTGTTGATATATCTATATGAAAATAGGAGGTTTGCGAGTTGTCGTCTCTACTCTTTATTGAGTACAGATACCCCGTTGTTGTGAGCGCAAACTCGCCGTCGGCATTGGCTTCGGCAACGTAGCTCTCGGAGAGTCGCTTGACGATTGAAAAATCCTTAGTGGATAGTTGCTCATCGAAGCACAATGTGCAATCCACGACATCTGCTTGCGTCTCGAACGGTCTAAATCCCTTAAGTCCAAGCGCAACAAGGTCTTTGTCGCTACTAATGGTTATGCCTGCTATAGTGTAGTTGTAGTGTTGCATTACTCCATGGTTATTACTCTGTCGCAGTACTCTAACGAGCTTTCGCGGTGCGCTATGACCACGATGGTGAGCTCCCTGTTGGTTGCTCCAAGACGACGTATAGCTCTATTAATATTCTCCTCTGTCTGGTTGTCGAGCGATGATGTTGCCTCATCAAAAAGCAGGATGTCGCACCCCTTATAGAGCGCGCGTGCGATGCCTATGCGCTGACGTTGACCACCCGAAAGACGGCACCCCTGCTCGCCAATGCGAGAGTTGACGCCATTGGGTAGCGACGCGATAAACTCCTTGATGTCGGCAAGCTCAATAGCCCTGTTTAGTCGCTCTGTGTCAACATTGCCGCTATCGCACCCTAAAGCGATATTCTCTGCCAAGGTCATGTCGGCGATAAAGACGTGCTGCGAGACGTAGCCTATGCTATTCTGCCAACTGCGGCAGGTAGTCTCGTCGAGCTCAACACCATCAATGAGTATGCGTCCCGATGTTGGACGGTAGAGACCCAGTAGCAGGTTGAATAGCGTTGTCTTGCCCACGCCCGATGTGCCACGTATGCCGAGACGCTCGCCTTTGCCTATCTCCAACGATAGGTTGTTGATGGTCGGTGTATCGCTATCCTCAAATTGGAATGTTAGGTTGTCGATGCAAATCTTGTCGTTGAGAGTCAGTTTAGCTCTGCTATTAGCTGTGTTAATTCCCAATATATCCTGTGCCTCACTCATGGTGTCGATAGAGTAGCCGTTAAGGCGTAGCGAGCTCCAACTCGATAGTATGTTACGCATAGAGGGGATTAGCCTTACCGCCGCTATGGCGAAGATGCCGAATAGTAGGCTTAGGTTATCTGTTGAGGCGTATATGCTGATGATAAGGAGTGCCGATAGGGCAATGGCGATGCCTACCTCCGTGATCATCTGTGGGAGTATGGCGATTGTGGAGCTGCGCTTACGCAGCGTTACCACCTCGTCCATGGCGCTATCGAAGCGCTTTAGCATCTGGTCGAAGGCTCCTGCCACCTCAATGTCGGCATAACCACGGAAACACTCCGAGACGATACGGCTCTTTGTGCGCTGAGCCTCGTTCTCCCTCACTCCTATGTCGTTGAGTCTACGTCGTACGGCAATATAGAAGAGTGCCATGATTGGTATAAAGACCACAATGGCGAGGAGTGCTGCCATTGGTGAGTAGCAGGCGAGAGCCACGATGAGTAGCGTGAGAAGCATCACCTCGGCAACGATTGTGGCAATAGGCTTTAGTATGCCCGCCACGAACATGAGCGTTACGACATTGACGTTTCGTGTGAGAAGGGCTGAGTTGCTATACTTCATAAATGCAAGACCACGACCATAGTAGTTCGTGAAGAGTCTTGTCGAGAGAGTGCGATATAGTGAGTATATATAGTCGCGCTCAAAACGGTAAAGGAAGATTACGAGCAGGTTTTTAACCAGGATTATGGCGACAATAGCTGCACATACGCCACACACAAAGCCCTCGTAGCTCGTAAATCCAAATAGGTGGTATAGGTCGTTAAACCACGGTGTCGTGGTGAGGCTATCCCTGTCAAGCATTATGATAAGTAGGGGTATCATCATTGCGATACCTATAAAGTTGAGTATGGCGCGAATAAAGATGGTTATAGCCACCCATATCGCACGTCGCCTATACTCGTGTGGTATACTATTCCAAAGCCTCTCTTTCATAGTGCAAAGATATACCTTTTTTATTGAACAACCTCCACCTCACCGATAGTTATGTACCATATATAGCCCTCAACGTGTGAGTAGATGCCCATCTGATTGAGAATGTCGATATACTCCCGCACCTGCCTATGGTATGATTTACTCTTTGCTTGTCCGAATTTGTAGTCAACAACCACGGCGCGTTCTCCCTCTATCATCACCCTATCAGGGCGGCGAGTGTCGCGTGATGTGATTATCTCTGCCTCGGTCTTAATCTCATCCCAACGCTTTGTAAACCACTCCTTGATGGTATGATTTTGCATGGCGTCGTCAATGTTGGCGTGTAGTGATAGCGCCACCTCTGCATCTATTGAGCCATCTACCTCGAGCGCCTCTATTGCGGCGTGTAGCTCCTCGATGGTGTGGGCACGCTCAAATATGCGGTGCAGAAGTTTACCCAGCTCTCGCTCCCTTGTGCCAGCCTTTAAGCCCTCCTCCGCATAGCGCGACGATGGGATGTGAATACGTAGCTCGGGGTGGTGAGTGGGGTATTGGTCAAGGATGATATCCTCGGAGGCGGCTCCATGCTTTGTGGCGTGCGTGGCGACTCTCTTACCGTAGGCGTATACCATGCGCTCTCTGCCCTCCACGCCGTTGTATGTCTCGGGCTCAGGGCATATTGTGCCGATAGCTCCACTCATTAATGGCACTATCGATGTGATACTATCCTCGCTTTTACTCTTAGTATTTAGGCGAGAAGGGACATATATGTATAGCTCCTCGGATGCTCGTGTTAGGGCAACATAGAGTAGGTTGATGGCATCAACGTGGCTCATTACAAGCTCGCGATAGTACTCCTCGCTGAAGGATGACTGCTGCATGGCGCTGCCAAAGATGACGGGGAACTCGCCGACAGAGGCGGCATCCTCGCTCTGCTGGCTCGCCTTAGCCCATACTACGGGTCGAAGCGATGCTCTGGGTGTGGTATCCCACTTGGCATATGGTATAATCACCACGGGGCGCTCCAAGCCCTTCGCCTTGTGGACGGTCATAATCTCAATGGTGTTGTCGGTCATCTCAACGCTGATATTCTCGTTGCGACCCTTCTCATCCCACCATGTGAGGTAGCGCTGTATGTCTGAGTTGCGCGATGTCGTGAAGGATATGACCTGCTCATGCATCGCCTGAAGGTATGCGATATGCTCGCGATTGCTATTGAGGCTAAATCTCTCGACAATAAGCTCGAATGCCTCCATAGGCGATAGGTGGGCAATGTGTCGCAACAGAGCCAACTCCTCCTCGTCGAACGTGTGGTCGAAAGGCTTGTTTAGGAAACGGTTGTAGATGCCTCGCTCGATGTCGTTCTTAGGGTTGGTGGCAAGACGGAATACCGCGATTATAAACTCAGTGATGGCATTGCTCTCGATGGTTAGGGCGTCTGAGGTAAGCACGTTAAACGATGCCTTACCCTCGGCGATGAGCTGCTCCTTATATGCAAACAGGGCATCTGCCACCTTGCCTCCATCGGTAGCACCGCGGACAAGGATGAGTATGTCGCTATATTTGTAGCCTCGCTCTATGGCGCTGCGTATAGCCTCGATGAATGGTGAGTCGAGTAGCGTCGTGTCGTATATGGTGGTCTCGGCATAGCCCTCCTCACTCTCTTTGCGTGCGGGTGTCTGTGCATGCTTCTCGTATGCAGCAGCTACTATGCCACTAAGCGACGAGTGTAGCTCCTTGCTGATAGCGTTGTTGGCATACGCCTCATCAAGAATAGTGTTGAGGTGTGTGTTGTCTCTCTCGACAACCTTGTTCATGATCTTATTGTTGAACTCGACAATATTTTTAAGACTGCGGTAGTTGTGCTCCAGATGCTTGACAGAGACGTTCTCATCACCCAACATCTGCTTGGCACGCTCCTGTAGTAGGCGCCAGTCGCCACCTCGCCATCTATATATCGACTGCTTGACATCACCAACGATAAATACCGAGCACTCCTGGCTCGATGCCATGGCATTCTGTAGCAGCGGTAGCATATTCTTCCACTCGCCCATGGAGGTGTCCTGGAACTCATCGATCATGAAACGCTCGAAGCGGTTGCCCACCTTCTCGTATATAAAGGGGGCGTTGCTATCGTTGATGAAGGTCGATAGGATATGCTTCGTCTCGCCTAAGATCATGATATTCTCCTCGTCGCATATCTCCATAACCTTGTCGTATAGATCGGCAAGAAGGGCAAAGCTACGGTAGTTCTCGCGTAGCAGCTTGGCTGTGTTGACAACCTCGATGCTCGCGTTATATCTCTCGCACAGGCGCTTGAGGATGGGCTGAAGCTCTGCCGCTGCACCCTTTATGTTGCCTCCATCACCTTTGCTATACCACTGCTCGATATCCACCGCTGCCTTAAGCATAGTGGCGGTAGGTGACTTTATGTTGCCCGAGGCATAGTGCTCGAAGCACGATGCGAAGCTCTTGGATTTGCCACGAAATAGGTTGTATGTAACGCCGTAGTTGTTCATCACTGCGACACCCTCAGCACCAATCTTCTGCAGCTCTTGCATAAACTCATCGACACGCTTGTTCTGGCGCTCGATAATTTCGCGTAGCTTGCTCTTCGATAGTTGCATCTTGAGGCGCTCGTGGCTATGCTCCTTGAATATCTCTTTGCCCAAGGCATTGAGGTCGCCACGCATATCCCAGCGGTCACCATCGGCGATGCGCTCCTCGGCGAACTCCAGCAGCCACCTCTTAAGCTCCTCGTTCTGAGCGATGCTCTCGACAAGGTTGTCGGCACTACGCGTTAGAAGCGTTGAGGTGTCGAGCTCGATATTGTAGTTTAGGTCGACGCCCAGCTCCTTGATGAAGGCGCGTATGATGCGCTGGAAGAAGCGGTCGATGGTGAGTATCGTGAAGCGCGAGTAGTCGTGCAGAATAAACTGTCGGGCACGCAGCGCACGCTCCCTGATGGCGGCCTCGCCGAGACCCAATTCTCGCATCAGATCACTCGTGTAGTTGCTCTTGGCACCCGATGCCAAGATGTGTATCTCGCGTAGTATTCGCGACTTCATCTCCTCGGTAGCCTTGTTGGTGAAGGTCACGGCAAGGATGCTGCGATATAGCTCGGGATGCTCCACCACATCGCGAACATATTTGTAGGATAACTGGTATGTCTTACCCGAGCCAGCGCTTGCACTCAGTATCTTAGCTCGTTTCATCGTCGACATATTCTCTTGTAATCACAATATTTACACATCTGCTCATCCTCAACCTGACGGAATGGAATGTCATAGTCGAACAACTCTTCAAGGGTTGAACTTAACATCTGCTCGAACTCTTCTGCTTGCGAGCTATAACTCTCGATTAATTCACCACTCTGCTTGTTGAGAATTTTAGGTGTGTAGTCGCTTTCGTGCATCTTTGATGCAAAGTATAGCGATGTAATAGTCTCACATCCATCGCGCTTTTGCAGCATCATGGCATAGAGTAGCGTCTGAAATATATTTGATATGCGATCATCTGCCGAGCCGGTAAAGAGGTTCTCTATGCCATTGAATATCAGGTGGGGCTTGTTGCCACTCTTGTAGTCGATGACCTGCATTGCGCCACTATCGAGCCTATCTAATCTGTCGGCGCGACCCGATAGGTTTACCTGACGACCATCTGAAATCTCATAGCGGCACTTCACCTCATCCTCCAAGCCAACAATCGTATAGCCCGAATTGTTGCTATCGTAGCGCATGATACCTCGCATGATATACTTGATGATGATGTCGCGCACAAGAAGCGTATCTCCCGAGAAGTCCGCCATTGTCGCCTTGTCGTCATGCATGAGGATGCGTCCTATGGTCTTGTCCACCGCCTGCTCAATAGTCTCGCGTTTGCATAGCTTGGCGATCTGTGGCATAGGGTTGTGGAGGCCCAAAAGCGGCGTGTATAGCTCCTGCATGGTCTCATGGAGGATATTTCCAAACATGAGTGCATCAATCGTATCGCTAACCTCGTCGGGGGTGTGTATATGGGCTACCGAGTAGAGGTAGAATTTCAATGGGCACTCTACATATCTGAATAGCGCCGTGGGGGATAGCGTATGCTCCTGCTTGGGGTGTAGATACCTGTTGAGTATCTCCTGCTCCTTAACCCCCTTCGCAACCTCTATTTGCTCGTTTTCGCTGATACTCAAATCTACACCAACCGAGTGTTTGACTATCTTGTAGGGCGACTCATACTCCAGCTGGTATATGTAGCGGCTACGCTCACCAGTACTCTTATCATCGGCACGCGAGCAGTAGAGCATCGACACACGCTCGGCACGCTGCACTATGCGATAGAAGTAGTAGGCATACATCGCCTCATGCTCCTCGGGCGTTGGCATACCGTAGGCGGCACGAAGGTTGTAGGGTATGAACGACGACTGTCCGGTCTTATCTCCAGGGAATGTCGCATCGGTCATGGATAGGATGATGACATTCTTGAAGTCGATATTACGGGTCTCCAAAATTCCCATAATCTGAATACCATCCAGCGGCTCGCCAATGTAGGGGAGGGTGATGGTTTGTAGATGTCGCTTTAGCAGCGAGGTGAATATCTCGACTGATATCTCAATTTGACAGTTGGCAATCGAGTTTGTAAGCTTCGTAATCTCTTCATATGCCGTACGGAGATACTCACACTGCAGTGGGTCTTCGGTGTTAGACTCGATATGTTGCAGTATGGCGACTATGTATGCTCCCAGGTCACGCCAGGTGCTCTTGGGGCTAAATATCTGCGCCAAGAAGCCATCCTCCGTAAACAACGACCCCTTAACCGAGATAACTTTATTGCTATTGATATGCTCCAACAATTTCGCAGCCTCCTCTTGGCATATGGCGGAGATATATGGATGCGACAAGATGCCTGTGACATCCACATGATAGAATAGCGTCTCATCCTCCTTCGTGCGGCTATGAGCCTGAAGCTCTATGATGCGCTCGATGAAGGAGTATACAAGGGCATTCTTTAGTGGGTAGCCCATGGTCACATTCACCCTCTTAACTCGCTCGGGGAGGGAGTGGAGTAGAGGGATGAGCATGCTCTCGTCCGTGAGTACGATGGCGGTATGCTTGTTGAGCTCCTCGTCGGGTAGTGACTCGAGGATGCGAGCAACGTATTTGCACTGCACGACATTCGACACACAAGCAATAGACTCAATATGCTTGTCGGTGGTCAGGAAGTTGTCGTTGGTGATGTTGTTGGCAGCGGGGTAGCGAGCGATATTGTCGCGAAGGAACATACCAGCCTCGTGCCACTTTTTATCTACGTAGTACCTATCGTAGTCCCAATAGAACTCCGCCCCATGCGCCGATTTGGCGATGTAGTCGAAGAGCACCTTCTCGCTATCTGAGAGGGCGTTGAAGCCAACTATGATAAAGCGCTTAGGTGGTATGGCAATATCGCATCCCTTCTTGATTAGCTCAGCCGTGGCGCGATATATCATGCCCGTATAACCAATCTTTAGTTCGCTCAAACGTGCTTTATACTCATCGTATACGGCTGGCAGAGAGTTCCAAATCTTCAGGAAGCGGCGCTTCTGCTCGCTCAGTGAGTCGTTCTCGCCGATGCTTCGCCAAAACGAGATGATGCGTAGCTGCTCGGGCGTGAGATAGGATGTATCGCACTCCAACTCCTTTATATCCTTGATGTTGCGCAGCAGCTGCGATGCGTCAACCATATAGCGATCTATCATGTCGAAGTCGCTGATGAGCATATCGCCCCAGAAGTAGAACTTGTCGAAGCTCTCCGATGGGTGGTGCTTGACATATACCCTATAAAGCTCACTGATAAGGCGTATGCGATCGCCACGTCTAAGTCCCGAGGATTGCTCCATGATATCGTCGATGCTCATCCATGTAGGTTGCCACATGGGGCGCTCTAAGTTTTGAGCTAACGCCTCGTTGAAAAATATGCGGGCACGTAGCGATGGGAAGAGTATGACTAACGGTGATAGGTCACCACTATATTTGGAAAGGAGCTCATGAGCGAGCTCCTGTTGGAATGTTGTTCTATGCATACTGAATTATAGCTGCGTGATCTCTCCGCCAAAGAGCGATACATCCTCGCGATAGATCTCTGGGTCTGATTTATAGCTTATCTTGGCACCAGTGCTGGTCTTTATTACCAGTCGCTGGGTGGCGTTGACACAGACGTCGGCATTGTGTGATGCGGTTATCGACGACGACATGGTCGCGAGGTTGACAGCGTTGTAGGTGGCTGTCGATATATCGACGGTCTGGTATAGCGCCTCGCCACTAATCTCCACGCAACACTTACCCGTGATATCGACCTTTAGGTCCTTGGTGTATACCTCTACGATAAGGTGAGAGTCGTTCGACGCATTTATATCGAGAAGGTGCGCCTCGACAACCCCCTCAACGTCTACATCGGCTTTCGATATGTCGATGGATTGGATGTTGTTGTAGTAGATCTCGACCTCGGTGATGGTTTCGCGCTTAGGGTCGTATCTCTCTCTAATCTTGAGTACGCCGCTCTTGTCGACCTCGAACGAGAACTTCGAGGTGTATACACCCTTGGTATCATAGACGATATATGGGATGTCGTACTCCTCAATCTTTATCAATGATAGCTTTATAGGAGCGTCGACATCTATCGAGTGAAAGCGTGTAAGTCCCTGCTTGATAGGCCCGCTGGGTGCACTCGAGCTATCCTGTGCCGAGAGCTCAATGGCTGCACAAAGCGACATTATAGTCAACAATATTGTTCTCATATCCAAAATTTCTGTTGTAAATAGTGATGCAAGATAGAAAAAAAATGGGGATTACACAACTATAACCTCCATTTTTTGTCACTCTTCGCGCTATCTTCTTACAATACCACCTTGACATATGGTGCCCCACTGCGGTGCGCTGCCTCTATGCCAACTGCCGAATCCTCAAATATGATTGTCTGCAGAGGTGTGACACCCACACGCTGCATCGCCAATAAAAAGGCGTCAGGCGCAGGCTTTGCCACCGCTATGTCGTCTCCAGAAATTATGCCATCCACGCCATCCTCAATCTCTAAATATCGCATGACATTGCGGATGTTGCTTATGTGACCTGTCGATACTATCCACACCTGGCTGCCCATGCTCCTCATCATCATACACCACTGCCATAGTGGGGTGTTGAGAGTCACCGTGTTAAAGTAGTTGGGATAAAGCTCAACTTTACGTTGGCGAAGGCGTGTTATCTGCTCCCTATCGCTGATGCCCAATGCCTGCATAAACTCCATGCAGCGAACGCCAAAATAGGAGCTCATATACTCCTCCTCGGTGAGTCGTATGCCAACCTCGGATAGGGTCTCGATATATGCCAAGGCATTGGCACGGCGGGTATCCACAAGCGTGCCATCGAAGTCCAGAAGTATGAGTTTTATCTGAGCCATGTTGCTGCGAGGTGTTTAATCGAACGACTGCATGCTCGATATGGCTATCTGCTTAATGCGCTTGTACTCCTCGGGCGATAGCTCCAGGAAGAAGTAGTGTACGGGGTCCACTCGCATACCATTTAGTATGACCTCATAATGGAGGTGGGGTGCGAACGATAGACCGCTGTTTCCCGATAGCGCAATGATGTCGCCACGCTTGACGTTTGTGCCCTTCGTAACGCGTACCTCGGATAGGTGTCCGTAGGATGTCTTATAGCCATTGCCATGGTCGATGGTGATAGCCTTGCCATGTGAGGAGTTGTTGTCCGAGAGCGACTCAATCTTACCGTCGGCAGTGGCGAAGATAGGTGTACCCTCAGGGATGAGGTAGTCCACGCCATGGTGCTCACACTCAATTCGATGGAATGGGTTAATTAAAGGCTTTTTACCTGCGGCAAGTAGCGTTAGTTGGCTATTGTTTATAGGCTGTATTGCAGGCACATTGTCGATATCCATCACGTTGTTCTCGATGGCTATGCAGAGCGCTTCGTGGGACTTCTTAACTCTGGCCAAGGTGTGCTCCACCTTTGTGATATCTTGGTCGAAGCGTGCGAGTAGCATCTCATTATCCATGGTCACAAGCTCCTCGTTTAGGAGGTACTGCTTGCGCACCTCTGCAGCGCCCAAGTCATAGGGGTTGCTCTCGAAGAGTTTGCGGAAGACGTTGACGTCGCGCTCTGAGATGTTGGTGAGCACCTCGTCCAACCTATCGTACTGCTCGGATAGTTTGTCGTATTCGCTCTGTAGGTTGTCGGTTGAGTGGCGCAGCTTATGCTCGCTGGGTGTGTCAACAAAGAGGGTCAGTAGCAGATACCACCCCAATATCATGGCTATCCATACCATGCTCTTGAGTAGGCGCGGTATGAATGTTCGTCTGAAGAGACGAAGTTTAGCTCTTCTGTTATTGCTGACCATTGTTACTCTTCTCTTGTGTGATTTGCTGCATCAAGTCGCGATACGATGCTGTGTCTATATTTTGGTCGAAGTAGTTGATTGGGTCGACGTGGTTACCTCGGTAGTGCACCTCGTAGTGGAGGTGTGGACCTGTTGAGATACCTGTGTTGCCCACTGCGCCGATTGTCTGACCACGCTTTATGCTATCGCCCAAAACGACATATATGCTCGATAGGTGGGCATAGCGCGTGCGATATCCAAAGCCGTGGTTTAGCTCGATGATATTGCCGTAGCCATTCTGCCAACCCGCCCTTGTGACAACGGCATCGCCCGTGGCGTATACATCGGTGCCTATGGGGGCTGTGATATCTATACCCTCATGCATACGAGTATAGCCCAACTTGGGGTGTAGGCGAGGACCGTAGCGGCTGCTTATGGTGCGTAGCTTGGTGCGGTCGATAGGCCAGATTGCTGGTATAACGAGTGTGAACTCCTGCTTGTTCTCCGCCATATGCTGCGTCTCATCTAAGCATAGCGATGCGTAATACATCAGGCGCGTTAGCTGGTCTATGTCGTGCCACGCCTTGAGGATCTGCTCTCCATATGTCGCATCATATGCCAATGACGAGTACTTAGAGTCGTTGTATTCGGCATATATCTTGGGAATATTCAACGTGTCGATATCCAATAGTGGGCGATATATCTCGTGGTCGCGCTGGATGATGTCGTTGACGGTGCGGCGTGCCGATGCTATCTTCTGCTGCAGGATGGTAAACTTGTCCTCTATGATGTTGTGTTCCTGCTGCATCATCGACATCTTAGGGGTCTCGGTGATAGACGTGACGAAGAGGTTGAGTGCGATAGCAATAAGCAGAGATACGCCCAACTTAATGGCAATACGGAGCGCCTTTCTTCGCCCATTTCTCGTGTGTCTGCCATTAGTTGTCATCGTCGTAAAAATAAAAATATTAAAAATCTCACTTTTGCGCTACAAAATTAAGGTAATTTGTGTAATTTTGCAACCGCGTATAAAATATATATAAGATATTGGCAAAAATAAATTCAAGATATATGGAATCAAATCAGATTAGACAGGCCTTTTTGGACTTCTTCAAGAGCAAGGAACATGAGATTGTTGCCTCAGCTCCAATGGTCGTAAAGAACGACCCTACATTGATGTTTACCAATGCTGGTATGAACCAGTTCAAGGATATCTTCCTTGGCAACGCACCACGCAAGTATCCCCGTGTTGCCGACACTCAGAAGTGTTTGCGCGTATCGGGTAAGCACAACGACTTGGAGGAGGTAGGTCACGACACCTATCACCACACCATGTTCGAGATGCTCGGTAACTGGTCGTATGGCGACTACTTCAAGAAGGAGGCTATCGAGTGGGCATGGGAGTTGCTCACCGAGGTATACAAATTGGACAAGAGCCGTATGTACGCTACCGTCTTCGAGGGCTCGGAGGAGGATGGCGTAGCTTTCGATCAGGAGGCTTACGACTACTGGAAGCAGTTCCTACCTGAGGACCACATCATCCGCGGTAATAAGAAGGATAACTTCTGGGAGATGGGTGAGACAGGTCCTTGCGGTCCATGTAGTGAAATTCACTTCGACCTTCGCGATCAGGAGGAGGTAGACAAGATCCCTGGACGTGAGATGGTGAACATGAGCCACCCTCAGGTTATCGAGATTTGGAACCTTGTCTTCATGCAGTTCAACCGCAAGGCTAACGGCTCGTTGGAGCCACTGCCAGCGAAGAACGTAGATACAGGTATGGGCTTCGAACGCTTGTGTATGATCATGCAGGGCAAGAAGTCGAACTACGATACAGATGTCTTCCAGCCTACTATCGCTCGCATTGCAGCATTGTCGGGAAAGGAGTATGGCAAGGATGAGAAGGCAGATGTGGCTATGCGTGTTATCGCTGACCACCTCCGTGCCATCTCGTTCTCTATTGCCGATGGTCAGCTTCCAGCAAACGCTAAGGCAGGTTATGTTATTCGTCGTATCTTGCGCCGTGCCGTACGTTATGGTTACACATACCTCGGCTTCAACGAGCCATTCATCTGCAAGTTGGTGGATGGTCTTGTTAAGCAGATGGGTCACCAGTTCCCAGAGCTCGTAGCTCAGCAGACACTCATCGAGCGCGTTATCGAGGAGGAGGAGGCATCATTCCTCCGCACGTTGGCTACAGGTATCAACCTCTTGGATGGCGTTATTAAGAAGTCGGTTAATGGTAAGATTTCAGGTAAGGATGCCTTCGTGTTGTACGACACCTATGGCTTCCCTATCGACCTTACGGAGCTTATCGCTAAGGAGCAGGGCGTGGAGGTAGACATCGAGGAGTTCGAGAAGGAGCTCCAGGTGCAGAAGGAGCGTTCGCGTAACGCTGCATCGCAGGATATTGACGATTGGCAGGAGGTGATGGCTATCCAGGAGAGCGAGTTTATCGGCTACGACAACCTTGAGGCAGATGTACGCATCGCTCGCTATCGCCGTGTGAAGACAAAGAACAACGTGACATATCAGCTCGTCTTCGACCACACCCCATTCTATGGTAACTCTGGTGGTCAGATTGGTGATATTGGTTATATAGAGAGCGCTAACGAGAAGATTGAGATCGAGGCTACCGAGAAGGAGAATGGTCTTATCATCCACATCGCTAAGCAGCTTCCTGAGAACCCAGCGGCGGAGTTCCGCGCAGTGGTAAATGCTGAGGCTCGCCAGCAGGCAGCTAACAACCACACTGCAACCCACCTTGTGGACTATGCATTGCGTACGGTGCTCGGCACACACGTTGAGCAGAAGGGCTCTATGGTAACACCTCAGGGCTTGCGCTTCGACTTCTCGCACTTCCAGAAGGTCACTTCGGAGGAGCTTCGTGAGGTGGAGCGTCTTGTGAACAAGCTTATCCGCAAGAACTACCCATTGGTCGAGAACCGCGAGGCAACGATGGCTGAGGCTGAGGCTGCAGGTGCTATCATGCTCTTCGGTGAGAAGTATGGCGATAGGGTGCGTATCGTGAACTTCGGTCCTTCGACCGAGCTTTGTGGTGGTACTCACACATCGGCAACAGGTACTATTGGTCTCTTCAAGATTGTGTCGGAGAGTGCTATCTCGGCAGGTGTACGCCGTATCGAGGCTGTCACTGGCGATGCTGCGGATAACCTTGTATATGCTACACAGGATACTATCACATCTATTGAGCAGCTTGTGCATAACCCTAAGCTCGTGCAGGCTATCGAGAAGATGGTTGAGACAAACGCTACGCTTGGTCGCGAGATTGAGGAGATGCGTAAGGAGAAGGTCGCGGCTATTGCTGAGAGCCTTGCTGCAAACACTGAGCCTACAAATGGCATTGTCCTCATCAAGGATATCACAAAGTATCAGCCTGAGGTGATGAAGGATTTGGCATTTGGCTTGCGTCAGCGTGTAGCTGAGAAGCTTGTGATGGTTATCGGTAACCTCTCGGATGGCAAGCCTACAATCAACGTGATGCTCTCGGATGATGTTGTGGCTGCAGGTGTCGATGCTGGTGCTACGGTTCGTGAGGCTGCGAAGCTCATTAATGGTGGCGGTGGCGGTCAGAAGCACTATGCTACGGCTGGTGGTAAGAATCCAGACGGCTTGCAGGCTGCGGTGGATAAGGCTGTTGAGCTTATCATGGAGAAGTTGAACTAATGCGAACTATTAAGTAACGAAATATTATGAGTCAGAAGGTATTATTGATGATATTGGATGGTTGGGGTAATGGCGATAAGTCTAAGTCGGATGTTATCTACTCAACCAACCCAGAGTATATTAACGCTATGACGGCGCAGTATCCCCATGCTGAGCTTAAGACCGATGGCGAGAATGTAGGTTTGCCAGAGGGTCAGATGGGTAACTCGGAGGTGGGTCACCTCAATATCGGCGCTGGTCGTGTTGTATATCAGGACTTGGTGAAGATTAACCGTGCTTGTGCCGATAACTCCATTTTGGAGAATAAGGAGATTGTTGCAGCCTTTGAGTATGCTAAGGCTAATGGCGTGAATGTCCACTTCATGGGCTTGGTGTCGGATGGTGGCGTTCACTCATCGCTCGACCACCTCTTCAAGTTGTGCGACATCGCTAAGCACTACGCCATTGAGAATACCTTCGTACACTGCTTCATGGATGGTCGCGATACCGACCCACGCAGCGGCAAGGGCTTTATCGCAGCCTTGGAGGAGTATATGGCGAAGTCTACAGGTAAGATTGCCTCAATCATCGGTCGCTACTACGCTATGGACCGCGATAAGCGCTGGGAGCGTGTGAAGATTGCCTACGACCAGCTTGTAAATGGCGTGGGCGAGAAGTCAACAAATATGGTCGAGGCTATGCAGAAGTCATACGACGAGGGTGTCACCGATGAGTTCGTTAAGCCTATCGTCAACGTAGATGCCGAGGGTAATGCCATTGGTACTATCAAGCCTCATGATGTTGTTATCTTCTTCAACTATCGTAATGACCGCGCTAAGGAGCTTACCATTGTGCTTACTCAGGAGGATATGCCAGCTGAGGGTATGCACACTATGCCTTTGTACTACTGCTGTATGACCCCTTACGACGCTAAGTTCCAGGGCTTGCACATCCTCTTCGACAAGGAGAACGTGTCGAACACCATCGGCGAGTATGTTGCAGCTCAGGGCTTGAAGCAGTTGCGCATCGCCGAGACCGAGAAGTATGCTCACGTAACCTTCTTCCTCAATGGTGGTCGCGAGGCTGAGTTTGTTAATGAGGATCGTATCTTGGTGGCTTCGCCTAAGGTGGCTACCTACGACTTGCAGCCTGAGATGTCAGCATACGAGGTTAAGGATAGGCTTGTAGAGGCTCTTAACTCTCAGAAGTATGATTTCATCTGCTTGAACTTTGCTAATGGCGATATGGTGGGACATACTGGTGTTTATGAGGCTATTGAGAAGGCTGTTAAGGCTGTTGATGCGTGCGTTAAGGATGTCGTTGAGGCTGCTAAGAAGAATGGCTATGAGGTCGTTCAGATTGCAGACCACGGTAATGCCGATAATGCTGTAAATGCTGACGGCACGCCAAACCCCGCTCACTCACTTAACCCTGTGCCTATCGTTGTTGTATCGGAGCGCGTGGCAAGGGTCAAGGATGGTATCTTGGCGGATGTTGCTCCAACGGTCCTCGACCTTATGGGTTTGCCAAAGCCTGCTGAGATGACGGGTGAGTCGTTGGTGGAGTATAAGTAGTAGTTAGGATATAGGTTGTATAGTAGGGTAGTGCCGTCAGGCACTACCCTTTTTAATTAGTAATTAGTAATATGTTGCTCCTGAGGAGCAATGAGGATGGGGTAAAAAGGGTACAAAGGGTAAAAGGGGTACGAGGGGCTGACTATCAAGTCGCTATCGAAAAAACGCCCTCAGACCCCTTAAACCCCTCAGACCCCTCACCCAATCGCTCCAAAGGAGCGAAG
>JAZSBD010000047.1:0-8262 GCA_045602255.1 Alistipes sp.
ACACAGAACGACATGGCCACGATCCGACTTCCCCTCAGACCCCTCAGACCCCTCAGACCCCTTCTCAATCGCTCTTCCGGAGCGAAATATTACTAATTACTCTTTACTAATTACTAATTTTTTTGTACCTTTGTCACGATATAGCCATATCACACACAAAATCGAAAATAGTAACAAAAGATAATATACAATGGCAGTTGAATTAAAAGACCTTACCAAAAGCGACGAGAACTACTCGCAGTGGTACAACGATTTGGTTATCAAGGCTGGCTTGGCAGAGAACTCTGCTGTGCGCGGCTGCATGGTTATCAAGCCCTATGGCTATGCTATATGGGAGAAGATGCGCGACGTATTGGACAAGATGTTCAAGGAGACAGGCCACGAGAATGCCTACTTCCCACTCTTCATCCCTAAGTCATTCTTCTCACGCGAGGCGAGCCACGTTGAGGGCTTCGCTAAGGAGTGCGCCGTGGTAACTCACTATCGTCTAAAGAACGATGAGGAGGGTAAAGGTGTTGTTGTTGACCCTGCAGCACGTCTTGAGGAGGAGCTTATCGTGCGTCCTACGTCGGAGACCATAATCTGGAACACATACAAGAATTGGATTACATCATACCGCGACCTACCTATCCTCTGCAACCAGTGGGCAAACGTTGTGCGCTGGGAGATGCGTACACGTCTATTCTTGCGTACTGCCGAGTTCCTATGGCAGGAGGGTCACACCGCACACGCCACAGCCGAGGAGGCTATCGAGGAGACAGAGCGCATGATTAACGTCTATAGAACCTTCGCTGAGGAGTGGATGGGCGTTCCTGTTATCGTGGGTCACAAGTCACCTAACGAGCGCTTCGCAGGTGCTGTCGATACCCTCACTATCGAGGCATTGATGCAGGACGGCAAGGCTTTGCAGAGCGGCACCTCACACTTCCTCGGTCAGAACTTCGCTAAGGCATTCGACGTTCAGTACACCTCAAAGGAGGGTAAGCAGGAGTATGTATGGGCAACATCATGGGGCGTATCAACACGTTTGATGGGCGCTCTTATCATGGCTCACTCCGACAACAACGGTCTTGTATTACCTCCAAAGTTGGCACCCATCCAGGTTGTCATGGTGCCTATCTACAAGGGCGAGGAGCAGCGTCAGGAGGTCGTAGCACGCCTTGAGGCGTTGGCTAAGGAGCTTCGCGCTAAGGGGGTATCTGTCAAGGTTGATGCTCGCGACAATGTACGCTCAGGCTTTAAGTTCGCCGAGTATGAGTTGAAGGGTGTTCCCGTACGCTTGGCACTCGGTCCTCGCGACTTGCAGAATGGCACTATCGAGCTTGCACGCCGCGATACACTCACCAAGGAGGTGGTATCTATGGAGGGTCTTACAGAGCGTATCGTAACACTTCTCGATGATATTCAGGCTAACATCTTCAAGAAGGCTCTCGACTACCGCAACTCGATGATTACCGAGGTTAACTCATGGGAGGAGTTCCAGCAGGTGCTAAACGAGAAGGGCGGCTTCATCTCGGCACACTGGGATGGCACACCTGAGACCGAGCAGGCTATCAAGGAGGCTACCAAGGCAACCATCCGCTGCATCCCTATGGATGTTAAGGAGGAGGAGGGCACCTGCGTATTCTCAGGCAAGCCTTCGAAGTTCCGCGTGTTGTTCGCCAAGAGCTACTAACAGAGAGCAGCAAGGGTTATTCCTAATATAGAGCGCCCAGGGTAGTACACCAAAGTACCATCCTGGGCGTTACTATTGATATAATTAGTAATTAGTAATTAGTAATTAGTAATCTCCTACAGGCCTCTGCGCGAGTAGTTGCTCTTGAGGTAGTCCATAGCGCCAAAGCGTGTTGGTTTTCGCTCGCCATCGATAGTCTCCACATCTACATGCACGCGCAACGCCCTACCCTCGTAGACATAGTCGCGGATAAACTGCATGATGATATCCGTAGAGTAGATGAGTGGCAGCACCGCCAACGAGTGATCCTCATACTCGGCAGAGTAGAAGACATAGGCACCAGCTACCCTATCGAGTTGCTTGGCTATGTGCTTCGAACCGTAGAAGCCTATGCCCATTATTGATGACTTGTCGTAGGGTACATTACGGTCGGAGGAGCCGTGGAAGAGCAACATAGGCGCTGGCTTAGATACGAACTTGGGCTTCCCCTTGGTCGAGAATATGGCACCAGCACACGCCACAACGCCGGCGTAGCGAAACTCCTCGGGTAGCACCTCGGCTCGGGGCGCACCGTTACAACGATACCACTCCGCCTGGATGGCCGTTATAGCGCCAGCGCTCGATCCGCTAAGCATTATCATATTGGGATCTATGTTCCACTCCTCGCAATGCTCCAGAAGGTAGTTTGTTGCAGCGTAGGTATCCTCAACGGCTATGTCCACGGCACGTTGCATAGTAGCCACCATCTCCTTGATGCTCATCCCCGACTTCATGTCGCGCAGTCCCAAGCGATAGTCGATACTTGCCACAACGATACCCTCACGCGCCAATCGCTCGAAGTAGGGAGCGTAGTACTCATGGTCGCGCTCGCCACCCACAAAGCCTCCGCCAAAGGCGAATATCATCGCTGCACGTGGCTCACCATCAGAGGGTACGCTATATATATCCATCATCAGCTGCTGCCCCTCGTGCGTAGCATAGTGAATAGTCTGCTTCTCGACACCCTCGGCAACAACATTCGTCACAACGAACATAAATAGAACAAGTGTAAACAATCTTTTCATATATCTATTCTCCTTTGCTCCAACCAATTAACGCTATTACTAATTACTAATTACTCTTTACTAATTTTATCTTGGCCACTCGCCAATCTCCATATTCTTAATCACGCCAGCCTCAACGTCGAAGCGTATAGCGGTGCGCACGCGGTGCATACCATAGTTACCCGCAGCACCAGGGTTTATGTGTAGTAGCTCATAGACAGGGTCGTAGATAACCTTAAGTATATGAGAGTGCCCGGCGATAAATATCTTGGGTTGCGCACCATGTATATGTTGCAATGCCTTGGGGGCATACTTACGCGGATAACCACCTATGTGTGTCATCAGCACCTTGACACCCTCCACCTCGAAGAGGGCAAACTCAGGATATACGCGGCGTGTCATGCCACCATCAATATTGCCATACACAGCACGCAAGGGACGATATGCGTTTATCTCGTCGGCAAGCTCCAACGAGCCTATATCTCCGGCATGCCATATCTCGTCGCACGGCGCAAGGAACTCTCTAAGCCTATCATCAAAGCTATTATGGGTATCAGAAATCACGCCAATCTTCATAACTATTGAAGGAAGCTTCTATAAATTAGTAAAAAATTATTCATTGCTCCGAAAGATTATATTTCAGTCGCTTTTGAATTTCTACAAATATAAGAAATTTTCACTAACTTTGTCATAGAAACATAAATATTATTGATGATAGCATGAAGCGAATATCCCTATTGGTCGTTACCCTTATGTGCGTAATGGCGGTCTCAGCACAGCAGAATTTATGGCAAAAGCAGGATGTTGTATCTCCTGAGATAGCTCCTGATGGACGTGTCACGCTACGCCTATATGCCCCTAATGCCGAGCGCGTTGAGGTGTGTGGCGATATGTTCGATGCCTACAATAGCTCGTCACGCGATATGACACGCTGTGATAATGGTGTGTGGGAGTTCACCACCGAGCCACTCGCCTCGGAGCTGTACTGCTACTGGTTTACGATAGATGGTTCGGGCGATGTGTGCGACCCCGCGAATAGCTATGTTGTGCGCGACGTAGGACGACAGATGAGCTACTTCATCATAGGCGGTGGTCGTGGCGATTACTACGCAGCACAAGATGTTGCACATGGCACCGTGGCACGCGTATGGGCAACAATGCCCGATGGTCGTGAGCGCCGCATGGCAGTATATACCCCCGCGGGCTATGAGCACTCTAAGAGGAAGTATCCTGTGCTCTATCTTCTACACGGCATGGGTGGTGATGAAGAGGCGTGGTTAGCCACAGGGCGTCTTGCCGAGATTATGGATAACCTTATTGCCGAAGGTCAGGCAGAGCCTATGATTGTGGTGATGACAAATGGATGTACCAAGCATGTGGCTGCCCCTGGCTATTCGCACGAGGGGATGTGGCGTCCCTATATGAGTGGTTCTATGGATGGGTCGTTTGAGCGTATATTTCCCACTATTGTAGAGTGGGTGGATGAGAACTATCGCACGAAGGCCACACAAGCATCACGCGCCATAGCAGGGTTGTCGATGGGTGGTTTCCACTCGTTGGAAATTTCTAAGGAGTACCCTGCAATGTTTGATTATGTGGGTCTCTTCTCCGCCGCCATACGACGTGGCGAGGAGGGTGTTGACATATACGCCAACTTCGAGGATAAGCTCGAAAAGCAGTTCTCGCTAAAGCCCGCCTTGTACTATATTGCCATTGGCGAGGATGACTTCCTCTACGAGGAGAATGTTGCCTACCGCAAGCTTCTCGATGAGCATGGCTACGACTATGTATATGTTGAGAGTGGTGGCGGTCACGTATGGCGCAACTGGCGAGTATATATCACCGACTTTGCACAACGACTATTCAAATAACGAGTTTCAGACAGATAGCAGAAAGGGGATGACTAACCAGTAAGTTAGCTATCCCCTTTTCGTTATGAGGTTTTATTCAACCCCTTTTGTTATATCTTATAGCTTAGTTGCAACCACCGCAGTCGCAACCCTCGCCACACTCGTGCTCACCGCAGCTACCGCCACAGTCGCCACAGCTGCAGCCACCGCCCATGAACTTAGCCAAGTCCTCAGGAGTGGTGTCGCGAACATCAACAACCTTAACCTCGAAGTTAAGGGTCTTACCTGCCATAGGGTGGTTGAAGTCCATCATGACGCTCTCCTCCTTAACCTCCTTGATGACGCCCAACATATGCTGACCCTCAGCTGTTGACATAGGCACCTGGCTACCTACGAACAATATCTCCTCAGCAATCTTGCCATCCATCATGAAGATTGACTTAGGGAGCTCCACAATCATCTCTGGAACGATCTCGCCATAGCCATCCTTAGCCTCAAGGGTGAATGCTACAGACTCACCTGGCTCCTTATCCATGATAGCCTCCTCGAACTTAGGCAAGAGCATACCCATGCCATAGATAAACTCGAGAGGCATGCCTGGCTGTGACTGGTCGGCGATAGCGCCATCTACTGTGAGCTTGTAATCAACGCTCACCATCTTATTCATTGCTACTTTCATTTTCTTATCTGTTTTTACGTTATACAATAGTGTATCTTATTAGTTCATTGTTGGAAGGAATGAGTAATCCTTGCCGTAGTACAAGTGCTGCTCAACATAGTTTGAAGGATAGGTAATCTTCACATCAACAACGTTGCCCGCCTCATCTGTTACAAGCTCATACTCTGGGTTTACGAAGCCGCCATAAGGCTCGATGTTAAGCGCCTTGTTACGAGCGATAACCTCAGCGTGTAGCTCAGGGTCAACCTTCACAGCGTAGTTCTCCACAAGAGCCTTACCTGCCTCGTAGTCACCCTCCGACTTTATGCGCTGCACCTCGCACAAGAGCTCGCCGAAGAGCTCACGGAGGCGTACGAAGTCGTTAACGACGATATATCTCTTGCCATCCTTCTTAACAAGCTCGATAACATTCTCTGCCTTACCCTTCTCGTAGCACCACTCTGCAATAAGCTTACGGTTACGCATGTGAGACTCCTCGACATCCTTACCGAGCTCGATGCGTGAGAGCTGTGTCATATATCCGTTCATGATATAGTGAGAGTACTGTGACCATGCGACATCCAATGTAGGGATAAGACCAATCTCAACAAGTTTCTCATCGCCCAAGTAGTAGAGTGCAAAGAGGTCTGCGCGTGCCTCCTCCAATGTAGATGAGTAGGTACGGAGCTCATCGCCCTTAGTGCCTGGGGCAAGCTGACCTGAGCCGTGACCAAGACACTCGTGAAGGTCGGTGTGTAGATCGTCACCAAGCTTACCATAGTTCTTACTACGCTCGCGGTCCTCCTCGCGGAGTACGAACTCCTCAGCAAAGCCATTGCCCTGCGCTGCCTTGCTATATGCGTAGGTGATATTATCGATAGTTACAGACTTTGAGCCGTGCTCCTTACGAATCCAGTCGGCATTAGGGAGGTTGATACCGATAGCTGTTGCAGGGAAGCAGTCGCCACCGAGCATTGCCACGGTGATAACCTTAGCAGATACACCCTTCACCTCCTCCTTGCGGTATGCAGGGTTGATAGGAGCGTTATCCTCGAACCACTGTGCATACTTAGAGATAATCTCGGTACGACGGCAAGCAGCCTCATCGCGGAAGTTTACCACTGACTCCCATGAAGCCTTACGACCGAGTGGATCGCCATAGCTCTCAATGAAGCCGTTAACGAAGTCAACATTTGACTCCGTATCCTTCACCCATGCGATGTTGTACTCGTCGAAGAGCTTCAAGTCGCCCGTTTTGTAGTACTCAATAAGTGAGCGGATATACTCCTTCTGTGTTGGGTTTGCCACCTTCTCGGCCCTCTCCAACCAATATACAATCTGCTCCAACGCCTCAGAGTACATGCCACCAATGTGCCATACCTGCTCAACAACCTCACCCTTCTCGTTCTTCACGAGCTTAGAGTTAAGACCGTAAGATACAGGCTCTGGGTTACCCTCGTCAGCAGCAGCCATTGCAGCATAGAATGCCTCTACCTCCTCCTGGTTAACACCCTCATAGTAGTTACCTGCCGATGCGGTGATAACGTCAACGCCAGCCTTCTGGTTTAGGCGCGATGCGTAGAGCTTCTTATCAAAGATAATCTTGCAAAGGAGGTTATCTTCAATCTGACGGTTGTCGTCGTTGATATACTTCTTAAGCTGCTTCTTGAACCATGACTTTGAGAACTCAGGCGCAAACTTATCGTTTGAGTAGTGGTGGTGGATACCGTTAGCAAACCACACCTTCTTCAAATACTTCTCCATAGCCTTGAACTCCTCAGAGTTAGCCTCGTCGGTGCCACGCACCTCGGTGTAGATGGTCTCAAGAGTGCGACGCACGGCAAGGTTGTACTTGAAGTTCTGATCGAAGAGAATGTCGCGACCACACTTAGCTGCCTCAGAGAGGTAGTAGATATACTCCTTCTCCTGAAGGCTAAGCTCCTCGAAGCCTGGCACCTCGTAGCGGATTACCTTAATGTCATCGAAACGGTCAACGATCCATGGCTTCTCACTCTCCTGAGCCGACGCCATTGTTGACACAGCAAAAATACCCATAGCGGTCAATGCAAAAATCTTTTTCATCATATATTAAGCATAAGTTTTTCTCAAAATCGTCGCAAATGTACAACGAAAATGCGACATCCACAAACAAATAAGCAATATTACATATTGTTTATTGTCTAAAGAGTGATTTTTTTGTTATATTTGTACCTCGAAAAAATAACGAGAACTCAGAATAACTATGTTGGTAAAAGGTATCGCAACCATCGCACTACTTGTGCTATCGAATATTTTTATGACCTTAGCATGGTATGGTCATATCGCCTTCAGCTCGAAGTTGCAGAAGTATGGCATGGTGGCTATCGTGCTGATTAGCTGGGGTGTGGCACTTTTTGAATACTGCTTCCAGGTACCAGCTAACCGCATAGGTAGCGAGGTGCATGGCGGTCCTTTTACGCTGTGGCACCTGAAGGTTATTCAGGAGGTAGTGTCGCTCACGGTCTTCACTCTCTTTATGGTACTCTTCATGCACGAGGGCTTGAAGTGGAACCACTTTGTTGGCTTCCTATTCCTTGTTCTTGCCGTCTATTTCATCTTCAGAAAGTAGAATTAATTAGTAACACCTGTAACAACAGCAACAACAGTAACACCTGACACACCCTGTTACTCCTGTTACTCGCGTTACTCGTGTCACATCTGTCACACCTGTCACACCCGTCACACCCGCCACACCCCTGTTACTGTGTGACACCTGTTACTCATGTTACTCATGTTACTCGCGTTACAACCCATACACAACAAAAAATGTAAAATAATTGAAAAATTATTGTTAAAATACTTGACAACGGCTCCTAAATGTTGTATCTTTGTAGCGTAACACGACATCATAGTCTACGTCCGTTGGCGCTAAATCCCTGACAACTACCACATAGCATACTACACATATAGTAATACACTGACCCACATATAGATATAAATATATATGGGTAGGGAGAGCGTATACTATACTCAGCAAGCTAACCACACTATCTTACT
>JAZSBD010000048.1:0-5305 GCA_045602255.1 Alistipes sp.
GCAATGGCGAGATAGCTCAGCTGGTTAGAGCGCATGATTCATAATCATGAGGTCGAGAGTTCAAGTCTCTCTCTCGCTACCAAGGACACTTCGGAATACCGAGGTGTCTTTTTTTGTATATAGCCATTCACTTCACCCCATATATAAGTCGCTTCACCCCGCGAGATTGTCGTTTGGCGGAGGGGTGAAAAAGCTTTTACTCACGCGTGTAGTAACTTTGTTATAGCAAACAAAACAATCACACTATGAAGAGAACTACTACACTACTCATCGCCATGCTACTCGCCGTATCAGCCATGGCACAGAGTCCCGAATTTGCATACTGCTCGATATGGGGCAGCGGCAAGATGGGCTATAGCAAAGATCGCGTCTACATCAATTATGGACAAGATGACACCAAGCGAAATTGGCTTGTGGATGACACGGATGAAGTAATACATTTCGCCACGCTTATACAAGCGGCAAACTACCTATCGAAGTATGGATGGAGAGTTATCGATGCAGACAGAGTGGAGACAGACACAATAATCCTTGAAAAGAAGATATCATCCGAAGAGGATATCACAAAGGGTATCTTAACCCGAGAAATGTACTTAGAGCAATCGGGACGGTAATCTAATATGCACGCTTTAGAATGGGAGAGTTATGAAAAAGCTAACCACACTACTCATCGCCATGCTACTCGCCGTATCGGCCATGGCACAAAGTCCCTATAAGGTATACTGCTCGATATGGGGTAACACTGCATCGCGGATAATAGGATATGCCTACATCGACTATGGTCAGGGGGATATGTCGCGCAACTGGCTTGTCAACGATAGCGGCAAGGGCATACACTTCAACACTATTATCGACGTACTCAACTATATGTCGGAGCGAGGATGGGAGCTCGAGGCGGCATACGACACCCAAATGCCTAACATTCTGGATAACACTAAGAGCGACACAAGGCAGACACTGATAATGTCGAAGATAGTGACATCCAAGGAGCAAATCACCGAAGGCATATGCACAAAGGAGATGTTTAGAAATCGATGATAGATGTCAGAAAACAGGGTTATATGGTGTATAGATAAGAAAAGATGTGTCCTAAAATCAATTAGTAAAGAGTAGTGAGAAATTAGTAATACTTCGCTCCGATGGAGCGATTGAGTAGGGGTCTGAGAGGTTAAGGGGGTCTATGGGGCATTTGTAGTGGTTGGTGGTGGGTGCTTGCACACAACCAGCCAACACCCATGAGCACACCGACGACACCATGTCGTCGGGCTCTACATCTTCGATAATAAAAAAAAAAGAAGCCTGTCGGCTTCTTCTTCGTGGTGCCACCGGGATTCGTACCAGGGACACAAGAATTTTCAGTCCTTTGCTCTACCAACTGAGCTATGGCACCATCATATATCGCCTAACCTTGGTTAAGCGAGTGCAAAGATAAGCACATTTTTTAATTCTGCAAACTTTTATCACAAAAAAATTACAACAAAAATTAATGAAATCACGCCACCACCACAATATACACTGACATTCAGGATATTACAAAACAAAATAATTTACACTCTCATGCAGCAATAATGCGATTTTTTCTTAGCTAACAAGCCATCATGCTACAAATAGCCCTCAATTCTAAGCGAGAGGTGGTCGCAGATTTGTATTATCCAAATAAAAACGCTATATTTGTATGATATAACAATTTCAACACGAGGAAAATGAAAGGTATCGTACTTGCAGGAGGTAGCGGCACACGCCTCTACCCAATAACAAAGGGCATCAGCAAGCAGCTGCTGCCCATCTTCGACAAGCCGATGGTCTACTACCCCATCACCACACTTATGACTGCAGGCATACGCGATATACTTATCATATCCACACCCGACGACCTACCCCTCTTCAAGCGCTTGTTGGGTAGTGGCGAGGAGCTTGGCATGCGCTTCAGCTATGCCGAGCAGGCGCAGCCCAATGGCATTGCCGAGGCATTTATCATTGGTCGTGACTTTATAGGCGAGGATGATGTATGTCTGATCCTTGGCGACAACATCTTCCACGGTGCCGGCATGGATAGGATGATGCGCCGCGCTGCGGAGAGCGTTGCCGCGACACGTCGTGCCACAATCTTCGGCTACAAGGTGGACCACCCCGAGAGATATGGTGTGGTGAGCTTCGACGCTGAGGGCAGAGCTACAGAGATTATCGAGAAGCCCAAAGAGCCTAAGTCGAACTACGCTGTTACGGGTCTATACTTCTACCCCAACAATGTTATTGACATTGCCAGCACAATCACCCCTTCGGCGCGTGGTGAGCTTGAGATAACCACCGTGAACCAGCGCTACCTGGAGCGTGGTGAGCTGAATGTTGAGATTATGGATAGGGGCTTTGCATGGCTCGACACAGGCACTCACGACTCGCTTGCCGAGGCATCCATCTTTGTGGAGGTCATCGAGAAGCGTCAAGGCATAAAGATTGGCTCGCCCGAGGAGACGGCATTCAACAATGGGTGGATCACGCGCGAAGAGCTACACGCCATAGCCAAGCCTATGGCAGCAAACCAATATGGGCAATACCTTCTGAAGCTATGAAGCTGATAAAGACAGATATAGAGGGAGTGGTAATCATCGAGCCTAAGCTATGGGAGGATGAGCGCGGTTACTTCTTCGAGAGCTTTCAAAGAGAGTGTTTCAAGGAGCTAACGGGGCTTGATATAGAGTTCGTGCAGGACAACGAGTCACGTTCTAAGGAGGGTGTGGTGCGTGGCATGCACTTCCAGCTACCGCCATGCGCACAGTCGAAGCTCGTGCGCGTTGTTAGGGGTGAGATACTGGATGTCGCCGTTGATATTAGGCGCAGCTCCCCCACCTTTGGTCGCTCCGTGGCGGTACGTCTCAGCGAGGATAACCACCGCCAGCTATTTATACCGAGGGGCTTTGCCCACGGCTTTGTGGTGCTGCGCGGCGATGCCATAGTGCAATATAAGACGGACAACTACTACAACCCTAAAAGCGAGGGGTCGATACTCTGGAGTGATCCACAGCTAAATATCGATTGGGGCATTGACGAGCCTATTGTATCGGCAAAGGATGCTTCAGCGCCAAGACTCGCGGAGTGTGATAGACTATTCGAGTAAGATGCGCAGGATATTAGTTACAGGCGGCGGTGGTCAGTTGGCGCGCGCTATAGAGTATGTGGCGCAGGGGCGCGATGTGGAGGTATACGCCCCCACGCACAAGGAGTGTGATATATGTAGCCCAGCAAGCATAGAGCGAGCAATGCAGGGTATGGATGTTGTGGTAAATACTGCGGCATACACCAATGTCGATGGTGCTGAGAGCAATAACGAAGAGGCATACCTAATAAATACTATAGGGGCTGCCAATGTTGCAAACATAGCGGCAAAGCATGGTGTTAAGCTAATCCATATATCTACGGACTATGTCTTTGGCGGTGATGGTCACCGACAAACACCATATAGCGAGGGAGAGGCTACAAGCCCCATAAACGTATATGGTATAACAAAGGCTGATGGCGAGGTCGAGGTAGTCAGACTTGGCGGTATTGTATTGCGCACATCATGGCTATACTCGCCATGGTGCAAGAACTTCTGCCTAACGATACTGCGTAATGCCAAAAACCGAGCAGAGCTTCGCGTGGTAGATGACCAACGCGGCGCGCCCACATCGGCACTCAGCCTTGCAAGGTGCATCATAGCACTTATCGAGGGTGGCGACTACCTTAATATGGAGGGCATATACCACTACGCGGACAGGGGCGAGGCATCGTGGTATGAGTTTGCTAAGGAGATTGTGGCACAGGCGGGCATAGACAAGTGCGTCATCTCACCCTGCATAAGTGATGAGTGGCCCACTACGGCACGACGACCACGATATTCGCGTCTTAGCACAGAGCGTATAGCAGCAATTAAAGGTGTTGTCATGCGCGATTGGCATGAGGCGCTTAATGAAGTGATAACAATAATAGGTCAAGAAGATGATATTTAAGAATATACTTATTACCGGAGGTGCAGGATTTATCGGCAGTCATGTTGTTGAGCACTTAGCAACCAACTACACGAATAGCCGTCTTATAATCCTCGACAAGCTAACCTATGCCGGTAGCCGAGCAAATATCGACGCCCTTGTGGATGATGAGCGTGTTATATTTGTCGAGGGTGACATCTGCGATATGGAGTGCGTGGAGAAGCTCTTCGCGGAGTATGCCATTGACGCTGTTGCGCACCTTGCCGCCGAGAGTCATGTGGATCGCTCGATAAGCGCACCTATGCTCTTTGCCAAGAACAACATCCTCGGCACTATCACACTCTTAGAGGCTGCCCGCAAGGCGTGGCATGGTCGTGAAGCGGAGTGCCGCTTCCTGCATGTATCTACAGATGAGGTCTATGGCGCCCTTGCATTCGACGCCGAGCCTTTCACCGAGCAGTCGCGCTACGAGCCACACTCACCCTACTCGGCATCTAAGGCATCGTCGGACCACTTCGCTCGTGCCTACCACGACACCTATGGTCTGCCTACGATGATTACCAACTGCTCGAATAACTATGGTCCGCGCCAATACCCCGAAAAGCTGATACCTCTATTTATAAACAATATCGTGGAGCGTAAGCCGCTGCCTGTCTACGGCTCGGGCATGAATATCCGCGACTGGCTCTATGTGGGCGACCATGCCGAGGCACTTGCCATGGTGCTACATCGCGGCACGGTGGGCGAGACATATAATATAGGTGGCAATAACGAGTGGTCGAACATCGAGCTGATAAAGGAGCTCATACGCCTCACGGACAAGGCACTCGGCAGGGCTGAGGGCGAGAGCTTGACGCTGATAAGCCATGTCGAGGACCGTGCTGGCCACGACCTACGCTACGCCATCGACGCCTCGAAGATAGAGCGCGAACTCGGCTGGAGACCACGCACCTCGTTCGACAAGGGTCTGCAACATACCGTTGAGTGGTATCTCGGATAGTTGCTGTTCAGTGGATATTGTTCCACTTTTTGTTAGCGGCAGTAGATGCTGTCTTATCACTTCAAATAAAAAAAGAGAGCAGCATCTTCTAAAGATACAGCTCCCAACCTTGTGAGTAACAAGCAACTATTACTTGTTCTTCTTATCGTAGCGCTTTGCGTAACGGCTCATAAACTTATCCACACGACCAGCGGTGTCAACCAACTTCATCTTACCTGTATAGAATGGGTGAGATGTGTTAGAGATTTCCATCTTATACACGGGATAGGTTTCGCCGTTCACCTCGATGGTCTCCTTTGTCGAAACGGCGGACCTGCACAAAAACACGTGGTCATTCGAC
>JAZSBD010000049.1:0-36443 GCA_045602255.1 Alistipes sp.
TTGATAGGTCGCCTGAGCTGACAGAGCAACCTGCGGAATCCACGCACGAGAGGCATTCGAAAGATTGTACTGCTCGGTCTGCGAAATTAGGTCGTACTGCCTGATTTCGGGATAGTGCTCCCGAGCCAAGCGGCGACACTCATCGAGTGACTGCGCGCCGACACTTGCTACGCACATCACGGCAAATAGTGTTAGTAAAAACCGTTTCATTGACTTACTGTTTTTTGATTCTTCTCAATATGGTTTCGATGTTCTCGGCCTTGCGAGCAGCCAAAAATTGCTCACGGTTGGCCATCAGCTCACCCATAATAGGCTCCATAAACGGATAGGCAACAAACGTGAAGATATTTAGCGACATAATACTGGTAAACAACATCTTAACATCGACCCGCTCAATTTCGCCACGCTCGGCCGCACAGTCAACTTCGGCTTGCAGACCATTATATACACTATTCACGACAGAGCCTGCACGTTTATACAGCACCTCATATCGCTCGGGACGCGAAACAATTTCGTTGATGACGAAACGAGGCAAAAGCGGATTGGCAGCAACAAAATCAAAGTGAGCCGCAATACCCCCCTTGATACGCTCGACGATAGGCAACGACGGGTCACCAATAATAGCAACCATCGAGTGCGACATCGTTGCAAATTTATCATCTACGATGCGCTCAAAAAGTTGCTCTTTGGTGCGAAAATAGTAGTGCAACATTGCGTGCGTCACACCCGCTGCCTGCGCTATCGAGGTCGTACGTGCACCATCGTAACCCTTGGTTAAAAACTCCTGCTCCGCCGCTGCAAGTATCAGCTGCTCTTTACTCTGCTTCTCTTGATTATCCATATATTTTACAATTCAACAATACTGTTTAACAATTTTGTTAGGACAAAGGTATGTAAAATATTCTATTTCGCAAACAATTCTTTGAATAATCCGAATAGGTAGTTTCAAAGTAAAGATATTTTATCGGTAATTTGGAACTTTTTCATCAATCCACTCTACAAAGAGAATGACTACTTCAAAGTCTTTCGGGAATGGGTTAGAGATTTCGATGGGGAGTCCTATCATAGAGGAAAAATCGAAAGGCTTTTCCTCTTTTTTGACCATTAAGCCGGCAAGCTTGTACGATTAATTTATTCTATCTTCTACGACACTATACAACATCGGCAGCCTGGGGAGAGGGCTGCCGATGTTCGTTATGCGTGTTGTGTGTTGGGTTACTTTGTGCCTGTGGAGCCGAAGCCGCCAGCGCCGCGCGCCGTCTCATCGAGGCTCTCGACAGCGCTCCACTCGACCTTCTCGTAGTGAGCGACGACCATCTGCGCAATGCGCTCGCCAGGGTTGATGGTGAACGACTCGTTAGAGAGGTTGACAAGGATCACCTTAATCTCGCCACGATAGTCGGCATCGATAGTGCCGGGTGTGTTGAGCACAGTGATGCCATGCTTCGCTGCAAGACCGCTGCGTGGGCGTATCTGCGCCTCGGTGCCCTCGGGTAGGGCGATATAGAGCCCTGTGGGCACCATGCTGCGCTCCAGGGGTGCAAGGGTAATGGGCTCCTCGATATTCGCCTTGAGGTCCATGCCCGCGGAGTTCACCGTGGCATAGGATGGCGCGTCGTATGACGATTTATTGACAATCTCTACCTTCATATTCTAAGTGTTGTTATGTTCGACTCAACAAAGGTAGGAATAATTTTCGACTTGCAAGAGATTAGATAACAAAAAATGCCGTCGCGGAGGGGCTCCGAAACGGCATTTTTAGTCTACAGCCGAGGCTGCAACAAAACTACGAGGCGAGGTTACGATACTCGTTGTACTTCTTCATCACCTCGCGGACATAGCCCAGTGTCTGCGCGCTACCATTGAACTTGCCATACTTGACAACATCGCGGTTGTAGTACTCAGGCTCTGACATAAGCTTTAGGTAGCCACTGATAACCGCCCATGAGTTAGGGTTGGCACCCTCGCTACGTGCCAGGCGGCAAGCGTCATAGATATGACCTATGCCAGCGTTATAGCTCGCGAGGATGATGCTTAGGCGATCCTGCTCGGGTGTCGAGGATGGGATCTTGAGCAGGTTGTCAAGCTCATTGAGCAGCATACCCGCAAGGCGGATATTAGTCTCCGTCTCGGCAATAGTCTCAACAGGGATGTTGAAGTGCTTTGCCACAACAGGACGTATCTGCATAATGCCTACCGCACCCTGCTTCGACACTAAGTCCTCTCTAAATCGCGACTCGTGATATGCTATGGCACTCATAAGTCGCCAGTCGTATCCCTGCTCCGTGCCTACCTTCTGCATGATAGCATCGAAGCGCGAGATGGTGTACGTCAACTCTGCCGTCTCGGCTAGCTGAGCGTCGCTCGTTTGGGTGGGCTCTGCCATCGCTACTGCCTCCTCCTGAGGGGTGCTCTCCTCTTGGGGTGTTACCTCCTGCTGAGGTGTTACCTCCTCCTGGGTGGCGCTCGCATCAACCGTAGTGTCGATGTCGTGTGGCTGACCCTGTGATGTCTCATACACCGTAATTGAGGCTATGAGGAGCATCACTAATGAAAATAATTTTAACATTGTTTAGCAGTTTGTGGGCTGCTATCGGGCTCAATACGCACCTTAGTCGTAGAATGACCACGAGATACCAAGCTTGAACATTCGAGGGTTGAGAGGGTAGTGAGCTACCTGGAAGTACTCACCATTGCCAAACAAGTTCTGATTTAAATGTTGCAGCTTGAGCAATATACGCATGCGCTTCCACTTGGCAGATATAAAGAGGTCGAGATAGGGGTAGTTGCCCACCTTCACCTCGTGCTGGTTATAAAATGCCGAGAGTGCAGGGTTATAACTTGGCGCATAGTACGACGTGTTGAAACGTCCGTCAACGCCAATCTGCACACGCAACACATCGCGCTTAACCCAAAACTCATAGTAGTATGAGAGGTAGGCGCTGAATGTAGGTACGGGAAGAACACTCTCATTGGATGTGAATTGCACCAATGCCCTGTGATCTAAGTGGAGTCCCGCGATGCGGAAATCCTTGCGAGCATACAGACTCGTGAGGCTAATAGTACCCGAGTGCTGGGCAACGTTGCTATGGCTGTCATAGTATATCATATTGCCTATGACACCCTGCCATGCTCCAATCTCCAGCGCAATGTCGGGAACCGAGAAGTTAACCTCAAAGCGAGTCTCAGACTCCTTGTTGAAGGAGTTAAACCACGTGTAGTGGTTTGAGAATAGATTCTCCTGCCAATAGCCTGGCGAGCGTAGCTCCTGACGGAAGCGACCGCTGAGAATCAGGGGACGTCCAAGGATGAAGGCTCTAAGGGTGATGTTGGCACCTATAGAGAGATCACCACCACGATAGCCCGAAGGGTAGTACTTCACATCAGCACCCCAGTCGGCATATCGTTTTATCTTACCGCCCGTCGAGCCATATACATACCACGACGTGCGTCTATCTTTTGTTATCTTACCCGTAAGGTAGTCGTCAAGGCGTAGGTAGGAGTAGGTGTGAAGATCCACGCCTATACCTGCGTCGATGGTCGATACCGCACCATTACGATCCCATGGCTGCACCTGCACAAATAGCTTGTTCGACAGCAGACGCTCCGAGATAGAGTCACGCGTCTTCTCAGGGTTGATATACCAGTTATCGTAGTAGGAGTGGGTCGTGGGGATGTACTTGCCATCCTCCGTAACCTCGCCGCGGTCGTTGGTATATGTGGCGCGCTTATCGGTATAGACCTTTGACCATGAGTTATACTCTATCTGGTGACCGACATATACTGCAGGTATATCTGCCAATGAGAAGTCATGCTCGGTGACGCGCTGCAACGGTATGGCATATGCCTGACGAAGCACTACGGCATGGTTGCGATAGTGGTTCTCCGCCTCCGCCTCCGCCAGTCGCATAGGCACACCCGAGGGCATCTCGAAGATAGTATCGGCAATCGCCCACTTGCCCACAACACCACCATTCTCGCGGGTGTTGATGTTATTGTGCATATATGCAGCATGCACCGAGTAGCGCTTGCCAGTATGTGCCACAGCCACCGACAGTACGTGATTCTTCGTACGCTGCCAGTCATACTGACCCATGGTGCTTCGTGCTTTGTAGTTGATGTTTGCCGATGTTGAAGGCGTTATATTTTGAGAGTGCACCAACTCGAAATGCTCCTCACGATAGCGCTTCTGTCCCGACTCTAAGTAGGTCATGTTCGTAAGGGGCTTCTTACTATTGTAGAAGGGTACATTGTCAGGACGTGCTGTGTAGGCGTCGTAGCTGCGAGCAAAGGTGAAGTCATCTCCTTGGCGACGGTCAAACCAGTTGACAGCCTGTGTAGATTGTCCCAAGCCACCAAGCGCCATGTCGCCCACCCCCTTGCGATAGAATACATAGTCGAGGCGCCAGTCGTTAAGCGTGGTGTCCAAAGGCATGATGTTCACGCGGTTATAGTCCCTATCCAAGGTCCACTTCCAGTTGCTCAATGCTCGTGTCTCATCGTCAAAATAGTAGGACTCCAACGGACGTCGCTCGCGCTTTTTCTTGGTGTCGGTAGAGTCTGCTTGCTCGCCCTCTATGCCCTCTGTGCCCTCACGCCCCCTGTTCATATCGTTCTGCGTGGGGTTGCCATAGATGTCCACACCTTGACCTTCGCGCTGTGCGCGTGCCAAAGCAGCAGCGTCGATCTGGGCGTACAATGCTTCGGGTAGCAGTGCTACCAAGGTGCATATTGTGGCTATTATGGTCAGAAATCTGTGCATCGGTCTCTATTAGTTGCGTACAAATAGCCAACGCATAGTTGACAGCAAAATGTATATGGCGATTATAGAAAGTACCGAATATTGTGGCACTGCGATGATTATTATCAACGATACGAGTAAAAAGGCATATCTTAGCTTGTTGCCATTAATGCCGAAGCCCTTGAATTTCAGAGAGAACATACGTATTGGGCTTATTAGAAGCAACGATGCAGCGACGCTGATTAGCAGGATATGCTCCTGATAGAGTGTGGCGTGTCCCTGCTCCGCCAATACGGCAAGCGACATTAGCATAAGGGCGTTTGCGGGCGTTGGAAGACCCGTAAATTCGCTGCTCTGCGTGGTGTCGATGTTGAACTTCGCGAGGCGCAATGCCGAGAAGGCTGCGATTATCAATGTCACATAGCATAGCGGCTCCATGATGTCGGTCGATATGTTGTATAGACTTGTGCTATGCGAGTAGATGTCGAACATCACTACGGCTGGTGCTAAGCCAAACGAGATGTCGTCGGCAAGCGAGTCGAGTTGCACACCTAATGGCGACACCTGACGCAGTAGTCGCGCTACAAGTCCATCGAAAAAGTCGCACACGGCAGCTGCGACGATTAGCCAGAAGGCTGTCTCGTAGGCGTGGAAGCGTAGGGTGAGTATTATTGCTGCGGCACCTGCTAAAAGGTTGGCAAGTGTGAACATATTTGGTAGTGTGAATAGTCTGATATTCAACGTCTTGTTATTTTCCATATCCTAATATTCTGGGTGTTATCCCCTGTAAAATTATTGCCATATATTTTGCAAAGATACAAAAAATTTTTATCTTTGTGTAAATTTGTAAAATTTAACATCGAAAAAACTCATGGATAACAACCGTTATTGTGTGATTATGGCAGGCGGCATAGGCTCTCGTTTTTGGCCTATGAGTCGTCAATCTTGCCCAAAGCAGTTCCTCGACATACTTGGTACGGGGCGTTCGTTTATCAGACACACATATGAGAGATTTGCCAAAATTATTCCTAATGAGAACTTCATTGTTGTAACGAATAAACGCTATAAGGAGCAGGTTTTGGAGCATATCCCTGAGTTGGATGAGAGTCAGGTTTTGTGTGAGCCTATAGGTAGAAATACAGCTCCATGTATCGCCTATGCGGCGTATGCCCTTAAGAAGAAAAATCCAAATGCCGAGATGATTGTCTCGCCGGCGGATCATCTGATACTCAACGAAAATGAGTTTATATCTATCGTGGAGAATGCGCTCGATTTTATCTCTCAGAAGCGAGTGTTGATGACCATTGGTATTAATCCTACGCGCCCCGAGACTGGCTATGGATATATACAACGAACCACCTCTGAGCGTATCAGCGCGGTGAAGTGTTTTACCGAGAAGCCTAACCGTGAGATGGCGCAGGCATTTTTGGATTGTGGTGAATTTTTGTGGAACTCGGGAATATTCATTTGGCGCCTATCTGATATTGTTGAGGCTATTGAGAGGTATCTGCCCGAGCATAGTGCTCTCTTTGCCGCCGTCGAGGATGATTTCGGTACGGAGCGCGAGGAAGAGTCTATAAAGAGGGTCTTCTCGCAGTGTAGGCCAATCTCTATCGACTATGGTGTTATGGAGAGGGCGGATAATGTCTATGTCTACTCGGGTGATTTCGGTTGGAGCGACGTGGGAACGTGGGGCTCGGTCTATCAGCAGTCGCGCAAGGATCGCTATGCCAATGCTTTGAGTAGTGATGATATTGAGGTTTATAATACGCGTAATTCGCTGATTACCATGCCCAAGGGTAAGGTTGCTGTGGTGAGTGGATTGAAGGGTTATGTTGTGGTTGACACGGAGGATGTGCTGATGATATGTCCGATGAGCGAGGAGCAGAACATAAAGAGCTTTATCGAGGATGTGAAGTTTAAGTCGGGCGAGGAGCACGTGTAACGAGGATAATAGTTTTGTGAAATCGGCGTTTTTCTTAGGGAAGACGCCGATTTGGCTTTAGCTTTGTCAATAAAATGTTATAAACAATTTATGCGGATGTGCTTATTTCTTTGAAATAAATTTGTATATTTGCACTCATGAATTAGCGTATAGTATGAAGAAAAAAGATAAAGATTTTGACGAGTTGGGCTTGGTGCCCGAGTTGTTTGATGGTAAGCATCAGGTGATACCTATTGTTTCGGGTGGTGATGATATTGTCGAGGATGTTAAGATTCCCGAGATATTGCCCATCCTAACACTGCGTAGCTCGGTGATTTTCCCTGGTTCGGTGACCCCTATCACGGTTGGTCGTCCTAAGTCTATTGCCTTGGTGCGTGCCGTGGAGGCTGCCGATAGTCTGCTTGGCGCGGTGCTTCAGATTGATAGCTCTGTTGAGGATCCTCAGCCAGACGATATGCATAAGATTGGTACGTCGGCTCGTATCCTTAAGATTTTGGAGATGCCTAATGGCAACCTCACGGTGATACTCGCCGGTTTGGAGAAGATCGAGGTTAACGAGTATGTCGCTACACAGCCCTATTTCAAGGCTAAGGTCACCCCTATGCAGGATACGGCACCTGACCCTAAGAGCGTGGAGTTTATGGCGCTTGTCGACTCTATTCGCGAGGTGGCGCTAAACATAATCAACATATCGCCATCTATGCCTAAGGAGGCAGCGTTTGCTATTAAGAACCTCGATTCGAGCCGTGCTATCATAAACTTCATCTGCTCTAATATGGAGCTTAGCGACGACGATCGTCAGCGACTACTTGAGGCTCCGGGTCTTATGGCTCGCTCGCGTCGTCTGTTGGAGATCTTGGTGCGTGAGCAGCAGCTCGCCGAGCTGAAGAACGATATTCAGAATAAGGTTAAGCAGGATATAGATAAGCAGCAGCGCGACTACTATCTTCAGCAGCAGATGCGCGTCATCCAGGACGAGTTGGGTGATGGCATGGATGCCGACATCGAGCGTTTGAGGGAGGAGGCTAAAAAGAAGAAGTGGTCGAAGGCTACCTCTGAGCTATTCGATAAGGAGGTTGCGCGCCTTGAGCGTCTCAACCCAGCTGTTGCCGAGTACTCGGTGCAGATAAACTATTTGCAGCTCATGCTCGACTTGCCTTGGGATGAGATGACTGAGGATCGCCTCGATTTGAAGGCTGTGCGCGAGCAGCTCGATAAGGATCACTTTGGCTTGGAGGAGGTCAAGGAGCGCTTGTTGGAGCACTTGGCAGTCATCAAGCTTAAGGGCGATTTGAAGTCGCCAATCCTCTGCTTGTATGGTCCTCCGGGAGTTGGTAAGACCTCGCTCGGTCGCTCTGTTGCCGAGGCTATGGGGCGTAAGTTTGGTCGTATATCGTTGGGTGGTCTGCATGATGAGTCGGAGATTCGTGGCCACCGCCGCACATATATCGGTGCTATGCCTGGTCGTATCATCGAGACTATCAAGCGCTGTGGCGCCTCTAACCCTGTGATCATCCTCGACGAGATTGACAAGGTGTCGCGTTCGAATCACGGCGACCCATCGAGTGCCTTGTTGGAGGTTCTCGACCCTGAGCAGAATACAACATTCCACGATAACTACCTCGATACGGAGTATGACCTTTCGAAGGTGTTGTTCATCGCTACGGCGAACAATGTGAACAACATATCGTCGGCGTTGCGCGACCGTATGGAGATGATTAACATCCCAGGCTATATCCTCGAGGATAAGGTGCAGATTGCTGAGAAACACCTCATCAAGAAGCAGCGCGAGGCGCATGGCGTGGCGGAGGATAAGCTCGATATATCGAAGGAGGCGATTGTAAAGATTATCGAGGACTACACTCGTGAGTCGGGTGTGCGTAGCTTGGATAAGAACATAGCTAAGATTGCCCGTAACCGCGCTAAGGCGATAGCCTTCGAGGAGGAGTATAAGACCTCGCTTGAGTGCGGCGATTTGGAGGCTGTGCTCGGCAAGCCAAAGTTCAAGAACGACCGCTACGACATCGCTGGTATGCGTGGCGTGGTGACAGGCTTGGCATGGACCGAGGTGGGTGGCGACATCCTCTATGTGGAGTCTATCCTCACGCCAGGTAAGGGTAAGTTGACGCTTACAGGCAACCTCGGCGATGTGATGAAGGAGTCGGCGACCATCGCCCACGAGTGGGTCATGGCGCACCATGAGGAGCTCGGTATCGACCGCGAGATGTTCGAGAAGTGGGATCTTAATATCCATGTCCCCGAGGGTGCGATACCTAAGGATGGTCCTTCGGCAGGTATCACGATGGTGACATCCATTGCCTCGACATATACCGGTCGCGAGGTCAAGGAGCGTATCGCCATGACGGGTGAGACTACGTTGCGTGGTCGCGTTACGGCCGTGGGTGGCATCAAGGAGAAGATCTTGGCTGCCAAGCGTGCCGGCATCACCGAACTCATCCTCTCGGAGGAGAACCGCAAGGATATCGAGGAGATCAAGGCGGAGTATATCGCTGGTCTAACGTTCCACTATGTAAATACTAACGATGAGGTGCTACGCTTAGCCCTCAAATAGAAGATACAACAATGAAGGTACTTATTATAATCCCCGCTCGTTATGCCTCTACGCGCTTCCCAGCCAAGCCATTGGCAATGTTGGGTGGTAAGCCCATTATTGAGCATGTCTATCGCCAGGCTATGAAGGCTGTCGATGATGTCGTCGTTGCCACAGATGATGAGCGTATCATGGCGTGCGTCGAGGGCTTCGGCGGTCGTGCAGTGATGACCTCTACCGAGCACCAGAGTGGCACGGATCGCTGCTATGAGGCGCTGCAACGTGTGGGCGAGGAGTATGATGTGGTGGTGAATGTGCAGGGTGATGAGCCATTTATACAACCCGAGCAGATAACATCGCTTATCGCCTGCTTCGAGGATGAGAATACCGACATTGCCACCATGGTGAAGCCCTTCGCGGTGGAGGATGGCATAGAGGCGTTGGAGAACCCCAACTCGCCAAAGGTGGTTATCTCGCGCGAAATGAAGGCTATATACTTCTCTCGCTCGGTGATCCCCTATATGCGTGGCGTGGAGCGCGAGGAGTGGCTGAAGCACCATACCTACTACAAGCACCTTGGCATCTACGCCTTTCGTAGCAGGGTGCTGGCGGAGGTTACAGCACTGCCACAGTCGTCGCTCGAGCTTAGCGAAAAGTTAGAGCAGCTACGCTGGTTGGAGAATGGCTATACCATAGGCGTTGCAACAACAAATACGGAGACTATCGGCATAGATACGCCCGAGGATTTGGCGCGTGCCGAGGTCTTTATGAGTTCACGATAACATACAACTAACTACAACCTAAATATGAGTACTCCTAAGATTATTGCGGGTCCTTGTGTCATTGAGTCGGCAGAGCTTCTCGACGAGGTGGCACGCACCATTGTTGCTATTAACGATAAGTTGGGCACCAACATAATATTTAAGTCCTCATTCGATAAGGCTAACCGCACGTCGATATCGTCGTACCGAGGTGTCGGTATGGATGAGGGCTTGCAGATGCTCGCGGATGTGCGCTCTAAGTGGGGCTTGCAGATACTCACAGATATACACGAGGCGTGGCAGGCAGCACCCGTAGGTGAGGTTGTCGATGTGTTGCAGATACCGGCCTTCCTTTGTCGCCAGACAGACCTGCTTGTTGCTGCAGCGCGCACGGGCAAGTGCGTGAATATCAAGAAGGCGCAGTTCCTCTCGGGTGAGGATATGAAGTACCCCTATGAGAAGGCTATGGCGTCGGGAGCTAAGGAGGTATGGCTCACGGAGCGTGGTAACATCTACGGCTATAATAACCTTGTTGTAGACTTTAGAAATATCGCAGATATGCGTCAAATAGCCCCCACCGTGGTTATGGACTGCACGCACTCGGTGCAGCGTCCAGGTGCAGCAGGTGGCAAGACGGGTGGCAATCGCGAATTTGTGCCCGCCATGGCGTTGGCAGCCAGGGCATTTGGCGCTAATGGCTACTTCTTCGAGGTTCACCCATCGCCAGATAGTGCACTTAGCGACGGTCCTAATATGCTTTATTTGAAGGACCTTGAGAGTGTTGTTGTATCACTTCTTAAAGATTAAGACCATGACAATCATCGAGCAGGAGTTGTTGACCATAGGTCGCAACACCATCCGCACTGAGGCGGAGGCGCTAAATATAATGGAGCAATCCTTGGGCGAGGAGTTCGTTCGCGCCGTGGAGGCAATCCTAAACTGTAAGGGTAAGCTTATCGTTACGGGTATGGGCAAGTCGGGACATATCGCGAGCAAGATAGCGGCTACGCTGGCAAGTACCGGCACGCCGAGCTTCTTCCTGCACCCTGCCGAGGCGTTTCATGGCGACCTTGGTATGATATCTAAGGGGGATGTCGTCCTTGCGCTATCATACTCGGGTGAGACCGACGAGATTCTTAAGATTGTCCCCTTCGTACACGAGAATGGCAATACGCTCATCGCCATGACTGGCAAGGCACAGTCGTCGTTGGCGCGTAATGCCGATATACACCTCGACATCATGGTGCGCCAGGAGGCGTGTATCCTACGCCTCGCGCCAACAACATCCACCACAGCACAGCTCGCTATGGGTGATGCCTTAGCCACGGCGCTCATGCACGCTCGCGCCTTCTCGGCTATGGACTTTGCGCGCCTGCATCCTGGCGGTAGCCTCGGTCGTCGCCTCTTGATGACCGTAGGACACGTCATGCGTAAGGATGATCTGCCTGTTGTTGCTCCCGACTGCTCGGCAACCGACATGATACATCGTATCAGCAAGGGCGGCTTGGGTCTTATCATCATTGTTGACGATGGTAAGATCTTGGGTATTGTCACCGATGGTGATGTGCGCCGTGCCATGGAGAAGTATCGCGCTGAGTTCTTCAATATACGCGCCATAGATATCGCTACACGCAATCCAAAGACTATATCAGCTATGCAGAAGCTTATCGAGGCGGAGAAGCAGATGACCGAGTTCAAGATTAACTCGCTGCTTGTCACCTCCGACGGTGGCGCTTTGGAGGGCGTTATCCAGCTCTACGACATAAAGCTATAATAGCGGCAAGGATGAGACTTAGAGAGTTTGTCGATAAGCTCGAGAGTAGTGGTGAGCTTATACGTGTTAAGACTAAGGTTACGAGTAGCTTCGAGATAGCTGAGATTACCGACCGAGTATCGAAGATGGAGGGTGGTGGTAAGGCGCTGCTTTTCGAGAATACCGGTACCGACTACCCCGTATTGATGAATATGATGGGCTCTGATAGACGCATGGCTATGGCGTTGGGTGTAGATGAGCTTGATGATATATCGCGCCGTATAGATGCGCTCCTTAAGCAGGTCATGTCGCCTAAAAATAGGCTTATGGATAAGTTGCGCATGCTCCCCTTGTTGAAGGATGTGTCTAAGTGGTTCCCACGTAAGGTGTCGGGTAGGGGAGAGTGCCAGCAGGTGGTGTGGCAGGGCGCAGATGTAGACCTTGCGAAGTTGCCTATCCTCACCTCGTGGCCCTCGGATGGTGGTCCCTTTATCACCTTTCCTATGGTCTGCACGCTCGATCCCGAGACTGGTATCCCGAATATGGGTATGTATCGTATGCAGATCTTCGATTCTAAGACTACGGGTATGCACTGGCACCGCCATAAGACGGGTGCTCGTCACTACGATGGCTATAAGCGCCAGGGACGACGTATGCCTGTCACGGTCTGCATAGGTGGCGACCCATCATATATATACTCTGCCACAGCGCCTATGCCCGATAATATGGATGAGATGCTACTCGCAGGTATGCTACGCCGCAAGCCAGTGAAGATGGTTAAGTCGTTAACCAACGATATATGGGTGCCTGCCGACTGCGACTTTGTCCTCGAGGGCTATGTAGACCCTGCCGAGGAGCTCGCCGTGGAGGGGGCTTTTGGCGATCATACAGGCTTCTATTCGCTTACCGATTACTATCCACGTTTCCATGTTGAGGTTATCACCTCACGTCGTGATGCTATATATCCTGCAACCATCGTCGGCATACCACCCATGGAGGATGCCTATATCGCCAAGGCTACGGAGCGCATCTTCCTTGCCCCCATACGCCTTGCCGTGCAGCCCGAGGTGCGCGACCTCTTTATGCCTATGGAGGGTACGGCGCACAACATAGCAATGGTATCTATCGCCAAGCGCTATGAGGGACAGCCTTTGAAGGTGGCTCAGGGGTTGTGGGGCGCAGGTCAGATGATGTTTAATAAGTATATGGTCATCGCTCCCGAGAGTGCTAATCTACGCAGTGGCGCAGATATGTTCGAGCTGCTGAGGCGCATAGAGCCCGAGCGCGACCTCATCTGGTCGGAGGGTATCCTCGATGTCCTTGACCATGCAACACCCACGACGGGTTACGGCTCGAAGCTCGCCATCGACCTCACGCAGGTGGATATGGCAGTGAGCGTGTCGTTTGATATTCCCAAGGAGATAAAGCCAATGTCGGGAGTGGCTACATATAATGGCGACTTTGTAGAGTCGTTGGGCTTGTTGTTACTATTTGCCGATAGTGAGTGGCGCGAGAGGGTAGATGTTGATGAGTACCTTCGCGTGAATGGCATTACCAATATCCGCTATGTGGCACTCTTCGATAATAGTGCCTCGAAAGGGTTTAGCCCCTCGGATTTGTTGTGGCTCGCTGCGGCAAACACCGACCCACGACGCGATATAGAGGTTAGGGAGGGTGTTGTAATCATCGATGCTCGCTCTAAGCGCCCGGGCTATGGGCGTAATCCACGACGCTTCCCCAATGTAGTGACCTCGTCTGTAGAAACCATAAATCTCGTCGATAGCCGTTGGGCAGAGTATGGCATTGGGGAGCTTGTTGCTTCACCATCACGAAAATATAGAGAGTTGTTACTATCCAATAATGCTGAGTGGTAGAGATGAAGGAGGATGTAAAGCAGCGTGTTAAGTCGCAAATTATCGGCTTGGTGGTCGTCATACCACTAATATCTGTGCTGGTATATGTATTATGTTTTGCTCCGCGTAAGAGCGAGCCTGTTGATTCGATAGTCGAACGCGAGGAACATTCTGAGCGAAGTGTTGTTGAGGGAGACACTACCGTGCTGAATGTGAATTATAGCATGTTCGACCCCAATGAGGATGACTTGCTCTCTTTGCTTGAGGCCGGACTACCGCGCAAGGTGGCGGTGGGCATTATACGTTGGCGCGAGAGCGGCAAGGTATATCGCATCAAAGAGGACCTCTTTGAACTCTACGATATGAGCGACTCGCTATATTTCGCCATCGAGGATTATATATACATAGGTGAGGAGTATCGCTATAAGAGTAAGACGGAGGGTGCTGTTGCAGAGCCGCCCAAAGAGTATGAGAAGCGCGAGAAGCACCAGATGACACAAGAGCTGCAACCTTTCAGCCTCGATACCATATCTTTAGACTATCTTCGTGGTGTGGGCTTCTCGTATCGTGAGGCGGAGCTTGTCATTCGCTATCGCGATATGATTGGTGGCTATCGCTGCTTCGAAGAGTTTGAGGAGTGCTACGGCGTGGATAGCATCATGGCTGAGCGTCTTAAACCCTACCTCATCTTCCCTGAGAAGGTGGAGCCACGCACTACATCTGAGATATACCCCATAGAGCTAAATAGTGCCGACTCGGCGACACTGCGCAAGGTCGTTGGCATCGGCGAAAAGAGCGTCATGCCCATCATCCGCTACCGCGAATTACTCGGTGGATACTACTCTCCGACGCAAATTTCTGAGCTCGAGGTGGTCACAACAGAGAATTTTCGCAAGATTTTACCACAAATTTGGTGCGATAGTGCTAAAATTAAAAAAATAAATATTAACTTTGCCAGCCCAAATGAGCTGACGACTCACCCATATTTGTCGAGCCGTATGCTTAAGAGGCTAATTAAACAACGCGAACTGAAAGGAGGTTGGAGTACCATAGAAGAGATGATCGAGGATAAAATATTCACCGAGGATGAGGCAGCACGCATAGCCCCATATCTCTCGTTTGGTACGCAAACCGACTAATTACTAAGCCTTTATCCATAGGCGACAAGGTCGCTGAGGATGTTTAGATTTGCGGATAGCCGACCGCTCAGAGCAGTGCTCATGGCTAAGAATTTTAATTGAAATATTAACATAAAAAAGAGAATAAGATTATGATTATCATGCCTGTTAAGGAGGGAGAGAACATCGAGCGCGCCCTCAAGAAGTTTAAGCGTAAGTATGAGCGTACTGGTGTATTGAAGGAGCTTCGTCGCCGTCAGTACTTCACAAAGCCTTCTATCGCAAAGCGTGAGGCTATGCAGCACGCTATTTATGTAGAGCATACATACCGTCAGGAGGAGTAATTTTTGATTTGTATAGGGCATCTTCGTCCTATCCTAAACAAAATATCGTGGGCTGTACCTTAAGTACTATCCCACGATATTTTTTATTACGATAGAACAAATCTGCTCCTCTAAAATCAAAAATTAAATTTCCAATGATAAGGCAGCATCTGTAGCCTATTCAAAAAAAGAAAGACCCTTGGATTGTGAAAATACAATCCGAGGGTTTTCGCTTTTTTGTCGTATCGCTTGCAGAGAAGCAATTTTTTTCATACCTTCGTAGTACGAAACCAATGACGATGAAAAACACTCTCGACAAAATAACCTCGCGAGGTGCTGCGGCACTGACCGATGAGGAGCTAATCGCGGTGATTATTGCCAATAATCCACAAGATGATGAGGCGGTAGTCGTGGCGCGCGCCCTAATGTCGGAGTGCAGCTCCACGGTAGATCTCGCGCGCATAGACTTCTCGCGCTTGCGTATGGTGGCGGGGCTTGGTCGTCTGCGTGCAGCGCGCCTGAAGGCAGCAACGGAGCTTGGTCGTAGGGTGTCGTCGGCGGATAGTCTTGCCGATGAGCGCATAACCTCGGATGTGGATGTTGTGCGTATCATGGAGCCCTCCCTCGCATCCCTATCGCATGAGGAGTGCTGGGCGTTGTACCTTGCGTCGTCGGGTAGAATTTTGGAGCGTATGCGCATAAGCCAGGGCGGGGTGCAAGCAACGGTGGTGGATTGTAAACTAATCATCAAGCGCGCTATCGAACTGCTTGCTACACAGATAGTTTTGGTGCATAATCACCCCTCTGGAAGTGCTGAGCCGAGCCGTCAGGATAGGGAGCTCACAGAGCGTGTGGCGGAGGCGGCAAAGCTTTTCGATATGCATCTTTTAGACCATGTGATAATCGCACATGGCTCGCACTACTCCTTTCGTGCAATGGGAGCGGTAAAGTGAGGTGTGTTAGATTTTTTGAAGACCACTTAAAATGACTTGAGTATGAAAAAATTATCTCTTCTCATTGCTATTTTCGTTAGCTCTGTAATGTCGCTATCTGCCCAGTCGATTGATGAATGTATAGAACTTGCTCAGCAGGGTGATGCTGAATCGCAGTACCGATTGGCACAATGTTATGATATGGGTATTCTTGTAACGCAAAGTGCCGAGGATGCTGTGTTGTGGTTTACCAAAGCAGCAGAGCAGGGGCATGTCGCGGCTCAGGTTGCTTTAGGAGTGTGTTATGAGAGTGGTTATGGTGTTAAGCAGAGTTACGACGATGCTGTAATCTGGTATAAAAGAGCTGCGAAACAGGGTGATGCTCAGGCTCAGCTTAATTTAGGGTATTGCTACTATAATGGCTTGGGCGTGTCGCTTGATTATAGTGCAGCTGCAGAGTGGTATGGCAAGGCCGCTGCGCAGGGGAATGTTCAAGCAATGCATAACTTAGGTTGCAGTTATTTTGCTGGTGAGGGAGTACCTCAAGATGTGAAAAAGGGAGTGGAGCTATGGCGAAGTGCCGCTGAATCGGGATTTGACAGATCTCAATATGAATTGGGAATATGCTATTGCTTGGGCGAAGGTGTTAGTGTGGATTATTCAGAGGGGTTAAGGTGGTTGCGTATGGCGGCACGCCAGGGTCATGCCATGGCGCAAGAAGCTCTGACATCTTTGGGTGAAACATGGTAATAGGTTCTCGAAACTAAAAAAAACTCCTCGCAGCAATAGTTGTGAGGATTTTTTTTATACCCCGTTATGCCGAGAAGGTGCAATCGAGATGGGCGCCAATGGGGTACGATGGGGTACGATGAGTTTCGATGAGGTAATATGCGTTTGATAGCGCAAGCTCAAGAGAGTTAGTGAAGTTAGAAAACTCGCTAAACTCCTTAATGCTCCTTAATATTCCTCATATTAACCCATCGTAACTCATAGAACCCCATAGTAACCCCATAACTCTTTGTTCATTCATATTTTTTTGCTATCTTTGCGGGATGAATATGCTTTAGCATATAGGTGTAGAAACGAATAACAAAAACGACATAAATTATGACACAGGAAGAATTGTTCAAGAAGCTTATTGCACACTGTAAGGAGTATGGCTTTATATTCCCATCAAGCGAGATTTACGATGGTCTTGGCGCCGTCTATGACTATGGTCAGAATGGCGTGGAGCTAAAGAATAACATCAAGCGCTACTGGTGGGACTCTATGGTCAAGCTCAACGAGAATATCGTGGGTATCGACGCCGCTATCTTCATGCACCCAAAGACATGGGAGGCATCGGGTCATGTGGGTGCCTTCAACGATCCACTCATCGACAACAAGGACTCTAAGAAGCGCTATCGTGCCGATGTCTTGGTTGAGGACTGGATGGCTAAGCAGGAGGAGAAGATTGCTAAAGAGGTGGAGAAGGCGAAGAAGCGCTTTGGCGATAAGTTCGACGAGGCGCAGTACCTCGCCACATCACCTCGCGTGTTGGAAATCAAGGCTAAGATGGATGCTATCCACGAGCGCTTTGCAACAGCCTTGAACGAGAACAACCTCGACGAATTGAAGCAGATTATCATCGACTGCGAGATCGTATGTCCTATCTCGGGCACTCGCAACTGGACAGATGTGCGTCAGTTCAACCTCATGTTCTCAACACAGATGGGCTCTACTGCCGATGGTGCTAACACCGTATATCTCCGTCCTGAGACTGCACAGGGTATCTTCGTGAACTACCTCAATGTACAGAAGACAGGTCGTATGAAGCTCCCATTCGGTATCGCTCAGATTGGTAAGGCCTTCCGTAACGAGATTGTTGCGCGTCAGTTTATCTTCCGTATGCGAGAGTTCGAGCAGATGGAGATGCAGTTCTTCGTGCAGCCGGGCACCGAGATGGAGTGGTGGTCGAAGTGGAAGGAGACACGTATGGCATGGCACCGTGCCCTCGGCTTCGGCGATGAGAACTACCGCTTCCACGACCACGACAAGCTCGCCCACTATGCTAATGCTGCTACCGACGTAGAGTATAACTTCCCATTCGGCTTCAAGGAGGTGGAGGGTATCCACTCACGTACCGACTTCGACCTCGGTCGTCATCAGGAGTTCTCAGGTAAGAAGATTCAGTACTTCGACCCTGAGCGTGGCGGGAGCTATGTGCCATACGTTGTTGAGACCTCTATCGGTGTTGACCGTATGTTCTTGCAGATTATGTCGGGAGCATACTGCGAGGAGAAGTTAGAAAATGGCGAGGAGCGCGGAGTATTGCGCATCCCTGCAGCCCTCGCTCCAACGAAGGTTGCCGTGATGCCTCTCGTAAAGAAGGATGGTCTGCCAGAGGTGGCACGTCAGATTATCGACGATCTCAAGTATGACTACAATGTTGTCTATGATGAGAAGGACTCTATCGGTAAGCGCTACCGCCGTCAGGATGCTATCGGTACTCCATTCTGCGTCACTGTGGTCCACGATACGTTGAACGATGGCATGGTAACAGTTCGTCACCGCGATAGCATGCAGCAGGAGCGCATCAAGATTGAGGACTTGCGCGCTATGATTGATAAGGAGGTATCGTTCCGCGAGTTGTTCAAGAAGATAAAGGCTTAATAATGGCTCGTATTATCGCCATCGACTACGGCACCAAGCGCACAGGGTTAGCTGTCACCGACCCGCTGGGCATCATTGCACAGCCATTGGAGACGGTGGAGACGAAGCAACTCGAACGCTACCTTGCCGACTACTTTCAGCACGAGGAGGTGACGACGATTGTCGTTGGACACCCCCGCCAGATGAGTGGTGAGCCCTCGGAGACAATGCGCTACATAGTGCCTCTTATGGGTCGTCTGCGTCATGCCTACCCCGACAAGCAGGTGGTGAGCTATGATGAGCGCTTCACCTCTGTCTTAGCGCAGCGCACCATACGCGAGAGTGGTATCGGCAAGATGGCACGCCGCGATAAGGCGCTTGTGGATAAGGTGTCGGCAGCGATAATACTTCAAGATTATATGGCATCCCAAGGGATGTAGATAACATAGGGGATGTAAACAAAAAACGTTAATAGTATGATTTATCCAATTGTGATATATGGCTCGCAGGTGTTGCGCAACGAGTCGGAGGATATAACTCCAGATTATCCAGAGCTTAAGAAGCTTATCGAGGATATGTGGATTACGCTTGGCGAGGCTGAGGGCGTTGGTCTTGCTGCACCACAGATAGGCAAGAACATACGCCTCTTCATCGTCGATTGCACACCATGGAGCGAGGAAGACCCATCGTTGGCAGACTTCCGCCGTGTCTTCATCAATGCTGAGATATATGAGAGCTCGGAGGAGACATCGCTCTTCGAGGAGGGCTGCCTATCGTTGCCAGGTCTTCATGAGAATGTACGCCGTCCAGTGACCATACGCATGCGATATATGGATGAGAACTTCGTGGAGCACGACGAGGAGTTCACAGGCAAGCCTGCGCGTGTTATCCAGCACGAGTACGACCATATCGAGGGTAGGGTATTCACCGACCACCTCGCACCATTGCGTCGTAACCTCATCAAGAATAAACTTCAGAAGATGGCGCGTGGCTCTTACCGCGCTGCCTATAAGACACGTCGATAAGTTTGTATTATGGCTGCTACAGAGGCGCGATATATGTTTGAGGGTGTGGAGCTTGCCTATACAATGATGGGTGAGGGCGATACCGTCATCTTGCTACACGGCTGGGGTTGCGATGCCTCAATATGGGGCGCTACGCGCGATATGCTCGCCGAGCACTACCGCGTTGTGGCTGTCGATTTTGCGGGCTTTGGTCGTAGCGCTGAGCCTAAAACAGTGTGGGGTGTTGAGGAGTACACACGCTCTATCGAAGCTCTTGTGGAGCACCTCGCCATAGAGAGCCCAACGCTCATTGGTCACTCGTTTGGTGGTCGTGTGTCGATACTGTACGCCTCGCGTAATAGCGTTAAGAGTGTCGTGCTCACCGATGCAGCGGGCGTGAAGCCTCGTCGCTCATTCGGCTACTACCGCAAGGTATATACCTACAAACTTATGAAACGTACGCTGCCACTACTCGTTGGTAGCCGCAAGGCACAGATGCTCCTTGAGCAGCGACGCTCGCGCTCTGCCTCGTCGGACTATAACCGTGCTACACCCATGATGCGCGCCATACTCTCGAAGTGCGTAAATGAGGACCTATGCTCGGTGATGTCTAAGATTAAGGCTCCTGTATTGCTCTTCTGGGGCGATAAGGATACTGCAACGCCTATTGGTGATGCTCATAAGATGCGACGTCTTATTCCCGACGCAGGGTTGGTTGTTGCCGAGGGTGCTGGACACTTTGCTATGTTGGAGCAGCCCGACTTGTGGAGGGGGGCACTTCAGTCATTCTTAGATATCAAGGGCGATGAGTAATATAGTGCATATCTTCTCCGTTGTGTGGCTCATATATCTTTGGGCTACCATGCGCTACTCGGTGCAGATGTTCCAGCAGAATAGCTATCGCATAGAGCGCTATAACCGCTGGCTAAGGCAGACGGGCGAGTGGTATTCGCGCATGAATGTGGTGGCATTGTTGGCTGCCGTAACCTTTGCATTTACCTCGCACTGGATAGCCATAGCTATCTTTGGTTTGTGGATGCTGGTTATCGCCGTGGCGGAGTTCTCGATAAAATATAAGATTGCCTTAGCATATACCATGCGTGTGCGCCGCCTTATTGCCACACGCCTTATCCTTAGTACTGTGGTTGTTACCCTGGTGCATATCTTCGCTGTGGATTATACACTTGTGGTGATGATGCTCCTCACGCTCGACTACTGGACAGTTCTTGCCAACACCATAAACCGACCTATGGAGGCGTATATCACCCGTTGGTACTATAACGATGCAAAGCGCATACTACGCAGCATGCCTCACCTGAAGATTATCGGTATTACGGGTAGCTTTGGTAAGACATCCACGAAGCACTTCCTATATAGGGTTCTCTCGGAGAAGTATAATGTGCTTATGACCCCCGGCAATTTCAACACTACGCTTGGCGTTGTGCGTACTGTGCGTGAGCACCTTAAGCCTCACCATGAGGTATTCATCGTGGAGATGGGTGCCAAGCAGCAGGGCGACATCAAGGAGATATGCGACCTTGTTGAGCCTGAGATGGGTATCATCACCTCGGTTGGTGAGATGCACCTTGAGACCTTCGGCTCGGTGGAGATGGTGGCTCGCACCAAGTTTGAGCTTATTGACGCACTGCCAGAGGGTGGCTTTGGTGTTGTGAATATCGACTCTCAGGCGGCATATAACCACCTCAAAAACATTGACCGTAAGGTGGCAACGTATGGCGTTGATAATAGCGAGGCGGATTATCGAGCTATGGATATAAGCTATGCGGCAAGTGAGACGTCGTTTGCCGTGAAGTGCGGCGAGAGGGTAGATGCAGGCTATGCTACGCATATCCTCGGTCGTGGTAATATTTTAAATATCACCGCAGCCCTTGCCGTTGCGGAGCGTATGGGTGTTAGCGTTGAGGCACGCCGTCGCGCCGTGAAGCAGATAGAGCAGGTGGAGCACCGCTTGAGCATGCGCCGTTCGGGAGGTGTCACCATCCTTGATGATGCCTATAACTCAAATCCTACGGGTGCGCGCATGGCGTTGGAGGTGTTGTCGCACTTCGCAACAAAGGGACGTCGCTATGTTGTCACCCCAGGCTTTGTAGAGATGGGCGCAAAACAGTATGATAATAATAGGGCTTTTGGTCGTGATATAGCACTATCGAAGGCCGATGCAGTATATGTGGTCAACGAGGTAAATCGTAAGGCTATTGTCGAGGGTCTTTCTGAGGGCGGCTATCCTAAGGATAGGGTACACCCCGTAGCATCCTTTACGGAGGCCATGGCGGAGCTTCAGCCACACCTCAAGGTAGGCGACGTGGTGCTCTACGAGAACGACCTGCCTGACTCATTTAAGTAACTAATATAAAACAATATAACGATGAAGATTAACGTAGGTGTAATTTTTGGTGGTCGCTCAGTGGAGAATGAAATCTCGGTTATCACAGCGGCACAGACCATGGCGGCGATGAACCAGGAGAAGTATAACATCGTGCCTATATACATCTCAAAGGAGGGTCGCTGGTACACAGGCGAGCAGCTCCGCTCAACAGATAACTACCGCGATATGAATGCGCTTCTTGCGAGCGTTACGGAGGTATATTTCCGCCCTATATATGGCGATAACAACCTCTACCGCGTTCATAAGCCTTTGTTTGGCAGCGAGGTGGAGACAACCATCGATGTTATCCTCCCATGTTTGCACGGCACCTCAGGTGAGGATGGCTCATTCCAGGGTCTTATCGAGATGACTGGTATCCCGTATGCCTGTCCAAACCCTCTTGCCTCGGCAAATGGCATGGATAAGATTACTATGAAGATGATTCTTAAGGAGAGTGGCATTCCTGTTGTCGATTACGTATGGTTCTCGGATAAGGAGTGGCTTTCGGAGCGTGAGGCATGCTGTGAGCGCGCCAAGGTATTGGGCTACCCACTTATCGTCAAGCCTGCAAATCTCGGCTCATCGGTAGGTATCAAGGCTGTGCATAACGAGGAGGAACTTATCGAGGCTACGGACAATGCCATTAAGTACTCTAAGCGTATCATCGTCGAGCGTCTTGTCGAGCGTCTCAAGGAGATTAACTGCTCGGTGCTCGGCGACTACTACGACTGCCAGGCGTCGGTATGTGAGGCTCCTGTGCGCTCAGGTGAGATACTTAGCTATGAGGATAAGTACTTGGGTGGTGGCAAGAATAAACCCTCTGAGGGCATGCACTCTACCGTGCGTGAGATACCTGCTAACCTCCCTGAGGCAACAACAGAGTTTATCCGCACTACGGCATGTAAGACCTTCCGTGTCTTGGCATGTGACGGCGTGTCGCGTATCGACTTTATGATTGATGAGGCTACAAATGACATCTACGTCAACGAGATTAACACCATCCCGGGCTCCTTGTCGTTCTACCTATGGGAGGCTACAGGCATTAAGTTTGATGAGCTTGTTGACCGCCTCATAGCTATCGCCTTTAAGCGTAAGCGCGACTCGGAGTTTAAGACAACAAGCTACTCGGAGAATATCTTCGCCTACCAGGCTAAGCATGGCGCGAAGCTCGGTGGTGCTAAAGGGGCAAAGAGATAATCCGATGGCACGTCGATTAAACCTAAACAGCTAAAACCTAAAACCTAAAACAATGACTTCACTATACGATAACATTATCTTCGGTCCTGTGCGCTCGCGTCGTCTTGGTCTCTCGTTGGGTGTCAACCTACTACCCATAGAGTCTAAGTTATGCAGCTTCGACTGCATCTACTGCGAGTGTGGCTGGAATGCCGACAATCCTGGCAAGAAGCGTTTCAACGCGCGCGAGGATGTATATAACATGCTCGATGAGACCTTACAGAAGATGGTCGCTGCGGGAACACCTCCCGATGTGATTACCTTTGCGGGTAATGGCGAGCCTACCATGCACCCCGACTTCGAGAATATCATCAACGACACCATCGCCCTACGCGATAAGCACTGCCCTGCAGCCAAGGTGTCGGTACTCTCTAACGCTACACAGATACACCGCGAGGATGTGCGTCGTGCGCTGGGTAGGGTAGATAACAATATACTCAAGCTCGACTCGGCATTTGACGCTACGGTGCAGCTTATGAATAAGCCTCAGGGTAACTATACCGTGGCACGCACCGTGGAGCTCCTCAAAACCTTTAAGGGTAACCTTATCATTCAGACCATGTTCCTACGTGGTGAGTACCTCGGCACAAAGGTGGATAACACCACAGAGGAGGAGGTATCAGCATGGCTTGAGCTTGTTAAGGAGATAGCTCCTAAGCAGGTTATGGTATATTCCCTCGACCGCGATACCCCTTGTCAGACAATATATAAGGTGGAGAAGGATGAGCTACGCCTTATCGCTGACCGTGTAGAGGCGCTCGGCATTGCCGTATCTGTTGCATAAGAAATTAACTAAAACATATTATAAAGATGGAATTTGAAGGTAAAGTATTGGAGATTCTCCCACCCGTATCGGGTCAGTCGGCACGCGGCACATGGGAGCGTCAGACCGTAGTCTTCGAGCAGCCTAATAAGCAGTATGGCAAGGAACTCGCAGTAACATTTATGAACAAGGCGCAGGATGTAGCATCTCTTCGTGTTGGTGAGAGCTACCTCGTATCATTCGACATAGAGTCGCGTAACTATCAGGGTCGCTGGTACACCGATGTTCGTGCATGGCGCGTGCAGCCACTTCAGCAGAACGCTGCGCCAGCAATGCCTGATATGCCACCATTCGTGGAGGAGCCTATGGCAACGCCAGCATCATCTGCCGGTGTTATAGACGACATGCCATTTTAATTTGTTGAGATAAGCCGCACTCTGCGGCACATCCCTAAAAGTTGATCACCCCGGGCTGTAGGTTTACTACTATCCTCGGGTGGTCCCTTTTGTGATGCGCCACATAGCACGGATTCTATCAACAAATATTATCTGTTGCGGTAGACCAAATCTAATCCTTCTAACAAATAGTGGCAAAAGCGCTCTATTATATTGGCATAACTTTTATTCGAGCATGTCATAAATACGTTATAATCTTTATGTTTAATATGCTTATATATGGAAATATTTACTATCTTTGTAGAAAGATTAACTATTAATAACCCAATATATGGAACTTAAGAGTGGTGTACTACTTCAGGGTGGCAAATATCGCATCATAAGTCATCTTGGACGAGGTGGCTTCGGTATGACCTATCTTGCTGAGCAGGTTATGGCAAAGCGCAAGGTCTGCATCAAAGAGTTCTTCCCTAAAGATTTCTATAAGCGTGAGAGTGATACTGGCGAGATTACTCTATCATCTGATGGCTTCGCAGCCTCTATGAATAGGTTTAAGACTAAGTTTATCAAGGAGGCACAAACCATTGCGGCTCTCGATCACCCTAATATTATTGCAGTACACGATGTATTCGAGGAGAATAATACTGCCTACTATATTATGGACTATGTTGATGGCGAATCTCTTAGTGCAATGGTAAAGCGTCGTGGTAAGCTTAAGGAGGCTGAGGCTGTTGAATATATAATAGAGGTTGCTACAGCCTTGTCACATATTCACTCGCAGCAGATAATGCACCTCGATGTAAAGCCAGGCAATATTATGGTGCGTAAGAAGGATGGCCGTGCAATATTGATTGACTTCGGTCTATCTAAACACTACGATGTGGCAAGTGGTGAGGCAACCTCCACAACCCCTGTTGGTGTTAGCCATGGCTTTGCACCTCTTGAGCAGTATAAACAGGGTGGTGTTAGCACATTCTCGCCCGAGACAGACATATATTCATTGGGTGCGACATTATACTTTTTGGTTGTGGGTAGCGTACCACCACAAGCTGCAGATATAGCTGACGATGGTCTTCCAGCATTGCCTAAGTCACTATCCTCGAATGTGCGTGTTGTCATTGAGCGCTCTATGTCTGAAAAACGTAGGGATAGGCCACACTCTATATCGGAGTTCTTGTATATATTGAACAGTGATACCCCCGTTGTCAATTCGCGTGAAGATGAGAGAACTGTTATAACATCGCAGAAGTCGGCCCCCGCTCCTAAATCTGCGTATAAGGCTACAAATATCCCGACATCGAGCTACGCGACCAAATCAACTAATAGGCCCGCAGCTACACCTGCTCAAAAACATAAACCCGCTAATAATAAGGCGGTAGAGTGGCAGCCTAGTAGCGCATCACTTGCTATTCTTGAAGAGAAAGCCAAGGCAGCGCGTCGTCGTAAAACCATAAAGATAATACTAATCATTATAGGCGTTATTGTAGGCGGTATAGTATTATATTATGTCGTTAAGGCTATTATAATGATTTTAGCAATTGTGGCTGTTATTGCATTCTTAGGTGCGGGCTCTTCAAAAGATTAGCGTACCTATAAATTCGCCGATGATGCTTTATTCACATTATATTCTTAATGTGCATAAAAATTTGGTCGTGATATTTATTGCTTAATTTAAAAGAGAATGTTATGAGTGAATTATCTGAGAAACCAGATGATGTTGTGTTTGCTGAACATACAAATTTGAATGATTTGTGTAATCATGATATGCAGTCGGCAACAGAAAGACCAACCTTAGTTGTTGATACCTCATCATCAAAAAGCCTATCATTTTTAAGTGGAGCAATGATGGTAGTTGCTACATTTATGCTAATTTTAAGTATAACCTTGATTTTTGAAGACGAACTTCACCAGCGTTTTTGGGGTTTTGTGATACTAGGTGGTAGTATTTTAATCTACATTTGTCGAATATTTGTAAAATCTAAAATTTCAATTACAAAAAGTTTCGAGTACTATAATGCACAAGTAGAGGATAAATATAATATTAAGAGTAAGTAGTCTGCTCATACAGAAACAAAGAGCCTACCCCTTTCGGAGTAGGCTCTCATTACTTCCAAAGTGGAAGCGAACTATTTAACTGCATTAACAATTGCCTCGAATGCCTTTGGCTCGTTGAGTGCAAGGTCAGCCAAAACCTTACGGTTAAGAGCGATACCCTTTACATTCATCTTGCCGATAAACTCTGAATAAGTCATACCGTACATGCGAACTGCAGCGTTGATACGAACGATCCACAATGAACGATAATTTCTCTTCTTCTCACGACGGTGTGCATATGCAAACTGCAAACCCTTCTCGACAGTGTTTTTCGCAACTGTCCATACGTTTCCCCTTGAACCAAAGTTACCCTTGGCAAGCTTCAAAACCTTCTTTCTTCTTGCGCGTGACGCAACAGCGTTGACTGAACGTGGCATAAATTAAAAGTTTTTGATAGAGCTGATAGCGGTGTGATTCTCTCACACTCTTTAGGGCTATTGCGCTCCGATTGTTAAATAAAAAAATCTATTCTGCTATTACTTTACCTCACTCGGAAGATTACTTCACGAGCAACTGCTTGATCTTAGCCTCATCAGCTGAAGATACAGTACCTGAATAGCAAAGGTTACGCTTACGCTTGTTAGTCTTTTTTGTCAGGATGTGACTGTGATAAGCGTGCTTACGCTTAATCTTACCTGTGCCGGTGAAAGAAAAACGCTTCTTTGCAGCGGCATTTGTTTTCATTTTTGGCATGGTTACAAAATGTTAATTAGTTAATAAATAGCTCGCAAAGATAATCATATTTTTTGTATTAGCAAGCAAAACAATCCTAAAACATATCTAAATTGTTGTTCTACTACTTGCTGATTGACTATTTTTTCTTACTTTTGTATGTTGTTAACTAATATCAGAGTATAATATGTCTGAAGAGAAGAATATTAATAGTGGTACTGGTGAGCCTACGCGCAAGCAGCGTGCCGTAGCGGAGCTTAAGCAGCGTGCCAAGGTCGTGGCAATACTCTTTGGCTCGGCACTCCTATTTGCCGCTGCTGCCTTCCTCGTGTTGCGTTCGTCGAAGGATGATGGCAGTGGCAATCGTGAGCCCGAAGGTTATCTCAATGGTTACCGATATGTTGACCTCGGTCTTAGCGTTAAGTGGGCGGAGGTGAGTGTTGGCGCCGAGGCGGATAGCCTTGCCGGCGATCTATATGCCTGGGGCGAGATAGAGAGCAAGGGTGAGTTCACCATAGATAACTACGATGCGCCCAGCGAGAAGATGCACAACATAGAGCGCAAGCGCCACCATGACGTGGTGACAAATAGCTTTGGCAGAGGTTGGCGAATGCCGACACGCAGGGAGGTTGAGGAGCTTGTAGATAGGTGTACGTGGGAGCCTGTCGAGACTGAGGGTCGTTGTGGCTATAGTGTGACGGGACCTAATGGCAACTCTATATTTATTGCTGCCGATACGATTATCCCAGGCGCAAAGCCATCCGTAGCCCTATGGTCGTCCTATGTGGTGACCGAGGATAAGAGCATGGCCTATGCAATCATGATTAATGATAGCCTTAGTGGGGTAGTGCCCACACCTACATATATCGGTCTTCAGGTGAGAGGTGTGACGAAGTAGTTAATAGAGTGTAAATGAATAATGGGGGTATCCACAAAATTTGTTGGATACCCCCATTTTGTCAGAAGTTGTATAACAAAAGCTAATTTTCGGCTTAAGTTACTTTTTGTTACTTTGGCTCGACAAAAACATGTAAACATATTTCTGTTCTCGCCTTAATCGCAACAAAGAACGACAAAGTAGCCCTGTTAGACAGCTTCAGTTATATTAAGCCTCCAAAGCGAAACGCTTGTAAGCTACAACTGTAGCCTCCTTGTCAGCCTTCTGGATGAACTCGCGGATAGACTCCTTCTCACCAACAACTGCCTGGTTAAGAAGAGTGTTCTCCTCATAGAACTTACGCATCTTACCCTCAGCAATCTTCTCAAGGATTGCCTCTGGCTTGTTAGCGTTCTTAGGATCCTGCTTCATCATCTCCATCTGAATTGCCTTCTCCTTCTCTACGAGGTCTGCTGGGCAGTCGTTCTCGTCGATAGAGATAGGAGCCATAGCAGTTGCCTGCATAGCTACCTTCTTAGCAACCTCCTCATCGATAGCCTTGTTGAAGCCAAGAACGGTACCGAGCTTCTTGTTGAAGTGAACGTATGATACGCAGTAAGGAGCCTCGATACGAGCGTAGTAAGCAAGCTCTACCTTCTCGCCAGTCTGACCTGACTTCTCAGTTACCATCTCCTCAACTGTAAGACCCTCAGCGTTCTTAGTTGCCATAAGAGCGTCGCGGTCAGCTGCGTCAGCTGCAACAGCAACCTCCAACATAGCGTTTGCAGAAGCACCGAACTCAACGTTCTGAGCTACGAAGTCTGTCTCGCAAGCGAGGCAGAGGATGTAACCCTTCTGGCCAACGATCTTAGTTACAACAACACCCTCAGTAGCAGTGCGCTCAGAACGCTTTGCTACAACTAGCTTACCCTTCTCACGGATGATGTCCTTAGCGCGCTCGAAATCGCCCTCAGCCTCCTGAAGAGCCTTCTTGCAATCCATCATACCTGCGCCGGTCATCTTACGGAGCTTCATTACATCAGCTGCTTTGATTTCCATATCAGTAAATTTTTTATTGTTAATCTTGTTTTAAAGAGACCGAGGCGAGCGGGCATGATGCCTACCCGCCCTCGGTAATGTTTTGGCTCGCGCCGGCTCATGGGATTATACCTCTCTCATCTGTTGTGAGAGTTGCGCCTCCCAGACCTTTCGGCTGAGGATTACTCCTCCTTAGCCTCCTCAGTAGCTGCTACAACCTCAGCAACAGTAGCCTCCTCAGCATCAACTGCAGCCTTAACTGCCTTCTTGATGCGTGGCTTTGCCTGCTTTGCGCCCTCCTGAGCCTCAGCCTCCTGAGCCTCCTTCTCCTTCTCGAGCTTGCGCTCCTCAGCGCCCTCAGCGATAGCACCGCATACTACATCAAGGATAGTAGCGATAGACTTCTGAGCATCGTCATTTGCAGGGATTACGTAATCGATGTCGGTTGGATCACAACAAGTATCAACCATTGCAAATACTGGGATGCTCAAACGCTTAGCCTCCTTAACGGCGTTCTGCTCCTTCTGTACGTCGATAACGAACAATGCAGCAGGAAGACGGTTAAGGTCAGCGATAGAACCGAGGTTCTTCTCAAGCTTTGCACGCTGACGTGCAATCTGGAGCTTCTCACGCTTTGAGAAGTTGTCGAAAGTGCCGTCGTTGGTCATCTTATCGATGGTAGCCATCTTCTTAACGGCCTTACGTATAGTAGGGAAGTTTGTAAGCATACCGCCTGCCCAACGCTCAGTAACGTAAGGCATACCTACGGCTGCTACCTTCTCGGCAACGATCTCCTTAGCCTGCTTCTTAGTTGCTACGAACAATACGCGACGACCGCTCTTAACAATCTGCTTCAATGCTGCTGCAGCCTCATCAAGCTTGATAACTGTCTTGTGAAGATCGATGATATGGATGCCGTTCTTCTCCATGAAGATATATGGAGCCATCTTTGGACACCACTTGCGCTTCAAGTGACCAAAGTGTACACCAGCCTCCAAAAGTGTATTAAAATCTGTACGTGCCATTTTTTCTTAATTTTTTTTGTTTTTAACTCTTTAATCAACCTGCGAGTAACACTGTTCTTGCAGGTTTAATCGCAATCGGGCAACCATCGTGGCAGCACACCCTGCGGACGAAGCCTTTAGCAAGCGACTTCAAACCGCCATCGCATAGGCGACATTGTGACAATAGGTGTGGTCCTCGCGGTTTTGAACCCTGATTGTGCTTTTGCCGAAAGTAGGTCGTTGGGCGAATTAACGCTTAGAGAACTGGAACTTACGACGAGCGCCTGGCTGACCTGGCTTCTTACGCTCAACCTCGCGTGAATCACGCATAAGGAAGCCGTTCTTCTTCAAGATAGGACGCATCTCTGCATCGATCTGGCAAAGTGCACGAGCGATACCCATACGTGCTGCCTCAGCCTGACCCTTGATACCACCGCCTACGAGGTTAATCATAACGTCGTAGTTCTCCAATGTGTTAGTAACCAACAAAGGCTGCTTAACCTCATACTGAAGAATGTTCAATGGGAAGTAAACCTCAAGCTCCTTATGGTTAACTGTAATCTTACCTGTACCTGGCTTCACGAATACGCGAGCAACAGCTGCCTTACGGCGACCTACGGTGTTTACAACTTCCATAATTCTTACTTAATCTCGTTTAACTTAATCTCCTTAGGGTTCTGTGCAGCGTGTGGATGCTCAGCACCTGCATAAACCTTCAAATTCTTCATGATTGCCTCACCCAAACGTGTCTTAGGCAACATGCCGCGTACAGCGTGCTCAACAACGAACTGAGGCTTCTTGTCAGTTGTCAAGAAGTCAGCTGGAGTAGCAAAACGCTGACCACCAGGGAAACCGGTGTAACGTGTATAGACCTTATCGGTCATCTTAGCGCCTGTAAGCTTCACCTTATCAGCATTAATTACGATAACATAGTCACCGCAGTTAGTGTGTGGAGTGTAGCTTGGCTTGTTCTTGCCACGGAGGATCTTAGCCACCTGTGATGCAAGGCGTCCCAAAATCTCGTTCGTAGCGTCAATCACGAACCACTCCTTCTGAGCGTCCTCTGCCTTGACCGAGATAGTCTTGTAACTCTTTGAATCCACTTTTCTAAAAGTTTAGTTAATACTTAATTTATTGTAATCCATATCCCGAAAACATTTTTCGGGCCTGCAAAGATACTAATTTTTCCAAAGATACAAACTTAGCATAAACTCTTTTTTTTAGAGAAAGTGTTAATCGTCGAATAATGAGTGAGTTAATATATTTTAGAGGGCGTAATTTTTAGTGTAGGAGTGGGCAAAGAGGGTAGGTAAAATGGATATTTTGGGTAAGGTGGGTAGTTTTCATAATTTCATTAAAAGAACAAGAGCTTAGAGGTTATCTCCAAGCTCTTGTGTCATCTATCTTGCGATGCGTCTTATAGTTTGGGTGCACTTTTCGAGGCGCTCGGCAACCTCCGATGCGAGCTTTGCTTTGCGCTGCTCTTCGATGGCTTTGCGGTAGGCATCGCTCACAACAATTTCAACCGACTGCTTACGCTCACCTCGGATAATGCCCTTGTCGCTATGAGCAAGTGTGCGTGCCTCAAGTGCTGAGGGCGAACCTCCAATCTTCTCGAACTCCTTGACAGGCGTTGCACCCTCCTTTGTGAGGTAGATAAGCTCGCGGAAGAGCTTGCTCGGCAAAAACATAGCATCGTATGCTACGGCAACAATGGTCATCTCGGTGTCGAAGGGCACAGAGACAATCATACTCTTGATAGAGTAGCCCTGACTAAGGTCGTCGTAGAACATCTCATCGGGCAGAGTCTGCTCGTCCGTGAGATCGCGGCTGTATATTGCGTAGTAGTATTCATCGTAATCACCCTCGATATTTACGCTAACAGGGAGGATAGCCTCGTTGTCGCAACCCTCGAACTGCGAGTAGCCGTAGTTGAAGAGTGCCTCACCGTCCCAGTAGTCGCTCCACTCTACCGAAATATCGATATCGGCATACTGCATAGCCTGGGTGGTGAATACCTCACTAAATACCATATCGGTGATAAACTCCGCAGTTTCGTAGTCCATAATCACAACGCCAATCTTGTAGTCGGTCTCGGGCAAGAGGTCGTATGCCGTAGTGGTCAGATAGCCCTGAGTAAGCTCCCAAGAGGAGAATGCAGGGATGTCGCCCTCGTAATACTTGCCGAGTATCGTGTCGTGGATATAGCTCTTGGCCTCCTCAGCGGTGATGTTGGCAGGGTAGATAAGCCAGTTGTAGAAGTGTCCCTTATCAGAGGGGTCAATCTCAAACCAAACGGTATCTGAGCCGGGTACGATGTTGAATGTGAAGGTGCAATCCTTCGGGTCGCCCGATGCGGTGGTCGTTACCTCCACCTTGACCATCTCGGTGGTCATAGTGCCTGCGGTATTACCGAAGACGAGGATTGTATAGTCGGTCTCGGGGCGCATACGCGAGAATGTGCGTGTATGGTTGCCATTGAAGGTATACTCGCTCACCAAGTAGTCGTAGGCACTAATCACATAGTTGTATATCTCATCATCTGTCATACCCTCGATATCCTCACTCTTCATAGGAATGATGACATAGGGGTCGTAGTTTGTGGTCTTAACGACTACGGTTACCTGAGATTGGTTAACCTCTTTAATCTCAACGGTAAATTTGTTGTTCGACATCTCGGCGGGTGCTGTGGTGTACTCTGCAGTCGATACCTCGCCAAGAAGCTGGCACTCCTCGTCCCACTTCGCAGCGTAGAGGATATACTTGGTGTCGGCCTTGACACGCTCCCAGCCATCATCTACTGTGTCGTAGACATTGCACATATCGAAATACTCTTTGCGAGAGTCGATAAAGCCGTAGCTTACAAACATATCGATATTTGCCTCGATATCGCCAACCTGAATAGCATCGCGAAGGTTGTCGCTTGCGGCCAACTCCTTCCAAGTCTCAATCTCGGCCTCAGTGGCTACACCGTGATAGTAGTTTACACCCTTGTGCGAAGGTGTAACGACAAACTCCATGATGTAATCCTCCTCCTTGATGTCGAAGTCGAAGGTGATGTCGCCCTCAAAGGGCTTCTCGGTTGTGGCCTCGCGAGATACGATGTCGGTGGTGCGCTCGCCATCTGCCGTAAGGCCGTAGGCGTAGATTACATACTCGGTATTAGGTGTGAGGCCATCAATTACGATGCCCTCCTGCGAGCCCATACCCAGCATATCAACGAGGAACTCCTCGCGTGTGATGCCAGCATTGTCGGCAAGATACTCAAAGTATGCAAGGTCGGAGATATATACATCCTCATCGCTTGGCTTCTGATCCCAATACTCCTTGTATGTAACCATCGGTATCCAGGTCATATCGGGGTGCGATGCCGTGATGTCGATGGTGATAGATGTTGGGCCAATCTCGCTAATCGTCAATTCGAGCGTCAGGTTTTCGCGAGGTACCTCGATGTTCTCCTGCATTACGCTAATCTCCACACTCTCGGCGCCCTCGTACTTTACGATAATATTTATCACACGCCCCTGTGTGGTGTTGTTCTTCTCGGCAGTAAGGAGGATTGTCTCCTCGCCAACCTCTACATCGAGCCACTCTGCAAGGTTCTCGACATTGATACTCTTGCGCTCTGAGGGCTCGACATTCTCGATGCGGTAGCCAATCTCTAAGCTCTCGCCGTGAGAGTTAAGTTTAATCTCGGTGGCATCGACCTTGATTACTGGGCTCTTCTCATCTGTTGCAGGGTCCTTCTCGCAGGCTACAAAGCCCAAGGCAAGAAGAGCTATAAGAAGTAGCGATTTTACACTTTTCATATCTAAAAAATTTGGTTAATATTAGTTTTATATTCTTTGCGTTGCTTATGAATATAATGCAAATATATGCAAAAAAATAAAATATGGGTGCATAAACACCCATATTTTTTTAGTTTTTTGCTTTTTTCTGTTTTGCCTCGGCTACAAGAAACGCTCTCGTACGGTTGAGCGTGTTGTTGCTGTGGCTGTCGAAGGCAGACTATCGGGAAGCTCCGAGCGTGTGTATATCGAGATGTCGGTGCTATCCGCAGTATCTTTCCAGGTCATTGTGTTGTCGCCAAGTTCCACGCTATACGATGTGCTCCACGCTACACCATCGCTATATTGGCCTGAGATTATGCCGTTCTCGAAGCCTACAACGCTGATAAAGAGCTCCCACTCACGACTCTCGATGCGCTGCCATAGTGTTACAACGCCATCTTCGCTAATCGAGAGGTAGACATCGAAAGAGGGCTCAGTGCCTCGCCACTCGGTAAGATGCCAGCTACCTGCCAAAACTGATGTGTCGGCATCGCCACTTATAGGCGGAGAAGGTGGTGTAGGAGGTGTAGGCTCCTCGCTCTTGGGAATGGCGAGTGTGGCTACCTCGGATAGGTACAACTTATGCTCGGCACCCGCCTTGACAGCGCCTGCAAACTCATAGCTTAGACCCTCGCTAAACGATGCAACAACGAGCGTAAGGGCCAATTTGTCGCCCTGAGGCTCACACTTTGTCGTTGTCCAATTCTCGGTGTCGGCCTCACGATAGTAGATGTAGTAATCCAAGTATTTGTAGTCGTTAATCTCCACGCCATCGAAGAGCACCTCGACACTATTGACCTCGATATCAATCTTCTCGCCTACGATAGCCACTTCGGGCTTCGATATATTGGCCGTAACCTCGGCATAGCGAGTCGTAAATGCGCTCTCGGCAGAGGTTATTGGCTCGTAGTCGCCCTCAGGTGTGATGGTTATGCGATAGATGTAGTCGCTACTCTCCTCAAGCCACTCTGCACCCTCTGTGGGGATGCGGATGCTCGCCTTGTCGGTAGCATCTGCCTTTGTCCACGCGCTGTTGCTCAGGCGATACTCCAACTCTACGCTCTTTATCTCCTGCGCTGCACCATCGACAAGATACTCCACATTGCTAAGCGCTATGGTCGCCATAATACCCTTGGCATCTACCCTGGCGTTTAAGTTTATCTCGCACTTGGGCGTATGCTCCGCTGTGCGGAAGGTTATAGGCTCACTCTCTCGCTCTTCGGCCGTTGCACTGCTAAGGCTAAGAAGAGCTGTATATTGTGTGTTGGGCTTAAGACCCTCGATGGCGAAGATTGCCTTGCCACCCTCGGTGGTGTACTCCTCGACAATGGTGCGGTCGCTGAAGAGCAGCCCCTCCTCGTAGTAGCCGAGTGAGAATGTAGCACTCTTATCCTCTACGCCATCAATGGTGATTGTGGGGATGTCGGCAGTGATTGTAGCGCTATTCGCCGATGTCTCGGCGCTCATAGTGCCGAAGTGGTACTCCACAACGGGCTCTGGTGCAGGCGTTGGCTGAGGCTTACAGCCCACCACCGCCAAAGCGCTTAATAATATATATAGGTATCGTTTCATTTTCTTCTTGAATTAATGAGTTAGGGTATTAGTAATTAGTAACCTCCTCCTCTAAAAACTAACAACTAAAAACTAACAACTAAAATTACAGCCAGCCTCCATTTTCGGCCTTGGCGCCACGCACAACCAACTCAGCTTCGCGCTCTACAACCATACCGCCCATAGAGTTGCCACCGCCGGCACTCTCGCCACCGATGATAGCGTAGATTTTGATACGGCCCGTGCCCGGCTTGTTGCACTGGATTGTGAGCAGACCATTTTCGATGCGAGGCCTGCCCTGTATGCCGAGTGCATCGCGCACCTCGTCCGTAACCTCGCAACCCTGATATGTCAGCGACTCGGAGTCATCGCCAAAGTATTCGTCAAGCGAGAGTGTTGCCTCCTCGCCACTCTTGATGTAGAGGCAGGGCGTAGAGTCCATCTGCATCAGCAAGAGGTGTGCATCGATATATCCCGAGCCAAGCTTTTTTGCGTAGGGTGCAAGATTCATATCATAGTATGAACCAGTATTATAGTCAAAAAATTGCTTTGTGCCTGTCTGATACTGGTTTATGTCGTGCACCGAGGTTTGAATGAGCGCGCGGAGGTAGTCTGGCGTGAGCGTGTAGCCCTGCTTTAGTGCGTACGACAGCGCAAGAGCGGCGCAACCAGTAACATGAGGTGTAGCCATCGAGGTACCCTGCATATACTCATAGCCATATTGGAGGCTGGTTGAGGTCGACGATATGCAATACACAGTGCCGTAGTTGGCATCGCCACCTGGAGCAGCAATATTGCAGCCTGGTCCATAGTTAGTATAGTAGGCCGCGGTGTAGTCCGATGACATCGCCGTAACGCAGACATACTTATGGTAGGCACCTGGGTAGCAGGGCTGTGGGTATGTCTCGTTACCCGCAGCGAAGATTGCTACGCCACCCTCCATAACGCCATCGAGGCGAGCATTCGACTCGAAGTAGTCGATAGC
>JAZSBD010000050.1:0-12225 GCA_045602255.1 Alistipes sp.
GGAGCAAGCAACCATGGTGATGCACGCCTTGTAGGTGCTGAGTGCGACCACCTACGCATGGATCTTATCCAGAGGCAGAAGCCTCACACGTCGATAGCCGCTATCGCCTTCCAGCAGCCTACGCACTACGAGTGGGTGCGCGCTGGAAAGCCTATATCGGTATGTTATCAGATTGTCGAGAACCACTATCGTGGCACCGTATCGAAGCAGCTTCGCGTGAAGGATATTAAGCCTGAGCGATAGACCAAGGTGCAATGTGCTATCAATAAACTGACCCCAGGGTTCGAATTGAACTCCTGGGGTAGTTTATTATTACTCTTGCACGGCTACCTATATATATAAGTAGTATAGCGATAGAATTTTTTTACTAACGATGATATAATCATGGGGTCAATACCCTCTCTATATATACAATCGGGAACCTAAGAGAAATAATTAATAACTTAACACGAACTACTATGAAAAAACTATTTGCGATGTTAGCCATTGCAGCGTCATTTACTGCACTTGTTGGATGTAATGATAAGTCAAACACCAAAGAGAACGATAAGAGCGGTCTTGTTGGCGAGTGGAAACTAACATTTAGAGAGGGGGCTGGCGATGATGCCGGATACATACTATATGACTTCAAAGCCGATGGCACAGGCGTTGTAACCGAAATTGACGGAGGTCGCGTCGATAACCACGAAAACATTAAGAAGTGGACATATGACTCTGAGGAGGAGTGCATTATCTGTATTGTCGAGGAGGAATACGAAGATGGTGGTGGAACATACCAAATGAAGCTAAAGATTGTAGAGGGATCTGTCGCAGGCAACAAGATGAAGTGGATATGGGTTGGCGAGGATAACAACAGAGCATATCCAGTGGTAAGATTAAACTAATATGATAAATGGCAGCGTTTGTTCGCTGCCATTTATCATTTCATCGACACAACAAGATGCTTCACGATACGCTCAAGCCACACTCTATCGACATCATCGAACGTGGCAAGATGCTCGCTATCTACATCCAGCACACCCGCGACCACACCATCCTTAATCATCGGCACGACAATCTCGCTACGTGAGGCGCTGCTGCACGCTATATGCCCCTCAAACTTGTCGACATCCTCAACAACGATGGTACGCCCCTCGCGCCAAGCGGTGCCACACACGCCTCGTCCATAGGCAATACGGCTACACGCCAAGGGTCCCTGGAAGGGTCCTAAGACCAACTCGTCGCCAACAACACGATAGAAGCCCGTCCACCAGAAATGAAACGTAGCATCAATCATCGAAGCTACATTCGCCATATTGGCAATAGCATCGCTCTCACCCTCGACAAGTGCCGCCACCTGTCGATGCAATAGTTCGTACTTACTCTCCTTATCGCCCGTGGCGACAACAAACTCCTCTGCCATGATAGTAGGGATGTTCTATAAATTAGTAAAAAAGGGGGCACAAATATTTGCCCCCCATATTAAACATAGGTATAAAGGATTACTGAATACCAAGCTCCTTCTTAACGTCTGCGGTGATATCCTTCACCTGCGCAGGGTCGAAGTATGCCAAGCCTGCAGATGACGCCTGGTCACCAGCGGTGCTGAAGACAACGGCGTAGCCACCAGCTGCTGCCACCTTGTTAACAGCGGCATTTGCCTTCTCATAGATAGGGGTCATAAGGTCTGCCTCCTTCTTCTGCAAATCCTGCTGTGCATACTGCTGCATATCCTGAAGGCGCTGCTGCATCTCCATAAGCTCGCGCTCCTTCATCTGACGCACAGAGTCGCTATATGTGCTAACGTTCTTATCGTAATCAGCATACTTATTGTTGAACTCAACGTTCATCTGCTCCAACTGTGCTGATAGCTCCTTACCAAGAGACTCAAGGTTAGCAACAGCCTCAGTGTATTCAGGCATGTTTGGGACAATAGCTGCAAGATCTACACGACCTAACTTCTGCGCTGACGCCGATGTTGCTCCAATAACAAAAACAAGGGCAAGGGTCAGTTTCAATAACTTCTTCATCATTTGTAAATTATAATCGTTAAAAATATCTAAGTTTTCTACTTAAGTGCCGAGATAATACGGTCGGTATAATCAATCCTCGATGAGTAGTACAACACGGTGGGGTTCGCCGAAATGTCGATAACCAAGTCGTAGCCATACTGCTTCGAGAAGCTCTCTATAACACCAAACACCTTCTCCTGGATAGGCTGTATAAGCTCCATGCGCTTCTTCATCAACTCTCCCTCAGTGCCGAACAACGACTCCTGATACTCGGTAGCCTCAGCCTCCTTCTGCAAAATCATCTGCTCGTACTGCTGGCGGTAGCTCTCCGAAAGCGAGGCACGCTGCTGCATATAGGTATTATACAACTGCTCAACCTCCTGGAACTTAGCATCTACCTTCTGCTGATACTGCTCGGCGAGCTTGTCGATGCTATCCAATGCTGAGGTATATGAACTGAGCGATTTGAAGACCTTCTCGCTATCCACAACCATATAGTTCTGCGCTGAAGCAAGGCCCGCTGTCATCATAGCCAACACAAATGTAAGAATCATCTTTTTCATAATCGTAAAGTTTTAAGTGATCTTCTATTATATAGCGTACTACATATCAAATTTATTGCCACCAGACTACTAATTAGAACTGCTGACCCAAGACAAAGTGGAACTGCGAGCCACTTGGCTTAGTTTTGCCATATGCTGGGTCGAAACCGTAACCCCAGTCAATACCAATCATGCCCACAATTGGGAGGTAGAGGCGCACACCGACACCCGCCGAACGCTTAATCTTGAATGGCGAGAACTCCTTCCATGAGTTAAAGCCATTACCACCCTCCAAGAAGGCGAGCACGTAGATTGATGAGTTTGGCTTGAGGATCACAGGGTAGCGCAACTCCATGGTATACTTATTATATGCCACAGAGTAGTAGCTCGATGGATCGAGCGCACCATCCTCATAACCACGCAGAGCGATGATGTCGACACCATAGATGTTATAACCCGTCATACCGTCACCACCAATCTCGAAACGCTCGAATGGCGACACCTTATTCTTGTTGTAGTGACCCAAGTAACCCATCTCGGCACCAAGCATAAGCACAAGGTTCTGGTTGCGCGTTAGTGGGAAGTACCAACGACCCTTCAACAACCACTTGTGGTACTCAATCCAGCGGTAGCGGTCCTGGTCGCTAAGCTCTGTTGAGGCGTAGTCCTTGCCATCCCATGCTGAGAATGGAGGTGTTGCCTGCACCGAGAGTGTGAACTCCGAACCCGATCGCGAGAAGAATGGCGCATCGACAGATGAGCGCTGCAACACAAGCTTCAGAGCAAGGGTGTTAGATACACCGTCGCTGATGATAAACGAGTTCCAACCCTTTAGACCATAGCGCTGATAGCCCAACTCACCATAGAAGGTGAAGTATGGATCGGGCCAACGTAGACGCTTACCAAAGCCGATAGCCACACCCGCCGAGCGGTAGTGCATGGTGGCATTCTGCCATACGTAGTAGGCGTTATTCTGCTCAGAGATATATCCCGAAATGGAGAACGAGTTAGGACGACGACCACCAAGCCATGGGTCGGTGAAGCTCAACGACAATGCCTTGTAGTATGTACCGTTTGTCTGTCCCGAAATCTGCAAACGCTGGTTCTGTCCCGATGGGTATGGACGCCATGCACCCTTCTTGAAGAAGTTGCGCATCGAGAGGTTGTTGAGGGTAATTCCCACAGAACCTACGAAGGTACCCGAGCCCCAACCACCGGCGATATTGAACTGGTCGGATGCCTTCTCCTGCAATGGCCAGTTAACATCGACAAGCTCGTCGGTCACAGGCTGGATATCTGGGACAATTGCCTGCTCATCGAAGTGTCCCATGCCCATGAGCGTACGCATGGTCTGCATCAATAGGGCGCGGTTATAGAGCTCACCCGGACGAACATATAGCTCGCGGCGGATAACCTCATCGTTGACACGCATATTGCCCGAGATACCGACATTATTGATGGTGAATGCCTTGCCCTCGAATACACGGATCTCCAAGTCGAGAGAGTCGGGTCCTACCACAATCTCGGCAGGTTCAATCTGCGACATGAGGTAGCCGTTATTCTGGTAGAGCGACGATATGGACATCTCCTCGGGGTTCATCTCCTTGCCAATGCCGAGGCGCTTATGCATAGACTTCTTGTCGTAGACATCGCCAGGATGTATGCCGAGGAGGTTATTTAGGTACTCCGTAGTATATATTGAGTTACCCACCCACCTAACATCTCGGATGTAGAACTGATTGCCCTCCTCAACCTCTATATCGATGCCGAGAGTCTGATCGTCGATATAGTATACAGAGTCACGAACAATCGATGCGTTGCGATAGCCTCGCGAGTTATAGAAGTCCAACAACAACTCCTTATCGGCCTCATAGTCATCCTCGTTGAGCTTTCTATTCTGGAAGAAGAGGATGCTCTTCTGGTGTGTCTTCTTGAAGGTACGGCGCAGGCGCTTATCCTCGAACGAGTCGTTGCCGCTGAAGTTGATCTTACCCACACGCACCTTAGGGCCACGGTCGATAACAAAGGTAACATTCACGCACTGCTCATATACAGAGTCGTTGGTAAGACGCACCTCCACCTCACAATTTCTGAAACCCTTCGACTCGTAGTGCTCCTTGATGAGCTTCACATTCTTGTCGATAACATAGTCCGAGAGCTCGGTATTACGACGTAGCTTGAGCACCTCATCGCGCAAATCCTCCTTCTTGCTCTTCGACACACCCTCGAAGTTCCACGTGAGAATTCGCGCACGCTCCTTGAGGAAGATCTCCAAATCCAACGAGTCGCCCTCGATGGTGGCACCTATCTGCACATCCGAGAAGTAGCGTGGCGCCCATAGGCGGTGCATGGCATTCGAGATGAATGAGCTGGGCAGATAGATAGAGTCACCCTCAATGAGTCCTGCCGACTGCTTGAGGATGTCGTGATTAAGGTACTTCACGCCGTGAAGGTTGATGTTGCGGATGTAGTACAACCTGCCATCACCCTCAGTCAATATCGGGGTCTTGAGGTCGAAGTCTATTGAGTCACTAACCTTATTGTTCTGGTCATCACCAATATTGTAGTTGACAGTGCGCACCTGCGCCTCCGCCGATGCCATCTGCACCAATATCGCCACAACGGTGACTGCAAATATCTTAAATGCTCTTATCATTGTTCGTAGAAAAGCTATTTCTATTCCTCATCTGTTACCAAGCCGTAGCGACGGTCGCGCTGCATAAATACCTCCAACGCCTTGTCGAACTCCTCCTCCGTAAAGTCGGGCCACATCACCGCTGGGAAGTAGAACTCTGCATATGATGCCTGCCATAGGAGGAAGTTACTTAGGCGACACTCTCCGCTGGTACGTATTATCATGTCGGGGTCGGGCATACCGCACGTCATAAGATGATTGGCAACCACGCCCTCATCTATTGACTCCGCGTCCAACACACCGCTCTTTACCTTCTGCGCTATATCCTGAACGGCCAATACCATCTCGCGACGCGACGAGTAGTTGAACGCCAACACCAACGTAAGACGCTCACCACCCTCCGTGAAGCTCTCTATATGGTCAATCATTGCCAATACACGCTCCGAGAAACGGGTGCGCTCACCCATCACCTTTACTCGCACGCCCTGCCTCTTAAGGTCGTCGCACTCATCCATGACACTCTTGCAGAAGAGCTCCATGATGGCCTCAACCTCTGCTGCGGGACGACCCCAATTCTCAGTTGAGAAGGCGTATAGCGTAAGCCACTTCACGCCATTGCGCGCTGCGGCACGCACAGCGCCACGCACAGACTCTACACCGGCGATATGACCCTCATAACGCTCCTTGCCGTGCTGCTTCGCCCAGCGACCATTACCATCCATGATGATGGCTACGTGTTTAGGTATGGCTCTTTTTTCACTCATAATAACTTGCAAATGTAAGCAATAAAATCCACAAATTGCAATAGTGCGCCGACTATTTTTCATGCGCACGCGCAAGATAGCAATACAACATGCTGAGTATTAGTGATATACTTGAAAAGAAGCTATGCTTCGCATAACGCAAAGCATACTCCCCTTTTTCAACTCCCACGTTTCACCTATTATCAACGCCCCACATCATCTTCTCTCTTAACGTGTCGTAGAAAGTATTATTATGTGGAGTGGCCAAAATAAGACGCTCGGTGGCAAGACGGAGGGTTATGGATGCTCCATCATGGAGGGTATAGGTACGGTTATCGGCAGAGAGGAAGGCATCGCCACCACGTGACGAAAGCTTCAAGGTTATGGTGTTATCGTTAGGCACCACGATGGGGCGCATGGTGAGATTGTGTGGTGCAAGAGGCGCCAATATGAAGCAACGGCATGTGGGATCAAGGATAGGTCCACCAGCACTCAGAGCGTAGGCAGTAGAGCCTGTGGGGGTTGATATTACAAGACCATCGCCATGGTATTTTGCCACAGCATTGCCATTGATAAATGCCTCTATAGAGATCATTGTGGCACCGTGGCGATGTATAGCTACCTCATTAAGAGCCAAGCACTTACCAGGGCACTCTATATCACCATCCACACTGAGCATATCGCGCTGCTCGGTAGGTAGTTCACGACGTACAATACGCTCCATAAGTTCCCCAACACCGCTACCATCATCTACCGTAAGATAGCCCAAACGCCCACAGTTAACACCCACAACAGGGATGTCGTAGTTGGGAAGGAGTCCCACCGCCTCAAGCAGAGTGCCATCACCACCAAAGGTGACGACCACATCGTCGCCCGTGGCCTCGATAGCTCCAACGAAGCGATGCTCAGGGGCGACAGTCATATTGAGAAGCTGCTCTATGTCCGAGGCAAAATCTTCATTTATAGTATAGTCAACACCTAAACGAGTCAATGCACTCAGCATCTTTGTGAGCTGTTCGGGGTGATGAATAACCTGCTTACGTGAAAAAAGTATTATGTTCATTGTGCCAAAATGAAAAATTATCGTAACTTTGCTAACGCAAAGATAATAAAATTATGACAAAATTAAGCGTTAACGTAAATAAGATTGCCGTTGTTCGCAACTCGCGAGGCGGAAACATACCCAACCTATTGAAGGCTGCGCTCGACATTGAGCAGTTTGGCGCTGACGGTATTACGGTACACCCACGCCCCGACGCACGCCATATTCGTTACAGCGATGTGCGCGAGCTAAAGGCTAATATCACCACCGAGCTTAACGTCGAGGGTAACCCCATTGAGAGCTTCTGCGAGCTTGTTGAGGAGGTGCGCCCAGCTCAGGTGACACTTGTGCCTGATGCCGAGGATGCCATAACCTCATCTGCAGGCTGGGATACTATCAAAAATCGTGACTTTTTGCGTGGCATGGCAGAGCGCTTCCATAAGGTAGGTATTCGTGTATCTATCTTCGTAGACCCTGTGGTTGAGATGGTTACAGCTGCCAAGGAGTGTGGTGCCGACCGCGTGGAGCTATACACCGAGGCCTATGCCGCAGGCTATGCCGAGGATCGCGAGGCAGCCATAGCACCATACGTAGCAGCTGCCGAGGAGGCGCGCCGCGTGGGTCTTGGTCTCAATGCTGGTCACGACCTCAACACCGAGAATTTGCAGTACTTCATAGAGCGTATTCCATGGGTTGACGAGGTGTCGATAGGTCATGCACTCATCAGCGATGCCTTGTACTGGGGCTTAGAGAATACCGTAGAGATTTACCAGCGCTGCATACGTCGCGCTCAGGAGAGTAAGTAGGATGATAGCACCCCTTAAACACCCTATATTTAAACACATAACGCCCATCGTCGATCGTATGGGTGTAGAGGCGTATGTTGTTGGTGGATATGTCCGTGACTACTATCTCCGCCGCCACTCATCGGATATTGATGTTGTGGTTGTGGGCAGTGGCATTGCTGTTGCCGAGGAGCTTGCACGCGAGCTGAATAGCGAGGTGGTGGTATTCAAGACCTATGGCACCGCCATGGTGCGCTACGGCAACTTAGAGGTGGAGTTCGTCGGTGCGCGCAAGGAGAGCTACTCTCCCAACTCGCGCAACCCTCATGTCGAGAGTGGCACGTTGGAGGATGACCAACGCCGCCGCGACTTCACGATAAATGCCCTTGCGTGGTGTATCAACGGCGATCGCTTTGGCGAGCTTGTCGATCCGTTTGGGGGCATGGAGGATATGGAGGATTGCATCATCCGCACCCCTTGTGAGCCAGATAAGACATTCTCAGATGACCCTCTGCGCATGATGCGCGCTGTAAGGTTTGCTGCACAGCTCGGCTTCGACATCGACGCTGAGACCTTCGACGGCATTTGTCGCCAAGCAGAGCGTATTAAGATTATCACTCGCGAGCGCATAGCCACAGAGTTCAACAAGATGATGGCATCGCCAGTACCCTCGATAGGTCTTATGTACATGCATCAGACGGGGTTGTTGAAATATGTGCTTCCCGAGTTGGAGAATATGGTAGGTGTGGAGCGCCGCGGCAAGCATGCACACAAGGATAACTTCGAGCATACGCTGAAGGTATTAGACAACCTCGCCAAGCGCAGCGATGACCTATGGCTACGCTGGGCAGCCCTTTTGCACGATATTGGCAAGCCAGCAACAAAGAGCTACGATGCTCGTCATGGCTGGACATTCCACCAGCATGAGGTGGTGGGCTCAAAGATGATACCACATATCTTCCGCCGTATGAAGCTACCTTTGGGTGAGCCTATGCGCTTTGTGCAGAAGATGGTATTCCTACATATGCGCCCTATTGTCCTCTCCGAGGACCTCGTTACTGACTCGGCGGTGCGCCGTCTTCTGTTCGAGGCGGGCGACGACATCGAGAAGCTGATGACGCTCTGCGAGGCAGATATTACTTCGGGTATCGACAGCAAGGTGCAACGCTATCTTAAGAACTTCCAATTAGTGAGGGAGAAGCTACGCGACCTTGAGGAGAGAGATCGCATACGCAACTTCCAGCCACCAATCACGGGCGAGATAATAATGAAGGAGTATGACATTCCGCCATGCGCCGTCATTGGCGAGATTAAGGAGGTAATCAAGAATGCCATCCTCGATGGTGTGATACCTAACGACTACGATGCTGCCTACCGCCTAATGGAGGAGGAGGCATCGAAAAGAGGACTCACAAAGAGGGCATGATCAGTATTTATAATCAGGGGTATATGCCCCGCAAATAACCGAAGAGAGTATGATGTGGGCATGGTTAGCGATGATGGTGGTCTATATGGGTGGCAATGGCTACCTATATTGGAGATTTCTGCAGACCATAGCATTTATGCCCCTCGGAGGGCGCATCGCACTCTCGATACTCTTTTGGGTTGCCGCCATGGCACTCTTCATCTCATTTGCTCTTCGCGATAGCAATATAACACTCACGCAGGGACTATTCAAGGTAGGCTCTGTGTGGATGGTATTTCTATTATATATGGTGCTCGCAACGGCGCTCTTCGACATCATAGGGCGCTTTGTGCCATCTATGGGGCATAGCTTCTTGTACGCCCTTGCGGTGACCACACCGCTGCTTATCTACGGCTATATCAACTACCGTATGCCACGCGCCGAACATATCACCATAGATGTAGAGAAGCCCATCGAGGGCGGCACATATCGCATTGTTGCCATTAGCGATGTGCATCTTGGGCATGGCACCTCGCGCAAGGACTTAGCGCGTTATGTAGATATGGTAAATAGCCATAATCCCGATGTGGTGCTTATCGTTGGCGACCTCATAGACAACAGCATAACGCCCGTCATCGAGGGCGATATGCTCGAGGAGTTTAAGCGCATCGAGGCACGCGATGGCATATATATGGTGCCGGGTAACCATGAGTATATCAGCAACATAGAGCGATGTGCAAAGCATATTGCCACAAGCCCTATTGTCATGCTACGCGATAGCATCGTAACACTCCCCTCGGGCATCCAGATTGTGGGTCGCGACGACAGATCTAACCATAAGCGCAAGCCTCTCGACTCGTTGGTTATGATGGTCGATAGCTCGCTTCCTATTGTTGTTCTCGACCACCAGCCCTACGACATAGCCACAAGCGATAGGTTGGGTGTAGATATACACATCTCAGGACATACGCACCGCGGACAGGTGTGGCCTCTAAGCTGGCTTGTGGATGCCATGTACGACCAAAGCCACGGCTATCGTAAGTGGAAGAATACCCACGCCTACGTATCCTCAGGGCTATCATTGTGGGGACCTCCCTTCCGCATAGGCACGCATAGCGACATGGCGGTTATTGATATAGAGTAAATTTTTACTACCTTTGTAGCGGAGAATAATAACATTATCGAGATATGAAGAGACTATTCACATTTGCGAGCCTCGTGCTCCTCGCATGCCTCATTGCAATGCCACACACGGCAGAGGCTAAGAAGCCCAAGAAACAGGGTATCATCACCGTTCAGGATGGACAGTTTATGCGCGACGGCAAGCCCTACTACTTCGTAGGCACCAACTTCTGGTATGGCGCAATCCTCGGCTCGGAGGGCGAGGGTGGCAACCGCGAGCGCCTCATCAAGGAGCTCGACTTTATGAAGGCGAACGGCATCGACAACCTACGCATACTTATCGGTGGCGAGGGCGAGAATGGACTCTTGGGCAAGATCGAGCCCAACCTACAGTCGGAGCCTGGCGTATATAACGACGATGTGCTCCAGGGTCTCGACTTTTTGATGATGGAGCTTGGCAAGCGTAATATGACTGCCGTGTTGTACTTCAACAACGCCTGGGAGTGGAGCGGTGGCTACACACAGTATGTGGCGTGGGCGAACAACACCCCTGTGCTTGTGCCACGCGTAGATGGCTGGTTCTCATATAATACCTTTGCTGGTGAGTTCGTGCGCAACGAGCGTGCTAAGGAGATCTTCTACGACCATGTGCGCTACATCGTATCGCGCACAAATCGCTATACTGGCGTCAAGTATATCGACGACCCAGCAATCTTCTCATGGCAGATATCTAACGAGCCACGCGCCTTCAGCAGCAAGGAGGTGAACAACCAGGAGGCATTCGCCGAGTGGATTACAACATCTGCGAAGCTCATCCGCGAGCTCGACCCCAACCATATGATATCTACCGGCTCGGAGGGTTACTATGGCTGCGAGTGGGATATGGATCTCTGCGAGAAGATACACGGCATCCCCGAGATTTCCTATATCAACTGCCACGTATGGCCCTACAACTGGAAATGGATGCGTGGCGATAAGATGCAGGAGGATTTGCAGCGCTCGTGCGAGAATACCGAGGAGTATATCAATATGCACATTGAGTTGGCGGAGAAAATCAATAAACCTCTTGTTGTTGAGGAGTTTGGTATGCCCCGCGACAATATGGATTTCCGCAAGGAGAGTGGCGTAGAGTGCCGCGATAAGTATTACACCTTTGTATTCGCGATGATTGAGAAGGCTAAGGCTGAGGGCGGCAAGTTTGCAGGCTGTAACTTCTGGAGCTGGGGCGGCTATGCCGAGACCAATGTCGAGGACCACGAATACTGGGCAAAGGGCGATGACTACACGGGCGATCCTGCACAGGAGCAGCAGGGTCTAAACTCTATTTTCGTGGAGGACAACTCGACCATTGACATCATTCACAAGACCAACGAAAAGCTCGGAAACATCAAGTAAATAGCGACACTCTCTTGTAGAGAAATAGACAAGAAAATGGCCACTTTTTCGTGGTCATTTTTTTGTTTGAAAAAGACAATGAGAATAAGACAAGTAAGACGATAGGACAAATAAGACGAGTAGGAATAATATGATACCCGACCTCGTAAAGGTCCTTAGGTCTTAATGGTCTTAAAAAAGAGAACAGAGACGCAGAGACGCAGAGATAACAGAGAAAGATGATAGCCGACTTCGTTGTTGTCTCTTTCGTCTCTTTCGTCTCTTTATCCCTAAGCTCTCTACATTCCCTAAACTCATTAAATTCCCTAATAAAGCACCTACAGGTCTGCACGACCTAATTTGTCGTCAGAGTGGTGCTAATATGGCGCTGACACGAGAGAGGGCGGATGGGACATACTAAGATGTATTTCCCATTCGGGGCTCCAAGTTTGGTGCCGCAGATTGCGGCTTTTCACAAGAAATTACTGTTGGAACTTAAATGGAATGATGTTATCCAACTCAGCTAACTCTTCGGGGGTAAGCTCGGCAACGGGGCGACCAAAGTGCTGGTTAGCAATGCGATCAC
>JAZSBD010000051.1:0-128432 GCA_045602255.1 Alistipes sp.
AAAAGAATAGATGTCTTGCCAGATTTGTTACTTCCCGATATGACTATGATTGGATTGCTAAATTCAACCTTTAAATTGTGAATATGCCTAAATGTATCAAATTCAATTCCACGAAAAAATTGAGGATACATATGCACTTGATCTTGTGGTGATTTCAAGCAATAACTATTAATATAATCTCTGTCTGAGTTTGGATTAATCGCCATATACTATTCTTTTTAAAGGTTTTTATTCGCAATAATTTGTCATAAAGATATGAAAAATTTTGCTATAATCATAATATAGAGGCAAAAAAAGACGGCTGGAGCCGTCTTAAAAAATATTAGTGAATTAAATCCCTCAGATTCGTTTTTCGTCTATTTTGTGTGATTTTCAGCCGATTTTTGTGGGCGTTAGTTACTTTCCGATGCAGAATTTGGAGAATATGTTCTGTAGGATGTCGTCAGAGGTGATGTCGCCAGTAATCTCGCCTATGTGGTGAATGACACGGCGCAAATCCTCAGAGATAAGATCGGTGGGTAGAGAGTTGTTCATGGCGCGGCGCGCATCATCCAAAGCCTCGCGTGCGCTGCGTAGTGCCGCGTAGTGGCGCATATTTGATACCACAATGCTGCCAGCGCTAAGTTGTGAAGTATCTGTAATCTCATGCAGACGCTGTCGTATTACATCTATGCCAATGCCGTTTTTCGCTGAAATATAGAGCAGCTTATCATCTGTCTCATTAGTTGATGTAGCTGTGTCTATCTTGTTGATTACACGGATGTAATGCTGGTGAGACGCTGTTTCAATTCTTGTGAACTCAGGTCGTTCAATCGTGGCGAGATGCAGGATAATATGTGCATTAGCAATAGCGCGGTAGCTACGGTCGATACCCATCTGCTCAAGCTTATCATCTGTCGTATGGATACCAGCAGTATCAACAAATCGATAGCGTATGCCGTCGATAATTGTCGTTGCCTCGATGGTGTCACGCGTGGTGCCCGCAATGTCAGATACCATGGCGCGATCATCCTCGATAAGCGCATTTAGAAGCGTACTCTTGCCGACATTAGGCTCACCGACAATAGCCACATTTACACCATTTTTGAGAGTGTTACCTAATGTGAAAGATGAACATAGTGAGTCTATTTCTTTCTCTATGGTATTGAGGGCTGTGCATAGCTCTGAGCGGTCGGCGAACTCGACATCCTCTTCCGAAAAGTCAAGCTCAAGTTCCATGAGCGAGCATAGACGTAGCAACTCCGAGCGTAGCTCCATTAAACGTTCAGAGTAGCCGCCGCGCATTTGTGTTGATGCGATATGGTGTGACCATCGCGAGTCAGAAGCTATAATGTCTGCTACGGCCTCAGCACGGCTAAGGTCCATCTTGCCAGCAAGAAAGGCTCGGCGTGTGAACTCGCCCGGCAATGCCATAGTAGCACCATATTCTATGGCAAGGCGAAGTGTCTCGGAGGTGATATACTCCGAGCCGTGGAGCGTGATCTCGACCGTATCGTCGCCCGTATATGAGTGTGGAGCGCGGAAGAGTGCAACGACAACATCGTCAACAATCTCGCCCGTAGAACGTACAACATTGCCATAGTGGAGTGTATATCCCGCTGCATCAGCAAGTTTGGTGCCTCCTTGAAACATCTTATCTGCAATGGTGATAGCATCACTGCCGCTTAGACGTATGACCATAACGGCGCCACCCACAGCTGTTGCGGGGGCTACGATAGTGGTAGATGTGTCGAGAATGTCGTTGCGCATAGATGGCGATTATGGGGTGACGCGAATCTTCTGATTAATGCTCAGAGCATCAGGGTTCTTAATATTGTTCCATGCCATAAGTTGCTTTACCGTACGACCATACTTGCGGGCAATAGCTCCAAGTGTATCGCCCTTTTGAACAGTATGATATTTGGCTGGAGGAGCCTCTGTGCGTTTCTTCTCAATATTCGCCATCACTGTATACTCCTTCAGGTATTCCGCATCCTTAGCGTGTATCGCCTCCTCGTTTGCCCAATACTCCGAGACAAGCTCCGCAGGGAGTGTTAGGGTGTATTCCCTGGTAGTTGCTGGTATTATCAGCATTGTATATTGAGGGTTAAGCATCTTAAGTGTCTCAATGTCAACATTTATGGTTGATGATACTTGCTCAAGGTGCATAGGCTTCGATACTATCACGTCATCCGTAGCCAAAGGCATAGGTGGTGTGGCAAGGGTCATGCCGTGTGCCTTATGGAAGGCGAAGGCGTAGGTTGCGCCCATATAGAGCGGAACATAGGCGCGAGTCTCATTGGGCAGATGTTCATAAATATCCCAAAATGCACCGTCGTAGTCTGATAGAGTGCCCCCTGCGCGAATAATCGCCTTGTTTACATTGCCCGGTCCTGAGTTGTATGCAGCGAGGGCAAGGGTCCAATCGCCATACTGTTCGTACATACTCTTCAGGTAGCGCGCCGCAGCACGTGTTGCTAAGACTGGGTTGCAACGCTCGTCAACCATCGAGTTTATCTCAAGACCATACCCCTTGCCGGTCTGCGGCATAAACTGCCAAAGACCAACGGCTCCAGCCTTGGACTTCGCTAATGGATTGAGACCAGACTCAATGAAGGCAAGTGTGCGTAACTCAATGGGGATGCCTGCCTTGATAAACTCCTCCTCGATCATCGGGAAGTAGTAGTAGGCATAGCCCATGCTCTGCTCGTAGATCTTTTTTGTGTATCGCTCAATAGCAGAGCGTACCTCATGGTTATACTGCAGCGGCATGGGTGAGATGATAAGCTGCATACGTGCAATATAGACAGAGTCCATATTGTCGGTCGTCATTGTGCTATCGATGCGCTGCGATGCTGCGAGCATCTCATCGAAATATCTGTTGTATGCCTCCTGTGTTGATGTGGTACGCCACATGGCAACTGCCTCATCAATCTGCTGAGGAGTATTCCTCTTAGGCTTTGTTGGCTGAGGGGTGGCCTCAATTGAAGCGGTACTTGATGTCTCTTCGGCTACCTTAATCTGGCTCTTGATGTTAGCAGTGCTATCTTGTTGTGGCACCACAACCTCTTCACTCTTCGCTTGTCTTCTCTTTTGGCGCTTAGGACGTTTGTCTATATACGAAGCATCGGCGGTGCTTATTGCCACTATCATCAATAGGCATACTAATAGGTAGCGTCCCAAAAACTGGCTCTTCATATGGGAGGGTTATCTAAAATTTAAGGTTAAGGTTTAGTCCAAATACTGGTTGCGAGGCGACTGCCGCATAATCAACATATGGCTCGAAGTTCATCGATAGATCGTCCGAAATATCGTAGTCTTGGAGGTGTGCATCTACATGGGCATCTATGATCTGTAGAATATAGACACCTGCGGTTAGAAGTATACATAGATCTCGGTTACGACGATAGCTATCCTTGAGGTTTTTCAGGAAGGTTTCGGAGTAGGCTCCGCGGAACTCATCGGGGGCACCATTAGGATATTTCTGAGGATTATTCTTGTAATCCACGCTTAGGGTATAGGCCGTTTTAAAACGCTGGTATCCACGATTATTCCAGTCGATGGTGTATATCGTCGATGCCAAGCCTCCAATCACTATCGGTACGCGCCAGTAGCTCTTGTTGTAGATCTGTCCGGCTCCTGGGCATATTGTAGATAGGGTAGTGGCCTTCTTTATTCGGGAGACCTCATTGGTGGAGTAGTTTATTGCTGCATCGCCAATGAAGTATATGTATGAGGCAATGGCAAGACCCGCATATATTTGTTGGCGGGTATTGCTGCGTATCATGCGTGTTTGGATGGCATCGAGTTCTTTGGTGCGCATATATCCATGGTCGATGAGGTACTGGTCGTACTCCGCCTTGATAGGCTTATACTGCTTATTCTCATGGATAAAGAGTCCCAATGTTGTACCGACAACGGGGTATAACACTCCGAGTTTCCAATACTGCTTATTGTAAATCTGACCGAAGCCAGGCAGTGGGAGAGATAGCCAACACACCTTCGAAAGACCCATCGAGTCGCTGATGAATGGCTTTCTTACCTCGCCATGTCTATTTAGCCTAATTCGCTTGCCATCAGGAGATATGCTATCGCCACGACTATGGATGAGTGAGTCGCGCTTGAGTTGTGCTGCGACTGTTTGACGCATAGAGTCACGCGACTTAATGCTTAGCATATCGAAGTCGTTAATTTTTGTACGACCAATAGAGTCAAGCATATTGTAATAGATCGAGTCACGACGTGCTATCTCGAGCTCTTTTTCGCGCTGAAGGGCAACGGAGTCAATGGGGACTAATCCTCCGTTGTTGATGGTGCGCACGTTGCCGCGTAATCTTTGACGATTAAAATCCTGCGCATACACACTGTCGGTGGTTGCCATGAGGGCAAACACTGCAACTATTATGGTTATGACTCTTTGTATGCTCATATGTGCTTTAAACGTCAAAAGGTGAGTTTTATTTTACGCTCTTAAGGCGCTCAATAAGTCTCTCTATCTCATTGTCTGAGGCACACTCGATAGTTATTCGGCAACTGCCACTCTTCGTGCGCTTAATCGAGATGTTGTCTGAAAGCAGGCGCTCAAGTTCGTCGATAAGCGTTGTATAGCTCTCTGGATACTCCTCATCCTCAATATTTGGTGTGGTGTTATCGTTGAGCTTACGCACCATCTGCTCTATCTGGCGGACTGAGAGGTCGCGCTTGACACACTTCTTTAGTAGCTTGAGCTGCTCTTCAGCTGGTATGCTTGCAATAGCCTTTGCGTGACCCACGGTGATAAGACCCTCCTTGAGGGCGAGCTGAACCTCAGATGGGAGCGATAGAAGACGTAGGTAGTTTGAAACTGTAGAGCGCTTCTTGCCCACCTTCTCAGCCATCGCCTCCTGTGTTAATCCGCACTCCTCAACAAGGCGCTGCATGCCGAGCGCTATCTCTATAGCATTTAGATCCTGTCGCTGTATGTTCTCGACAAGAGCCATGGCGTGTAGGTCCTCATCATCAACCTCGCGAATATATGCAGGAAGAGTCTCAAGTCCGGCGATCTGCGAAGCACGCCAGCGACGCTCACCACTGATGATGATATATTTGCCATTGGCACGCTGCTTAAGCGTGATAGGCTGTATCACACCGAGTTGTGCGATAGATGAGGCGAGTTCTTGTAGCGACTCATCATCGAAATCGGTGCGAGGTTGTAGGGGGTTAGGCTCAATATCGGATATGGCAACTTCTGCCATCTCTGACATAGGCTTGCTCTTGGGTGATATGTCGCCAAAGAGTGCATCAAGACCTCTTCCTAATCCGCGTTTTTTTTGTGCAGTCATCTTTTTATCTGATGTTTGTTGTTTATTACTTACGGTTGCGCTTTAAGAACTCACGTGCAAGGTTGAGATAGTTCACCGAGCCCGATGCAGCTGCGTCATATAGCATGATGGGCTTGCCATGTGAAGGAGCCTCGCCAAGACGTATATTACGCTGGATAATCGTCTCATAGGCGAGTTCGCCAAAGTGCTCGCGTACCTCGCTTACCACCTGGTTGTTGAGCTTATTGCGCATATACATAGTCATCACAAAGCCCTCAATCTGCAGGTTGGGATTAAGGCGGCTCTTAACCATCTTAATTGTATTGAGTAGCTTGCTCAATCCCTCCAAAGCCAAATACTCGCACTGCACAGGGACCATTACTGAGTCCGCAGCGGTAAGGATGTTGACAGTGGTAAATCCCAACGATGGCGAGCAGTCGATGAATATGTAGTCGTAGCTGTCGCGTATAGAGTCAACGATACCCTTAATAATGTGGTGGGCATTGTCCATGGTGGATAGCTCGGTGTCGGCAGCAACAAGATTTATGGACGATGGAAGTAGCCACAACTTTTTAATGTCGTTGCTATGCTGAATGACATCCTCAGCCTTGCACTGGCCAACGATACACTCGTAGATACCATCAAGTGTTATGTCAAAGCCTAAGCCCGATGTGGCATTAGCCTGTGGGTCAGCATCTATGAGCAATACTCGTTTGCCGAGTAGTGCTACCGAGGCAGCGAGATTAATCGCTGTTGTGGTCTTGCCAACGCCTCCCTTTTGATTTGCTAAAGCAACAACTTTTGCCATGTATATCTCTGTGTTTACGTTTCTATGGTCAATAATAGGTGCAAAAATAATAAATTTATCCGATTTTATAACCCTATGTTGATAAAATAATATATCTTTGTGTGATTTTTGATGCCGCGTCACTCGCCATAGTAGGGTAGCGCAGGTGTGATTAATAGTTGATAATAGCCATGAATAGAGTTATCAAAGAGAAGTTGCGCTCGCTGAGTGTAGATATATTGGCCTTTGTATTGATATTTATATTGCTGCAAGTGGCTGTTGTACTTATCGTTGTTAATGTAGACCTGGGTCTGTATGACGCGGGTGGACACCTGGTGGATTACGGCTTCTTTATCACCTATTTTTGTGCCATGGTGCCATTGCTTATTCTTGCTACAAGGTACGAGAGTTGGCGATATAAATGCTCTACTCCGATCAAGGCGTCGTGGCGGGGTTTTGACCCTACGACAATACTCTATTGCTTCGTATTTCTGATAGCGGCAAATATCACATTATCACCTATATTGGGTGCGTTACCTCATGCGGAACGTGCTATACCAGTGGGAGGGTGGACTCTCCTTACAACTTGTGTGGTTGCACCTATTTTTGAGGAACTCATCTTCCGCGGTAGACTGTTCCATACGCTTAATCGTTCGGCGTCGGCTCTTACATCTGCCGCGCTTACCGCTTTAGTCTTTGGTGCTATTCATGGCGATATAGCAGTGATGATTGAGGGTTTTGTGGCGGGTATGATCTTTAGTTATGCCTATATTCACAAGGGCTCAATCATAACTCCGATAATACTGCATATGTGTAACAATGCGATTGCATATGCACTGATAATCCTCTCATACCAGGATAAGAGTATGCTTGAGCTCCTGAGTGAGTCAGTAGATATGTCGCTAATATATATTGTGTCACTCATCATTACCATCATAGGATGTTTTGTTGTGGTTAGGGGAGTTCGCAAATATGGCAACTATGCTATTGTGGAGGAGTAGGTGAGTTGATTTAATGCATTGTAATATAATAAAATAGCCTGACCGGAGTCAGGCTATTTTTGTTGTGCGTGGTATTGAAATTAGAGCAATGCCTCGATCTTAGCCTTGAGCTGCTCCTTGTCTGCAGTACCTACGTGCTTGTCAACCTGCTGACCACCCTTGAAGAAGAGGATAGTAGGAACGTTGCGTACACGATACTGAGCTGCTATCTCATCGCCATCCTCACCAACATCGCACTTGCAGATGATAACCTTGCCATCATACTCCTCTGCGAGCTCGTCGATGATAGGGCTTACCATACGGCAAGGACCACACCATGTTGCCCAGAAATCAATAACTACAGGCATACCCTTGCCCATTACCTCCTCAAAGTTTGCGTTGTTAAGTTTTAGTGCCATAACAAATAAAGTTTAAAGTGAATTAAATGTTTATAAAATAGTTAATATCATTGGTTTCTAAAAAGTTTATGAACTCGGTTGATGGCTCCACCTTCAGCGTGCGTGAACGAAGTTTCACCTTGACATCGTTGCTGTGATCTACAATCGTGAAGCATAGTGATGCCTTGCCTTTACTCTGCTTCGCAGCGGTAGTTATCATCTCTATAAGCGCCGAGGTGATATCGTGTATATCAAGTTCAATGCGTATAGTATCAATGTTCTCGGCAACTTCTGCAAGGTGTTGTATTGATGTTATCTTATACTCAAGTTCAACAGGCTCACGGTAGGGGCGTGGCTGCACCTTGCCACGTAGGCAAAGGAAGTTGTCTTTCTCGATAAGCATGCCGAACTTATCATAATCCTTGCTAAAGAGGGTGAACTCGTGCTGCGAGTTATAATCCTCGAGCACAAAGCGCGCATACTTGCGTCCATCCTTAGTCGATAGGGGAGTCACCGAGGTTACAACACCCGAGAGTGTGACCTCGCGACCATTTAGCGGTGTGAGATCCTGCATATCGGCGAGCTCCACGTCGCTCATCTTGGTTATCACAAACTTGAAGCGATCCAGCGGATGCGACGATAAGTATAGTCCAATGACCTCACGCTCTTTATTAAGTATGGTAAGGTTATTCCAATCCTCTGCAACAGGAACTGCAGGCGCCTGGATATTACCGCCAGCACTATCTCCCATCATGCCGAAGAGGCTTTGCTGTGCGTTTTGCTTCTCTTGCTGTACACGCTGACCATAGCGCATCAATGCTTCGAGGTACATTAGCGCGCTGTTGTTATCGAGAGCAAAGAAACGCGAACGATTAAACTCTATGAGCGAGTCGAAGCCGCCAGCATAGGCAATGCTCTCCAAACACTTGCGGTTGACAACGCTATAGTTTACACGCTCCATAAAGTCGAAAATCGACTTGTATGGTCCATTCTCCCTTCTCTCCTTGATGATGGACTCTGACGCCGCTTCACCAACACCCTTGATTGCTGCAAGACCAAAGCGAATATCGCCCTTCTTGTTTGTCGAGAACTTAATCATCGACTCATTAATATCGGGGCCAAGCACGGCAATACCCATATTCTTACACTCTGTCATATAGGCTGTTACCTGCTTAATATCATTAAGGTTGCGGCTAAGCACCGTCGCCATATACTCAGAAGGGTAGTGTGCCTTGATATATGCTGTCTGGTATGCTACCCATGAGTAGCATGTCGCATGCGACTTATTGAAGGCGTATGAAGCGAACTTCTCCCAGTCAGCCCATATCTTCTCTAATACCTTCTCATCGTGACCATTACCCTTGCCACCGGCGATAAATTTAGGTTTCAGCTCATCAAGCTTCGACTTAATCTTCTTACCCATCGCCTTACGCAAGGTGTCTGACTCACCGCGCGTGAAGTTTCCCAACAGGCGCGACAGGAGCATGACCTGCTCTTGATACACCGTAATACCATAGGTATCCTTTAGGTAGCGCTCCATGATAGGTATATCATAGACGATTGGCTTACGACCATGCTTACGGTCGATAAAGTCTGGGATGTAGTCCATAGGACCTGGACGATAAAGGGCATTCATCGCAATCAGATCCTCGAACGTTGATGGCTGCAGCTCTCGAAGATACTTCTGCATACCAGCAGACTCGAACTGGAACGTACCTATTGTTCCGCCCTTGCAATATAGCTCATACGTCTTTTTATCATCGATAGGAATATTGTCAATATCTATCTCAACGCCATGCGTTAGCTTTACTGTCTCGACAGCATCCTTGATGATAGAGAGGGTCTTAAGACCTAAGAAGTCCATCTTTATGAGACCTGTATCCTCGATTACAGAGCCTTCATACTGCGTGACAAGCATATTTTCGCCCGTCTCCTTATCTACGGCGGTGCTTACTGGTACCCAGTCGGTGATGTCATCACGGCAGATGATAGTACCACAAGCGTGTACGCCCGTACCGCGAACGTTACCCTCAAGCATCTTTGCATACTTGATGGTATCGCGCATTACAGGATCTTCGGACTCTTCGGCAGCCTTCAACTCAGGTACTGCCATGATGGCATTCTTAAGGTTTATCTTAAGCTGCTTATCCTTATCATTAGGGTCAGTTATGCGGTCGGGAACCCACTTACATAATTGGTTTGCTTGAGCAAGTGGAAGTTTCTGAACACGAGCAACATCCTTAAGCGCCATCTTTGTTGCCATGGTGCCGTAGGTGATGATGTGTGCCACCTTCTCCTTGCCATATTTTTGTGTCACCCAGTTGAGCACTCTACCACGACCATCATCATCAAAGTCGATATCAATATCGGGTAACGATATACGGTCAGGGTTTAGGAAACGCTCAAACAGAAGGTCATACTTAATTGGGTCAATCTGTGTAATGCCAAGGCAGTATGCCACTGCTGAGCCTGCCGCAGAACCACGACCAGGACCTACCGATACATCAAGCTCTTCGCGTGCCGCTCGGATAAAATCCTGCACAATAAGGAAGTAGCCAGGGAAACCCATGGTCTTCATGATGTGTAACTCGAACTTTAGGCGTGTCAGCGTCTCCTCATCAAGCTCTTCGCCGTAGCGCTTCTTGGCGCCATCCATGGCGAGTTTTGCGAGGTAGTCTGCCTCAAGTTTTATTCGATATAACTTATCGTAACCACCAAGTTTTTCAATCTTTTTCTTCGCGTCATCCTCCGACATCACCACATTGCCATTCTCATCCTGAGTGAATTCATCAAAGATGTCCTTATCTGTGTATTTCTGGCGGTAACCCTCCTCGGTGCCGAAATCCTCTGGGATGGCAAAGGTAGGCATGATAGGGGAGTGGTCGATAGAGTAGCTCTCCACCTTATTGCACACCTCTACGGTGTTGCTCAATGCTTCGGGGATAAAGTCAAAGATGGCATTCATCTCAGCCGTTGTCTTCATCCACTCCTGTTTTGAGTAGAGCATGCGGTTAGGATCGTCTAAATCCTTGCTTGTACCCAAGCATATAAGGCGGTCGTGAGCCTCGGCATGCTCCTCATCTACAAAGTGTACGTCGTTGGTACACACGAGCTTGACATTGTGCTTGCGCGATAACTCTATGAGATGCTCGTTGACCATCTCCTGAATCTTGTATGTCTCGTGATTGGCACGCTCTACCGTGGGCTTATGCAGCTGTAGTTCGAGGTAGTAGTCATCACCAAAGAGGTTCTTATACCACTCTATAGCCTCATCTGCAAGGTCCATCTCCTTATTATATATGCGTCGTGGTATCTCGCCACCAAGACATGCCGAGCAACATATCAATCCCTCGTGATACTTTTCAATCTCGGTGCGATCTGTTCGTGGACGACCGTAGAAGCCCTCGGTGTAGGCTTTCGATACAATTTTAATAAGGTTCTTGTAACCCTTCATGTTCTTGGCAAGGAGTATGAGGTGGTATCCGCTATAGTCGCCCATCGCCTTCTCGCGATTATAGAGCGTGCGGCGTGCCACATATACCTCGCATCCTATAATGCCCTTAAAGTCAGCCTTTGGCACTGCATCGAGGTCTGCGCGAGCCTTGGCAAGTGCCGCTTGCGCATCATCGCCTACCTCCGCCTCCGAGGCAGTACCATTCTCAAGACGCTCAACAAGAGCCTGTAAAGATTTTATTTTATCCTTGCGTGCAGAGTTCTTCTTCTTGACATAGTTGAAGAACTCTTTGACACCGAACATGTTACCATGGTCTGTAAGGGCAATGCCCGGCATGCCATCCTCAATAGCTTTATCTACGAGCTTTGGAATGCTCGCCTGACCATCAAGGAGGGAATACTGGCTGTGAACATGAAGATGTACAAACTGACGCATTGCCTCTCTTATAATTACATTAATATTAGCGTACAAATATAATAATTATTTTTTTGAAAAAATAGTCCTACTTATTTCATTATTTCAAATCTTTGTTGTATCTTTACAAAAACCTTAGAACTATGAATGAGCATCGTGATGATTTGGTTGTTCTCAAGGAGTTTGACAACCTTATGATGGCAGAGATTGCCAAGTCAATTTTGGATAGTGCAGGTATCTACTGCACATTATATGACGAGTGTATGTCAGCGTTGTATCCAGCTACGGCTATTCCCGTTAGGCTGATGGTTCGTGCCGAGGATTTAGAGGAGGCAGAACATGTGCTCAATAATCGTTAACTATACATTCAAACAAATGATAAGCGGGAGGTGTTGAAGACCTTCCGCTTAATTATTCATGCTTACAACGGGGATTAAAATAATGCACCACTATGTTAACTTTTGCGATTAAACCATCGAGCAATACTAATAAATAAATATGATATTGACAAAACAAATATCATAGCAAGTAAAGAATAGAAAGTATAAATAAACGCCATAATAAAGTATTTAGCAATGCAAATATATAAAAAAAATTAACTAAAAACTATTTTTTTAGATTTTCTCTTAGGTTCATCCGCTTATTGCTTAAATAAAGTGTTATGTTTGTGTCGTATAATACGTTAAATTATCTAAATTTATCGATAAGATAACATATAAACAAAGTTATAAGCTTCGTAATAAAATGACAGGTAAAAGCAATTACAGGGAGGAAAGCTAAACCTATAACTATCAAAAAAGCATTATATCCATCAGTATGCATGGTGCAAAAATAATAAAAAAAAAACAATAAAACAAATTTAATGTCTAAAAGCACCTGAAACTAAGTTCTTGCTATTTTGACTTTTTACAACATTAGTACCCGATTCATGAAGGAAAGAAACAATCTTAGCAGTTAAAGCTAAAGCAGATGAAGGGTCTTCGGCAAGATGTTTCAAAAGAACTGCATCAACTGGGTCTCCATTCTCAACTGCAGTAGCCACATTTTTAGCAACAGCCATATCATACTTATGTTTTTCGTTTTGTAGCTCATCAGCACGCTGAAGCTGGCCAACTATCATTGTACGAACAGCCTTATCAGAATTAATAAGAGACTCACGAACTTCCCAGGTATCCAAAAGCTCCTTTAATAATTGTTCCTGTTCCTTATACTCAAGGTCTGCAAAAGATTTGAAAATATCATGCTTTTCTAAATCAATATCTAAACGAATATTATCGTTAATCATAGAATTAAGAGAGCTTGAAATTTCTTGACGAATTTTGTCAACACGAGCATCAGACTCTTCACCAGCGTCGATAAACTCATTATGACCTTTCTCGTAGGCTTCTTTAGCTTTCAAGTAAGTGAACTTAAGATTTTTAATTTCTTGGTTTTTAGCACGTTTCTGAGCGCGAGTGTAAGCCGTTTGCTCTTTAAGTGCTTTTAGTTGTGCTTCATAGAGCTCTTCAGCATTACCATTTTCAAAGGCTAAACGCCAATTCTCGAGTTCTTTCTGTTTTATTTCTTGCTTCTGCAAACCTTGGGCGAGAATTGTAGAACCAGCATCGAAGAAAGCTTGAATGCCATCTTGAATAGCAGAGCCAAACTGGGGCGCTTGACCAGGAGGAAGAGCAGAAGTAGACGCAGAGCCAACGGACTGAGGAGCAATAGCACCCATAGGATTGACACCAGCTTCCAACATTTGTTGACGCTGGGCAACTGGAGACTCATATTTGTTATACATATCCTCAGTAAACTCACGATTAAGTTGGTTTTCCTTTTGTTGTGCTTTGATATTATCTTTATTTATTTGCTTTTGAGCACGAGCATTGATACCTGAACCAATCATAGAGCCGATACCAGAAACGATACCACCAATAATGCCACCATCAACAGGGCAAAGCAAAGGATATTTTACAATGATATTCATAGTTAAATTATTTATTTGCGGACGATGCGAGTACGCATCTAACACTATTTATCAAGTATAGTGTTCCGCGGTTAAATTTTTGATTAAAGGGGGCGACTAAACGCCCCTTTGATTATTCAGATGAAGACTCAGACGATGATGATGATGTCATCTGAGAGTCGAGTATCTGTTGCATTAGCAAATGACCATCCTGGCAGACGGTACCGAGGACACCAGGCTCACCAAAAGCCTGGTCATGCTGGACTGGGATGGTACGAGAGGTACACTGCTCAACACCTTGCGCTTGCTGACGAGCAAGGAGCTTACCAATATTCTGAGCAGGGATAGGAACGACGTCACGCTCTTGACGAAGAGTGGGCGATACATTATTACGCTTACGTTTTGATGGATAATAAGCGTTTAGAACGATTTTCTTAGCCATAATAATAAACTATTAGGTAAATGGTATAAACTTCTTTAGAACGGTGTTATACTTCGTATAATTGAACGAGAGATAGAACTGGAAATTGTCTATAGACTGGTTATTCGCAAAGATGTTTGTGAACATCTCAGGATAGCCATACGAAGAGTAGAAGCCACGAGCTGGTGAAGTCTGACCATACGACTGATTACGGAAGCCATTGAACGAGCGACCGAGTGCCCAACCTTGATAATATTCGGGCATAGTCATCATACCTTGTAGCTTGTTAATCTTAGTGATGTGTTGCATACCATAAGGTTGCTTACCAATAGACTCATTCCAGGTAGAATAGTTAAAGTGACTATTCATAGTACCTGTAGGTGAGAGAGCCAAGCCTGGCACAAGATTGAGAGTACCTTTCTCAAGGTCCTGGAGCAAACCAATATTGAATGTAGGGTTAAACTCCTCGTCATAGCGATGAGTCAAATACTGCAAATCACGACCCTCATAGTAGAAAGGCTCGGGAGTGATAATCTGGACAATCTGAAAGACACCGAACTCCTGGGCAGTGAAATCCACAAAATTTTGTTTACCACGGTCAGTACCACGACCATAGCCAGCACGAGAGCCGAGTGTTTGGTTGTCGTCAACGATACCAGTATCACCAGTCTGAGCAGTAGAGACAACATCATTAAAGACAATATCGGACTGGAAAGCACCGAGGAACATAGGCTTAGAAATCTGAGTAGAGGGTGTAATACCATACTGAGAGTCAATCATATCGCCGAAATCGCCGAGGTTGAAGAGATACTTACGTAGTTTAGACTGCGTAGCATTGGCAATACGCCACTGGTCCATAGTGAGCTCACCATTGTTAACAATCATCTTAGAAGATGTACGCTCAAGCTCTACATTTGAATTAGAGAGCCATGAAGTAGTAGGGTCAGCAGTGAAAGGAGCGAAAGGCAAACCGTAGTGGAACTCATGTCTAACAAAGCGCGAAACTACATCAATACTATCGATACGAGTAGCAACATCTTTATGAGCGAAGATAGGGTTAAAACCGAAATATGACCTCCACAAACCACAAATATTTGTAGCAGTATCAGTGCTTGACAATGAGACAGCAGAAAAGAAGTCGTTAAGGGCTTTACGAGAGCACGTAGTATCTGATGGATATACAGCTGGAACAGTAACAACACCATCATTATACGCTGGTTTAAAAGCAGTAGTACGGACATAGAAGTCCTCTTCCTGCTGGTTAGCTATATAATAGCGGAAGAAATCCCAAAAAGCCAGGAATGAAAACGCAGTAGAGGGGTCAGGAAGACCACCAGGGGCAGAATCCCAATCATTAGAGTCAAAGTAGGAAGGGTAAGCACCGAGATACTCACCGAGAGACGTAGGTGAAACATAAGTGCTTGCATTAGGGTCAGATGATGGGCGAGGAATTTCCAAGATAGGATATACAAATGACTCCTCATTAGTGACATCGTCAATGGTGAATGGGTCATTCAAACGCCAATCTTTCATGTAGAGACGATATGGTGCGAAGAAAGCGATATATTTCACCTTGAAGCGACCATAGAGAGGTGAGATAGTAGGATTAGCGAATGAAGCCTGGTCAATATCAAACTGAACACGAGTGTTAGGGAGAATGTGGTCAGTAAATATAGGTTTAACATAGAGAACATCGGAAGTAGTGACGAGAGAGTGGTCACAATTCCAGTTAGCACGTTTAATGTCGGGTAAATCAACATCCATCATTCGAGTGATAGGGTTGTTTGCATCATATTGAGCCATGATTTTGAATTATTAAAATTTTTACGATACAATGAATTGTAAATATATCGATACTGTGAAGTATCAAGCAGATAGAGGGTATAGTCATTATATACGTGGTTAGCAATACGATAAGGGCCATCGGGAATGACATCCTCACTTCTAAAATAGAAGTAAGAGCGTTTTAGTTGGTCAAGTTCTTTATCGGAGAAGAGCTTAAGACGTAGATAACGAGGAAGAGGGTAAGGGCGACCATTAAAATATGTGAAAGGATTTGGACGACCCTCATGATGAGAGAGGGATACATTAACAGGCTGCTCAATGAATTTTTTTCCAATACCAGGGGATGAGAAGACAAATTGTTTATTATCGGGTAATTGGATAATTTCTTTGTCTTGCTTATTGATATAGTTAGTTATATAGGTAATTCGCTGAGGTGTTAGTATTCGATAACTAACAAAGCCATAAGACCATAGATTCTCAAGTTTCCAAGGTGGGAAAGGACAATCAAAGAGAATGCCATGTAGATGAAGTCTATGGGTATTATCACCAAACTCGGTAACAAGAAAGTGAGTAACACTACGCTTATAGTGTTTACGTACACGTTCGAGGAACTTACGAACTAAAAGACCGACGGACTTCTTATTGTGGGCTGGAAGAGTGTCATCTCTAAAGGTTAAAGTAATAAAAAGGGATTTGTTCTTTTGTTCATTAGTAAGGTGCTTATAATGCTCCTGAAGACGGAAGTTCCATTGATGTTTGTATGATTTTATGCAGTTGTAGCATTTACCACAAGGAACATCGATATAGAAGTCATCACGATTTTCAAAAGTATATAATCGGACACCAGACTCCTTGGAGAGTTTCTTATAATGAGGATTTACAATACGCTGGAGTATGATACATGCCACTACATATGCTGGTTAGGATTATAGGATTTACGATTGTGCTTGAATTGCAGTCTATCAACGACCCAAATAGGGGAAGTGAACTTTAGGTAGTACTTACGAAGATAGAAGAGTAATATCCAAATAGCAAAGAAGATGACAATGCAGATATTAGGAATTAGTATCACGCTTCTTAGTAGGTACTTCATCGGAAGTTTTAGAAGATTTCTTACCATGAGATAAAAGTTTAGTTAGACCAAGTGTTAATAAGTCAACGAGGAATGATAGGATTGAAGACCAAATAGCTCGTTTCTGTTCGGGGGTTTTCTTAGTTTTGTTCATACGCGTCGGTATCGTTTGCGCTCCATCCGTAGGATGCGTAGTGGGATAGAGATAGTTAATAGATAGTAATGATAACAATTTGTATTTATACATAGATATAGGGGGGTGCTTCACTTTCATTGGGCACCATCAGCTATAGCATACGCGCACGAGACGCGCGCGCATGTTATAACTGATAGTGTACTCACTAAAGTGAGTAGAACCTGAGTTACCGTCTCTTAAAACTCAGGTAACCGTCACTTAGTAGTCTCTTCCAAATCACCTTCACAAATATCATTACCGATGAGAATATCAAGGTCCTCATCAGTGGCACGGAGATAATCAACAACATATCGCATAAGCTGAGAGTCACGTTGCTGAGCTATAATCTTTATCTTCTCAGTAATACGGCGAAGTGAAGAGTCAACCTCAATGTTAAGGTCAAGAGAAATTCTAAAGTTCTCGTAATCTTTTCTTTTCATAGTTGTGTGTTTTTTAAATTAATAAATAGGTATTCACTTTCGATCTTTTATTATTCTCTTTCGTCATGTCCTTTAGTGTGCAAAGTTACGGCAAGCGCTAAAGCCAATGGCGAAATTTAAAAAAATCTCCAGTCCCTACGGGATAGTATTTTTATAATTTTCTTATTGTCTTATACGCTTAATCTTGCCGTATGAAGCACACGAAAGGGCAAGGCGAGAAGAGAAGTAAAAAAAACCTATCGTTCATTTTTAAGTTTAATTGAAAGAGCTTCGGCTCAAAAAAAAGTAAAAAGTTATGAAATGGTCTTTCGTAGTTAAGTATCGTTTTGACGAATTTTTGGACTTTATCCATAACACACAAGATATAATTATTCAGAATATCGAAATGAATGATTTATATCTTAATAATAAAGACCCAAATAGAGGTCATTATGTAGTTGAATTTTATATTATCAATCGTACACCAAAACAATTGACACTATTCTAAAAAGCCACGTGTATAAACATATCTGTCTTATAAATCTCAACTGGGTACCAGGTCAGCAGGTTATTATATAGCTTGTTGACCTGTTTCTCGTTAAGACCTATAATGGAAATGTCAGCTGCACGACCATCCAAGTGATAAGAAAACTTAGTAGGCTTCTTACCTTGGGCCTTATAGACAGCCTCATGGACCTCACGAGTACGGAACGCGCTATTGATGCGGAGTGGGAAGCCACAGAAGTCGCGGACACGTGAGAGGATGCGGAACGTGTTTACGAGCATAGCCTTATGAAACCAATCGGGAGTATTATCCAAACCAGTGTCAGTAACAAGTGATTCGCTCCACTTAAAATGCGGGGCAATAAATGTTGTATTCATACTAATGTTTGTTTAAATAAATAATGTGTATTCTTTGCGGAGAAAATCTAATGGAACTAATGAAAGCACTTACAGCATTAAAGCATGCAAATGTCTTTTTCTCGCGCTTATTAGCTCCATAGTCGAGATAAACGTGATACATAAAAAAGGGGCTTAAATACGTCAAAGAACCGTGTCGTATAATTTATATTATGTTAAATAATGTGAGAGGATGTCTATGCCGGAGAAGTTTTGATATGTTTAAATTGTATGTAAGGTTTATTTGTAATTGGGCTATTTTATCCTATTGAGTGCTATCTGCTACTCAGCAGTACACCTTTTATAGGCTATCGCAAATTGGCTTGATAGATACTAACTTATCATAAACTGCTATTAAAGGTTTATAGATTTGAATTTGCAAGAATACGCAGATAAAGCTACAAAAAAAGCACACCAATATACTTGTATATGGTGTGCTTTTAATATTGAGGTGACTCAGGAATATGTCACCTTCTGAATGTAAAGTACTTTGCAGCTATGAAGCTATAAATAGCTGTGATTACAGTTGTTAGCATCTTTGAAGGTGTTGCCCAGAGGTGGCAATGTTCAACAAAGAGCTTCATTAGAATATAGTTGAGTAAAATCGCACCACAAACTGAGAGCGCATAGCGGAAAAGTTGTTTTCGGGTGCGGTATGCCGTGACCTTGAAGGCTACATATCTATTAAGCCAAAAGCCCGTAAAGAAGGTAATCGGGAACACTATAATCAACGAGGCGATATGTGGCGATACGACAACAAAGCCGAGGTCGATAAATCGTAGTGCAACAATATAGTGGTATATAATATAATACCACAAGGTATCAAGAACCATATTAGCACCACCACATACACCATATCTGAATAATTGACGTGAAATAATAGGCTCTAAACGCTTGATATATAGACTATCAACAATATATGTAATCTTCTCAGCAATAGCCATAATTGCATCAATTTAGTTCTCCTCAATAGAGTAGACCCATGCCTGTGGGAACTCCGCCTTATGCTCTGCAACAAATGCCTCGCACTCCTCAAGAGTGGCGCTGCCAAAGATTGCGACAGAGTACATTTTACCCCTCTTAATAGTCTTGCTTACTACCCCATCGATTTCACGATTGTTAATATCTGATGCCTCGCGCTCAGCATTACGTTTTTTTGAGTAGCTACCATATATCACATAGTGCTTGATATCATCGCGCTCAATCCATGGGCGTGTATCCTTGGGCTGCTCCTCCTCTATAATCTCAACTACCTCAGTGGTTTCTGCAGTGTTATCTACACTTTCAGTTAGGGTAATTTCCTCGGTGTTTTCAGCGACGGTATTATCTGCAACAACAGGTGCTGAATTCGCCTTTTCGGTAGGCTGAGTATCTTCGGTGCTATTTTTATTAGCTGATAAATATATGTAGGCGCCAATTGCAAGGGCAATAAAGACCACGGCGGCAGATATATATAGCGCTACCCTACCACCTCTGTTGCGCTGCTTGGTAATGGAGATAACGCCACACCTATCGGGGTTAATACTCTTTATTAGCTCCTCGTCGGCTACGAAGCTCTTGTCTCGAAGTGCTCCAACGCTAAATATATCAACTACACCATCTTTATTTGCCTTATCTAACCAAAGCATATAGATGTCTTCCGCCTTCTCAATCTCTATTGAGGCGTACTCTGCAATGGCATTAACAACGGACAAAGCATCGCGGCTTGAGGAGTACTCAATGCGATATTCAGGGGCGGCTACCCTACCCTTGCCTATAGAAGCTGCGCTCTTACGGACAATATACAATGTGCCTACGGAGGGCAGTAGAACTGCTCCGTGCGTCAGCAGCGTGTTGCGAATTATCTTACCTACCTCGTTTACCATTACTCTTGCCATTCTTCTTATCCTCGGCTGCGTACTCTTTGTTGGCGCGGTCAACAACTGCGTTAATATCCGCCACCGCAGGGCGACGCATTGAGCGAACAATCATATAGATACCCACGGCGATGAATGGAAGGCTTAGTAGCTGACCCATATCCAATGCCATGCCATCCTCAAATGCCACCTGGCGCTCCTTGAGGAACTCGATGAAGAAGCGTGTGAGGAAGATGCCGATCATCGCTACGCCAAAGAGAAATCCTGGGCGACGGCGACCTAAATCTTTGCGGTAGTAGAGGTATAGTATGATGCTAAAAGTCAATACATAACATAGCGCCTCGTAGAGCTGCGCAGGGTGACGTGCGGGGACATCGGCCTCGAGCATTCCTCGATCCTCGAAGCAGCGCAAGAACTTGAAACCCCATGGCATATCCGTAGGATAGCCCACAATCTCATGGTTGAAGAGGTTGCCCATACGTATAATGGCGCCGCTAAGTGGTGCGACGATGGCGATACGGTCGAGACCCCAGATGAATGGTAGGTGGTTGCGCTTTGTGAAGAACCATATGCCAAGCAAAATGCCGATTGTTGCGCCATGGCTTGCCATACCGCCTTCGCGGATACCTGTTATAATCTTCCATGGCTCAGCGAGATATGTCTCAGGCTCATAGAATAGGCAGTGACCTACGCGAGCACCGATAAATGTGCCGAGGACAATCCATATGAATGCCGACTCAAGGGTGCGACCAGGTAGCCCCTCATGCTTGAACGTACGGTGACATATGCGCTCGGCAACAAGAATGGCAATCGCCCACATGAGACCATACCACATGATTGGGGTGTCGCCCAAATTAAAGAATACGGGATCCCAATCCCATGTTATTGTAAAACAGTTCATATCTTTAAATATTAATTAGTCATCACTGAGAGGTTGGCAACCACGCGCCATGCACGACGTATGCTCCTCTTGTCTACATATATGTCGGGAAACTCGTCGCGATTGCGTGCTACGAGCCTCCAGCTATCGGCATCTTCAGCAACGCGTATCTTTCGCCATAGGGCCTGCTCGTCCATGGCGACAACATATTCGTTACCTTGAACAATGGTGTCTGGATCAACGCTCTTGAGGAATAGGTCTGCCGCGGCACACTGCGGAGCTATCATGCTGCGAGAGAATGAGCGTATAACAAAATCGCACTCGCCCATATATGGGATATTTATCTCGCCCGAGGGTGCTATACTCTCGATGCGCATAATAACACGCTCCACATCGCAGTTGTAGAATGGTAATCTACACTCTGGTACCGTCGAATTTTTGAGCATAGACCCAGCACCTGTGAGTAGCCATGTGCGGTCAATCTCGGGATATGTAGCAATGATGCGATCTGCAAGGTCGTGTGAGATGCCATAATTACCCCTCTTGATGTTGTATAGATTCTCTGCTCGAAGAATTCCAATGCTCTTGGCAAAGGAGTTCGTCGAGAGACGCGCCCAGCTGATAACCTGCTCAAGCCTTTCCCAACTAGCACGCTTTGTATTTTCTATACTATTCTCCATATACAACAAAGATCACTATATTTATTAGCTCAAAAACTCATCGAAGGGTGTTCGTATAGATAAATTTACTATATTTGCACACCGGCTCCGTAGTTCAATGGATAGAATTTAAGATTCCGGTTCTTACGATGAAGGTTCGAATCCTTTCGGAGTCACTTGGGGTGTTCAACGTTGTGTTGTACACCCTATTTTTTAGTTTCACCGCTACCTTCTCCTAATTAAATCATATATCCACGCAAAGATACAACTTTTTTCTTAATGTATAATTTAATTTTAGGAATATATTGTAATAATTGAGGGTGCTACAACATTTTAGTTGCAACACCCTCTCTAATTCTTTTATCAATGATTATCTCCCCGACTCGGCAATCTTCTGAAGAATCATATTGTTAAGGTTCTCCGCCTTAAGCAACTCTTCAAGTGTGAGGTGCATGCGATAGCGCCAGTAGTGGCGTGAGTTTGCAGGCACGTTGATACGCTCGTCGTGTGGGTTCTCTCTGCGCAAGCTGCCATCCATAGCCAACCAATCCTGCAATGGCAATACGGTGAGCATTGCTGGCGACTTGAGGTGCATAGCGACCACTTGCTCTGCAATCCAAGGCTCGCAGAAGTATGGTGCCTCGCCCCATGCGCCGAGTACCTGGTTGTAGAAGCGCTGTGTGACGCCGCGGTCCTCCTCCCACCAAGCACGCAATGGGTTCATATCGTGGGTGCCTGTGGTGCATATTGAGAGGTATGGGTAGTCGTATGTTGAGCCAAACTCCACCTTAGGATCCTTAGGCATGCGCTGGATCTCCAATGAGAGGATCTGCTCGCCCGACATCACTGATGGGACACAGTCTGGAATCATGCCAAGGTCCTCACCGCATACGAGCATAGATGTAGCCTCGGTTAGTGGTGGCAGCTTCTGCAATGCCTCCCACTTCCAGAAGTCGTTGTGACGACGATAGAAGAAGTCGTTATATAGGCGGTTGTAAGCCTCCTTCTGGTCATCGCTCAACCAACGGTAGCAATCTGTAGAGTATGCCGAGATACGTGGGTGGAACTTGCCCTTCTGAATCTTATCCTCCACGAAGAGTACGTTGTCGGTCTCGGCAACGTTGCCTACGTGCCAGCTCTCGAAGCGGAAGCCGTATGATGCTATCTCGTCGTAAGAGTATGGCAATGCAGGGTTGAAGCGACCGAGCAAGGCATTTACAGCATCCAGTGGAATCTCCCAGATGCGGAAGAAGCCGAGGATATGGTCAATACGATATGCGTCGAAGTACTCTGCCATCTTCACGAAACGAGCCCTCCACCAAGCATAGCCATCCTCCGACATCTTTGCCCAGTTGTATGTTGGGAAGCCCCAGTTCTGACCCATTACAGAGAAGTCATCGGGTGGAGCACCTGCTGATGAGTCCATATTGAAGAGCTCAGGGTATACCCATGCATCGACGCTGGTGCGAGAGATACCAATAGGAATATCACCCTTGAGAACTACGCCGTGAGCGTGTGCATAGTCGCGTGCCTCGCGGAGCTGCTTCGATAGGTGGTACTGCACGAAGTAGTTATAGGCAACAGCCTCGGCATGCTCCTTTTCGTATTTCGTAGCCTTAGCCTTAGTATATTTCGCCATAGAACCCCATGTAGAGAAGTCGGGAGTGCCCTTCTCGTCGCGTAGCGCGCAGAAGATAGCATACGGACGCAACCACTCTTCGTTGGCAGCCATAAATGCCTTAAACTCCTTTGATGCCATGGTCTTTGCGCCATCCTGCTCGAAGATGAGGTGCAGATACTCCGCCTTAGCCTTGTTAACGCGCTCGTAGTCCACATCTGGCAGTGTGTTAAGCTCCTTGCCGAGAGCCTCGAAGCGCTCCATATCCTTCTTGCTCTTTAGCTTACCAACGGCTGGGAGGTGCAAGAACTGTGGGTGAAGAGCGAATGTCGAGTTGGCGTTATATGGGTATGAGTCCTGCCATGTGCCAGTCATCGTTGTGTCGTTGATAGGCAATATCTGAATTATAGACTGGTTGGTGGCTGCTGCCCAATCCACCATAAGGCGAATATCGTTGAACTCACCCACGCCAAAGCTCGACTCAGAACGCAATGAGAAGATTGGAATTGCCACACCAGCACCGCGCCATGCTGCACGGTCAAACTGTGGGCGCAAACCCTCAATAACAACAGCCTCAGCAGCGTCAACATGAACATCGCAATAGTAGTTATTACCAGACTGCCATGCTATAACATCACCTGACTCGCTGTTTACAATGACAAACTTATATGCAAAAGCACTCTTTGGAGCCTTGATGCGTGCGCTCCAGATAGGTGCCTGTGCGTCGTTCATTACCACACCCTTCTTAACATCCCAGTTGCCGAGAGCCTTGCCCTCACCAACAAGCACTACGCTCTCGTTTGAGCGCACTACGGCGATGTCGGCACGGATGGTTAGATGGCCATCAGCGGCGCCCTGAACCTTCTTGCGTGCTGGACGTGCGAAGACACCATCGGTGAACATTGATGAGTGGAACGAGCGGTCAGCAGGCATATCTGCCCAGCGGTCGATAACGCGAATGTTCGTCGCCTTCTTGTCGAGTGCAATGCGATGGTTGTAACCACCCCACTCGCGACGTGTTGTTGCACCGTCACGACGTATCTCATAATGGTAGCACAACTCCTGCTCGGCAGTGAGTTTAACTGCTACAGACCATACACCCTCGCCTGTATATTGCATAGGATAGGCCTTCTGTTTTGTAGAGCCAATAACCACATATAGCTCCTCGCCATAGGAGGTCTGATACTCTAATCTTAGGTTTAGTGTCATACCTTTATTATATATTTGTTAGTATTACTTCAATAGCATTTCTGTTAGCTCTTCGCAACTCGTCGCTGGATTATGAGCGTTGAAGTGATAGCCTTGCCAACCCTCATTAATGGCGGCATCCACGTTGCTTTTGCGGTCGTCAATGAATATTGTTTCCGAGGGATTTAGATTGTACTTTTTGACGAGTCGGCGATATATCTCTGCATCGGGTTTGATAACATGCTCTTCGCATGATACTACCTCTCCGTCGAAGTGTTTATAAACGGGTTGCTTACGAAGGAACTCTATGAATTCCAACGACATGTTAGACAATACATAAAGTTTATAATTAGCCTCTTTTAGAGCCTTGATAAGAGTCTCTGTCGCTGGAATTGCCTCCTGGGTGAGAATTGAGCGATGAAGGTTTTTCTCGGCTAACTCCTCGTTGCATGAGTTGTATGCTGCGAGTGCGCGAACCACCTCGCTGTATGTCACATCGCCACGATCATACTCCTCCCAGAACTCTGGCATTTTTGGAAGAATGATAAACGAGAAAAACTTTATAAACTCTGGCTCGAACTTGCGCGGGTCTCTTGCAAAGACCACGCCACCAAGGTCAAAAACGACATTCTTAATCTTTTCCATAGTCACAAATGTAGATATTTTACTCGATATATGCAAACGAAATAAGCCATTTTTTTGATGAGTGGTATAATTGTGGCGATGAATGGGAGGATAATTTTTAGGGGTAAAAAAATCTTGAAAAATAAATAACGGGAAGTGTTTGAATTTTCAATTATAATGATTATCTTTGTGCGTTTTATATAGAATATATAAATATAACAAACATATATGAGTACCGAACAGGAAAAAGTGATGAAACACGAGGAGGAGTATTCGGCATCGAATATCCAAGTCCTCGAAGGTTTGGAGGCTGTGCGTAAGCGCCCCGCAATGTACATCGGTGATATTGGCGAAAAGGGTCTTCACCACCTTGTATATGAGGTTGTGGATAACTCTATCGACGAGGCTCTTGCAGGCTACTGTACCGACATTTATGTAACTATCAACGAGGATAATTCTATCTCTGTTAAGGATAATGGTCGTGGTATCCCTACTGACTATCACGAGAAGGAGGGTAAATCGGCTTTGGAGGTCGTGCTAACAGTTCTCCATGCTGGTGGTAAGTTCGATAAGGGTAGTTACAAAGTATCTGGTGGTCTTCATGGTGTAGGTGTATCGTGTGTTAATGCGCTCTCTACCCTACTTATAGCTGAAATTCACCGCGGTGGCAAGATATACAAGCAGACCTACTCTAAGGGTGTGCCTACATCTAAGGTTGAGATTGTTGGCGAGTGTCAGGATCGTGGTACCACCATTACTTTCAAGCCAGATGCAGAGATATTCACTCTTACAACAGAGTATAAGTACCAGATTTTGGCTAACCGTCTTCGAGAGCTTGCATTCCTCAATAAGGGTATTCACCTCACACTTACCGACCTTCGCGTCAAGGACGAGGAGGGTAACCCACTATCAGAGCATTTCTATTCAGAGCATGGTCTATCGGAGTTCGTAGAGTATCTTGATGCAACTCGTGGTCAGAAGATTATCGAGAACATCATCTATCTTGATACTGAGGAGAGCGGTGTTCCCGTAGAAGTTGCCATGCAGTATAACGACTCATACTCAGAGAATGTTCACTCGTATGTAAATAATATTAACACTATTGTGGGTGGTACTCACCTCACTGGTTTCCGTTCGGCACTTACTCGTACATTGAAGAAGTACGCCGAGGAGAGTGGCATGCTTGCGAAATTGAAGTTCGATATCAATGGTGATGACTTCCGCGAGGGTCTTACTGCTGTAATATCGGTTAAAGTAGCGGAGCCTCAGTTCGAGGGTCAGACCAAGACCAAGCTCGGTAATGATGAGATAGCAGGCGCTGTAAACCGTGCAATGTCTGCGGCTTTGAACCACTATCTTGAGGAGAACCCTAAAGATGCTAAGGCAATTGTTCAGAAGGTTATCCTTGCAGCTCAGGCACGCCATGCAGCACGTAATGCTCGTGAGGCAGTGCAGCGTAAGACAGTGCTTTCAGGCGCAGGTCTTCCTGGCAAGCTTGCCGATTGTACAAGCCGCGACCGCTCTATCGCCGAAATCTTCTTCGTCGAGGGTGACTCTGCGGGTGGTACTGCAAAGCAGGGTCGTGATCGCCACTTCCAGGCTATCATGCCTTTGCGTGGTAAGATTCTTAATGTTGAGAAGGCTCAGGAGCATCGTATGTGGGAGAATGAGGAGATTAAGAATATGTTTACCGCACTTGGTGTCTCTATTGGTACTGCCGAGGATAGCAAGGCTCTTAATCTTGAGAAGTTGCGCTACGATAAGATTATTATCATGACCGATGCCGATGTCGATGGCTCACACATCGCAACCCTTATGCTTACATTCTTCTTCCGTAAGATGAAGGCGCTTATCGAGAATGGTCATATCTACATCGCTACTCCACCATTGTATCTTGTAAAGAAGGGTAAGCAGGAGCGTTATTGCTGGACAGACAAGGAGCGTGATGAGATAACCGCTGAGTTTGGCTCTAAGGGTGTTCATATCCAGCGATACAAAGGTCTTGGTGAGATGAACGACCAGCAGTTGTGGGATACTACGATGAACCCTGAGACGCGTATCTTGCGCCAGGTGACTGTGGAGAATGCAGCTGAGGCAGATCGCATATTCTCAATGCTCATGGGTGATGAGGTGCCACCTCGTCGCGAGTTCATCGAGAAGAATGCCCACTACGCAAATATCGACGCTTAACAATATTTGGGGGTTGTGCTCTGCGCGACCCCTTTTTTAATAGATAAACTACTATGGATGTAACAATCATTGGTGTTGCTGGAGGTACTGGCTCTGGCAAGTCTACCTTAGTGAAGCGTTTGCAGGAGGCCTTCAAGAATGACGATGTGGCAACGCTGTGTCACGACTATTACTATAAGGCGCATCCTGAACTCACGTATGAAGAGCGCACAAAGCTAAACTATGACCACCCCGCAGCATTCGATACAGATATGCTTGTTGAGCATATCCGCGCATTAAAGAATAATGTGCCTGTCGAGCATCCGGTATATTCCTTTGTTGACCATAATCGCACAGATGAGCGTGTGCTCGTAAAGCCTTCAAGGGTTATTATAGTTGATGGCATCCTAATCTTTGAGAATAAGGAGCTTCGCGACCTTATGGATATTAAGGTTTTTGTGGATACAGATGCCGACGTGCGTCTTGCGCGCCGCATACTAAGGGATGTTATCGAGCGTGGTCGTACTATGCAGTCTGTCGTTGACCAATATCTCACAACGGTAAAGCCTATGCATGAGGAGTTTGTTGAGCCATCGAAGCGTCATGCAGATGTCATCATCCCTGAGGGTGGCTTTAACTCTGTGGCTGTTGGCATGCTTATTCAGAATATTCGTTCACTCATAGAAAATAAATAATATGAAAAGTTTCCTCACCATACTATGCTTGCTATCATTTATGGTAAGCTGCACATCGAATAAGGAGAGTATCGTATTGACAAAAAGTGACTATGTCATCCTCGCATCGAGGGTGGTCAATGATGACGCTCAGTGGCGCGAGGTCGTTGATGCCTTGGCCGAGAAGCACAATGCTGAGGTTGTTGTGTTTGATGAGTCGCCATGCGAGGCTATGCACAACCTTCAAGAGGTTAAGCCACGCTATGTTGCTATCGTTGATGTTCCAGAAAATATTGGTAGAGATTACGTTATCGACTTCCACCATGTAAGCCGTGATATAGACAATGATATATATGCCGATTTCATGTGGGGTATAATCACTGGCTACGACGCTGAGGCTGCTATGCGCATGGTGGATAATAGCACAGAACCACTCATTATCAAGGACGCTGTGGCTACTATCATGGAGCTTAACTCGGCTAAGTGGTTCGATAACTACGCATGGGTTGATGATCATACCAAAGGTCTTTGGGGTGAGAAGCGTGGTCGTGATGGCGAAATTAAAACAGGCATGGTAGCTCCTGAGCAGGTGTTGCCTAAGTTTACAGAGCTATACGCGGAGTATAATCCTGACCTTATTGTCACAGCGGCACATGCCACACAGAAGAATCTTGAGATGCCCTACTCATTGGGTAATCTAAAGCCTCGCGATGGTAAGCTATATGCCGAGGATAGATTTACTGCAGAGACATGGGACTTGCAGGAGTCGGGCAAACGTCGTGTATATACCGCTATTGGCAACTGCCTTATCGGCGATATGAACAATACGAAGGAGAGCATGGCTGCGGCATGGATGAATGGCTCGAATGTTGCCACTATGGTTGGCTATGTTGTCACCACATGGCATGGTCGTAACGGCTGGGGTGCCATGAAGTATTGGGTATCTAACCCTGAGCGTTACACCTTAGCTGAGGCGGTATATATCAACCAGCAGGACTTTTTACATCAGCAGAATGAGTGGTACCCATCGCTCATAGATGTAAAGTATGACTACTGTGATGACTTCATGGAGGAGCTAACTACTGCCGCTGAGCGAATATCGGAGGTTGTTGGTCGTGAGATTGATATGGATAATGCTCATGATTGGGATATGATGGGCTTCTGGCACGATCGTGATGTCTTGGTATATTATGGTGACCCTAAGTGGGAGATTCGCTTGCAGAGTGCTGGCGAGCAAGATTACACAGTGACATCTGAGCGCCGTGACGATAAGTACATCGTAACTATCACTACTGGTGCTAACTTCTCAATGGAGAAGATGCGTGGCGATAAGTTTAAGCAGGAGCATGTCTTAGACCTTCCATTTAGCTATATCTTCCCTGAGCGATTGGAGAGCCCATCTTTGGAGGATGCAGATATGTGGGGCAAGAGTGTAGTGGATGAGAACTTTATCCTATTATACGATGTGGAGTTTAAGCCATCACAGAAATACGAGATAGTAATCAAAACAAAGTAGTGCTAACTGATTATCATATCTTGTGGCGTATGTGTAAACTATCGGTTTAATCCATACGCCACATTTGTATAATGTGTAATATTGTGTAACTTTGCATAACTTTGAAGAGAGGCGTGGTTTATTAATGACTTATATTGGATGAATGCTCAAATAACAAATAGGGAGATTTGGCGTATCGCGTTGCCGATTATGCTGGGATATATGGCTCAGACAATCATCAACTTTACAGATACTGCCTTTTTGGGGCACCTCGGAGTAGTTGCCTTAGGTGCATCTATGCTTGCTGGACTCTTCTATTTTGTATTTACCACCGTCGCAGCTGGCTTTGCAACAGGTATTCAAATCATCGTAGCACGTCGTTTTGGCGAGAAGAACTATGGTAGAATAGGTGTCATCTTCGAGCACGGCTCTCTCGTAGTCCTTCTATTAGGCTTGCTGCTATTCTCCATATTATATCTCTTTTCAGATAAGCTTCTACTGTGGCTTATCGACTCTCCAAATATATACGAGGCATCTTTGGATTATATCAAATATCGTCAGTTCGGCATTGTCTTCGTATGCTTCAACTTCTTATATAGAGCATTATATGTGGGATTGTCCAACACAAAGGTCATAACATACTCCACAATTGTAATGGCTCTCGTTAATATAATATTAGATTATTGCCTAATTTTCGGCAACTTAGGCTTCCCTAAGATGGGTGTGGGTGGCGCAGCGTTGGCATCATTCATGGCAGAGGTATCAGCCTTCGCGTTCTTTACCATATATAGTTATGTCACCCTGAAAAATAGGGAGTATGGTATGTTCAAAACATATAAGATTGAATCGGAGTTGATGGGTAGGATATTAAAAATTTCTACACCAACGATGATACAGAAGCTACTGTCGTTCAGCGTATGGTTTATCTTTTTTGTCTTGATTGAGAAGATGGGTGAAACTGCCACCGGTATATCATCCATAACCAGAAGTGTCTATATGATTCTTATTACCCCTTGCTTTGCATTTGCAACTACTGCAAATACATTGGTAAGTAGAACCATTGGCAATGGACATCCCGAACAGGTATTTTCAATAATTAACAAGATATTGAAGAATTACCTTATATGCACAATCCCAATAGTGATATTTGTTGCGATTTTCCCCATGCAGGTTGTAGCTATCTACACCGATGATTTGAGTTTTGCACAATTGGTCATTCCATCCATCTTCGTGATATGTGGTGCGACAATCTTTCAGGGTATCGGCAACGCCTACTTCGAGGCTGTGTCGGGTACGGGAAACACCTCTGCAGCACTATATTTAGAGGCTGCAATATTGGTGATATACGTACTCTTTATTGTGGCGATGACACTCCTGTCAACTCAAGTAGAGTTAGTGTGGACTGTTGAAATTCTTTACGGAGTACTACTTGGAATAGTATGTTTCCTATATATGAAATTCGCCAAGTGGGATAAGAAGAAGATTTAACTATTTATTTAGTTAATAGCTGGCAAAGAGCTAAAAATCAAGAAGTTTATATGTAGAACGTGTCTTGCTCATAGACATTAGTTCTTCAAAGTGCCACCATTCACGACGGTATGGCACCAAGCCTACTTCATGCATTATCTCAATTAGCAACACTCTATTCTTGGCAGCCTCATAGCTAATAACGCCCTCTTTTGCAAGTTCATTGCAATATTGTCGATACACCTCAGGAGTTCGCGTAGAAGCAACATCTGTATCGGACGTTCCCTTTACAGAAGATGCTGCGGTGAGATCGTCAAAGGGTGTTCCCATATCAAGCGGAGTGCCATCCGCTGTTGCTATTGTTAGGTCTATGGCTACACCATAGTTATGTCGTCCACCTTTGGTGCCATCGGCCACGAATGACTCCAAGGGTGTCCCCTCTACGCACTTGCGCATAGCACGTTGCACGCTTATGGGACGCGCAGCATCATAGATAAGAAGGCGGTAGCCGGGATAGCGGCTGATAAGAATTTTATTCGCACGTACGATACGTTTAGCAAACTCTGCCTCGAAGTATGCATCATTCAGAGAACCATACATATCTACCCCTACAAAGTTATCCTCCGTGGAGTACTTCAATTCTACAAGAATAGTATTATCCAAATCTTGGATATTTACTAATCCGTATTCGCGCATAAGGAGAGTGAAATTATTACACTCCTGCGCATGTGTGTTCAATGCCACTATTGTAGCACATATAAGTAATAGTAGTCGCTTCATAGCTACAAATATATAAATAAAGATTGAAACATTGATATATCTGAAAAAAAATAGTATCTTTGCGCTGTTAACGAGTAAACTATAATTTAAAACACTATGAAGAATATTTTTGCAATTTTTGCGGTTGCTGCAATGTTGTTCACGGCGTGTGAGCCTGCTAACAACCCTGACAACCCACAGAATGAAAACCAGCAAATTAAACTTACCTCACCTGAGGAGATAAAGGTAAGTAGCGGTAGCGCTATGGCATTTATCACTTATGAGATTTTGGAGATGGTTGAAGGTGCAGAGGTCTCTGCAGAGGCCAACGTAGAGTGGATTAGCAACTTCAAGTACAACCAACAGGGCAAGATTACATTCACTACAGAGGCAAACCCTGATGGCGAGCCACGTGAGGGTATTATCACTGTATCGTACGACAAGTCAAAGTTAGAGGTAAAGGTTATTCAGTCGTTGAGCGAGACACCTACAAACAAGGTTATTGAGGTGTCAAATCTTCAGATTAAATATTATGGTATTCAGGGAGGTATGTACAACTACTACCTCGCCTTCTCTAACGAGGGCTGGACAAGCGGCCATGATTACAATGTTCCAAATGCTCAGTTCTACTTTGTTGACTTGTACTTGATGGAGGCTCCAGAGGATTTGAACAATATCACTATCCCTAACGGCACCTACGAGTACGACCCAACAAACGCAGGTATGGCAAATACCTTCACCGAGACATATAGCTGGTATCAGATTAACGATGAGTATGGCAACGCACCAAGCGCCAACCAGATCTCTTACGAGAAGGGTAAGCTTATCGTCGAGGATGGTAAGGTAACTCTTCAGGTTACAATGCAGATTAATCACGTTCAGGAGCACCATGAGGTTTTCTTCGAGGGCGACTACACAGCTATCGACTGCTCAAACGAGGGTATGTAATAATTAAGACAAGTAACAAAAAAGCTTCGAGGATTTTCTCGAAGCTTTTTTGTTCGCATCATCATGCTACAAGGTATATTTTTAGTAGCGCCCACACAATAAATCGACCACACTTGCCAACAAACATCCATAGTGCCGAAGACCAAAATGGGGCCTTATAAAAACCTAAGACTATGGCAAATACATCGCCAATAAATGGTAGCCATGTGAGTAGTGCGAGCCATGCTCCCCATCGCTCTACCTTAGCCTTATGACGTTCGATGGTCTCTCTCTTAACCTTAAACCACCGCTCTAACCACTCGGTCTTACCAAGCCAGCCAATCCAATAGGATGTGAGACCGCCTAACCAGTTGCCAATGGTGGCAATGGCGACTGTGAGTATCGGGTCGCCACCAGCCAGGAGCATGCCCAAGAGGAGGATGTCGGAGCTGAACGGGACGACTGTGGCTGCAAGGAATGAGCCAATGAATAGCCCTATATATCCATATTCAAGAAGTGCCTCCATGATATATAAATGAAAGGTGAAAAGCTTGACAACCTCATCGTATAGTGATACCCCACACGAAGCATGCCCTACCTTTCACCCCTCAATTTTAATACTTACTTTATATATACCTCCATTAACTGACCATTGCCCTGGATGTCAATATCACAAGCCTCAGCAGGAATTAGTACCAACTCGCCAGCATTAACACTCTCCGAACCGCCATCAATAGAGATGGTCATAGAGCCCTCAAGGCAGATATACACAACGAATGAATCAAGCATAGAACGATCAAGCTGCTTAGTGCCATCCACATCAAGAATGTTCATCGTGAAATATGGGCACTCAACAATCTTGGCATTACCGCCCTTCGATAGTGAATATTGCTTGTGGAGCAGGTCAGCATCAGCCTCAAAGTCGATAGCATCAACAGCCAATGCAGTATGCAATTCGCGACCCTTGCCTGAGGCATCTACCCTATCCCAGTCATAGATACGATATGTTACATCCGATGTCTGCTGCACCTCGACAACCTGCATGCCTGCGCCTAAGGCGTGAACAGTACCTGCAGGGATGAAGAATACATCACCCTTCTTCACCTCTACACGATTTAGCAACGCCTCAAGGCGAGACTCCGAAACGGCAGCAATATACTCCTCGCGTGTGATATTTAGGTCTTTGAAACCGAGATATATTGCAGCGCCCTCCTGGCAATCAGCAATATACCAAGCCTCGGTCTTGCCAAAGCTATCGTGGCGCTCCATTGCAAGTTCATCGTTAGGATGCACCTGAACAGAGAGCTTATCATTGCAGTCGAGATACTTGATGAGCAATGGGAACTCCAAGCCATAGCGCTCGAAGATTTGCTCTCCGACGAGTTCTCCCATATATACCTCGATAATCTCTTCAAGGTTGTTGCCCTTAAGCATGCCGTTAGCGACAACCGACACATCTCCCTTGACAGATGAGAGATCCCAGCTCTCGCCATATAGCTTATCCTTATCAAGGCGAGATACAGCCTTACCCTTCTTCTCTAATATGGCGTGACCGCCCCATATACGCTCCTTGACGCGAGGCTTAAACTTTATTGGATATAACATATCTTAAAACAATGATTCTACGTAAGTTACCACCTCATCAACATCGGCTGTAAGGGAGAATACTTTTGAGGGCTTCAGATACCATAACTCGCGGTTTTTCTGTGCTGCCTCTGCACCCGCGCCAGTGATGTTGAGCATAATACAAGCATCCTTGTCAATCTCGCCGCTCTCCACCTTCTTAATGAGTGTTGCAAGGGCTACACCAGGGGCTGGATAAATATCAATACCCTCCAACTCCTTGAACAGTTTGCACGCGCGCTTAGACTGTGCATTTGTAGCCACCATAATATCGCCCTCCGTAACCTTGAGTGCATCATACAATCCACCTGCCAAGCCATAAGGTGGCTTGCGATTAGATAGCACCTTCGCATCAATAAGCTCCGCATCGCGACGTGCCTTCTTAGCATCGTAAGGCAACATTTCGCGTGAGTCAGCACGCCATGCATCGAACATAGGTACGAATGGTGCATTCTGAGAAACGATGAGTTTTGCGAGATTGTTACCAAAACGACCATCCTCGATAAGGCGCATATTTGCCTCCCACGCAGCTATGGCACCTGTACCACTACCTACAGCCTGGAAGTAGTAGTCCGGAATACGACCTATGGTTGTTGCTGCCGAGAGCATTGTTGTTGACATACCATCACGACGTGCTATATTCTTAGCGCCACCCTCAGCATAGAACTTGTGGGATTTAAGCGCCATGTTAGATAGGTTAATAGCATCGAAATAGTCACCACCCTTTTCGCAAGCAATAAGCTTTACACAATCGTTAAGTGGTTCTGTAAACCACAGTGCATCAAGGTTATCTGATGGTACAGCAAGAAGTAACTTTATATTGTTATCGGAACAAACCTTAGCAAACGCACGAGCAGTATTACCTGCTGATGCAACTACTAATACACGCTCCTCATTCTGGTCGATGCGTGCACATACGCTATAAGCCTCCGTCTCTTTGAATGAGCATGTGGTCATCTTTACACCACGCTCAGGAGCATAGCCGCTGAGAGTTATCCATAGGTTTGTTAGCCCCAGATGTTTTGCCAATGCCTCACTTTTATATGTCACGGGCGCAGATGAGCCCTGTAGTATACGTTTTACGGGTAGCCAATCACAGAACTTATAGAGACCATAGCTATCGGGCTTGAGCTCAAGTTGCTTATTCTCGTAATTAGCACGCACCAATGATGGCTGCTTACATTCAGCATCATCCAAAATCCAACCACTATCTTCGAATTCACGGTTGGTGGCAACACACTGCAATGTGTACTTTGTAGGCTTGAAATTTTCCATAATATATTTGGAGTCTTCTATTAATTCTTCGCAACTAAAATCGCGCAAATTTAATTATTATTTCATGAATAGCCAATAGGTAATCATACCTATTACGCTTAAAAAGTGAATATGCTATGTGGGAAATCAAGATTTTTTTTCTATCTTTGTGATAGAATATAAGCTGCGTAACTATCGTTATTAGTGTGAGGTGTAATATTCAACGACGAAAATAGAATAAATTTAATAAAATAACACAAATAATTATGAAAAAGTATCTAACAAGATTTTTATTACTCGTTGTAGCAGCAACGTGTATGTGGGCTTGTGCATCGGAGAAGAAAGAGGAGCCCAAGCAGGCTGAAGAGCAGAAGGATGATAATAAGAACGCGCTGGATAATGGTGAAATCGCCAGGGCAAATGTGGCAGCTCCAGCGTCAGCTGCTTTTGATTTAGCTGAGATGGATAAGGAGGTAGCGTTCGCTGCCTACATATCTGTTGATGATATTGTAAAGAAGAGCGGTCTTACAGAGAATCAGCGCAAGTTGATCGCTACTCAGGCTATTGCAGAGATTGAATATGCATATTTGCAGGAGTATGTTAGAAAGGCAATTGTTGATCTCGATGAGTCGGGTATCAAGTTTAGCAAGCCTATTTACGCTACTTGCACCATCGGCCACATTGACAATGAGGAGGTATTCGAGTGTGTAGTTGTTGCAGAGGTATCGAACGCAAATACCCTCGATGAGTTACTATCATGGGCTGGAGCACCAGTAGAGGAGCGTAATGGAGTACGCTATATCAATGAGTATTGTGATGGCGCTTATGTTACTATGGGTTACAATTATAGCAATCTTGTCTTTGCTATTACCAACAACAATGCAAAAGATGCAAGCTATGAGTTGTTTGAATCTACACTCAACAATGCAAAGCTCGATTTGTCGCTCTTTGGTGATCGCGACATAGCGCTCTATATCAATGGCGGTGAGTTAGTTGATTTCGCGAAGAAAAATTACCAGAACAGTATCGAGGAGTACAAGCAGATGTATCATGAGTGCCGAGAGAATGGCTATAAATATGATGCTGAGTTTGCTATGGAGCAGGTTATGGAGTGCGAGGATGAACTTGCAAATCTTAACACCTTCATTGATATGTATGGTGATAATATCAAGTCTATTTTGGGCCTAACATTCGAGAATGGTCGCATCGTGCTTGATGCACGCTATGAGGGTGTAAAGAGTGAATATGACGTATGGAATACCATTGATAACGCTCACCTCAAGTATATCCCATACAATGCCTTCGGATTTGCTAATATTGGCTTAAACGGTCCTAATTTCGTGGCATCTCTTAAGGAGGTGATGACACCAGAGATGAAGCAGATGATTTGTGAGTCGTTTGGCATCGACGCTAATTGGCTTCCAGCTGTTTATGATGCGTTGGAGTCAATCAATGGCGATGTAACAGTAGCTCTTAATTACTACAATGAGGAGGAGTCGTTCGAGTATGACTACTACTGGGATGAGTACTATCCTACAACAGTTTACGATATCGAGGGCTTTGCAATGGCTAATACTACAAATCCATATATCTATGAGAACCTTGCATTGATGTGGCCAGATCTTAAGAAATCGGCAAACGGCTACTACATGGAGGCGGAAGATCAGAGATTGGATATCGGTCAGATCGATAATAGACTATACTTGGGTCTTAACACATCATGCAACAACGCTATATCTAAGTCTTTGGAGTCAAAATGGGCTAATAGACTTGATAACAGTATCGCATACATCGCTGTTGACATCCAGAATATCCTAACATCACCATTGGGTAAGAAGTTTATGGATGAGTTGCGCAATTCTTACTCGTATAAGGATTATGAAAAGATTAAGAGTGGTGTTAACATGCTTGATGGCGCATGGTTAAGTGTTGGCAATAATAATAGCGCGGAGCTTGTTCTCGCTCTTACCGACTCTGAGACCAACGCATTGGCACAGATTATCAACTTTGTTATTAGTAATAGAACAAACTAATCGTTAAACACGTGGATAGTATAAAGTTAATAAATACCGTACCGGAGATCTTCGCCATGCGCGAAGATCTCCGTTCGGATATTTGGCATTCGAATGTTGAATTCGAACGTGGCAAGAAGTATTTGATACGCGCTGAGTCTGGTACAGGTAAGTCCTCTATGTGTAGCTATTTGTATGGCTCGCGCGGTGATTATCGTGGAGATATTCTCTTCGATGACAAGGACGTGCGCGACTTCTCAACTCGCGATTGGTGCCATATCCGACAGCGACAGATAAGCATTCTCTTCCAGGATCTACGTATCTTCGGCGAGCTCACCGCAATGGAGAATGTGCTCATCAAAAATCGCATGTACAATACGCAGAGCAATCAGACTATATTGGGATGGTTCGAGCAGCTGGGAATTCCTGATAAGGTGAACTCACGCATGGACCGTATGTCGTATGGTCAGCAGCAGCGCGTAGCACTTATACGTGCCCTATGTCAGCCCTTTAACTTTATTCTCTTGGATGAGCCTATATCGCACCTCGATGATCGCAATAGCGACATCATGCGCGATATTGTCTTAGCAGAGGCTGAGCGTCAGGGAGCGACAATCATTGCCACATCTATTGGCAAGCATATGAATATAGACTACGATAAGATTTACGATTTATGAGACTAATTTGGAAGCTTCTGCGTAAGCATATTAGCATCTTTGAGTTGGCTGTATTCTTCATCGCCAACTTGATTGGCTTGGTCGTCATATTGGCAGGAGTACAGATATATAGTGATGCGAAGCCACTTATGAATGGTGGCGAGGAGTCGCTGATTGGTAGTGACTATGTTGCCATTTCGAAGGTGGTGGAGAGCACTGGCAAGAAGAGCGATGACAATGGCTTTAGTGAGGAGGAGATTGAGAAGATACTTCAGCAGGAGGGTGTTATCAATGTGGGTCGTTTCACAGCATCAAACTTTGAGGTGCGCTCGAAACTTGACTTGGGACAAACGCCATTTACCACGTTGATGTTCTTCGAGTCTGTGCCCGACCAGTTTATTGATGTCGATCTTGATGAGTGGCAGGTTGATATTGAGGAGGTGAAGAGAAGGCGTCAGACCTACTTGTCGGCAATAGCTACGGACGATCAGCTGGAGTTGAGACAATTGGAGCGTAATAAGCCAATAACCATTCCTATCATCATTCCGCGCAACTATCTCAACTTGTTTAACTTCGGTTTCAGCCGAACGATAGCAACTCCGGTGCAGCTTAGCGAGGAGGGTCTCCAGGAGATGGAGATGGATCTCGATATTGTAGGTACGTACCGAGATACTATTTCAGGTCGCATTACGGTTGCTCGTACAGATAAGTATGTGGGTAAGATTATGGGATTGAGCGATCGTATCAACACGATCCTTGTGCCTCAGCAGTTTATGGAGTGGGCAAACGAATACTATGTTCTGCCTAACACCGAGGTTGCGACAGAGGAGGGTGAAGGCGTAGAGGATGAAAAACCATCGCGCTTGATTCTCGAGGTTAAAAATCCTTCAGACCCATCACTCATCGCGTTTCTCGATGAGAACAACTATGTTAGCGAGGGTGAGCCTTCGGAGAGTGGTAAGGCGATGGTCATTCTTCAGCGCAGCGTTGCGGTAGTCGTGGCTATTGGTATACTCTTCTGTCTGTTGTCGATCATCATTCTAACACTGAGCATCTATCTCTTGCTGCAGAAGAATATCGATAAGCTCGAGAACTTGGTACTTATTGGTCACACACCGATGATGGTATCAATGCCATATATAATTATGACACTCGTGCTCAATATATCGATTATGGTTGCGAGCTTCGTGATAATTGCCCTTGGTCGAGCACACTTCCTTATTCCAGTATTTGAGGATTTCCTTGGTACGGGTGTGACTACATCGATGGCACCAACATATATTACTGGTATTATTCTTACCGTGGCAATCATCCTCTTTAACGTGTTTATCATCTACCGCAAGGTAAATCAAATATCTCGTAAACGATGATACGTAGAGCTACGATAGAGGATATTGATAGGATATTGAGCATTGTTCACAGTGCTCAATTATCTTTACGTGAGTTAGGTATCGACCAGTGGCAGGATGGCTATCCGCGACGAGGAGATATCGCCTTGGATATTGCAAATGGCATCGGCTGGGTGGTCGTCGATGAGGATAATAATGCGATAGGCTATGCCGCCATACCGCTCACGGGCGAGGAGGCGTACAAGCAGCTTCCTGATGAGGCGTGGCATACAAACGAGCGATATGTTGTTGTGCATCGTCTGTGTGTCGATGGAGCGATACGCCGACAAGGCGTTGCCATGCAACTAATAACCCATGCCATAGAGCTTGCGCGCGATAATGGCATGGATGGCTTTCGCATAGATACTCACCGAGGTAATATCCGCATGTTGGCACTTGTTGAAAAACTCGGCTTCAGCTATTGTGGCATTGTGCGCTACGAAAGTGGCGAAAGATTGGCTTTTGACTTAAATATATAATATATGGCGAGTTTTCTTCAGGTAGAAAATATATCGAAGTCGTATGGCGACCGTATGCTCTTCGAGGGCATTAGCTTCAATATCAACGAGGGTGATAAGATAGCCCTTGTAGCGCCCAATGGTACGGGCAAATCCACCCTACTCAAGATATTGGCTGGTGTGGAGAGCTCCGACCGCGGTGGTGAGGTTAAGTTTATGAAGGACATCAAGGTGGCGTTCCTCGATCAGACCATGCGCTTCAATCCTGAGCGCACCATCTTCGAGGAGGTGTATGCTCATCTCAGCGAGCTGTCGCCTGCCATCTTGGAGTATGAGAACGCCATGGCAAGTGGCGATAATAAGCGTATTGATGCTGCTATCGCTGCCATGGATGCGTGTGATGGCTGGAGTGTGGAGCAGAACATACGTCAGGTGTTATCAACACTGAAGATTGAGCGTATAGACCAGCCTATGGGCGAGCTATCGGGTGGCGAGGCTAAGCGCGTTGCATTAGCATGTATGATGCTTCAGAATGCCGAATTCATCGTCATGGATGAGCCTACGAACCACCTCGATATAGAGATTATAGAGTACTTGGAGAACTACCTACAACGCTCGCGATGCACACTCCTCATGGTTACACACGACCGCTACTTCTTGGATCGTGTATGTAATACCATCATGGAGATTGACCGCGGACAGATATACACCTATCGTGGCAACTACTCAAGCTACCTTGAGAAACGCGAGGAGCGCTACCTAAATATGCAGGCGGAGGTCGATAAATCGCGCAACCTACTACGTCGCGAGTTGGAGTGGATACGCAGCACGCCCCAGGCACGCACAGGCAAGGCGCGCTATCGCATCAATGCTTTCTACGACCTTAAGGAGCGTGCCTCAGTGAACCTCGCTACGTCGAGTGTGGAGATTGATGTTGCTACCTCGCGCCTCGGTCGTAAGATTATCGACTGCATAGATGTTGACCTAAGCTTCGGCAGCCGCAAGATGCTCGATAAGTTTTCCTATAAGTTTACGCGTGGTGAGCGTGTGGGCATTGTGGGACATAACGGTGTGGGTAAGACCACGTTCCTAAACCTTATGTGTGGCGACATAAAGCCCGACAGTGGTGTTATCGAGCTTGGCGAGACAGTGCGCATTGGCTACTACACACAGAGGGGTATTAGCTTTAAGCCAGGGCAGACTGTGTTAGAGTGCGTGCAGGACATCGCCGATGTTGTCAAGGCATCGGATGGCACTACCCTCTCTGCCACGACCTACCTCACACGCTTCCTCTTCCCACACGATACGTTTAACAAGCGTGTGGATATTCTCAGCGGTGGCGAGCAGCGCAGATTGTATCTTCTCACGGTGCTTATGCGCAACCCCAATATGCTAATCCTTGATGAGCCTACTAACGACCTTGACATCATGACGCTCAACGTCTTGGAGGAGTACCTCATGGAGTTTAAGGGTTCGCTTCTTGTTGTGTCGCACGATCGTTACTTCTTGGATAAGTGCGTCGATCACCTCTTTGTCTTCGAGGGTGGTGGTAAGATTAAGGACTTCGTGGGTAAGTATAGCGAGTACCGCGAGTATATGCGCGAGGTAGAGGAGGAACGCCGCCATGCCGAGCGTTCTACAACACCTGTTAAGCCCACGCAGCAGCGCAATCACGATACCTCTAAGCGCAAGCTATCGTTCAAGGAGCAAAGGGAGTTGGAGCAGATAGAGAAGGACCTCACAGCGCTCAATGCGGAGCGCAGTGAGCTGGAAGAAAAACTATCATCTGGGACTATGCCATTTGAAGAGTTACAAGAGGTGTCAAGTCGTATAGAGCGGATTATCGCATCGATAGACGAAAAGGAGCTGCGCTGGCTGGAGCTCAACGAGTAGGCTTTATAAGTATTTATCCATTCTAAAAGATAACGCGGGTATTAAAAAAGATACCCGCGTTGTTTTATTATAATATGGTAGTGAATATATATCCTATGACTGTTGCTTGTTTCGAATTTTATTCCTAAATTTGTAGTGCTATTGGATAAATAGCAGACATATTGAAAGTGTTTTCGCAGTCCTTAATCGAAAATGTGGAAGTTTTCTTGGAAGAGGGCGAACGAATAGCACTCATTTCTTGTATAGCTATGTGTGGCTATGCACTTCTGTGCATATACCCCATACTATCCAGGTGTGGGGCATTGTATCGTTTATTCTTCCATGGGTCTTTCCACAACCTTCGATTAAATAAACGGAAATCGACTCCACACTTTCTTTTTGTATGTATCCACATAGGAGCCGAGGTGGGGGTAAATATTATACTGCTATGAACATGTTGTCACAACTAATGCCCAAGCTAAAGAAAATGTTTCAATTGCTATGGCCAATCTTGAAAGTAATAGTTCTGATACTAATTATAGGACTTGTAGTTAGTTCCTTTGTCCTTATTCTTGAAACATTTCTTATTGGTAATAGTTTCTCAACTAATGATAATCTATTGTTTTATGCCGACAATGGGTCAAATGAAAGTACTTTAATGTTTTTAGGTAAATTAGTATTTTGGATAGTATTAGTATGTCTAATTCTTGCTACTATATTAACGCTTTTTTGTGATGATATATATGATTTTGAAGACTTCCTAGAGGGTAGTTGGCATCGTTTATGTAAATTATCCATTGTACCTATGTGTGGACTTATCATAATTTCAACGGCTTATATTTTCTCAACTGAAGTAAAGTGTCGTACTATAAATACATATTGGGCAATGTATCAACAGGATCCAGATAAATGGGCCGAGGCATACTGTAACTTAATGTATGAGTCTGCAGTGGATGATGATATTGATGAGGTTCGTACTATATGTTGCAACTTTGTAAAAATAGTGAATAGAGCGTCAATATTTGAATCACCAAACCTTGCTCAATTTGCTGACAAGTGGAAAGACCAATACCCACATAAGTATGAATATCTTGCATATTACTTGAATAAGCATATTGATGACATAGGCCCCAATATCCTATGTTCGCATCTAATGAATCTCGATGAAGAAGAGCAGATTGAAGAAGAGAGTGAAGTACTCGTTATAGAGGTGCCACCAACGACGACAAATGCCCCTGTATGGTAGATTATACAATTATAGTAATATGGGCTCGACCAAAGGCCGGGCTCATATTCTATTAAAGGATAATCGGATTTATTTCTTGCCATCAATAAAAGCGATGATGTGCTGTGTGTCGTTAGGCGAGAACCACCCTATCTCCTGGTCGCGCCTAAACCATGTCATCTGGCGCTTGGCATAGCGACGTGAGTTGCGCTTGATAAGCTCTATTGCCTCATCCATAGTGCACTTACCATCGAAGTGCTCGAACAACTCTCTATACCCCACCGTCTGCAAGGCGTTAAGATGTCGTTTGGGGTACATGGCGCGCGCCTCCTCAACGAGTCCCTGCTCAACCATCATATCTACGCGTAGGTTGATACGCTCATAGAGCACATCACGGGGCATATCTGTACCTATCTTGATAATGTTGAATGGTCGCTTGCGGCGCTCTCCACTGCGTAGCTCGGAGTAGGGTCTATTTGTCGTGAGGCATACCTCTAAAGCACGCATCACACGCGCGGGATTTTGCATATCCACCACCTCGGCATAGTTAGGGTCGAGCTGGCGTAGCTGCATGGCAAGGGACTCCAGACCTTCACTCTCAAGGCGAGACTTAAGCTCGTTACGCAGCTTCTCATCGCCCTCCGGCAGATCGTCCATACCCTCGCATAACGCCTGTACATAGAGGCCTGAGCCACCCACGGCAACAACGTAGTCGTGCTGCTGGAAGAGCTTATCCAACAGGGCAAGCGCCTCTGTCTCGTATCTACCACAGTTATTATCATCCTCCACATCGCGGTCTGCGATAAAGTAGTGCGTGGCGGCAGCGAGCTCCTCAGCGGTGGGCTGTGCCGTGCCTATGGCAAGACCGCGGAAGAACTGGCGCGAGTCGGTAGAGATTATAGGGGCATGGTAGTGCTGGGCAAGGGTCACGGCAAGTGCCGTCTTACCAGAGCCCGTAGGACCTACAACAACTATGAGTGTGCCTCGCTTAGAACTCATCATCGTAGTTGTCGTCGCCATCAAACTCGTTATAGTCGCTCATCATCTCATCGAAGATTGAGCCAGCCTGCTCCGTAGCCTCGGGGTCGTATTGGTCGGGCACTGGGGCGTGCTCGAATGCCACACGAGGATATGTCAAGTCGCTCTGTGGACGCTGCATATCGAGAAGTTCGAGGTAGTAGGAGCGGTTGTTGAGCATATCAAAGGTGTATATCATCCTCTCGTGGAAGTCCTGAGTTACCTCCATAAGGCGCACGCTATCCATAGAGCGTGGCATGCCCTCGACATCCTCACCCAAATCGAGTTGCGAGAACTCCTCCACAATGCGCCACTCGGCATCTGCCTTAAAGATAGATACCATGCAATCGTCGTAGCGTAGTGCCTTGATAAGAAAGTTATGGAACTCGGTAAGAGTCATATCGGGATATACCTCGAAGTCGCGCACGAAGTTATCACTTTCGTCGCTGAGCATACGATACTTAAATATAATGTTCATAATCAACCACTGTGTTTTATTGGTTAGGGTTTACAAAATTAGGAAATAAATTTATAATTGCAGAAAGATGTGGCATATTTATCGCTAAAATTTGAAAAAATGGTTGTGATAAAGAAAAAATCACTATATTTGTAGCACTTAATCAAGTATTCGTCACTGCTCCTAATAATGTGGGGCAAAATCATTATAGATATTTTATGCAGGAGTTATCGACATTGGAGGGTAAAACCATCCATGAGTTACGTGAGATTGCACGCGTGCTGGGCATTGTCCCATCAACGATGAAGAAGAATGAACTTATTAACAAGATTATAGAGGTAGCAGCGTCAGCCCCCTCAGAGGAGACTCCCACACCCGCAGCACCACGTCGTGGTCGTCGCCCTCGCATGAGTGGCGTCAAGGTGGAGGGTAACGCAACACGCCAGCCTGAGGAGACAACAACCGAAGAGAGTACATCTGCGGAGGCTGAGATAACGACAGAGCAGGAGGTGGTAGCTGAGGAGAGCAAGAGCGAGGCACCAGCGCCCAAGCGTCGTGGTCGCAAGCCTAAGCACCTGGCTAAGGAGCATGCACCAGAGGTGAAAGCTGCCACAGTAGAGCCAGCCTCGGATGATGCAACCACCAACGATGAGTTTGTCATGGAGGAGGAGATTGCCGGCGAAGAGGCGCAAGAGGTGGAGATAACCAAGGATGACTTCACGGCAGTCATCGAGGGTGAGGGTGTATTGGAGATTATGCCTGACGGCTTCGGTTTCCTGCGCTCGGCAGACTACAACTATCTCAACTCGCCAGACGACGTATATGTGTCACCATCGCAGATTAAGCTCTTTGGTCTTAAAGCGGGTGATACCATCAGTGGCACTATCCGCCCACCTAAGGAGGGCGAGAAGTACTTTCCACTCGTACATGTTGACCTTATCAATGGTCTTAAGCCCGACTATATCCGCGACCGTCAGCAGTTTGAGTACCTAACCCCACTCTTCCCATCCGAGAAGTTTAACCTTACGGGAAATGGTCATAACACCCTTTCAAACCGCGTTATTGACCTATTCTCGCCTATTGGCAAGGGTCAGCGAGCACTTATCGTGGCACAACCAAAGACGGGTAAGACAATGTTGTTGCAATCCATAGCCAATGCCATTGCAGATAACCACCCTGAGGTATATATGATTGTTTTGCTTATCGACGAGCGTCCCGAGGAGGTTACCGAGATGGCGCGCCATGTCAAGGCAGAGGTTGTAGCATCGACCTTCGACGAGCAGGCATCACGCCATGTACGCGTAGCTGAGATGGTGTTGGAGAAGGCTAAGCGCATGGTGGAGTGTGGTCATGATGTTGTCATCTTCCTCGACTCTATCACACGTCTTGCACGCGCCTATAACTCCGTGCAGCCAGCATCGGGCAAGGTGTTGTCCGGAGGTGTCGATGCAAATGCTTTGCATAAGCCTAAGCGTTTCTTTGGTGCGGCACGTAACACAGAGGAGAAGGGCTCGCTAACAATCATCGCCACCGCCCTTATCGACACTGGGTCAAAGATGGATGAGGTTATCTTCGAGGAGTTCAAGGGTACGGGTAATATGGAGTTGCAACTTGACCGCAAGCTCGCTAATAAGCGCATCTATCCTGCTGTTGATGTTATCGCATCGAGCACCCGTCGCGAGGATATGCTCCTCTCGCAGAGCGTTATGCAGCGCACATGGGTATTGCGCAAGTACCTATCCGACATGACCACTGTCGAGGCTATGGAGTTCCTGCAGAAGCAGATGAACCTCACGCAAGACAATAACGAGTTCCTCGCAACAATGAACCAGTAATAGCGTAAAAAAATGAAGAGAATAACGCTGCTATTACTCCTATTATGTATTTCCATTAGTGCCTCGGCATGGGGCCCTAAAGGGCATGATGCTGTGGCATATATCGCTGAGAAGCATCTGTCGAAGAGGACACTAAAAAAGGTAACCGAGGTGCTAGATGGCCACTCTCTCGTATATTATGCCAATTGGATGGATAACGCCAGCCATACGGATGAGTATGCCCACACTAAGACATGGCACTATGTCAATGTTGATGCCAACGAAGAGTCTTACGCCGCATCTGTAAAGGAGCCTAAGGGGGATGTGGTGACAGCTATAAATGATATTGTAGCAGCCCTAAAGTCGGGTGAACTAACACTTGAGGAAGAGCAGTCAAATCTCAAGATGCTCATACACTTAGTTGGTGATATGCACTGCCCAATGCACGCGGGCTATAAGAGCGACCGTGGTGGCAATGGCACGCAGGTGAAGTACTTCGGTAGTAGCAAGAAGCTACACTCAGTATGGGATAGTGAGATTGTTGAGTCAGCACACCGCTGGAGCTATCAGGAGTGGCAGGAGCAGGTGGACCGCGCCTCGAAGAAGGAGGTTCGGGCAATGGCTCAGGGCACGCCTAACGACTGGATTGAGGAGACCGTACTGCTATCGCGCGATGTTTATACCAACTCGCCAAGGGGCGTTAATCTGTCATACGACTATGTGGCGATGTATGCTCCAATCATTGAGGAGCAATTCCTAAAGGGAGGTATTCGCTTAGCGAAGCTCCTCGAGGAGATATATTAATCAATGTCGTAGCAATGAAACATAGGCTTAGTTCTGAATACCAGCGACTAAGCCTATACTATTTACACTAACCCTTAAGCCATGTATGTCGTGCCACTGAGTAGATGGGCACCAAGGGCAGGATTAATGGTGTGTGTTTGATATATCGCTGAAATTCGGGGTCATTACCATACACCTCGGTCTGTCGAAGCTCCAAACGGCGCGCTCCGCTGAACATCACATAGACAATGCCAATATAGCCTAACGAGGCAATGACCCACTGACCTGCGGTGCAGCATGAGCCGAAGCAGATGATGTAGCTACCTGTCCACATCAGCACCTCGCCAAAGTAGTTTGGACAACGAACAATGCGATATAGGCCCTTATCGACATAGCGATGAGGGTTTATCTTCTTAGCTGCACTCTTCTGGGCGTCGGCAATAATCTCTATAAGCACGCCGAGCGTGGCGATAATGGCACCCGCCCATGCCCATGTCTCGCTAACAGGGAAAAGATGCTCCATGTTGAACAGATAAAAGGTCACGGGGCTTATCTGACCTATGTACAGCAACGCACACGATATCCATATCATAAACATCACAAACAGAGGCTTCTTCGTGGTGTTATCGGGCTGATATAAAATCTTTTTGTAGGATGCCGAGCGCTTCTCGCGGATGAGCAGGTAGAGTGCTAAGCGCAGACCATAGATAAACAACACGCCACAGAGGATGGCTGTGGGTAGCGTCAGCTGGTCGTGGAAGATGATAGCTGTGGCTGCAGATAGTGCCGAGATGGATAGTCCGTAGCCAATGCTGAAGAAGTAGATGAAGTATATCCAGCCTACGGCAGATACGGCAAACGAGATAGCAAGAAGTATTAGTAAGTAACTCATAATAATTGAGATTTATAATATACAAAGGTAGTGCATATTTTTGATATTATACCTATCTTTGTCATCAAAAATTGAGCTAAGATGACAAAGATAGAGAGAGAAAAACGTATAGTATCGAAGATGATAGCCCTCTATTGCCGTAAGCGACTCGGCACAAAGGATATGCCAGAGGAGTATAAGGCCCTTGAGGAGTATGCACATAGGAGGTTGGAGGGTTGCAAATTCCAGGAGAAGAAGCCCGCATGCAAGCGCTGTCCTATTCACTGCTATAAACCCGATATGCGCGAGAAGATTCGCAATGTTATGCGCTGGGCAGGCCCACGCATGATTATACATGACCCCATGGCTGCAATACGCCACCTATTAAATAAGTAGTTCTACTAAAAAACATCAACATGAGAGAGATAGACCCTAAGACAACATCGAGGGCTAAGGCGTTCGAGTTGTGGATGAAAGCTCCAATGCCCATGGTCACCATGACTAAGACATTCGACATAACACGTCTATGTCGCCTATCAAGGCGCAAGGGCGTAAAGCTCAATATGCTAATGTGTTACGCTGTGGTCAAGGCAGCATCGTCGTTCAAGGAGTTCTATATGCTCCCCGTGGTTGATAAGCTTATGGCGTTCGACAATCTCGCGATAAACACCATTGTGATGACCAAGGATGGCGGCATCAATACCTGCGACATACCATTTTCGGAGGATATACACAGGTTTGAGGCAGACTATTTGCGTATCACAGCCGAGGCGAGTCATAGCACCAAGGATATAACCCTCGGCGACGACTATATGGTTATCGGCTCATCGGCACTCACTAAGTGCGAGCTTGACGCAGTGGTAAATGTATATGCTGGCTGCTGGAATAACCCCTTTGTCGTATGGAGTAAGTATCGCAAGGGGTGGTTTAGAACTACCCTATCGCTGTCATTCCAGTTCCACCATACTCAGATGGATGGTCCTATATCTACAGGCTTCCTAAACAAGTTGCAAGAGGTGATAAACGAGATGGAGTATTAGCATAATAACAAAATTTACTATGAAGGAGATATATTTGGCTGGCGGTTGCTTCTGGGGCACGGAGCACTATTTTAAACAGATACGTGGTGTTATATCAACAGATGTTGGATATGCCAATGGCGCGACAGCAACCCCCTCGTATGAAGAGGTATATACAGACACTACGGGGCATGCCGAGTGTGTGCATATAGTCTATGATGCAGAGGTGGTATCGTTGGAGCTACTAATAAAGATGTTCTTCCGCTCTATTGACCCCACTTCACTAAACCGTCAGGGTGGCGACTGTGGCACGCGCTATCGCACGGGAATATACTACACCAACAATGAGGACTTGCCTACAATTGAGCATATATATAACGACGTGGCGAAGGAGATTGATAAGCCTATAGTTGTTGAATTATGTCCCCTTAAATCGTTCTATCCTGCCGAGGAGTATCATCAGGATTACCTCGACAAGAACCCTACGGGCTACTGTCACATACCCATGGCGCTAATGCTCATGGCACGTGAGGCAAACAAACAAAAATAGGTAGAGGGCTCTCCGTAGTGGAAAGCCCTCTCCTATTAATAGAGTCTTGACTACAACGCCAACTCCTCGTATGGCAAATCCCACGCCTCAGCAACAGGTCTATAGACAACCTTGCCCTCTACGACATTAAGACCCTTGCGCAACTCCTCATTATCCTTGCACGCCTGCTTCCAACCCTTGTTGGCAAGCTGAATGACGTATGGCATTGTGGCATTGGTGAGTGCCAAGGTAGATGTATAAGGTACTGCACCAGGTATGTTAGCAACGCAGTAGTGGAGGATGCCATCAACATAATATACAGGGTCCTCGTGGGTTGTAGGACGCGAGGTCTCGAAGCAACCACCCTGGTCAATAGCCACATCAACCATAACAGTACCTGGCTCCATATCCTTGAGCATATCGCGCGTAACGAGCTTTGGCGCTTTAGCACCTGGGATAAGCACTGAACCGATAACAAGGTCGGCACGTTTAAGCTCCTGACGGATATTATACTCCGAAGACATCAACGTCTTGACATTCTTAGGCATAACATCTGCCAAGTAAGTCAAACGTTTAAGTGAAATATCACATATTGTAACATCTGCGCCTGTGCCTGCAGCAGTGCGAGCTGCAGCAGTGCCTACAACACCTGCGCCGATGACAAAGACGCGTGCGGGCTTAACGCCTGGAACACCACCAAGAAGTTTACCCTTACCGCCGCGTGGCTTCTCCAAGAAGTAGCGACCCTCCTGTGTTGACATGCGACCAGCAACCTCGGACATAGGGATAAGAAGTGGCAATGAGCGATCCTTACACTCCACGGTCTCATAAGCGCAACATATTGCACCACTCTCAATCATGGCATGAGTGAGAGGCTCACTACTTGCGAAGTGGAAGTATGTAAAGACGATTTGTCCCTTGCGAACAAGTTTATACTCAGGTGCGATAGGTTCCTTTACCTTAACTATCATTTCAGCTATGGCATAGACATCCTCGATAGTAGGAAGTATCTTGGCTCCCTGCTCCTCATAGTCGGCATCTTGGAAGCCGCTATTTACGCCGGCACCTGCCTGAATATATACCTCATGACCACGACGCACAAGTTCCATAGCGCCTGCGGGTGTTAAAGCAACGCGGTTCTCATTGTTCTTAATCTCCTTGGGTACTCCAATAATCATAGTTGTAAAGTTTTAAGGTTTTAGGTTTGTGACCACTAAGTTAATAAAAATTTTATTACGCGTAATCTTGTTATGTTATTTTTTCACATTTCGCAGTATGAAATTCACTAAGTATTGCACTAAATGTGTATATTAGAGAAAGAATTATGAGAGTGAATAACTCCGGTAGTATATCCCTCAATGACGCACCCATGGAGCTTAGTTTTATAAAGGCGTCAACAGCGCTGCTACTGGGTAGTATGCGCCCTATGTCGTACATCCATTCGGGGAACGCCTCACGCGGATAGGAGATACCTGCAAGCAGAAGTATCGGTATGGAGGTCCACAGCAGAAGCATGATTGTGGACTCGCGCCGACGAAAGAGGTGCGAGAGTGTAAGACCCAAGGCAGATGTGGCAACCATATATATGAACAGCAATAGCACCATATCTAAGGTGTCTGCAGAGTATGGCAAGTCGAAAATATGCCACACAGCACCTAAGATAACGAGTAAATTAAAACCATATATCACAATATAAACCAACATCTTAGAGAGTGTGCTTATTATTGGATTACAAGCTGGCACAACTCTTTTTCGTGACTTATAAAGCGCAGCCATGGCGATGCCTATAAGCATCGATTGTTGTATGATGACAATGAGTATTGAGGGCATAACAAATGCGCCATAACCCAAGTAGGGGTTAAAAAGCATCTCAACATTCATGCTTACGGGCGACACAATGCCTGCAGCTTCAATGCCACTACCACCACCTGCTACGACACGCCCAGCCTCCACCATAGCACCTGTTGTCAGCACATCCGACACCGCCTGCTCAAGAACATGGCTGTAGAGCAATAGATGACTACCATCGAGTATTAGAGCCACATCTGTCGCCCGATTTGCCAATAGGTCAGCCTCCAAGCCATCAGGAATATTGACAATGCCAAACACCTCGCCACGAAAGAATAGCTCTTGCGCCTCTTTCATATTAGCCACCTCATACGCCACCCAAGTATCTGGCCCATCATCAAGACCACTTATAAGAGCCCTGCTCGTTGGACTTTTATCATCATCCACCACAACAATCGGAATATCACGAACCACCTCTGCCCCGTATGCCGTAGAGTATATAATGGTGTATATCATCGTGGCAAAACCTAATAGAAGGAGCGCTCCACCATCTGCAAACACCACCTTAAACTCATCACCTATTACACACATGGATTGATGAGTCATGTTAGCTATCCATCTATACAACCTTCTCATATCAATCCCTACCCCAATATTCACTATTTCGGACCACCTTATTAAGACGCCGCCAAACTAAAGCGACAACTAATATAAACATCATAATACACATTATATCAATGAGTGAATAGCTAACATCAGCGCCAAACAAAGTATAGCTAATAAAGAACTCACTAAAGTAGGTAAACGGGAATATGTGCGATAGCGTCTGAGCAAAGCCATACATCGCAATAGTAGGAAATGTTATACCCGAAAAGGTGAATGCCATCACTGCATATCCGCCACCCAGCGATAGCGCAAGGCGCATATTGGCAGTAATGGCGACAATGGCAATGGCTATCGACTGGTAGGCAAGTATGAAGAGTAGCGATACGAGCAGCAATAACAGATAACCACCACTCAGTTCCATACCCATAGCGAGTGTTAGTAGCGCATATATTAGTCCCATTATAAGCGTCATCACAATGGTTACGGGGAGCAACTTGCCGACAAGCGCCACAAATAGCGAGTCGGAGGCGGAGGTTAGCCACTCGCAAGCCGTGCCATAGCGCAGTTCGCGCCCTACGGCATAGATACTCAGCAGCATTGTGAAGACCACAACGCCCACAAACATAAACATCGGTGCAAGATAGTAACCATAGTTTAAATATGGATTAGCAACGATGTGTGTCAGCGTGTTAATTGGCATTACATCACTCATCACTTCATATTCACTAACGCCCATTGACCTCAGCCTCGATATGGCGACACCTGAGGATATTGTCATCACCGTTTGTTGGATAGTGCTACGAAGAACGCCCGCTGCAGATAGATTGGTGCCAGAGATAGCAACATCGACAATTTGTGGTTCGCCACGGGTTACACCACTCTCGAAGCCATAAGGGATGACAACATAGCCGTATATGCCACCCTTAAGCACCTCGTCTTGTGCTTCAATGGTGGAGTTTATAGGCATGGCAACCGCTACACCACGTGTGGCATCTATCATAGCAGTTAACTTTCGTGACATCGACGAGTTGTCGTTATCCACAACGGCAATAGGAAGATTATCAATACTTCCACGCGCAAAGAATACCACGAAGAAGAGCATCATAATCACTGGGAGTATAACGAGCGATGTGAGGTATAGCCTATCGTGTATTATGGCTCTTACCTCACGCTTAAATGCTGCATATATACCCCTAATTATCTGCATATTACAATATGTCACCTCTAACAATTACGCTCATTCCAGGAAGTGGCATTATACTACTTGTAATGGGACGTGCTCGAACCTCAAACGTACGTAAATCATAGCCACCCTTAGCTCGCGTTGAGTTCCACGTAGCGAAGTCTGCCTCGGAGGCGATATAATATATTTCGAACTCACAACGGGCATCAAGAGCAGGGATATATGCTGTGAATTTCTCGCCCACATCCACACCATGAATGTCATCCTCGCGAATATTAAACGTTGCCCATACGTCATGCGTATCGAGGATTGTGACAACAGGATAGCCCGTACCGACAAGCTCGCCTTCATGGGCAATGATGGACGTAACACGCCCCGACGCTGGAGCATAGACATATCTATCTGCGATGTAAGCAACAAGCTCATCTACTGCGCCTTGCGCTTGTGTCACCTTAGCCAACACAGCCTCACGCTGCTCACGCGTAGCACCAGCCAAGGCGAGGTTATACTCGGCCCGCGCAGCACTCACCGAGGCACTCATGGCATTGAGATTTGCCAATGCCTCATCATACTGCTGACGTGGCACAACGCCCTTATTATAAAGCTCTTCAATACGTCTAAAGCTCTCCTCAGCAAGCCTCTTTCCCGCCTCTGCACGATTTACCAATCCCTGCAACGCCTCTAACTGCTCTACACGCGCACCTTGTTCAACCTCTTCATTCATAGCCTCAGCTTGGGTGCGCAGGGCATCCACCTGTATGAGTTTTGCATCTAATTCTGGTGTAGAGATGACATATAGAAGATCACCCTTCTTGACCCAATCACCCTCACGAACAAACATCTGCTCTATACGCCCTGCCACCTTCGAGGAAGCATGATAGCTTGTAGCCTCAATACGACCCTCGATAACCGTTGCATCATCGTTGGAGTAGTGGCGATACACAACTATTAAGAGAGCTATTAATAGTAACAGAATGCACGTTGATACTATCACACATTTACGCCTGAATTTCATATAATTAGTTCTGATTAATTAAACTATTTTTAATGTCTATGATTTCGCCATTATCTCTATACATATCAAATGTATGACTTAGTGCGGACACCTCCAATAAACGTGCAAGTGAACAGCAATAGTTGTATGTTGCATTAAGAAGCGAGAGCATTGAGACAGCCCTTGCCACCTCAGCATCGATAAGATCTGACGACGACACCACGCCGGCACGAAAACCCTCCAGCGCCGAATAGTAGTAACTCTCGGCTGCGGCTATCGAAGTGCGTGATGCAGTTATATTGGATATGGCATTTATCATATTATAGTACTCACTCTCAGCAAGTAAAACTATCTCATCTCTACCGTTTTCGACAGCACTTCTAACACTATCTACCCTACTTTTTGCAGCACGCAACTTGCGCTCTTTCCCAAGTCCATCAAATAGCGTTATACTTGCTTCAACACCCACCACCCACCGTGGCAGAATATCTGATAGCTGGTAGTCGTACAATGAACCACCACCTATAATACCCACCGTAGGTAACAACTCTGCCTTAGCCGCTACAACCCCCTCATGAGCAAGATCAATATTTAGCTTTGCTTCTGATAATGTACTGTTTAGACTAACGGCATTATCTGTGTAGTAATCAATAGGTAAATAGCAATTACCTACAAATAGCCCATCTATGGGCACAACATCATATTCGGCGCCTAATGTGGTGCGAAGCGCTCGTTGCGCCATGTGTAGGCGATGCTCTTCGCCTGTTAGGTCTTGTCTAACCTCTGCAAGTCGATACTCTATAGTCAACACATCGCTATGTGCGATAATGCCCTCCTCCTCCAATGCCTTTGCATCCTCTAAATGTCTTAATACTGCATTGACAACAGTACGTCGCACATCAACTGCATATTGCAGTACCACAACACTATAGTATTGTTCAACTAAAGTTGTATATAGATGACTTTGAGCAGCATCTAACTTATACTCTGCCATACTCAACTTTATCGCTGCCACCCTATTTGCAGCTCTAATACGTCCACCAGCATAGAGAGGCATGGTTATTTTTGCAGCAAGAACACCAAAGGAGCGTTTTTGTAACGTATAGCGAAGATTGAGGCTTCGCAGTGGGGATAGCAGCGAGCGTAGCATATCACCAAAAGCTGGGGTGAAGAGACCATTAGCCACGCCCTGGCTTATAAGTGCGTTAGCACCACTCTCAATAGCGCCTTTTTTACCCGAAAGGTCTATATCCATATTGCGATTGGTCAACATATAAGCACCTACAAGCTCAACCTTTGGATAATATAATCCACGTGTTGCTTGAAGCTCATAGTAAGCAGTGGTAACGTCGCTACGCTTGCTACTAAGCATCTTATTGTGCTCGAGGGCAATACGAAAGGCGTCATTAAGAGTTAAGGGTTGCTGAGCCCTTACCCCACAGCAGATTATCGAAAGAAGTATAATAAGAAATAGTCGCATGGCTTGGTGTTTTTCGAGGTGTAAGCAAATATCGCGCAAATCAAAATTCAAGACGGCTTATCATCCCCTACTTGCTCTTTGGCATATAAGTTGTCGTTACGTGGCAAACAACTTTTTTGGTTAACTAAAACATTACTACCATGAAAAAGATTAGACTATTTATTCTCCTGCTATCAGCTATGCTGATAACATCCCCTAAAACAAAGGCGCAAATAGTGCTTATCGAGGAGAAGGAGTACACGCCGGCGGTATTTATCATGGCTCGCGATGGTGACAGTAAGCACGACCGAGCTAAGATACATGCTCGTGTGGTGGATGACTATCGTGAGACGGATCGCCGTGGCTTTAGGCAGAGCCATAAGCCGAACTTCATCTTTGCCTCACCCGACAATAAGTTCTCGTTTGCCGTGGGTGGCTATGTGAGCCTGCGTACAAGCTATGACTTTAATTCGGTGATTGATAACATCGATTTTGTTACCTATGACATCCCTATGAAGTCAGGCTTCGCTAACCGCCAGCGCGTGATGATGGATGCCTCGACATCACGCATCTTCGCCAAGGCGATAATCAACGGATGTCCAGTAGGACGTATTGTTATTTATGGCGCCATGGATTTTAGGGGTGGCTCTGCAGGTAGCTACATACCACGCCTACGCTCAGCATATATGCAGTTTATGGGCTTCACAATTGGTCGCGATGTGACCACCTTCTGCGACCTGAAAGCGGCGCCAACGACTATCGACTTTGAGGGTCCAAACGCCTATAATTTCAACTTCACGGAGATGATACGCTATGAACACAACTTCCTACGCAACCACCTTACACTTGGAGCAGCAGTTGAAGTACCGAAGGTTAATGGTACTTATGGTGAGCACTTTGCCCCCATTAGACAGCGCGTACCCGACGCTATAGCCTACATACAGTATGCTTGGGGCGCTAACAAGTCAAGCCATCTTCGTGTGTCGGGTGTGATACGTGATATGTACCTGCACAATGTAACCGCCGCAAAGAACACCACACAGGTGGGCTGGGGTGTGCAGCTTAGTGGTCATATTAGCGCAACACGCTGGGTTGACATCTATATGAATGGTGTATATGGCAAGGGTATAACTCCTTATATACAAGACCTTACAGGCTCGCCATACGACGTGGCGTACAACCCTGAGAACCCTACGCAGATACAGACAATGCCTATGTGGGGTTGGCAGGCAGCAGCACAGGTAAACATCCTACCTGGTCGTTTTTGGGTCGCAGGAGGCTATTCGGAGGTTGGTCTTGAGAAGCACAATGGCTACCTCGCCGACAACGAGTACCATCGCGGACAGTATATCTTTGGCAATGCCTTCCTAAATGTTCATAAGAGCTTCACGCTGGCTGTAGAGTACCTTTACGGCTCGCGCAAGAATATGGATGGTCGAGAGGGCTCCGCAAATAGAGTGAGTCTACTTATGCAGTATAACTTCTAACATCGCGCCTACATATAAACAACAGGGGGTGTCCACGAACTTTGTGGACACCCCCTGTCTATCAGAAGTCATATAACAAGATGCACTACTTCTTAGTAGGCTTTGTTACTGGTCTTAATCTTTTGTCATTCATCGTCTTTATCTGCGTAGGAACCATCTTAATAATCTGCTGCTCCGACACTGGCACTACCCTCTTAAGGTGTATGGTCATCACACCGCCCATGTTAGAGTATACAAGGTTACGGCTACCGAGAGCCACATTCGAAATATGCGAGGCTGGAAGCCATACTGTGATGCTGCCACCCTCACCAATCTTCTGTATACACTCGCCTACAACATCAAAATAGAACGACTGTAGTGTTAGACCTCCCGAGGCGGTAATATCGCGCTGAAGCTTAATCTCCTCGTTTACCTCCTGCAGCTTCGCCTCATCAATAGATGTCTCAGCGTTAATATGCGCAGCATATCTGTCGTAGACCTCTATCATGCTCTTTGTTGACTCAATAGGCAACCCGTAGCAGCTATACAACGAGTACTCCATGTAGATCGAATCCTTGGGCGAGGTAGGACGCTTATCGTTACCGCTATCATCAACTCTGTAGTAGACAGTCTCCTCATCATCCCTCGATAGCGCCACGACACCCTCCTGCTTCGATACGTTGTCTATCCATAGCTTAGAGCGCTCAATAAGGAAAGGATTGATCCTCTGCGACAACTCCTGAGAGCTCTGCACCCTCTTCATGTCACTCATAGAGATTTGCATCACACTATCTAACGACACACCGTCACTGAGTGCAGCCGCATCGTCAAATGCCTGCATAACCCATCGTCTATTTACCGGCACCTGCATCATACGCAACTCTGCAGCCATTCTTCGACCAAGCGACAGGCAAATATCCTCGTGCTTAAACGTACCGGTGTAGAGCTTAGGCTCCTCGACCTCAGCGTTGGGGTCTATATGGCGAAGTGTGGCATTACGCTGCTTCTGCGAGATATATGGTCTATAGCACCACTCGTTGAACTCATTAACGCGAATAACATCATCGTATAGAGCATCTAAATCGAGGCTCTCTGCATCGAGGATATCGATGAAACCCTTAATCATCAGCTCGCGATCCATGTCTGCGTCCAAGTACAGAGACTGCACCGACAATGCATGATGCATACCCAAGACATAGGACAAAGTATCGAATTCAGCCGCAGGGTCATCATAAATACGGTTTTCTAAGCCGATACTATATAATCTATCGACCTTCTCAGTTGACTCTGAAGCAGACTCAACGGCTGACTTATCAGTCGTCTTATTTGAGTTGTTTTGTGAGCCACACGCAACAATTGCGCAGCATAGCGCCGCTGCCAAAAGTGTTTTAATATATCTCATAACTGCTACTTTTCTACATCAATAACCTTGAGCTCATAATAGAGCATAGTGTTAGGCTTAACACCCAAAGAGTCGCAACCAGCAGAGCCGAATGCCAATACTGATGGCACCCACGCCTCAATATGACCACCGCGACCAGCGAGCTTGGCAGCCTCCTGAACACCCTTTGGTAAATCGCCATATGCAATACGCAAGGTGTCACTCTTATAGTATGTTGTATCCACAACGCGCACCTGGTCCAAAACGCGATACATGACACGCAGAGTATCGCGAGATGCCTTAGGACCTCGCTGAGTGTCGCCCATCTTTCTGATCTTGTATGTTAGACGAGACTGTGTAGAGTGGTAATCTCTATCCTCTGCACATAGCTGTTCGATGAACTGGTCCTCATACCTCTTTACTCGCTCGTACTCGTCATAACACATATACTTGAGGACTGCAAATTGAGCCTCCTCATCGGTGAGCTTTGGTGCATTGCTATAGACATCCTTAATACCCATGCACACCAGATCGATATTGAGCGTAGAGTCTACCTCCTTAAGCATGCGTCCAATCTCCATACCGTAGGCATAGGACATCGAATCGACACTCGCCGCCATAACGGGCTCCTCACTGCCCTTAGAGGCGGCATCCTTGCACGACGTCGTGCCCATAGCAAGCGCTACGATGGCGATATAAAATAATCTCTTCATACGTTTCTATTTTTTCTCTCTCTTATTATCTGCCATAATCATGATGGATCCGACAACCGCAGCTGTTAGCGATGCCATCAGAATGGCAATCTTACCCATGTCAACAAAGACCTTCAATGATGGATCCTGGAAGGCGAGGTTATCAACGAATATCGACATTGTAAAGCCGATGCCGCCCAAGCACGCCACGGCCATCAGCATCTTCATCGTAGCCCCTGCTGGCTTCTCGGCAATACCGAGCTTTATAGCCAGATAGCTCAACAACGTGATACCAAGTGGCTTGCCCACAACCAAGCCAAAGAAGATACCCATACCAATAGAGCCCGCCTCCGAAGAGTGCATGAATATATTGAAATACTCTGCTGACGAGATATGCACGCCGGCATTTGCTAAGGCGAAGATTGGCATAATAAGGAAGTTTACATATGGCATAAGCAGGTGCTCCATACGATGGCTCATGCCATATGCGCCATCTGATATCTGCTTCATGCGGCGCAGATGATACATGCGCTCCTCGTCTGCCTCATACTCATCCTCAATTTTATCTGCATCCTTGATACCCTTCTCAATGATATCCGCCTTATGCAGATAGTATGAGCGGCTATAACGAGGCTTTGTTGGTATCAACATCGCCATTGCAACACCCGATATTGTAGCGTGTACGCCCGAATAGTAGAACAATATCCACACTACGACGGCTGGTACTAAGTAGGCAATAATGCGGAACTCGCCCATGCGACGCATGATATAGACACCCACCATAATGGCTATGGCAATGCCCAATAGCATGAGATTTGGCGTGTGACCGTAGAATATGGCGATAACCAGGATCGCACCAAGATCATCAGCAACGGCGAGGGCCGTAAGGAAGACCTTAAGCGAGATTGGTACCCTATCGCCCAACAGCGACATGATAGCTATGGCAAATGCTATATCTGTAGCGGTTGGGATACCCCAACCATCCGCCACCATAGTGCCATGATTGATGCTCATATAGATTAGCGCTGGCACCAACATACCACCAATAGCGCCTACCACGGGTAGTATCGCCTTCTTGGGTGAGGATAGCTGACCATGCGATATCTCACGACGTATTTCAAGTCCCACGCTAAAGAAGAATATAACCATCAGACCATCGTTGATGAAGGTCTCCACGGTCATACCCTTAGGGAATATATCGTCACCATAAGCCAAACCGAATGGCATCTGCAAGAAGTCGTGATATGCCTGATGCGTGCCAGGAAGATTGGCAAGAAGCATCGCAATGGCAACGCATATAATCAAGATAATGCCACCAGCCCATGGCGCCTGTAGGAAGTTACGACCGCGCTGTGATAATATGTGGGCTTGCTTTACGCGTCTAAACTTATTAAATATCAACATTGTGTATTAGAATTACTCGTTATTATTATCGACACTCTTTAGCGCTATGCTGCACATCTTGAATAGCAAGCGTGCTACAAGGCGCATATCGGCCTTATTATCCATGTTTGGAGACACCTCGGTTATATCAAAGCCAACGATACGACGACCCGATGCAATGATGCGATCCATGAGATAGACCACCTGATGGAAGCTCATGCCGCCATTCATGATACAACTCTTGTTGGGTGAGCACTCGCCCGTTAGCCCATCGATATCAAGGGCGAGATATACATTCTCGGGCAGCTCGTTGATAATATCACTCACAATCTTTGCCCATGTTGTACCCTCGAACTGCTCTCTCCACATATCTTGTGCGGTGAACATCTTCACGCGGCTATCGCTTGTGGCTCTCTCCCACTCAATAGGGCTAAACTCCTGCACACCCACCGATACGAACTTTTTCACTTGTGGCACGTCGCGCAAGATGTTGTACATGGTAGAGGCGTGAGAGAAATCGAAGCCCTGATACGCCTCATGCATATCACACCTTGAGTCGATATGCACGAGACCAACGCCGTCGTACTTACATCCAACGGCTTTAACCATGCCGTATGTTACCGACTGATCGCCACCCACAAGACCAACAATCTTGCCCTTGTCGAGCCAGTGTGATGCCTGAGAGTAGATGTTATTGTTAATCTCCACCGAGCCCTCATTTACACGACGCAAACGGCGTTCGTACATCAGGTTGTCTAATACCGACATGCCGAGCTCATCATGGAGCTTAATTACTCTCTCAGCATCGGGACGCAATCTATGAGATAGGTCCTGAATAGAGTAGTCAATTGGGGCTGTGGCAATGCCCTTCAGCCAGCTATTGGGTGCTAATGGCTCGTAAAAATCCACATATCGCGACGCTTCAATAATGGCATCTGGCGCATAGGAACTGACTGAACGCAGTGAGGCAGTAGCATCCCATGGGGCAGATAGAAGCACCAATGCAGCATCTTCCGGAGCCAATGGTATACCGAAATAACACCCGTTATCGGGCGTGATAGTATTGGGGTCGAACTCTTTGCCAAACATATTGGGGGTGTTCAATAAATTAGTAAACACTTATATTATTAAAATATCACGCAAATATATAAATTTTTCATTTATTTTTCACTATCTTTGTTAAAATTTTACAGAGTAAACCTCACTGAAATGAAAGTTATCATCGATAGTGCCATACCATACATCAAGGGTGTATTGGAGCCATATGCAGAAGTCGACTACTTGCCATCATCTGAGATTATGGCAAAGAGCGTGAAGGAGTGCGACGCCCTAATCATTAGAACACGAACTCGTTGCGACAAGGCTCTGCTTGATAATTCCAAGGTAAAATTCATTGCCACAGCCACCATCGGCACCGACCATATCGACATTCCATACTGCCTATCCAAGCGCATAATCATCGCCTCGGCAGGAGGTTGCAATGCCCGTGGCGTATTGCAATGGGTGGCAGCTTCGCTCAAATACGTCTGTATGACCGATAACCGCTCGCCTCAAGACTACACATTGGGAGTTGTTGGTGTTGGCAATGTTGGCTCTCTTGTTGTCGAATATGCCAAGCGCTGGGGTTTCAATGTGATGGCGTGCGATCCTCCACGAGCAAAGCGCGAAGGGGGTGAGTTCTACCCCATCGAGGAGCTCGCCGCAAAGTGCGATATCATAACTCTGCATACGCCACTCGATAGCACAACAAAGCACCTTGTCAACGGCAAGCTACTCGATATCATGGGTGGCAACACGACCATCATCAACGCCTCGCGAGGCGCTGTTGTAGACAACAACGAAATAGTCAAAAGGTCGAATAGATATATCTTCGACGTATGGGAGAACGAGCCTAATATAACCCCAGATGTACTACAACGAGCAGCGCTTGCTACACCACATATTGCAGGCTACTCAAAGCAGGGAAAGGCTAATGCAACTGCGATGTCGGTTAGAGCTTTAGCCTCGTTTTTCAGATTTCCGTTATTGACATGGTATCCAAGCGATATCACCCCCACAACACCCAAGGAGATAGAGTGGTCGGAGCTATGCAATACCATCGACGACTATTGTCCTATTTTAGAACAAACTACACAGTTAAAGTCGCACTCCGAGTCGTTTGAGGATATGCGCAACAACTACGATTATCGCAACGAATATTTCTAATTTATCGTAACACACAGATTGATACGCTAAAAAATCCCACAAAAGATATCCATAATGGATAAATTTTTCCTATATTTGCAATAATATAGACGCGTATCACAAAATTAGAGATGAAAAAGTCGGTATTTCAACATATCATAGGATGCCTCCCTGCGGAGCCAGCGCACAATCTGCGCATGGCAGGACTACGCTTTGTCGGCAAGCTGCCAACAGGGCGCTGGTGGCTTAAGATGGCTCTTGCACCCCGAGATCAGAAGATGGCAAAGAGCGTCTTTGGTCTCACGTTTCGTAACCCAATAGGCGTTGGCGCAGGAATAGACCCCAACGCACGATGCGTGGGTGAAATCGCAGCCATGGGCTTCGGATTTGTGGAGATTGGAGCGGTGACCTGCCAGGCACAGCCAGGCACACCTCGTCCCAGACTACGTCGCATGAAAGATAGCAGCTCATACATAGACAATAGCGGCTATCCGAGCAAGGGTATGGAGTATGTGTTGGAGAAGATACGTGATTGCCACAAGAGCAACAATGGTCTTATCATCGGTTGCAGCATAGGCAAGCTCACCGCCACACAGCGCATCGATACACCCAAGGAGTACCTTCGCGTATTCAGAAATATGTATCAGTATGTCGACTTCTTCACCATTAACATTGCGGGCAACACCTCGGCAAAGCGCTTTGTGCCACGCTCTCGCGAAGAGATCCTTCAGCTAATCGAGCCACTCTTTGAGTTTAGACGTGGACAGCTCGACTATAGACCTATACTCCTTAAGATATCCCCAGACCTATCGAATGAGGAGATAGATACCATTGTTGACATACTTATCGAGACACCACTTGATGGCATCGAGGCGGTGGCAGGATCAAACAATATGTGCCCCGATGCGTCGGGAGCACTCTCTGGAGCAATGCTTACTGAGCGCGCCATAAACATCGTTAAGTATATCGCGAAGCGAACCGAGGGTAACTACCCTATCATAGGCTCTGGAGGCATGATGACCCCCGATGACATAGCCTCGATGTTGGATGCTGGTGCTTCGTTGGTGGCGCTCAACTCCGGCATTCGAGAGAATGGATTTAGACTACTTAAGGATAGCTCGGAATACATCGTTGCGAACCAAGTCATCGACACCACAGAAGAGAGTAATAAAACAGAATAGCTCGCAATCATGAACGCAAGCATTGTAACCATAGGCGACGAGATACTTATCGGACAGATTGTTGACACCAACAGCGTCTCGATAGCTCGACATCTTAACGGCATTGGCATCACCATCGCCGAAAAGCTATCCATTGGCGATAGTGCCGAGGCGATAACCCAAACTCTCGAGCGTCTTACGCAGGACTCTCGAGTTGTAATCATCACGGGTGGTCTTGGTCCCACTAAGGATGATATCACAAAGCACACCCTTGCTTCATACTTCAACTCAAGGCTGATATACAACGAGGTGGAGGGCGAGCATATACGCTCGTTGCTGGCTCGTCGTGGCATTGAATTTACGGAGCTAAATCGAGGTCAGGCGATGGTCCCCGAGTGCTGCACGGTGCTTCACAACACCTACGGCACAGCCCCAGGTATGTGGCTTGAGGATGCAGAGGGTGCGATTATTATCTCTCTTCCGGGTGTTCCATTCGAGATGGAGCATCTTATGGAGGATGAGGTTGTCCCTCGCCTCAAGGAGCGCTTCGAGCTGCAATCTATCGTTCACCGCACGCTCATCACTCGTGGCATTGCCGAATCGATACTCGCCGAGCGCATAGCAGCATGGGAGGATACCCTACCCGACTACTTGCACTTGGCATATCTACCAGCGCCCAACGTGGTGCGCTTACGCCTATCGGCATACGACGTAGATAGGAGTAGCGCTGAGGCGGAGATAGATAGGTACTTCGAGCAGCTAAAACCACTGCTTGGCGATAACATCGTTGGCTTTGAGGGTGCTACCGTCGAACAACACATACACCGCATACTTACGGAGCGCGGCATGAAGCTCGCCGTGGCAGAGAGTTGCACGGGTGGCGCCATCGCCTCGAAGTTCACAGCCATGGCTGGAGCGTCGGCATACTTCATGGCGGGCATTGTATCCTACTCTAACGAGGCAAAGCGCGATATCCTCGGCGTTCGCGAGGATGACATCGCCTGCTTCGGCGCTGTTAGCGAGGTTGTAGCCCTCGAGATGGCAGAGGGCGCACGCCAAGTATCGGGCGCCGACTACGCCATAGCGACCACCGGCATAGCTGGACCTGCGGGTGGCAGCAAACAGAAGCCCGTGGGTACGGTATGGATGGCAATAGCAACACCTAAGGGAAGTTATGCCGTAATGCGCAACTGCGGCTTAGACCGTTCGCAGATAATCAGCCGTGCCACGGCATACACCATAGAGATGCTCTATGAGGAGTTAACACGAGAATAACCACAAACACAATAGATGATATGATTCGTTCAATCTTAGACACTGACTTATATAAGTTCACGACGTCGTACGCCTACTTCAACCTATATCCACAGGCTATCGGAACGTTCACATTTAACGATCGCGCAAAGACCGAGTTTGACGACGACTTTTTAGAGGACCTGAAGGCTGAGTTCAAAGCATTGGAGCGCATCGCCCTCTCGGAGGATGAGTTCCGATATATGATTCACAACTGCAAGTATATCCCTCAGAACTACTTCGAGTGGCTCAAGGGCTTCCACTTCGACGCCTCAAAGATTAACGTGTGGCTCGACGAGGAGAGACATCTGCAGATCAACGTCACCGACTATATGTATAAGGTTACGCTCTACGAGATACCAATCCTCGCCACAGTGTCGGAGCTGTTCCACCAGCGCAATAGCTACGATGCCGAGGCTATGATGAAGCGACTTGAAGTAAAGGAGCAGATAGCGCGTGACAACAATCTCATCTTCTCGGACTTCGGTACACGCCGCCGCTTCTCATATGAGGTGCAGCGCATGGTCATCAAGCACCTTAAGAATAACCCTTGTGGTTGCACCGGAACATCGAACTGCCACCTCGCAATGGAGCTTGGCATGAAGATGATTGGTACCTACCCGCACGAGCTGCCTATGTTTATCGCAGCCGTTAAGGGTGGTCCTCGTATGGCAAACTACCTCACGATGGAGGACTGGGTGAAGGTATACGACGGCTACCTCGGCACAGCACTCACCGACAGCTTTGGCTCTGAGGTATTCTTCAAGAACTTCTCGAAGAAGCATGCATGTCTCTTCGATGGTGTACGCCAGGATTCGGGCGACCCCATCGCCTTTATCGACCTTGCAATCAACCGCTACAAGGAGCTTGGTATCGATCCAATGACCAAGAGCATCGTCTTCAGCGACTCGCTCAACTTTGAGAAGTGTGTGGAGATTAAGAAGGCGTGCGAGGGACGTATCAAGTGTATGTTTGGTGTCGGCACCAACCTCACCTGCGACACGGGACACGCATCATGCAACATAGTGATGAAGCTCTCATCATGCCAGATTAACTCTCGCCAACCTAAGGAACTATGCGTCAAGCTCTCGGATGTCGAGGGCAAGGAGATGGGTGATCCTGAGGAGATTAAGGTATATCGCTATCTTCTGCGCAACCAGGCAACAAAACAACAACAATAAATCTCTTATATGAAAGCAAGAGAACAATACGCCACACCAGAGGTAGAGATTTTCGAGGTCATGGTGGAGGGAGGCTTTGGCAACTCCATAGAGGATCCAGTAGAAAATGAAGAAATAGAATGGTAGCAATGAAGAGGTTTATTATTATTACACTTACCGCAATAATCCTTGCATCGTGCAGCAAAGATGCCGACACCGAAGTCATTGCACCAAACGACAATACGGAGTATATCTACGCCTCATTCGAGGATGTGCAGACGCGTGTTGAGCTTAATGCCAATAAGCAGACCGTATGGACCAAAGATGATATGATAGTACGCTTTGGCAACAACATCCATGATGTTTGGAAATTCGAAGGTGAGACAGGCGACAGGAGTGGTAAATTTAGTATATACGGTCAGTTTGGCAGCTATCTAAACTTTGATTTTGAAGATAAGGTCTATGCCTTGTACTCGTACGACAACTATTTAGGTTGCGGTTATTTCACAACAGGCGAGCCTGCTATATTTTTTAATGTAAAGGCTACACAGACCTACAAGCCAAACACCTACGACCCTACAAGCAATATTATGATTGGCACGAGTGACGATGGCTCAAACTTCAAGTTTCGTAATGCCATGGGCTACCTACGCATTAGCCTTACGGGAAACAAAGAGGTTGACCATATTGCATTGATAGGAAATAATAACGAAGTGCTAAATGGAGCCAGGTATATAAAACACGACGATATTGATATTCAGGAGTGGCATAGCGGTTACGATAATCTAACTAATATGACGATGATTTACTGCGACAACGCCGTGCAGCTTAGCGACATACCCACAAATTTCTACTTCACCATTGCCCCAACCAACTTCACTAAAGGTATTAGCGTTGTTGTGTACTTTACCGATGGAACACAATACCCTATTAGCACATCAAAGAGCATTGTTATAGAGCGTAATACCATTCAGCCCATGGCGAATATTAATACAGGTAAAGAGGTCGAGTGGCAGGTGATAACCTTTAAGCACTATGGAGAGTTTTTCTACACTCCATACCTATTCGACATGTATGGTTCTCTTGCAACAATAGGCTACATCGACTGTGGTGATGATACGCAGACTCAAATCAAAGATAGCCCAACATACTATGTCTATGATTATATAGATACGGAGCATGAGATAACTGTTAAGACTCAGAATGCCACACAGTTATACCTTAGCAACTGCACAGGTATCAACGAGATAGACCTCACTAATTTCTAACATCGACTCACCATGAAAAGGATAGTTATACTATTAGCGCTACTACTAACCGCACTAAATATTAGTGCAGCCCCCATTGGTGAGCAACGCGCCCGCCAAATTGCCGAGGAGTTTTTCGCTATAAACGCCACACGCTCGACAAGCAGTTTGGAGTTGGTGTGGGCGGGCAACAATATCGCCGAGGCTACAACTCGTGGTAGCGAGCTGGATAGCTCGTTGCTATACATCTACAACCGTGGCGAGGATGATGGCTATGTCATCATTGCTGGCGACAATACAGTGACACCTATCATTGCCTTCTCGTTCGACAACACCTTCGATTTCAACAATATGGCTGATGCCACAAAGGCAATTATTGATGGCTGGTGCAGGCAGATTTACGATGCTCGCGAATCCAACAATCCAATAATTAGTACTCCATTGGTACTGACACGAGCCGAAGAGCTACTATACGAAACAGCAATCTGGAACCAAACTGACCCATACAACCGAGAGACCCCAATCTACGATGGCTACAGATGTTACACTGGTTGTGTGGCTACTGCCCTATCCATCATCTGCCACTACAACCGTTGGCCAGAAAAAGGTGTAGGCACCACACCCGCCTATAGTTATACCGACTATGGGGATGTATATCGCACAGTTTCGGCAAACACCTTAGGTCGCACATATAATTATAGTAACATGCTTGCCGACTACAACAATGGTTTCACTACCACTCAGGCAAATGCCGTGGCGGCACTGATGAAGGATATAGGCACCGCCGTGAAGATGATGTACCACTACACAGGTTCAGGAGCGATGGATACCGATGCACTAATAGGTATCACCACATATTTTGGTTATAACAAGAGCGCTAAGTTGGAGTTTTGCACCAGCTACAGCGATACTGAGTGGCATAGCATACTTAGGCAAAATCTCAGAAGCTGCGGTCCCACATATTATAGTGGTGTCGATGCCAATGGTGGTGGCCACGCCTTCGTTGTCGATGGCTTTAAGGGCGACTATTTTCACTTTAACTTTGGCTGGGGCGGAGCAAACAATGGCTACTATCTTACGCCAAACATCACCTACTACAAACAGCAGATGTCGATATTCAACCTTGTCCCCGATAAGGATTATAGCACCAAGTATATAGATAACCTCATGCTATGCTCTGCAACCGACATAAATGGCAACATAGCTATGCGAGGTATTCTTACCGACGCCACAAAGTATGTCATGGGCGAGGAAAACGAGTATGCTGTAGGTGGGTTCTTCAACTTTGGTCCACGACCATTTAATGGCACCGTAAAACTTGTACATTGCACTGCAGATGGCACATGGAAAGAGGAGCTTTTAACATTTGACATCACCGATTTGGATATTCACGGCTTCACCTACTATGAGGAGTTTATACACATAGCACTAAACAAGAGTATAGAGGATGGTGACCGACTAAGAATATACTACAAGAGTTTCGACTCCGATGAATGGCAGTGGGCACTACGCTATGATGAGGATGCAGTAAACGAGATTATCATCTGCGCCACTCCTGAGGAGGTTGCCGCAAACCTATCACTATGGTACGACAAGGCTAAGAATGAGATATATCTCCTATCACCCTATGCCTTCCAAATCGATATTGATAATGGCGCTGGTAGTGGAGAGTTCGCAGGGTACTCAAGGGCGTCTATTCCAAGTAGTCTTCTTGACAAGGGCGAGCATATTTTGAGAGTTTCAAATAGCGGCAGAGCCTATGAGCTGACAATAAAGCTATAGTCATAACGCCATATTTAATAAAATTAAATAATAAAAGCGCGCAAAGTTTGCAGTTTGACAAAAATTGTTTATCTTTGTGCGCTTTTGTGCCACGGTGGCACTAAGTTAAAATAAAAAGTACAATGAAAGTTTGTGAAATCACTGGCAAGGTAGCGATGGTGGGTAACAATGTTTCTCACTCGCACATCCGTACCAAGCGTAAGTTCTCTCCAAACTTGAGAACAAAGCGTTTTTGGTCAGAGGAGGAGAACCGCTGGATTACTTTGAAGGTATCAGCAGCGGGTATCAAAACAATTAACAAGAAGGGTCTTGCAGCTGCACTTCGTGAGGCTAAGGCTGCTAAAAAGGTTTACTAAAAAAAGGTAACAGAAAATGGCAAAGAAAGGTAACAGAGTGCAGGTAATCTTGGAGTGCACCGAGCAGAAGGAGAGCGGCGTAGCAGGTATGTCACGCTACATCACCACCAAGAACAAGAAGAATACTCCTGACCGTTTGGAGCGTAAGAAGTACAATCCATACTTGAAGCGAGTAACTTTACACCGTGAGATTAAGTAATTTTGAAAAGTAGGTTAAACTATGGCAAAGAAAGTAGTTGCAACCCTTAAGACGGGTACCGCTAAGAAGTACACTAAGTGTATCAAGATGGTTAAGTCAGAGAAGACTGGTGCTTACGTTTTCCAGACACAGAACATCTTGGATGAGGAGGAGATCAAGGCATTCTTCGCTCAGAAATAATTTTTATTAGTTGAAAGACTAATATAAAAGGCGACCTTCGGGCCGCCTTTTATGTTTTTATATATCCACGCCTTGCATATAACAAATTAATTTGTATCTTTGTGGCGTCAAAGGTAAATTTGACTGCGTTGCTCGGATGGTGGAATAGGTAGACACGCCGGACTTAAAATCCTGTGGGCAGTAATGCCCGTACCGGTTCGACCCCGGTTCCGAGTACCGAGAGAGGCAACATTTGTTGCCTCTTTTTTGTTTATAGTTTCTCCAGATAGCACTCCAACACAAGCCATAACACAATTCTTTAGACGCCATTCGCAAGGTCTCTTATTTTTATATATATTTGTATGTGTAAAAAAGTTATTTGTCGATGTTACATTTTACGGGGTATAATCGTTATATAGACAAACGAACTTAAAAAGGAAGAATAGTGAAGGCAACAGAATATACATCACTCATAGCGTCGGTTAAAGATACGGCATACCGCCTTGCCCTGCGCATTGTTGGCGACAGCTCAACGGCGGAAGACGTTCTACAGGATGTCTATGAGAAGGCATGGAGGGCTCGTGACGCAGTACTGCATAGCGAACATCCCAAGGCATATATCTGTCGTATGACCCACAACCTCGCCATCGACCGTATCAGGCAACGGCAACGAGAGCTCGGCATAAGCATAGATAGCTACAACGCCTCGGATGGCAACAAAGAGACAGACATTAACGATATGGCAGCACTCACACAACGCATAATAGCCTCGTTACCACCCAAGCAACAGCTAATAATGCACATGCGCGATGTCGAGGGTTATGAATTTAACGAGATAGCCACCGTCGCCGAGTGCGATGAGACAAGCGTCAGGATGAACCTATCAAGGGCGCGCAAGAGGGTAAGAGAGGAATTAATAAAGGCAATGAATTATGGAGTTAGATAGACTTAAAATATTAGCAGACAAGTATTTCGAGGCTGAGACCACACTCGACGAGGAACGAGAGCTCCGAGAGCTTACCGCAAATATGGAGGATATTCCCGAGGAGTATGCTGCGCTGAAGATTATACTGTGCGTTACTACCGCCAATCAAGAGGTTAAGGTGCCTGAAGCTAAACATGAGGTGAAGCATCGCAACCGATGGATACTACCAATAATAGGAGGTGCGACCATAGCTGCTGCAGCTGCTGCAATAGTCATCATGCTCACAACACCATTGTCGACCACTGAGAGCATCACTACGCCAGCGCCAAAGCCCACAGTAATGCAATACGACATTGTGTGCCATGTAAATGGAGTACAACTTACAAACATGGACGATGCATATAGCCAAGCGAACAGAATACTGGGCGGTGTAGCAAACGACTTAGAATCAGCAATGGCACATGTAAACAAATTTAACATCCAAGGTATCAAATAATTATATTAGCACACATATATGAAACGTTTAACCATAATATTAGCGATTATTACAGGTTGCATCGCAACTACCCACGCTCAGACAAACGACCAGCAGAGCAACACATTGTATATCGGAAATTCAGCCGACAATAGCATCAGCAATAAGGACGGGAAGATGCGCCTTACACTCAATGGCATGTGTTTCGACTTTGGAAGTAGTGAGAACAAGCCAAATATCACCGTAACCACCGATTATCTCGAGACAAGCAGAAAAAAGGCATACTACGGTTTCTTAGGTGTCGGCTCGCCAAACTTCAACCACCATGCATTCATGGAGATTGGCGCCAGCATCCTAACGCAACTCGACTACTCAGCATATACACCCGAAGAGGCTAATGCACTGATGTTCAGTAATAATAAGGCTGTTCATGTAACAATGAATGTAGGTACACTCAACGTACCTCTAAATAAGTCGCGCTCACTCGTTCTATCAACATCATTTGGCTTTACGTGTGAGAACTACACCTTCGCAGGCGACTACACAATGAAGTTTGAGGATGGCATGATGCGTCCAGTGGCATTAGAAGGTAAGATTAAGAAATCGAAGCTCGGAGCATCATACTTCCATGTTCCTATCACCCTTGATTGGAATATCAACAACAGTGACTTCTTTATATCGGCAGGTGTAACTCTTGACGTACTAATGAGCTCACACCTTAAGTACAAGTTCCCAAAGACGATTATTGATGGAGAGGTAACGCTCAACCCTATTCAGGTGGGAGCTACAGCCCGCATAGGTTGGAAACGTCTCTATGCCTTTGCAAACTACTCATTCATCGACATGTTCAAGGCCGGCACAGGCCCTAAGGCACGACGCCTATCGGCTGGCATGGGTATATGGTTCTAACTAAAACAAACACTATATATGAAACGTTTAATATTATTGATAATGACCTGCATACCGCTATTATGTGTAGCACAGGATCAAGCCCTAATGGAAAAGTATTCTTCGATAGATGGATGTGCAACAATTGAGCTATCTAAGGAGATGATACGCAGCATGGGTGGCGGTGATGGTATAGACACACTATCAGCAATCTCTATCGAGAGTGAAGCCCTAATATCCGACTTTAATAAGGAGGTAGCAGAATATGCAAAGGGGATGACGCAAATCCTATCAGTGATCCAGAACTCGCAGCGTGTAAAGATCTATTGCGTGGTAGATGACAACACCAACAAAATCACTAAGATGCTCATCCACACCACTGATAGCCATAAGGCGGTTATGGTAGTGCTAACGGGCAAAGATATAGAGATAAGCAACGCATCTTCAATTATGAACATGGAAATATAACCATATTAAACATTAGTTATTATGAAACGTATTATTTCACTTATGCTCATGGCATTACCATTGGGTACCATGGCACAAATTCCAGAGTTTTCAAATCTTGTTGCCCAGCATGGCAACAATGAGAATGTAACAGTCGTCAACATCGACAAGAATATGATGGCTCTTATGGGTGAGCAACCTGAGGAGTTAAAGAATATTGAGCTTATTGAGTTAATCATGACCGAAGATAAGAGCCTTGGTGACGAGATTGCAGCCGCCACCCATGAGATAGCAAAAGAGCGTGGTGCAAAAGCACTTGTTACACACAACTCCAGCGAGGAGCAGGTAACAGTATATACACTCGGAGACGAAGATAATATATCACACATCATCCTTGTAATTAGCGCCGAAGGTCAATATGGAGCATCGGTTATTACAGGCGACATAGCCACAGATGATATTGGCAAAATCATACAAGTACAGATGTAATTACCATAAGCATTGCAATAAAAGAGGCTGAATAAAAAGTCTATTTTATCATTACGCTCGCAAGCTTAAAACTACATCTTATTATTCAACCTCATAACGAGAAGGAGTTGACTAATTTACTTTTTAGTCAGCCCCTTTTTTGTTTTCTATGTCAATGGGATAACTAAATTGTCTTACTGTCTCATTTTTTATAATATCCAACAATTTCTCCAACATTGCATCCTTCCCCGAAAGGTAATCTTCGGCCACATATGGAATAGCAATGTCGGGCATCAATACTCCATCAACAGCAAGGGTATATTCATCATACTCAGTAGTCGATACGGATGTTTCGTATAACAGCGACGAAAACCATACATCTCCTGTCACGGTCTCCCCATAACGAAGGGCATTGCGCCAAAGCGATTCTCCTACTAATGTAGCAGATTCGTTGTATTGCAATATGTTACAGAATGAAGCTGCTATCGAGGATGTATTTTTGCTCATTAAAATGTAGATATGCACATCATCGCACATATATAACTCGGGATTGAGGTCAATCGTCTTCACTACACAACTATCGGGTAATGCGATTGTTTGCCCCACCATATCCTCCGTAATAAACTCATAGTCGGCTTCAGTTTGCGGAGAAACTCTAACTCTTTGCGATTTCATATAGGGGATTGTGTGGCGATTGATAAACAGAGATAAAAGGTTATCAAACATATACCCACTACCACCTGTATTGTATCTGAGGTCGAGGATTATGTTTTTGCAACCCTTCGCCTTGAACTTTTCAATATTTGATTGCAAGACTTTGATAATTCTCGGATTATAAAAGCGAGTGAACTTTGGCAATACGATATAACCACATTTAGCCGAGTCGTATATACGAATATTATTATCCATTGACTCCTCAAACGCTAACGATGAAGAGGCTTTTTGGGACTTCATACCCTCTGTTGTTATCGTCATCAGCTCACCATTACGAATTAGCTGTACAGTATAATCCTTTGGAAGATGCTGAAAATAGTAGTTTTGCAGCAAAAAATCAGGCGAGGTGTAACGATCGTGGTAATTGTATTCAAACATTTCGGATGATTTTATGCCATTAATCGCAACAATCATATCTCCTCTATGAAATAGTGGGTTTACGGAGGTGTTTACAATTAAGGTATCTTCAACCATCAGCAAGTTGAAACCAAGACCTCGACGTTTTTTAAGGAAGTCCCTCTTGGTCTTATAGACACGAGCGTCAATTGGTATTCTGGCACCTATACGATAGTGTGGGTCGGTGTCGTGCAGCCAGTCGATATAGGGACGTAATATGTAAAACAAATCAGAGGTTAGCAGCGTATCCTTACCCAATTGTGCGCAGCGTATGTTTATCTGCTGAAGTAGCTCCGCCTTTATTGTCGGGGTCAGCAACGAATCAACAGTAGGATGTGTCGCACTAATTGGCAAATCGTCCCAATCACCATAATGTGCCGTCTGAAGGTCACAGATAGCTGCAGCACTATCTTTCACAGCAACCGAACGTCGCTTGATACTCTCAACATCAAGAGTTTCACCAGAGGTTTGTGCCCACGAGGTTTCTACACAAAGTAGCAGACAAAGCAACAATAGCCATTTCATATAACAACAGGTTGAAGGGCCCGCCCAAGTATCAACTATAGAGAAGTGGCAGGCGCTATTAAATATTCGTATCTCTTATAGGGTAACGTTTTGGATGGTTGTTTATTGCTCGTTAAACAATAGGAGGCTGAATAAAAAGTCTATTTTATCATTACGCTCGCAAGCTTAAAACTACATCTTATTATTCAACCTCATAACGAGAAGGAGCTGACTAATTTACTTTTTAGTCAGCCCCTTCCTGTTTTTGTTGTTTAGATTGCCCACCTTGCACTATGACCATCACAACTGCAACAATGATTAAGATAACGCCTGCAATACTCACCATATCAAAGTGTTCACCGAAATACACAACACCTATAACCACCGCTGTCATAGGCTCCATGGAGCCAAGTATCGAGGTCATCGTCGAACCTATATGCTTGATAGCCAACACCAGCGTGTAGTCTGACAAGACGGTACATATAAGTGCCACCATAATCAAGTCGCGCCACTCGACATAGCTATGAATAGGCTCTATACCCGACGTCAATATAGCATAGATAAAGAACAACATGGCACATATTAGCAATACGTACATCGTAAGTATAAGCGAATCGACCTGCGACGCACGACTCTTCATCACTCCGACGATATAGAGTGCGTAGCTCATCACTGTACCCAAGGCAAGCAGCACACCTATGCGGAAGTCGCCACCATCATGACTCCCCCACGCCAAGAGCAACACGCCGACAATGGATACCGCAAGGGCTATGTACGTAATCATCGACGACTGTTCGCCGTAGAACCACGACATGATAAGCGTCACGGCAAGAGGATAGAGAAAGTGTATCGTTGTGGCAATGCCACTCGGTATAGCCTTATAACTCTCAATGAGTAGTATTGCCGTAAGAGCATATAGCACTGATAATAAGAATACTATCTTTAACTGACTAAAGCTAAGTTTCATATCATAGCGTTTAAGCCAGACGACTGCAACCAGCATCAATGCCGCAAACATAAAGCGATAGAATAGGAGTGTCTCCGTACCCACCCCCATACGCAACAGCGGCACAGTAAAAAGTGGAATAAGACCAAAGGTTGTCGATGACAACACGGCATAAATAACGCCTTTTACATATCTCTTATCTGCAGACAACATATCATCAACTGTTTTTAGTAAAAAAATGGAGTATTTATCTCTCTATTTTCAATATTAGTTGTATCTTTGGTCTCGCTATGAGACTCTGTATCGAAATACTATACATCATTTGTGCCACCCTACTATCGTTGTGGTTTGCCCAACGCAACGAGGTAGCAACAGCCGATGTTGATAGTATTGCCATAGTTGAGATAGTCCCAACTAATATCGAGCCACAGATAACCACAGACACCGTTCGTCTTCTCTTTGGTGGTGATTTAATGCAGCACATGCCACAGGTTGCAGCGGCTCAGCAGAGCGATGGTAGCCACGACTACACTACATCATTTCAATATATTGCACCAATATTCAGGGATGCAGATATTGCCGTTCTAAACCTCGAAACCACTATCTCCACAACGGGCAAATATAGAGGTTATCCACTCTTCGCCTCGCCAGTTGCCATAGCTGATGCGATGGTTGATATGGGAATAGATATAGCACTGTTAGCCAACAATCACTGCTGCGATAGGTATGGCAAAGGTATAGATACCACTATTGACGAACTTACAAGGCGAAACATAGCACATGTAGGTGCATACAAGGATAGTATAGACTTTCGAGATAATAATATACATTACTTTGAGTGTAAGGATGTTAGATTTGCGCTTCTCAACTATACTTATGGTACTAATGGAATGCCTATACCCAAAGGACACCTGGTCAACCAAATAGATACACTGATAATCAAGCGCGACATACGCTCCATATCTCGCGATAGCGTGGATTGTGTTATCGCCTGCATGCATTGGGGTGTCGAGTATCAGCGCACAGCAAATAGTGAGCAGAAGCGCCTTGCCACCATGCTTCGTCGCGAAGGCGTAGATATTATCATCGGCAGCCACCCTCATGTAATACAACCCTATGAGGCAGACTCAACACACGTCACCTACTACTCTTTGGGCAACCTTGTATCCAATCAGCAGTGGCGATACAGCGATGGAGGACTTCTTGCAGAGGTTGAGGTGATACGATGTGACACTGTTGATGGTCTGCGCTTTAGCACCACACCACATCCTGTATGGGTATTATATCCTGGTTACAAAATATTACCGCGCTCAGTAGGCGACACCATTAAGATGTCCGCCACATCACGCGGTCAATACAACACTTTCATGTCGGATACCGACAAGCTACTACGTCAATAGTTATCCGCCATGGGCTCGAAGAAGCGCTGCTCATGGTCGCACGATGGGCATACTTTTGGAGCTTTAGATGCCTTGACAATATAGCCACAATTACGACACTGCCAAACAATCTCTCCATCGCGACGGAAGAAGTCGCCATCGGTTAATCTGCTGAGTAGCTTAAGATAACGTCTCTCGTGTTCTTTCTCCACTTCAGCTATATACTTAAACGTAAGCCCTATCTTCTGAAAGCCCTCAGCCATGGCTGTCTCAGCAAACGAGGCATACATCACCTCCCACTCCTCATGCTCACCGTCGGCTGCCGCCGCGAGATTATGCTCAGTAGAGCCTATGACACCTGCGGGATAGGTGGCGTTGTGTATCGTTGCTATACCACCCTCCATAAACTTAAACAACCGTTTGGCATGCTCCTTCTCCTGGTCTGCGGTGATTTCAAACACTGAGGCAATCTGCTCATATCCATCCTTTTTAGCCTGTGATGCAAAGAATGTGTAGCGATTACGCGCCTGGCTCTCACCCGCAAATGCTTTCAATAGATTCTCCTCTGTAAGAGTTCCCTTTAGTCTGTTTTTCATAGTGTAATGGTTTTTAAGATTCACCCATTGTGGTGCAAAACTCAAGCCAAAGCGCTATATATATTAGTTCTGGCTACCCATAATTTGATTTCCATTTCCTTTATTCACTTTTTTTAACTATATTTGCGCGATATACGTGAATAATCAAAAACTAACTATATATGGCAGACGAGAAAATCATATTTTCGATGGTTGGTGTAAGCAAGGTGCTTAACAACAACAAGAAGATTCTAAACAACATCTACCTGTCGTTCTTCTACGGTGCTAAGATTGGTATCATCGGTCTTAACGGTTCGGGTAAGTCAACCCTTATGAAGATTATTGCAGGTATCGACAAAAGCTTCCAGGGTGAGGTGGTATTCTCACCAGGCTATAGCGTTGGCTATCTTGAGCAGGAGCCACAACTCGACCCAACAAAGACCGTCAAGGAGATTGTCGAGGAGGGCGCTGCATCTACCGTAGCTCTTCTTAAGGAGTATGAGGAGATTAACATGAAGCTCTGCGAGCCCATGGATGACGATGAGATGGCACGTCTTATCGAGCGCCAGGGTGAGCTCTACGAGAAGATTGACCATGTTAATGGCTGGGAGCTCGACAGCGTCTTGGAGCGCGCTATGGATGCGTTGCGTTGTCCCGACCCCGACCAGAATGTAAGCGTCCTATCCGGCGGCGAGCGTCGTCGTGTAGCGCTATGTCGTTTGCTTCTTCAGCAGCCAGATGTACTGCTTCTTGATGAGCCTACCAACCACCTTGATGCAGAGAGTATCGACTGGTTGGAACAGCACTTGCAGCAGTATAAGGGTACGGTAATTGCCGTTACGCACGACCGTTACTTCCTCGACAATGTTGCTGGTTGGATTTTGGAGCTCGACCGTGGTGAGGGTATTCCATGGAAGGGTAACTACTCTGGTTGGTTGGAGCAGAAGACACAGCGCATGGCAATGGAGGAGAAGCAGGAGAGCAAGCGTCGTAAGACTCTTGAGAGAGAGTTGGAGTGGGTACGCATGTCTCCATCGGGTCGTCATGCCAAGTCTAAGGCACGTCTTTCGGCTTACGACAAGCTAATGAATGCCGATACTAAGGAGCGCGAGGAGAAGCTCGAAATATACATCCCTAATGGACCTCGTTTGGGCGATGTTGTCATTGAGGCACAAGGTGTAACCAAGGCCTTTGGTGATAGAGTGCTCTACGAAAACCTTGAGTTCTCGCTACCCCCAGCAGGTATCGTAGGTGTTATCGGTGCTAATGGTACTGGTAAGACTACCCTATTCCGCATGATTATGGGGCTTGTGGTGCCTACATCTGGTAGCTTCCGCGTGGGTCCTACCGTAAAGCTCGCCTATGTAGATCAGCAGCATAAGACTATCGACCCCGAGAAGACCGTCTATGAGGTTATCTCGCAGAACTCAGACCATACGCAGATCGGGAATCGCCAGGTTCCAGCGCGCGCCTATGTGGGTCGCTTCAACTTCAACGGTGCCGACCAGGAGAAGAAGTGCGGCGTGCTATCTGGTGGTGAGCGCAATCGCCTACACCTCGCACTTGCACTTAAGGAACAGGGCAACGTACTCCTTCTCGATGAGCCTACCAATGATATTGACGTCAACACGTTGCGTGCCTTGGAGGAGGGTCTTGAGAACTTCGCAGGATGTGCCGTGGTAATCTCGCACGACCGTTGGTTCTTGGACCGTATCGCAACACACATTCTATCGTTCGAGGGCGATTCTAAGGTTGTCTTTTATGAGGGTTCATACTCAGAGTACGAAGCATGGAAGAAGGCTCAGGGCGAGGATACAACGCCTAAGCGAGTTAAGTATAAGAAGTTATTAGCAGAACAGTAATATGGCACAGAAACCATCTATACCAAAGGGTACGCGCGACTTCTCACCTGAAGAGATGATGCGCAGAACCTATATATTTGATACTATTAAGAGCGTATTTCGCCTCTTTGGCTATGCTCCACTCGAGACGCCATCTATGGAGAACCTATCTACCCTATTGGGCAAGTATGGCGATGAGGGCGATAAGCTTCTCTTCAAGATTCTCAATTCGGGCGACTATGGAGCAAAGCTCTCGGAGGAGGAGCTTCGTCAGGCATCAAAGATTTCGGAGAAGGGACTACGCTACGATCTCACCGTACCTTTTGCACGCTACGTTGTTCAGCACCAGAATGAGATTGTCTTCCCCTTCAAGCGCTACCAGATACAGCCCGTATGGCGTGCTGATCGTCCACAGAAGGGTCGCTATCGCGAGTTCTACCAGTGCGATGTCGATGTCATCGGTTCTAAGTCGTTGCTATCGGAGGTCGAGCTGGTGGATATAGTAGCACGCGTATTCTCGAAGCTCGGCATATCGGTGACGCTAAAGATGAACAACCGCAAAATATTGTTCGGTATTGCTGAGAGCATCGGTCACGCCGATAAGATGATCGATATTACCGTGGCTATCGACAAGCTCGACAAGATTGGTTTGGATAATGTCAAGGCGGAGCTACGCGAGCGTGGCATAGACGATGAGGCTATCGCCAAGCTTCAACCAATACTTGAGCTTAGTGGCAGTAACGATGAGAAACTCGCACAGTTGGAGAGCGTTATTGGCGCTTCAGAAACCGGCATGCTTGGCATTGAGGAGATGCGCACTATCTTCTCTAATGTCGAGAAGCTCGGCATCAACCTCACCCCAGAACTTGACCTATCGCTGGCTCGCGGCTTGAACTACTACACGGGTGCAATCTTCGAGGTCAAGGCAAACGATTTCTCGATTGGCTCTATCTCGGGTGGTGGTCGCTACGACGATCTCACTGGCATCTTCGGTATGCCAGGTATGTCGGGCGTGGGTATCTCATTTGGTGCCGACCGCATCTATGATGTTATGCTCGGTCTTAACCTATTCCCAGCGGAGCTTGCATGCTCTACGAAGGTACTCTTCGCCAACCTCGGCGAGCAGGAGCAGGAGGCATCTATGCGCATTATATCTAAGCTTCGCGACAAGGGTGTTGCAGCAGAGATATATCCCGACATGGGCAAGATGAAGAAGCAGATGGAGTATGCTAACCGTCGTGGCATACCTTATGTTGTAATCATCGGCTCCAACGAGTTGGAGCGCGGTGTTGCCACCCTCAAGAATATGCAGAGCGGCGAGCAGCAGGAGGTAACCTTTGACGAGCTTGTAGCGACTCTATAATAGAAAATGTTATAACGAAATAGCGGAGAGAATGTTACATTTTACTCCGCTATTCGTTATATATATAAACTAATATCCAAAATGAGATTATTTTACACTCTACTCTTCTCACTCTTTGCCTTTAGTGTTAGTAGTTCAGCACAACTAACCGAGCAACAACAGATACAGAAACTCAACCTCGTCTATCAACAAATTCGCAACAACTATGTCGATGACATATCTCTTGAGCCGTTAGTAGATGAGGCTATCCGTGCCACATTAGCCGAACTTGACCCTCACTCAAAATATCTCACCAAAGAGGATATGGAGTGGCTTCGTGGTCTTGTCAGAGGCGAACAGGTAGGCATAGGCATACGCTATATGGTGCATAACGATACGCTGGTAATTCGTTCCGTCATGGACAACTCGCCCGCCCTACGAGCCGGCATCCGCCCCAATGACCGCATCATTGCAGTTGATGACAAAAGCATCATATCTCTCGATGCAGACTCACTATCCACGCTTATTATCGGCGAGCCAAATAGCAATGTAGAACTTAAGATAGTGCGTCGCAACACACCTAAAGTCATCGATATAAAACTTAAGAGGGAGAAGGTTGATATTAGCACAGTGAGTGCTGCATATCGCATTGGTGATGTGGGATATATAGCCATATCATCTTTTTCAAAGGTTGTGTATAACGACCTCATAAAGGCATATAAAACACTCGGCGACGTGAGCTCGCTCATTATAGACCTCAGAAACAATGGTGGCGGCTCGGAGGGTGGAGCAATAGACCTAGCATCTCTATTCCTTAAGAAGGGTGAAGTTGTAGTATATAATGAGTATAGAGATAGAGAGGTGTGCATCAGAGTAAAAAGGGGTGATAGCATATTAAGTGACATACCACTCACCATACTAATTAATGAGGTTAGCGCCTCGGCAAGCGAGCTGTTTGCTGGCGCCATACAGGATAATGATAGAGGCGTAATCGTCGGTCGCACAAGCTTCGGCAAAGGACTTACACAGAGGATTATAGACCTAAAAGATGGTAGTGGCATAACACTTACTATAGCTCGATATAAAACCCCATCGGGACGTATTATTCAGCGACCATATACTATGGGAGATCGTGATAGCTATTACAGTGATAATACACGTTATATGCATCCCGACTCAATTTCTCGTGATGACGTACCAACATTCAAGACACTAAAACATGGAAGAGCCGTCTATGGTGGCGGGGGCATCACCCCCGATGTATATATCAACACCGACACTATTCGAATATCGGATTGCGTCGCCATATCAGCCTCAAACGCCACATTCGAACATGCGGTAATAGAGTATTGGGACACAATTAACCATGAAGCGATATTGAAGGAATACCCTACTATCCATGAGTTCAACAACAGTTATAACATCGATGAGCAGCTATTAGAGATATATTTCCAGATGGCTGGCTATGGCAGCGAGGAAGTAACTGAGCTTGACCAAAAATATATCCACACGATGCTACTTGCAACCATAGCCGAACAACTCTATGGGAGCAGTGCTCGTCACTATATATATGGTTTACGCTTTGACTACACACTGCAGCGTGCTATCGAAATTACCAGTGACTTAGCGACATATAGCGCAATATTGGAGGGTAAAGCAAAATAAATTTGGATATTCCCCAAAAAGTTATTATCTTCGTTGGATAAAGAATGAATAACCCCAAAAATAGAATTTACCCGTATGAGTTCAGAATTTATTCCACGTCGTGATCACGACGATTTTGACGAGCAGATATGCACCAAAGTTATTCGTGCTGGTAAGCGAACATACTTCCTCGATGTGAAGGCTACGCGAGGTGATGACTACTTCCTAACAATCACCGAGTCACGTAAGCGTACAAATCCCGATGGCTCCAACACCTTTTCACGCCATCAGATGTATCTCTACAAGGAGGACTTCGGTAAGTTTATGGAGGGTCTCACGGAGATGATAGATTTCATCAAGGAGCATAAGCCAGAGTATTTCGAGCAGCAGGCGCAGAACAACATCGACGAGGAGTTTGAGAAGTTATAAAGAACATGGGGCTGTCTAACATAAGGACAGCCCTATCTTATTAAACCGGATGGATAGAAGTGTTGTTTTAGGATTTAGCGGTGGCATAGATAGTCAAACAGCCACCCGCATACTCAAAGATGCGGGATACCGCGTTGTACTTGCGACAATAGACACTATTGGTGATAAGTCAATGCTTGATAAGGCTCAGCTTTGCGCCGAGCAACTTGATTGTGAGTGGGTAGTTGTGGATAGACGCGAGTTATTTCAGAGAGAGATTATCGAGTACTTCTGCGATGAATACCGCACAGGTCGCACACCAGCGCCATGCACACGATGCAACACCATTATCAAGTGGCAAAGCCTTGAAGAGGTAGCAGATAGAATGGGCATATACCATATTGCAACAGGTCACTATTTCAATATAGAAGAGCATAATGGGCGCTACTACGTTGCCAAAGGCATAGACACCGCTAAGGATCAATCATACTACCTTTGGGGCTTGAAGCAGTCGACCCTCAGGCGCGCACTAACACCCATGGGCAACATCATCAAGAGTGAGGCAAAGCGCAACTTCGAGGATAAGAGCGAGAGCATGGGCATATGCTTCCTTAAGGGATGCCACTATACGGAGTTTCTAAAAACGCACAACATAGCGATGATAGATGGCAACATTATGGATGCCACAGGCAAGAGCTTAGGCAAACATAGTGGTATTGCCAACTATACCATTGGTCAGCGACGTGGGGCAGGCATCCCCGAGGGATTACGCGTTACGGATATAGACCCAGCAACCAACTCCATAATGGTTGGTACGAAGGAGGATCTATATAAACATACGCTTTATATAAGTGAGTGTAATGTCGTTGATGACAATGAAGTAACAACATCGACAGACATCATGGTCAAGATTAGAGGCATCGGCATCAACCCAACATCACCTGCGCGTATAGAACATCATGGCAACGGGTATGTAGTAAGGCTAAGCGACCCTGCCTGGGCGCCTGCCAAAGGTCAACCCATTGTCCTATATCGCAACAATTTGGTCATTGGTGGTGGAATAGTTGTCGATTACAAGTAATTATTGTACATTTGCATCAAATTTATTAGACGATGGTTAAGAAGTTATATAATTGGATGCTATCATGGAGCGACAGCAAGTGGGGCTGGGTCGCACTATTCTTCATAGCCCTTTTCGAGGCAAGCTGGTTTCCTATGCCACCAGATATTCTTCTTATCGCGCTATGTATAGGTGCTACAGCTAAGTCATTCCGCTTTGCAGCAATCTGCCTTGCGGGATCTGTCATCGGTGGTATTCTCGCCTATATGTTGGGTCACTTTGCGTGGTACACATCCGCAGGCGAGCCAACCGCCTTTGCGCAGTTCTTCTATGACCACATCTTCAGCGAGGCGACATTCGCCAAGGTTAGCCAGATGTATGCCGAGTGGGACTTCGTAGCGGTATTCACTGCAGGCTTTACCCCACTACCATTCAAGATATTCACCATCGCAGCGGGCATGTGCAAGATTAACTTTGTAATGTTCGTCATCGCTGCGACAATAGCTCGTGCCATGCGCTTCTTCCTAATAGCTTGGCTTATATGGAAGTATGGAGCACCAATTAAAACATTCATTGACAAGTATCTAAACCTACTTGCGACTCTCCTTGCCGTGCTTCTCATTGGTATTACCGCCCTTGTGTTGGTGTTCTTTGGTGATGACGACCAGGCAGAGCAGAGCGAGTCGAAGCCTAAGGTCGAGCAGATAGAGGCTGCGAAGAGCAACGACGAGCAGAATGGCACATTGGAGTATGGCAAAGAGGATTTAACAGACACAACAAACATCGCACCTCACTGCGTATGAGATACCATTACGGCTTAATAGGACGCAAATTAGGTCACTCGTTCTCGCGTAATTACTTTACCGATAAGTTTCTACGCGAGGGTATTGATGCCGAGTATTCATTAATTGAGATTGATGACATCGCAGAGATACGGGGCATCATAGAGGGTGATGAGCATCTACGTGGTCTGAACGTAACCATCCCCTACAAGGAGAGCATACTACCCTACCTCGACGAACTTACGCCCGAAGCAGAAGGGATCGGCGCAGTGAATTGCGTCACCATCAAGAGTAGCTATCTCAAGGGTTATAATACCGATGTTGAGGGCATCGAGTTGTCACTTAATATGCTAAATTTAGAACCTAATTGCAAGGCTCTAATATTTGGAACTGGCGGAGCGTGCAAGGCGGTGAGCTATATATTGCGCCGTCGTGGCATTGAGTATTTAACCGTGTCGCGCAGCGCCGCTAATGGCGACATAACATACGACAATCTCACCTCGGATATAATCGCTGAGCATAGATTACTCGTGAACACCACCCCACTTGGAATGTTCCCCGACATCGACTCGGCACCTCAGATTGACTATAGCGCGATAGGCTCAAGCCACAGTATATTTGACCTTGTATATAATCCTGAACCAACGAGATTTATGCAGATATGCAGCAAGCATGGAGCAACCGTAATAGGAGGAAGTGCCATGCTACGTTGCCAGGCGGAGGCGTCATGGCGAATATGGAATCAGCTATAACAACTCTCTCAGCTCATCATAGCTCATTGTCACCACCTCACACCTTCCTACATCAACAGGCATAACAAGATTGATTTTATCGCCGCTACGCTTCTTATCTTGAATTGCATGAGCAAGAATATCATCCTTAGAAATAGCACACTCTAAGACAAAGCCAAGATGCTGCAATACACCAATAATTCTATTGTAGTTCAAGGCATTAAGAACTCCCTTTTGCACCGATACTTTAGCTATCATAGCCATGCCTATTGCCACAGCCTCGCCATGGTTATACTCATGTGACGACTTCTCTATGGCATGACCTATCGTGTGCCCAAGGTTTAGCAATCTGCGCAATCCCGACTCACGCTCATCTTGCTCTACAATTGCGAGTTTAACACTCAATGCACGCGCCACCATCTGCTCCACAAATACCCCATCCTCGAATATATGCTCTATATCTCGATTTTCAAGCTCCTCGAAAAGCTTTCCATCTCCAATAATCGCAGCCTTAACTACCTCTGCCATGCCTGCACGCAGCTCCCTGGCTGGTAGTGTTTTAAGCATATCCACATCAAGTATAACAAACTCGGGATGAGTGAACGTGCCAACCATATTTTTGAAATCATTCACATTGACACCATTCTTTCCACCCACCGACGCATCCACCTGACCAAGCAGCGAGGTCGATATAAAGCCAAACTTTATACCACGCATATATGTAGCTGCAACAAAGCCTGTTATATCTGTTATCACACCGCCACCAATACCCAGCAAGAGTGTGTTGCGGTCCGCTTGCATATTGATTAGTTCTTCATATATATTGCCAACGGTATTAAGCGTCTTAACACCCTCGCCATCTTCAATAACAAGGTAGGAATATCGCTCGATAAAATCGCGGTAATTGGCATATATATTCGTATCAGTAATAACGATTACTCGCCTTCCATCCACCAAGCTATCAAGTATCTCATCATGTGCGCATACATATATCTTAGAGAGTCTACTATCAATAGAACAAATACTCATATTACTAATGCTTTATGGTGCTTGATATAAAGTCTATTTTATCCAATATATACGCCTCAAAGTCGGGCGAGTCGACAATCCTAATATCCTCCATCAGACCAAGGACAAAACGTCCAACACCCTTATAGTTACAAACCATCGTGTCGAGTCGCCAGCAACCCTCACCAACCTGCGTAATATCGCGTTCTGCTAAAGGATACTCCTCCACAAGCAGGTTACGAGCCATCATACCCAGCTCTAAGCATACGCGTCGCTGCTCAAAGCCGGTCATTCTGAATATGTCGATATAGCCTTTCTTGTGCTTGTCGACATACTCCCACTCCTCGTTAAGCTCCTCTACGCTACCGATACGCGAGGTCTTGAAGAGCTTATTCATCCCACTCGAGGGCTCAAAGCACCACACCTGAACATAGTTTGTCGTGAAGCCGAAGGGCTCGACTACTCGATCCTGCACAACACCCGTATGCGACGAGGCGTAATCCCTCAAAACCACCTTATGTCTTTTGTAGATGGCATCAATCAATATGTTGATACTCTGTGCATGCTCGCTCTTAACAATACTATTAGCCATAGAGGTACAATCATAGACCGAAACGAGCTTCTTTCTGAGGTTTTGCTTCAGCATATTTGTATCGTCAAGACCATTGATTAGCTGATTTACGATATGCGCCTCCTCATCCGTGAAGTGTATCAACTGCGATATATCCTTGAAGTGCTTACTATCCTTACCAAGCCTATAGACACCACCCTCGAGCTTATGGACAACGAAGCCAGCCTCCTTGAATGTCTCTATATAGCGATATATAGAGCGATAGGTTGTACCCAATCGTTCCGCCATATCGTTGACCGTATAGTTTACATTTCCGGTCATCAGCTTCATCAATCGAAGCAATCTCTCCACCTTTGGCTGATCCATAACTCAAATATAGGTATACAAAGATACGAATTAAATTGTTATTTGAGAATAATTTTTGTAATTTTGTGGCGACTATTAAAATTCTATCAAGTGAAAAAACTACGTAACATTGCAATCATCGCCCACGTTGACCACGGTAAGACTACACTCGTGGATAAGATGATTATGCAGGGTAACCTCCTACGTGAGAACGAACAGAGTGGCGGCGACCTCATTCTTGACAACAACGACATTGAGCGAGAGCGAGGCATCACCATCCTATCAAAGAATGTATCAGTAATATACAAGGACTACAAAATCAACATTATAGACACTCCTGGTCACGCCGACTTTGGTGGCGAGGTTGAGCGCGTACTCAATATGTGTGATGGCGTTATCTTGCTTGTCGACGCCTTTGAGGGCACAATGCCTCAGACACGCTTCGTATTGCAGAAGGCGTTGTCGTTGGGCAAAAAGCCTATAGTTGTGATTAACAAGGTGGATAAGCCCAACTGCCGCCCAGAGGTGGTAAACGAGCAGGTATTCGACCTAATGTTCACGTTGGGTGCTAACGAGGAGCAGCTCGACTACAAGACCATATATGGCTCTGCAAAGCAGGGCTGGATGTCGCACGTTGCCACAGAGCGCACCGACTCAATCTGCCCACTTTTGGACACTATCATCGACGAGATCCCCGAGCCTGAGAGCGTGGATGGCACAGTACAGATGCTTGTAACATCTCTCGAATACTCTCCATACGTTGGTCGTATAGCCGTTGGTAAGATTACACGTGGCTCGCTCAGCGCTGGTCAGAACGTAACACTCGCAAAGCGCGACGGCACTCAGATAAAGACTAAGATTAAGGACCTAATGGTCTTTGAGGGTCTTGGCAAGGCTAAGGCTGAGAAGGTCGAGTGTGGTGAGATATGCGCCCTTGTGGGTATCGAGGGATTTGAGATTGGTGACACCATCTGTGACTACACAAATCCTGAAGCATTACCACCTATTGCGATTGATGAGCCAACAATGTCTATGCTCTTCACAATCAACAACTCGCCATTCTTCGGCAAGGATGGTAAGTATGTCACATCTCGCCATATCAAGGAGCGTTTGGACAAGGAGCTTGAGAAGAACCTCGCACTACGCGTAGAGCCTGGTCAGAATGCCGACTCGTTTGTAGTATATGGTCGTGGTGTCTTGCACCTCTCTGTGCTTATTGAGACTATGCGTCGTGAGGGCTACGAGCTTCAGGTGGGACAGCCTAAGGTAATCACTAAGATGATTGATGGCGTAAAGTGCGAGCCTGTTGAGGAGATGACCGTTGATTGTCCTGACGATTGTGCTGGAACAGTCATCGAGCTTACGACACGCCGTAAAGGTCAGCTTATAAATATGGAGTCGGCGAACGAACGCACACGCCTTGAGTTCATTATCCCATCGCGTGGCATCATCGGCCTGCGCTCAACGATGATTACAGCGACTGCTGGCGAGGCTATCATGACACACCGTCTTAAGGACTTCGAGCCATGGATGGGCGACATGGAGAACCGCAATGTGGGAGCTATTATCGCTTCGGAGTCGGGCACAGCATACGCCTACTCTATCGACAAGCTCCAGGATCGCGGCAAGTTCTTCATCTCACCTATGGAACAGGTATATTGTGGTCAGGTTGTCGGCGAGCACACACGTTCTAACGACATCACCGTAAATGTCACTAAGGCGAAGCAGCTTACTAACATGCGTGCATCAGGCTCTGACGAGAAGACCTCGATTGCACCTCCTATAATCTTCTCTTTGGAGGAGGCCCTTGAGTATATCCGCGAGGATGAGTATGTGGAGGTAACACCTAAGGCCATCCGCCTCAGAAAGATACTTCTCTCGGAAGTAGATCGTAAGCGCGCATCTAAGGAATAGACAAACCCAAATAACTATAACACTATGGATAAGAAAATTGGCATTGCTTGCGACCACGCAGCATTCGATCTTAAGGAGTTCTTGGTGGGCTATCTCGGCTCTAAGGGCTTTGAGGTTGTTGACTTCGGCACACATTCTGAGGAGTCATGCGACTACCCCGATTTTGCACACGCTCTTGGCCAGGCTATCGACAATGGCGAGTTGGTACGCGGTATTGGTCTTTGCGGCTCAGGCGAGGGTATCTCAATGACATTGAACAAGCACCAGAGCGTTCGCGCAGCACTATGCTGGGCACCTGAGATTGCAAAGCTATCACGTCAGCACAACAACTCAAACGTATTGTGCATGCCTGCACGCTTTATCACCAATGACGAGGCGTTGGAGATGCTCAACATTTGGCTTGAGACCGAGTTCGAGGGTGGTCGTCACCAGCGTCGCTTGGATAAGATGCCTATTGCGAAGTAGTGCAATCCACACCGAAACAAAGGAGGACGTCCACACAATGTGTTGGGCGTCCTATTGTTTTAAAGGGTAATGATGCAAAAAGTATGTGCGCTTCGCGTAAGTTTTATACACTTTGCAGACACCTAACTTTTCACATTAGTCTATTTTAATATGTGTATCCGACCAAGTACTGCGCATAATTACTCCAATACCTAGTTGTCACATAACGCTCTTTCGACTCAGCGGGAACATATATCTTGCGGTCTGATGCGTTGCGGTCGAACATATAGGTAGCACCCGAGGGTGGCGTCACGGGCGTACAATATACCTCCGAGAGCATTGAGCATACTGAGAAGGCTGAGCCACCAATAGAGGTCACGCCACTACCTATCGTTGCACGTTGCATGGAGCTACACATATAGAATGCCTTCTCTCCTATTGATGTGACGCTATCGGGAATATCTACGCTACTAATCATAGCGCATCCGTAGAAGGCGCTATTGCCGATAGATATTACTCCGTATGGCATATCTATCTGGGTTAGATTGGCGCATGAGTAGAAGGCATAATTACCAAACGATGTTACGCCATCGGGGATATTCACGCTCTGCAAGTTTGAGCATCCATAGAACGTATACTCCTTAATCATATCAATGCCTTCAGGCAGGCGTATGGTGCTTATGTTACTGCAATTCTTGAATGCATACTCGCCAATCTCGGTAACACCCTCGGGGATAGAGAGACTCTGCAAGCTGCCACAACCAGAGAATGCAAATTTACCAATCTTCAAAATACCACTTGGGATGGAGATAGTGCTCAAATTAGTGCAGTCCGACAGAATGTAATCAGATAGCTGTGTCACGCCCTCAGGGATAACAAGGCTCTGCAGGCTACTGCAGCCTTGGAAGGCATTCGCACCGACGTATGTAACACCCTGTGGTAGGGTGATATTTTTTAGGCTCGCGCAACCGCTGAACATCTCATTGCTGATCTGTGTCACAAAGTCGGGTATCGATATCTCCGTAAGCGAGCTACACATCTTGAAAGCGCCCTCGCCCATCGACGAAACACTATCCGACATATATATGTTTCGCATGGAGCTACACTCCCTAAAGGCAGAGCCGCCTATCGTTGTGATGCTATTGGGGAGTGTGATGTTTTGGAGGTTTTTGCACCCCATAAATGCGCTATTGCCGATAGAGGTAACACTGCTTGGGATGGTAATAAAATCGATACTCTCACAACCATAGAATATACTATCGCCAATCGTCTTAATACCATCTGGAATCTCTATATCACTAATGGCTGCGCAGCCGTAAAAGGCATATTTACCGATATTTGTCACACAGGCTGGGATATCCATACGCTCAAGGCTCTTGCAACCATAGAAGGCATACTCCCCGATTGATGTTATTGTCTCGGGGAGGGTTATGCTCTGCATATTTGCGCACCCCTTGAACATACTACTTGGGATTGACCTAAGATTAACGAAGTACTGAAGCTCATTAAATGAGGTAACACTCTCGGTGATGTTACGCAGTAGCGATGCATCCAACGACTCAACCTTTGCTGCCTCCTTATATGATAGCTCACCATCGCCATTAAGGTCATACCTCTCTACGCAAGCTCCCTTAACAGCACTATCGGCAAAGACAATAGGCTCGCTTAGGGGCTGCACCTTCTGGATAATCTCAAAACTATACACAACCTCGCCCTCACCATAGAGGAGTTCCACAACACCACTACGCTTACTCTCCTCGCCATTCTCGGTTACGGCAAAGGTGAGAACATCGTCACGAAACGCTGCGCGAGTATCGACCACAGAGAGCCATTCGGCAGCATCCTCCGCCACCCTTACATCGTAGGTCATGTTGGTAGTCAGCGTAACATCGATTGTTCCAGCCTCCCACTCCACAACATAGCTATCCATCACACTCTTGACAACGCCCTCGTCGAAGTATAGCGACTTCATGCATACACCACCTACGCCAGAGGTTGCGATAACGACAATCTTGCCCTCGCCGCCTCTATCTGTTGGCGTAACCCTTATGCGTCCCGTTGAGGCATCCACCATCGTAACACGCGTAGACCACCCTCCGTCGCCGAAGCTCTCAACCGTAGTCTCATCATCGCCGCCGATGACGCTATATCCAAATTCGAACGCCACGCCTGGGACATATACCAACTCCTCAATATCGAACTCGACATCAAGAGCCTGAATTCTATCCAACGCATCCTCCAACTCCTCGACACGAGCCTCGATGGCATCAATGCGCTCGTTGACACTTGCCACCTCGCTATCGATACGGCTATTTACAGTCTCTATCTCGGCAGCAATCTTAGCATCAATGACGCCACTATTCTGGGTTATAGCCTCCTCGATAGCCTTTGTGTATGCCACAACAATGCTCGCCTTCATGCTATTCATGGCCGAGGATAGACTCTTCAGCTCATCGCGTATCGCAGTGTGCTCATCGTCAATCGTCTGCAGCATACTCTCCAACAGTGCTTCGACCTCGGCAATAGTATAATAGCCCGTCAGCTGGGAGTTTACCCAATACTTCATCACACCCTCCAACGTAGATATACGACCATCTATCTTAGAGTCGAAGTTCGACAACGTAGCCTTGATGTAGGCGACATCCTCGGCTAAGGACTTATACTGAGAGAGTGTTGCATAAGTAGCAGCAACCCAGCTTCTATTCTCCGCAATTCCCCTATCGACATAGTCACGAAGCTCCGCTATGCGGCTTTCGATGTTCTCCTTAGCACTCTCAAGCTGAGCGATATCCTCGGCATTTGCGTCGGCGGTGCTATCCACCTCTTTGATTAGTAGCTCTAACTCCGAGGCGAAGGCATCAAGCTCATCGATGGTAGTGTTAATCGCCTCTATCTGCTCGTCGATGGTAGCCACCCTACTCTCAAGATTTTCGATGCGATGAACCAAGTCCGAGTCATCGTAGCGGCATCCGCATAGCAGCAAGCCCAAGAGGGTGTATATAAGGATATCTCTCATAGTAAATATGTATAATCTACACAAAAGTAGAGTTTTTTTTTCAAACAAGCAACAGAAGCCACTCAGACATAATAAAAAGGACTGTCCAACAGGTTTGTCAGACAGTCCCATATAGTGAAGTTAGCCTTGCCAGGCGGCTTTCTTAGCAGCGATCGCACTTCTCAGCCAACACCATCTCGGCAAGACGCTCGAGGGCTGGGATATCCGATGGCTTCATCTTCGATGTAATTGTCACCATATCCTCAATCACGGCAACATCCTTAAATCTATCGATGATATTGCGCATTGCACGACCTGCCGATGGTGCCCATGAGCCATTCTCGATGATACCGATGCGGCGCTTGCAATAGTTCTTGATAGCAAGGTGGTGCAAGAAGTCGTGCATTGGAGGGAAGACATCTGAGTCGTAAGAGGCAGCAGCCACAACCAAGCGGCTATAACGGAAGGCATCCTCCACAGCCTCCGACATATCGCAACGCGACAAGTCTGTAACAACCACATTTGCAGCGCCCTTAGCTCGAAGGATATCCGCGAAGGTGCGTGCCACCTCTGCCGTATTGCCATGGATTGAAGCGTATGCCACCAACACACCCTCAGTCTCAGGCTCATACTTGCTCCACTTGTCGTAGAGACCGATGTAGTAGCCTAAGTTCTCGGTGAGCACTGGACCATGGAGCGGACAGATGATGCTGATATCCAACGTTGCTGCCTTCTTCAAGAGAGCCTGCACAGGTGCGCCATACTTACCGCAGATGTTGAAGTAATAGCGGCGAGCCTCACATGCCCACTCACCCTCGTTGCAGAGTGCACCGAACTTACCGAAGCCGTCGGCAGAGAAGAGCACCTTATCGGCGCTATCGTAGGTGACCATCACCTCGGGCCAGTGCACCATAGGAGCCATGGCGAAGTGAAGTGTACGACCACCCAACGAGAGTGTGCCACCCTCCTTAACACCGATGATACGACCCTCAAAAGTGGTGTCATAGAAGAACTGTGGCAACATCTTAACAGCCTTATCCGAAGCGACAACAATCATCTCGGGGTACTTCGCCAACACCTTGCCGATTGTACCTGCATGGTCGGGCTCAAGGTGCTGAACAACAAGGTAGTCAGGCTTGCGACCCTCCAATGCTACCTCAAGGTTCTGCATCCACTCCTCACTCTTGCGAGGATCTACGGTATCCATGATGGTCACCTTCTCATCGAGGATAAGGTATGAATTGTATGATACGCCATCGGGCACAACATACTGGCTCTCAAAGAGATCTATATCAGTATCATCGACACCGATATACTTGATTTTTTCGGTTATATTCTTAATCATTTTGCACATGTTTTTAATTTCATTGTGCAAATATCGATTTTTTTGCTGACAATAACAAGAGTTTTGCACACTTTTTTATAACTTTGCCCAACAAAAATTCATGATGATGAGAATATTTTTCACACTTATATCTGCAATAATGCTCCTCTCGAGTTGTTCGTTGAAGAGAGATAACGAGGGCGACAGGACCATCTATGTGACCATAACACCGCTCAAGGCAATCATCGAGGAGCTTACGTGTGGTGATTTCACCGTCGAGGTGATAGTCCCCGATGGTGCAAGTCCCGAGACCTATGAGCCAACACCCAAGCAGTTAGCGAAGATTAACGAGTCGCGACTGATATTCTCTACCGGTCTTATCGGCTTTGAGCAGTCTATAGTCGAGAAGATAGAGAACAAATCAAAGGTTATTGACCTTAGCGATGGCATAAGCCTCATCGAGGGTAGCTGCTCACACGGACACCACCATAGCCATGGCGTAGACCCCCATATGTGGACCTCGCCAAAGTCGCTACGCATAATGGTGGAGAATGCACGCGACATCCTCATTAGGGAGTTCCCCGATAGGAAGGAGTATGCCGAGGCGGCAGATAGGATGCTTCAGCGCATCGATGCCCTCGACAAGGAGTGTCAGCAGCAAATCGAGCAGAGTGGCGCGAAGGCGATAATGATATACCACCCTGCATATACCTACTACGCCCGCGACTATGGCATTGAGCAGATTGCCATCGAGCATGACGGCAAGGAGCCAACGCCCAAGCAGCTAACAGCGTTGTGCAACAAGGGCGAGCGATTAGGCATTGATGTCATCTTCCACCAGCCACAGTATAGCGCCGACAAGGTGCGCTCCATCGCCGATGAGATTGGGGCAAGGGTGGTCGAAACAGACCCACTATCGGCAGATATATTTGCTGAGATTGAGCGCGTAACAGAGATAATTTGCAAGGGCAATGAGTAGCGATAATAGGGTTATATCAATCCGCAACCTCAAGGTAAGCTACGACAGCACGGTTGCACTTGAGCACGTCAACTTAAATATATACGCCGACGACTTCATCGGCATCATCGGTCCTAACGGAGGCGGCAAGAGCACCCTCGTAAAGGCGATAATGGGCGTTATACCCTACTCAGGAAGCATCGACTATGCCTCTTTGATATGCCGTGGTGGCAAGCCACATATCGGCTACCTACCCCAGGTATCCTCCTTCGACAAGAGCTTTCCAATCTCGGTTAGCGAGGTAGTACTATCGGGCTTGCAGTCTAAGCGTGGCATCTTTGGTCGCTATAACAGGGAGGATAAGATGCGTGTCGACGAGCTATTGAAGTTGGTGTCGCTCAGCGAGTTGCGCAATCGCTCCATTGGCGAGCTCTCGGGAGGACAGCTACAGCGCGTGATGCTCTGCCGAGCTATAGCCTCGAAGCCTAAGCTGCTTGTCTTGGATGAGCCTACGAACTTTGTGGACAATCGCTTCGAGAATGAGCTATACAACATCCTACACCACCTCTCGGAGCAGATGGCAATCATCATGGTGTCGCACGACTTAGGCACGATATCGAGTGTCGTACGCTCTATTGTCTGCGTCAACCGCCATGTGCATCGTCACGACTCAAATGTAATCACCTCGGAGCAGCTAAAGAACTACGACTGCCCGATACAGATTATCTCGCACGGCAACATTCCGCACACCGTTTTGGAGGAGCATGGGCACTGCCCACACTGCGATGGCAAATAAATAGAGGAGTCCGATACAACGTCGGACTCTAACTATTATATAATATCTATATGCTCTATCGGCTGCTCCTGCACCTCGTCTAATGGATGCGACTGATACTTCACCTTCGCAAAGTCAATTTCGCTTAAGCTGATGCAACGTATTGAGTTGTCGTACACCGTCTTATAATATACCTTGCGCGACGAAAGGTCGATGGCCGATGTCCACTGCGTGGCACTCAGCAGACTCTTCTCATTGGGGTTTTCCATGGCTATCGGAACATCGAAATTATTCAGCAAATGGAAGCACTGCAACACCGTGGTAATGCCATCGGCACGCTGAGGGGTGCTATTGCGGAAGAAGGCTGCCCTGACGAAGCGCGAAGGGGGTGTGAAGTCACCTGGCAGACCGAGCATTGCCGAGCTACCACCGATAGGTTGCAACTGAACACCGCCAAGCTGATAACTTGTGGCACTACCGGGGCGCAAGTTTACATAGTTGTCGAGGTTGGCGAGTTGCCACTCGAAGCCAGGGGCATTGGTCAGGACACCGACACTATTGTCATAGAAATGCACCTCACCATGGACAATTTCCATCACCACTTGCCTACCCGAGGGCTCGCCAATGCGCCAGTGAACAACCGCCGTTTTATCTAAGCCGACGATGCGTACCTGCTTAATGCCCTCCTTTAGCTCATCTATTGTAGCAAACTGACTTAAAGCCCATTGCACAACTTGTAGGTCAGCGAGCGTCGAGCTATTCTTCGTAACATCGTACGCCTCATAGCTACCATAACGCGGGAAGAAGAAGAGTCCCATCGATAGACCCGCCTCGTTGATACCCTCGGCGATAAACTCCTTTTCCACTACGGCAAGACCCACAACACCGTAGCGTGCCGAGAACTGCAAGCCATTTACACCCGTTGGGGTGTAGGACTGCAACTTCTCGTTGCGTGGAATTATCACATACTCGCTCTTCAACGGGCCATTAGCCCACTCTATTGTTCGTGCCTGGACATAGCTACCATCTGCGGCGGTGAGTGATATACCGGTACAAGCTATCGCATGATAGGTATTTGAGGAGATTGTAGCAGCAGCCATAAGCAGTGTCTGAAATATCTGTTTCATAATCTCTAATATTTAGTTTATAGCTCTCGTCTATCCCATGATGGATGCGCTGGGTCATCAGCCGTAAGTGCCTCGCTTATAGATATTCCCAATGCGTTAGCTACACCCTCACCGTAGGTGGCATCGGCAAGGTGGCAGTTGCGTATATGGCGGCATTTTATGAAGTATGCCACACCCATCATCGCACGTGCCGTATTCTCACATGTAGCCTGCTGGTCCTCGCGCGACATAAGGCGCCAAAGCTTACCGGGCTGGGTGTAGTAATCCTCGTCGAAGTCACGCTCATTGTAGTTATACACATCGCCATGTATCGATAGCGACGGTTCCTTAGCCATGGGCGACTCGCGCCACTCGCCATAACTATTTGGCTCATAGGCTATGGTACGCCCACCGTTGCCATCCGTGCGCATCATACCGTCGCGGTGGAAGCTATGATGTGGGCAGCGCGGCATATTCACTGGTATTAGATGATGATTAACACCTAAGCGATAGCGCTGTGCGTCACCATAGGATAGCAGCCTACCCTGCAACATCTTATCGGGCGAAAGACCTATACCCTCGATAATGTTCATAGGGTTAAAGGCGGCTTGCTCCACCTCTGCAAAGAAGTTCTCAGGGTTGCGGTTAAGTTCTAATATGCCTACATCATGTAGCGGAAAGTCATCATGATACCACACCTTTGTAAGGTCAAAGGGGTTTATATTGTACTCGTCAGCCTCACCCTCGGTCATCAGCTGCACCTGCATGAGCCAGCGCGGATAGTCGCCACGCTCGATAGACTCGTAGAGGTCGCGCTGGTGCGACTCTCTGTCGGTGGCGATGATATTCTCCGCCTCCGCATCCGTAAGATTTTTAATACCCTGCATCGTGCGTAGGTGAAACTTAACCCATGTACGACGATTGTTGGCATCTATAAAGCTATATGTGTGACTACCAAAGCCGTGCATATTACGCCACGAGGCGGGAATACCACGCGGTGACATTGTTATAGTTACCTGGTGTAACGCCTCAGGCAGAAGTGTCCAAAAATCCCAGTTGCTATTTGCCGAGCGCATGCCGGTATGTGGGTCGCGCTTTATGGCGTGGTTCAAATCTACAAACTTAAGAGGGTCGCGCAGGAAGAATACGGGGGTATTATTGCCTACCAAATCCCAATTACCGGTATCAGTATAGAATTTCATTGCGAAGCCACGAATATCGCGCTCCGCATCGGCGGCACCACGCTCTCCCGCCACTGTAGAGAAGCGCACAAAGCATGGAGTCTGCTTGCCCACATGCGAGAATATGGATGCTCGCGTATATTTTGTGATGTCGTGCGTCACGGTGAATGTACCATACGCCCCTGACCCTTTGGCGTGCATACGTCGTTCAGGGATTACCTCACGGTCGAAGTGCGCGAGCTTCTCCATAAGCCACGTATCTTGTATGGTCATAGGTCCGCGCACTCCCGCCGTTTGGCTATTCTGATTATCGGCTACGGGGCGACCATTCTCAGATGAGAGAGTCCCCTTGTTGTGTTTATCCATAGAGCGTTTTTTTAAGTTAATACGCTCAATGCTACACCAAAACCGTGCCGTAACGAAGGGGAGGGCATTATGTAGTGCGGTAGCGGTCATACGATAACGGATAAGTATTCGCCCCTTCACCTCAAACAAAAAGGCTGCATGGAGTACCACACAGCCATAATCTATTATATGAAAAAGGACTTAGAAGTCATCATCTGAAGGCTCGTCCGCAGCATCTGCGAGCTCGTCGGCACCCTTCAAATCATCATCATCGTAGTAACCATCGTTATCGTCATCCTGACCATCGTCAACCTTCACGTCAATCTTCACGAGGTAGTATGTATCCTCAGTCTCGTAGGGCACAACGCAGAAGAAGGTGCCATCTGGCTTATCGATGCGCTGCATTACCTCCGAAAATCCCAATGGGTAGAGAGCCTTAACCTCTGCCTGCTGCTCAGTGGTGAGGTTGTGGATGCTTGTTACAAGTCGTTTCTTCGTATTATTTACTGCCATATTCTCTAAAATTTTCGGCAAATGTAATCACAATTTGATAATGTGCAAACATTGGGCAATATTTTTTTTATTTTTTCAATTTTTCTTCGCAGTTACAAACAAATTGTGTAACTTTACCACATATTTGTATATATAAGAGAATGAATGCACACGACGACATAAAGCGTATGGGGGAGCTAACAGCGCTCCTCGACTACCATAGCCACAAATATTATGTTGAGAACACGCCCGAGATTTCGGATTTCGAGTTCGACGCCCTGCTTCGCGAGCTGCAGGAGTTAGAGGCAAAGCACCCCGAGGCGGCAGACCCCAACTCACCGACCAAGCGCGTGGGTAGCGACCTGACAACCGAGTTCAAGAGTGTGGAGCACCGCTTTCCCATGCAGTCGCTTGCCAACACCTACTCGATGGAGGAGCTCGGCGAGTGGATAGAGCGCATCGTAAGGGAGATTGGCGAGGTAGACTTCGTGTGCGAGCTTAAGTTCGACGGCACCGCCATATCATTGTGCTACGAGAATGGCGCACTACTGCGCGCCGTAACACGCGGCGATGGTCGTCGTGGCGACGATGTGACCAACAATGTGCGCACCATAGGCTCTGTACCGCTACGCCTCAGGGGCGAGGGCTACCCCGACATCTTCGAGATAAGGGGCGAGATTATCATGCCCTATGCCTCATTCGATAGGCTCAACAGTGAGCGCGAGGCAGCAGGCGAGCCACTCTTTGCCAACCCTCGCAATGCAGCCGCAGGAACACTCAAAAATCAGTCATCACAGGTGGTGGCACACCGCGGTCTTGACTGCACCCTCTACCAGCTTGCGGGCGATGCACTACCCCACGCCACGCATCACGAGAACCTCGAGGCGGCACGCAGCTGGGGCTTTAATATATCGCGACATACGGCAATATGCCACACGCGAGAGGAGATTGAGGCATTTATAAACTATTGGGATACAGAGCGCAAAAACCTCCCATATGCCACCGATGGCATCGTCATCAAGGTCGACAGCTATGCCAACCAGCGCACACTCGGCTCCACAGCTAAGGCTCCACGCTGGGCGGTCGCATATAAGTTCCAAGCAGAGAAGGCACTCACCGAGCTACTCAGCGTCGACTTCCAAGTAGGTCGTACAGGCGCCATAACCCCCGTTGCCAACCTCGCGCCAGTGCAACTTGCTGGAACTACCGTAAAGCGCGCCTCGATACATAATGCCGAACAAATTGCTGCTCTCGACATCCGCGTGGGCGATATGGTCTATGTGGAGAAGGGCGGCGAGATTATCCCTAAGATCACAGGCGTTGAGCTATCCCAGCGACCCGCAGATAGCACACCATTCGAGTATATCACCCACTGCCCCGAGTGCGGTGCAGAGCTTGTGCGCTATGAGGGTGAGGCGAAGCACTACTGCCCCAACCAGAGCGAGTGTCCTCCGCAGATCATCGGACGCATAGTCCACTTCGCCAGCCGCAAGGCAATGGGTATCGAGGGCTTAGGTGGTGAGACCATCGAGCTACTATGGCAGAATGGGCTTCTACACAACATCGCCGACATATACTCACTCGACCCAATAAAGCTCGCGGCGCTACCACGCCTTGGCGAGAAATCGGCAGCCAACATCTTGGAGGGTGTCAGACTATCCAAGAAGGTTGGCTTCGAGCGCGTGTTGTTCGCCCTTGGCATACGCTTCGTTGGAGAGACAACGGCAAAATATCTCGCCTCACACTTCCATACGCTCGATGCCATTGCTGCAGCCTCTGTCGAGGAGCTTGCCGAGGCCGAGGAGGTGGGAACCAAGATTGCGAGCGCCATTGTGGAGTACTTCACCAACGATACCAACCGCGATATCATAACACGACTACGCGAGGCGGGGCTACGCTTTGTGATGGAGGAGAAGCGTTTAGACTCCAATGCCCTTGTGGGTAAGAGTGTGGTTATCTCGGGTAAGTTCGAGGGACGTTCGCGCGATGACATGAAGGCCTTGGTGGAGGCCCACGGAGGCAAGAACCTCGCTGCGGTATCTGCCAACGTCGACTTCATCGTTGCGGGCGAGAATATGGGACCAGCAAAGCGTCAGAAGGCGGAGAAGTTAGGCATAACAATCCTTAGCGAGGCGGAGTTCATGTTAATGATATCCTCAAGCGAGCCTTCATATCAAACAAACGAAGAGGCTGTAACTAAGATAGATAGCAAGCCAATACAAGGCACATTGTTTTAGATAATGTAAACATTACGACTATGATACAGAACATGATTACGGGTGTGGGTGTAGCGCTAATCACCCCATTCAAGAATTACAACGTAGATTATGACGCACTACGACGCATGGTTGACCATGTCATCGCTGGTGGCGTAGACTATATCGTGGCGCTTGGCTCCACTGCCGAGACTGCCACACTATCGCTCAAGGAGCGCGATGAGGTATTGCGATTTATCGTCAAGCATACAAACAATCGCGTGCCAATCGTCGCAGGCATGGGTAGCAACAACACCCACGACCTTGTAGAGCAACTCAAGACATTCGACCTCTCGGGCGTTGTTGCCATACTCAGCGTTGTCCCCTACTACAACAAGCCATCGCAGGAGGGTGTATATCGCCACTTCATGGCCGTAGTCGAGGCTTCACCCGTGCCGGTGATTATCTACAACGTACCTGGTCGCACAGGCATGAACATGACCGCTGAGACCACCCTACGCTTAGCACACGCCACACCGAAGATTGTCGCTATAAAGGAGGCATGCGGCAATATTGAGCAAATGAAGCAGATAGTAGCTGCTCGCCCCGAGGGTTTCTTGGTACTCTCAGGCGACGATGCGCTTACCGTAGAGCTTATCAAGTGTGGTGGCGATGGTGTTATATCTGTTGCAGCAAACGCGTTCCCTGAGAAATTCTGCACATGTGTGCACGACGCCATGAATGGAGATATAACTAAAGCCGAGCATGAGATGGAGCAGCTCATGGAACCTATAGGTCTGCTATTTAGAGAGGGTAATCCAACAGGCGTCAAGGGTATGTGTTCGGTCATGGGCATCACCGATGAGGAGGTACGCCTACCCCTTGTGGAGTTCACCGAGTCGCTTAAAAATGATATTGAGAAAGCCATCGAGACGTACGATTTGAGGTAGTTGCCACGTTAGCTATTCATATGAGAAAGTTACTGCTATTATTCGTATCGACACTGCTCATAGCCACTTCGCTCCGTGCGCAAGAGGTTGCCGAGCCACGCATCCCCGAGGAGGAGGACATCCTACGTCAGACACTCTCCACATCGTCGCCCTACTACTACACCAACCTGATGATGAAGTATCGCATAGGCACCGAGGAGATGACCGCCGACGAGTACTTCTACCTCTACTATGGCTATGTCTATCAGGAGAACTATCGTCCCTTTGCTACAAACAAGGCACTCGATGATATGTTTGCCATATTGGGTAATATGAACCCCTCAAACCCCACTGTCGGACAACTTGAGGCGCTTATCGAGAGTGGTTTAGCGTCGATGGAGTTAGACCCCTTTAACCCAAAGGTACTCAACCTTATGGCATACGCCTATGGTGCTCTTGGTGATAGTCATCGCGAGGTACAATACTACAACCACCTCAATGGCATACTACGCACCATCGAGTCATCGGGAACAGGACTTAAGGAGGAGTCACCATGGCACATCCTCATGTTCTCGCACGCCTACGATGTGGTAGCTTCCAAGGGCTATGCCTACAACGAGAGCAAGATTATCAGCCGCTCGGTGGAGTATATCCCGCTGGTGAAGAAGACGCACGACAAAATCAAGGGCTTCTACTTCGACTATAGCCGCATCTATAAGAACAAGCCCGAGGACTACACCTTCAAGCGCGACAACACATGGCAATTCAACAATCTTAAGCCACGCGAGTATAAATAATTAGCAATAATTTGCTATCTTTGCGCCCAAACTTTTTTCGAATGAGACAACTATACACCATAGCAACACTATTTTTCGCGCTTCTGGCGATAAGCTCGTGCGGCGATAAACCACAGACAATATATGCAATAAGCGTCTCGAAGGATGCCATTTGCACAAACAACGCGCAGGAGGTTACGCTCAGCTACGCCGTTCACGACAATGTGATGAACTCCGACACCAAGTTCACCGCAACAAGCAGCGAGGCATGGGCAGAGGTTATCGACACCTCGACCATAGGCGAGGTTCGTGTTCGTGTCGAAGATAACGAGGGTAGCACCCGCACCGCGACAATAACAATCTCGGCACCAGGGTGCGTCACCGCCAAGGCACGAATCATACAGTATGGCGCAGCTCCGGCCACCGCCAACCACACCCTTATGTTCTACTTCTTTGGTACCAGCCTCGGTCGCTACTTCAAGATCAACCTTGCGGATGCTGCCCGAGCCATCGAGACAGGCATCTTGGGTAATAACAACCGCGTACTCTTCTTCCGTCAGGAGAGTAGGAATAGCGGCTATATCGGCGAGCTATACTACGACATCACGAACGGAAAGTGCATCGAAGTACGCATCAAGGATATAACACTCACGGAGAGCATCATCACTCCCGAGAAGATTGGCGAGCATATTGCCACCATGGCAGAGATAGCACCTGCCGAGCGCTACGGCATCATCTTCGCAGGTCACGGTCAGGGGTGGATAACACGCGAGATAATAAATAGCGATAGGGATGTTTCGGCATTGAGCGCTGGCTATAACCCATGGATACCAGCCATTGGCGCCGAGGTAACACGTGCCTTTGGCGAGAACAACGTGCAGGTAAACATCGACGAGTTGGCAGAGGGCATCAAATGCTCAAATGTGGAGATCGACTACATACTCTTCGACGCCTGCTTCATGTCGAACATCGAGGCAATCTACGACCTCCGCCACACGGCAAACTACATCATCGCCGCGCCATGCGAGATTATGGGCAATGGTTTTCCATACCACCGCACCCTCCCCTACCTCTTCAAGGATTACGGTGCCGAAACCGACTATGTGGGTGCTGCACGTAGCTACTACAAATTTTACGAGAGCGAGTACACAGGGGGCGTACGTTGTGGTTCAGTTAGCGTCTACAAATGCGATGAGATAGAGACTCTTGCCGAGGCAACGAAGAGTGTTATGGCAAGCGCCAAGAGCGACTACAACGAAAAGGAGCTTCAGACCTATGAGGGTCAAAACCCACACCACTTCTACGACTTTGGCGAGTGGGTGAATGTTATGGCTACGGACGATGCAGCCAAGAGTGCCTTCAACCAAGCTATGGAGCAGTGCATCATCGCCACCTACACCCTCGACACATTCTACTCTGCATATGGCACCTTTGGCACCTACCCTATCGACATGGAGGTCTATACAGGTGTTACGACATCGGCACCAAGCAAGGCATATCCTAACGGTTGGAAGCAGACAAATTGGTATAAAGATGTTATAGGGTTGGATAATTAAGATATATTCTATATCTTTGCACACTCAACGAAGAAAATAATTAAACGAGATAGACTATGTTTGAAAATCTAACCGAGAAACTTGAACGATCGTTTAAGATTCTAAAGGGTGAGGGACGCATCACCGAGATTAACGTTGCGGAGACCCTCAAAGAGATACGTCGTGCGCTTATCGACGCCGATGTTAACTACAAAGTAGCTAAGACCTTTACCGACGAGGTGAAGCAGAAGGCATTGGGTCAGGATGTGTTGCGCTCGGTGAAGCCAGGACAGATGATCACCAAGATTGTGCGTGACGAGCTTGCCGCTCTTATGGGTGGCACAGCTACCGATATCAAGCTCGAGGGCAACCCAGCTATCATCCTTATCGCAGGTCTTCAGGGTTCTGGTAAGACAACCTTCTCAGGTAAGCTCGCCGGACATATCAAGAGCAAGAAGGGTCGTCAGGTATTGCTCGTCGCTGGTGACGTATATCGTCCAGCAGCTATCGACCAGCTTAAGATTTTGGGTCAGACCGTAGGCGTAGAGGTATATACTGAGGAGGGTAACAACAATCCTGTTCAGATTGCCGAGAACGCTATCAAGTATGCACGTTCGAAGTCATACAACACCGTAATCATCGATACCGCAGGTCGTCTTGCTGTTGACGAGGCGATGATGCAGGAGATTACTGCTATCAAGGCTGCCGTTAAGCCATCCGAGACCCTATTCGTTGTCGATTCAATGACCGGTCAGGATGCAGTTAACACCGCTAAAGAGTTTAACGACCGTCTCGACTTCGATGGCGTGGTACTCACCAAGCTCGATGGTGATACTCGTGGTGGTGCCGCTATCTCTATCCGCTCGGTAGTTAATAAGCCATTGAAGTTTATCTCTGCAGGCGAGAAGATGGATGCCTTGCAGGTGTTCCACCCTGAGCGTATGGCAGACCGCATCTTAGGCATGGGTGATGTCGTTTCGCTTGTTGAGCGCGCACAGGAGCAGTTCGACGAGGAGCAAGCACGCAAGCTAAAGAAGAAGCTTATTAAGGACCAGTTCAACTTCAACGACTTCCGCGATCAGATAGCTCAGATTAAGAAGATGGGTAATTTGAAGGACCTTGCTTCGATGATTCCTGGCATGGGTAAGATGCTTAAGGATGTCGATATTCCAGAGGATGCTTTCAAGCAGACTGAGGCTATCATCAACTCGATGACCCCTACAGAGCGTGAAAATCCCGAGATTATCAATGCACGCCGTAGGGAGCGTATCGCTAAGGGTTCTGGTACTACTGTTGCCGATGTCAACCGTCTCATGAAACAGTTTGAGGATACACGCAAGATGATGAAGAGTGTGGCTAACGGTGGTTTTAGGCAGCAGATGAAGCAGATGCGCGGTATGCGTCGCAGATAATCTACGAGTATTACTCACCAACAAACAATCCCCAAAATAGGGGATTGTTTATTGTCTATATATAAGGTATCTTTGCGCCGATGAAAAGGCTAATTGCAATAATCTTCGCTTTGTGCGCTCTGCAGGCTTACGCTCAAGAGCAGCACCCACTCACTCTATACCACATAGATAGTGTGCAGATTACTGCATCGCCTAAGAGTGGCAACTACCACCTTCTGCCCATATCATCCACATCGATGACCATGCAGAAGTTAGAAGAGCGCGGCATCACCTCCGCCAAGGAGCTATCTACCATAGCCCCTAACTTCTATCAACCCGACTATGGTTCAAGCATCACATCGTCGATATATATTCGCGGCTTCGGCTCACGTATCGACCAGCCTGTCATGGGTATGACTATTGACGAGGTGCCAGTAATGAATAAGAATGGCTACGACTTCGACTTCTACGACATACGCCGCATAGAGCTACTACGAGGTCCACAAGGCACGCTCTATGGTCGCAACACATCGGGAGGTGTGATGAACATAACCACCCTATCGCCAATGACATGGCAGGGTGTACGAGCTATGGCTGAGTATTCGACAATAAGCTCGGCACGCGCCTCGGTAGCGTACTACGCTAAGCCTAAGGAGGACTTCGGCATATCCATCGCTGGTGGCTACTCACATAGCGGTGGCTTCTTCGAGAACACCTATAGTAATGAGATATGCGACAGGGGCGACAACGCCTCACTTCGCCTACGCACCCAATGGTTGGGCAGGCGTAACTGGAGCTTCGACAATAGTCTTTCAGCAGGCTATACCAACGAGGGTGGCTATGCCTACCACCCCTATGATAGCACCACACACACCTACTCACCTATCGCCTACAACGACCCGTCGGGCTATGAGCGCATGACCATAAACGAGGGCTTCGTAGCAAAGCATAATGGCGAGAGGATAGACATCACAAGCGTAACGTCGTATGGCTACCTATGGGATAAGATGACACTCGACCAGGATTTTAGTCCAAGGTCGATGTTTACGATGTATCAACGACAGAGGGAGCACTCGATAACTGAGGATGTGGTTGTGCGCAACAAGGATAATGGCAGTCGCTGGCAGTGGCTTGCGGGAGCCTTCATCTTCGCTAAATGGCTCGATATGTCCTCGCCTGTGACATTCAAGGAGGATGGTATCAACGAGCTAATCCTCGGCAATATAAACAAGGGACTGCAAACGGTATTCCCCGACCACAGCATGACCTTCGGTTGCGACAACTTTATAATAAACAGCGACTTCGACATCTCCACCTACGGTGTTGCTTTATATCATCAATCAGTTATCAACCTCGACCGCTGGCAGATTACTGCTGGTTTGCGCCTTGACATGGAGCATGTCACCATGCGCTATAACTCCAACACCACCATACCCTATCTCTTCGACCTCACGATGAGCGAGTATAAGGAGCTATACTCCGAATTTAAGGGGCGTGATAGTCAAACCTTTTTTGAGATACTACCTAAGATTGCCGTACGCTATACTATAAATAGCAACAATAATATCTTTGCCACCATCACCCGTGGCTATAAGTCGGGAGGCTTCAACACCCAGATATTCTCCGACATCCTTCAGGTGAGAATGATGAACGACATGATGGATGACCTTGGCATAGAACTTGACAGTGCAGGCACTACAACGACATACGATAGCGCCTCGGCAACACGCTACAAGCCTGAGAAGAGCTGGAACTTCGAGGTTGGAGCCCACCTTGCACCTGTTTATGGGTTATCTGTGGATGCAGCACTCTTTTGGATTGAGTGCTTCAACCAGCAAGTCACAGTGCTTCCTAAGGGAAATAGCACAGGTCGCATGATGTCGAACGCAGCACGTGCCCGTAGCTTCGGCGTGGAGCTATCTGCAAATTACACATACGAGGGTCTTAATGTGAGCGTTGACTACGGATTTACCGATGCACGCTTCCGTGAATATGATGACGGAAAGGATAGTTATGCTGGCAACTACCTACCCTATGCACCGCAAAATACCATAAATGCCATGATAGGCTACACATGGCACATTACCAACCCCCACCTTGAGAAGATTACTCTTGCGGCAGACTGGCGCGGTATAGGTCGCATATATTGGAACGAAGCAAATACCCTATCACAACCTCTATACTCGTTACTTGGGATGCAACTATCGTTTGATTTTAAGCATGCTACTGTGACACTATGGGGTAGAAATATGACTAATACAAACTACGACACTTTCTATTTTAAGTCCGTGGGCAAGGAGTTCTTCTCTAAGGGAGCACCCCTGCATGGCGGTGTAAGAGTTAATATAAATCTATAAACAAACCAAAGAATATGAAGTATTTACATTTATTAATGGCGATGTGTACCCTAATGATTACATCGTGCGAGAATGGCAATAACAACGACCTACCAAACAACCCTATTAAGGAGGATTGCTATAATGGCACGATGAAGGTTGACCAAAACGACGGCACTTTCTATACGCAGAGCAATGTTAAGGTTGACTACGAAATCAAGGGCGATAAACTAAACTTCGTGATGTACAATGTTAAATTTGCCAATGGTATGCCCATAAAGCTCGATATGGTTGTCGAGGGAGCAAACTTCGAGGAGACTAACGGCATCTACACACTCTCTGGCGATGGTATCATCCCCTACGCCATGGGCGGTCCCTTCGAGAAGTTCACTATCACCAACCTCTCGGGCACAATCACCGAGAGGAGCATGACGCTCGACTTTATGTGTGGCGAGCACCCCGTGACCTACTCTGGCACAAGGTAAGAGCGATAACCACACAGCAAAAAGGAGAAAGATGAGGCAGACACCTCTCTTTCTCCTTTATTGTTTAAGCTACGCCCCCTACAGATACTTTCCCGTATAGCTCTTAGGCTCAGCCTTAATATCTTCGGGTGTACCCTCAGCGATGATATATCCACCCTCCTGACCACCCTCGGGACCCATATCAATGATCCAATCGGCAACCCTGATAACATCCAAGTTGTGCTCGATGATTACCGCCGTATTTCCACAGTCAACAAGGCGGTTGATCACGACTAACAATTGACGTATATCCTCAAAATGCAGACCCGTTGTTGGCTCATCGAGAAGATATAGCGTGCGTCCCGTATCGCGTTTCGAGAGCTCCGTAGCGAGCTTTATACGTTGCGACTCACCACCCGACAACGTCGTGCATGGCTGACCCAAGGTGAGATAACCTAAGCCCACCTCCTGTATTGCTCGCAACTTCTGATATATCGAAGGTATGTTCTCGAAGAACTCGACAGCCATGTTGATGGTCATATTGAGCACATCGTTGATACTCTTACCCTTATACTTCACCTCCAAGGTCTCGCGGTTATAGCGATTACCGCCACACGAGCGACACTTGACATATACGTCGGGGAGGAAGTTCATCTCGATGGTCTCGAAGCCAGCACCGCGACACTCCTCACATCGTCCACCCTTGACATTGAACGAGAAACGTCCCGCCTTATAGCCTCTAATCTGTGCATCGGGCGTAAGCTCGAAGAGGTGGCGGATATCGGCAAACACGTTTGTGTATGTTGCGGGGTTGCTGCGTGGCGTACGACCAATTGGCGACTGGTCCACAACAACAATCTTATCGATATTCTCCACGCCCTCAATAGCGTCATACTCCAAAGGTCTATCCAACGAGCGGTAGAGCATGTTGGATAGTATGGGGCGCAATGTACCGTTAATTAGCGACGACTTACCCGAGCCAGAGACTCCCGTAACACAGATAAACTTACCCAACGGAAGCTTGAGATCAACGTTTTTGAGGTTGTTGCCACGCGCACCGCGTAGCGTGATATAGTCGCCACTACCCTTGCGCAACTCCGCAGGTGGCTCTATGCGACGTCTTCCACTGAGGTAGTCCGCCGTGATTGTATCACTCTTTAATATCTCCTCGTATGTTCCTTGAGCGACAATCTTACCGCCACGACGACCTGCCAATGGTCCCACATCGACGATATGGTCTGCCGCGCGCATCATATCCTCGTCATGCTCAACGACGATGACCGAGTTGCCCGCATCGCGTAGGCTCTTGAGGCTCGCTATAAGGCGTTGGTTATCCCTCTGATGAAGACCTATGCTTGGCTCATCGAGGATGTATAGCACGTTGACAAGCTTTGAGCCTATCTGCGTAGCAAGGCGTATGCGCTGTGACTCGCCACCCGATATTGTTCGCGATGCACGCGACAGCGATAGGTAGCCAAGACCAACATCGACGAGGAAGCCGAGACGCTCGCGTATCTCCTTGATTATATCGCGGGCGATAATCTGCTCTTTATTATTCAGAAGGCTCTCGATGCCATCCATCCACACCTTGAACTCCGAGATAGACATCGCCGAGACATCTGCAATGCTCTTATCACCAATGCGGAACTGCAACGACTCCTCCTTTAGGCGTGTACCACCACACTTAGGGCAGCGCTGCATAACGAGGAACTGATCACGCCACTTCTGCCCCCTCTTTGTCTCCTCATCCACGTCGCGCATCAACCACTCCGAGAGTCCCGACCACTGCGTTAGGCGCGTACCACCCATCGACGAGAACTCCGACATATTGAGCATAATGGGTTCCGAGTCGCCATAGAGGATGGCGTTCATACCCTCGTGCGAGATGGTATCAATAGGGTCGTCAAGCGTGAAGTCGTAGCGTGTACCCAGCACCTCAAGCATCGCAAAGAGCATATTGTTGTGATACTTACCCAACGGCTCCATGCCCCCTTCGCGTAGCGACAGTGAGCCATCAGGCACAATTTTGCATATATCGAATACTGGACGCTCGCCTAAGCCGTTACACTCTGTGCATGCACCCTTTGGCGAGTTGAACGAGAAGGTGTGTGGTGCTGGCTCCTCGAATGCCTCACCCGTCGTTGGACACATGAGGTGTCGTGAATAGTACTTTATGTTGTGCGTAGTATAGTCGTAGAGCATCATAGTGCCCTTGCCCTGACGCATAGTCTCCTTGAGCGAGGTCATCATACGCTCGCGGTGCTCCTCACCGATAACAAGGCGGTCGATGACCATATCGATAGTGTGTATCTTATAACGATCGAGCTTCATACCCGCCGTGAACTCACGTATCTCGCCATCTATGCGTGCGTAAATATATCCCTTGCGCGCCATGCTCTCGAAGAGTTCGCGATAGTGACCCTTACGCCCCTTGACAACGGGGGCGAGGAACGCCACACGGCAATTGTTGAAGTTCTCAATCATCAGGTTACATATCTGCTCGTCGCTATACTTCACCATAGGCTCTCCCGTGGCGGGTGAGTAGGCACGCGAAGCACGTGCATACAATAGACGCAAGAAGTCGTTAATCTCGGTGACGGTGCCGACTGTCGAACGTGGATTTTTGTTGGTCGTCTTCTGCTCGATGGCAACCACAGGGCTGAGGCCCTTGATATGATCCACATCGGGGCGCTCCATATTGCCAACAAACTGACGAGCATAGGCGGATAGCGACTCCATATATCGGCGTTGACCCTCAGCATATATCGTATCGAACGCCAAAGAGGACTTACCCGAGCCCGAAAGACCAGTGATTACGACGAGCTTGTCGCGCGGAATAGTCACATCCACCGACTTGAGGTTATGCACCCTGGCACCTATAATCTCTATCTGTTTCTTAGCCATACGCTACAACATTCCCGACAACACGCCCTGCAACGATATCCAACCCATGAGGTCGATAAACGCCACAACGATAACGAAGAGCGTAAACCACTTAACGAACTTAACACCCCAGCTGACAGCCCAGTGCGATGCAACAATAGCGCCCAAGATATTTCCTGCGCCATGCAACAGACCAGCATCCCATACTATATCTATCGACGAGCCACCGCCAAACTGATTAAGCAGAAAGACTGTTATGATGGCGAATGGCGTTGAGATAAATATCACGCACCCCTTGAGCACGTTAGCCGTAACAATGTCCAAGTTCATTGTCCATATGGTGACTGCAAGAATCAAGAATCCAAGACCAATATAGATATAGCCACCATAGAAACCGACAAGGAAGAACAACAAGTAGTGCCACCACTTGAGCTTTAGCGAGTGACCACCATGAATGTGAGGGGCATTATCCCTATCCAAGATAAGGTATAGCAGGATTATCGCCAAGACCACACTTAGGCATATCTTGAAGGTCATCTCATCGACCCGCAGAGCCACAAGCGTACCTGCAATAGTTCCCAGTATGGCAGGTATTGATAGCAGAAAACCATTGCGGAAATCTACCATGCGCTGGCGCATGAACGACACGGTAGCCGAGAAGTTCTGCATCACAACAGGCACTCGGTTGGTGATGTTAGCCACCTCGATAGGCATACCCATGGCCTGAAATAGCGACATCGTAATAATCGAACCGCCACCGCCAAGGGTATTGATGATACCCACTATCACGCCCGAGCCCAAAAGCAAAATAATTTCATTAACCGTCATACTCTTATCTCGAATTTATCGGCATCACAACCGACATTAAACTTATCTTTGAAACCCACAAGTGCCTCCATATCCAACTCCGCAGAGGCGATACCCTCGCCATCTGCCATGTCGACAACTGCCCTACCGTAGTAGTCTATAATTGCCGAGTCGCCCACATATTGCAGCGTAGGCTCATCACCTGTGCGGTTGACACCGATGACATACGCCTGATTTTCGATAGCCCTCGCTCTGAGCAGCGTACGCCACACCTCCCTACGTGGCTTTGGCCATAGTGCCGTATAGATGATAGCATCGTAGTCACCACGCTGACGGCTCCACACCGGGAAGCGCAGGTCGTAGCATATCTCCAACAGGTAGCGCACACCACGCCACTCAACCACCTTTCGCTCTGTACCCGCCTCGAAGTATCTGCCCTCGCCACCAATGGAGAATAGGTGACGCTTATCGTACCACTCTACCCCGCTGTCAGGCTTCACGAAATAGAGCCTATTGCGATACGTATCGCCCTCGCGAACAATCACCGACCCCACAATCGCAACATCCATCTTCGATGCCATGCGCTGCATCCAGCGGAGTGTTCTGCCATCATCCGCCACTGCGTGTGGCTCTGTGACAAAGCCCGTCTGAAACATCTCCGAAAGCACAACAATATCGGTATCAACCCCTTCGAGCATACTCTCCAACGATGCTAAGTTAGCATCTATGTCGTGCCACACTATTGCGCGCTGCAGTATCGTTACTCGGTGCTTCATAGTTCGCTACTTTGTTGCTATGTAGAATAGGTCGAAGCACTCCTCGCCAACAGCACGAAGCTCGTAGTCCTCCATCACGATGGACTCGGTCAGCTGCTGGTTATCGCTATGCAGACGCTTGCGGTTGCGACGATTGAGAATATCGTAAGGTATCTTGAGCATAAATGCTGGCAACCACCACTGCATCCTCAAGATATCGAAGCGCATGATGCGATGCACCGACTCGCGGTTTTTCTGATAATACTCCATTACGCGCTCGTTGCCAAAGACACCCTTGCACTCCACCGATGCAAATTGCGATAGACGCATATACAACTCCTCTGATGTGTACTCCCTGACGTGCCAGGGGTTGCGCGTGATGGACATCGGGCGGTTGGGGGTGGTTACAATAAATTTGCCCCCCTTGCGTAGTACGCGATATACCTCTTTGATAAACTCCCTATCATCGGCTATATGCTCGATAACCTGGAACGAGACGACATAGTCGAACGACTCATCCTTGAATGGTAGCGGTGGCACGGCAGCCTGCACAAACTCAACATTCTCGGGTAGCGTCGCCGTAGCCTCGGAGCTAAACTTATCCAAGGTGGTGAACTTATCGCACGAGGGAGCTATGATGTCGATGCCATAGCCTGTGCCAGTACCTATCTCAAGCACCCTTCCCGACACCATCTTTGCCGCCTCGACATATGCTAAGCGCGAACGCTGATATACATAGTTATCTATCACCTCGCGCGAAACTCTCTCTGCTGTATGACCACTCATTGTTCGTTACTTTATAACCTCAATACCATGCTCCGTTTGACGTACCTTGCCCTGCTTGAGCAGCATACCAAGACAACGCTTGAAGACCTTCTTGCTCATGCCCGTAACATGAGCCACCTCCGAAGGGTCGCTATGGTCGTTGACAGACAATACGCCGCCATGCTCCCTGAGCAACGCCTCAAGCTTAACAACCGAGTTCTCCACCTCGGCGAGTCCCTGCTGCTGAAGGCTCACGTCGATACGCATATCCTCGGTAATCTTTCGGATCCAACCACGACATCTGTCGCCGATATGTATCGGACGGAAGAGCTGATTTTTGTAGATCATACCCCAGTGGCGATTGTCGATAACCACGCGGTAGCCAATAGGAGTCTCGAAGGCAACCAACACGTCCACCTCGTCGCCCACGCTAACGGTTAGAGGATCCTCGTTGTAGATAAATGGCTTTATCTTGTTTGTAGCCACGCAGCGTCCTGTGCGGTCATCCACATACATATAGACCACCACCTTCTGACCCGCGATAACAGCGCCCTGCTGGTTGCGGTTTGGTAGGAAAAGGTGTTTGCCCGATAGTCCCCAGTCGAGGAAAGCGCCATGAATGCTCTTATCAACAACCTTCAAAGCCGCCACCTCGCCCACCTTGATTAGTGGAGTCTCGGTAGATGCCACCAAACGGTCCTCCGAGTCGTGATATACAAATACCTTCACCTCGTCACCCTCCTTCATATCGAGGCGTGTGAAACGATTGGGTAGCAACACCTCTGCACCCTCATCATCGGCGAGGTATAGACCATAGTCGGAGATGCGTGCTACCTTTAATGTCTGTATTTTGCCTGTTTCCATACTAATCTATTATATTATTCTGCGCGTAAAGATACGATTTTTTTCTGAATTATAAAATCCTCCGCGCAATTTAGGGATTAGAAGGTGCCTTGTGCGAGATATAAATCTTGAGGTAAGATAGCAATGAATTTAAGGAGATTAGTGAAATTAAAGAAATTAGTGATTATGCTTTAAACTCCTTAATTTCCCTATGTAAACTATCGAGGAGACACTTCGACAAGCTCAGGGTGACATACTAGAATTAGTAATGGGTTAATTAGTAATTAGTAATGCTTCGATCCTATGGAGCGAAAGAGTTCTGAGTAGGACTGGGTAGTGTGGGTAGAGCCGTGCGCAAAGCGCACTCTGGGTAGACTGGGTAATACCCAGAGCGAAGCGGAAATACCCATAATCCCCAGAGCAAGCTCTGCTTGCGGAACTACCCATCCCTATTGCTCCATTGGAGCAAATCAAAAGTGAAAACTGAAAGGTGTGGTGTCTGCGACGCAGGTTTATAAATTCCGTCATTGCGAGGAATTGCAACTGAAAACTTTACTGATACGGATGATGGTCTATGCAATTCTGTGGCAATCTACCTTTGTGTAATAACTTTGCTGATACAGATTACCCTCTGCATTGGCAGTGCCTATAAACAGCGGTAGACTTATCTAAAATTAGTAATTTGTTAATTAGTAATTAGTAACAAAATTTATGAGCGCTGATGGCGCTCAACTATTACTAATTTCTCACTACTCTTTACTAATTGATTTGCGCCTCCTCGGCATGACGAGGTTTTATAAAAAGACTCCTCGCAGTCGAAACTGCGAGGAGATTAGTCAAACAGACTTATTTTCGCCCTAAGACTGGGCGGATTGGACGCCCGCGATAGCAGTAGTCCCATTCTGTATCTGGACAACCGCTACCAAAGTCGAGATAGCTCGCGTACAGAGTATTCTCCGAGTGCTGAGTAGAACTCCAATAAAAGCCGTACGAGCCACCATGGTAGAGCAACTCCATATCTCGATAACCTGCAGCGGGCAGGAAGATGCTCTTACCATTCTTCTTGCTGGTCACCTTATAACCACTCTTACCATCTCTCGTCACCCATTCCCATGAGCATTTCTTTCTCAACTCATTAAACTCTGTCTTAGTCGGCATACGCCAATCACCACCCCAATTGGCAGTGGCAGCATCGTAACGTCCGTCTCCTGATATATCACCTAAATCTAAACCTATATATTCTGACACAGTATCTTTTAGCAATCCGAAAAAGGAACTTTTCTTCACTTTAACAGCCTCAAGAGTCTTGCAATTTTCATCAACATACCTTCCCTTAGTAGTAGTCTCACCCCAAGCGAAGTAGTTACCATACTCGTCTGGCTTATTAGCGCCGACATTACATGTCGCCCACTTAACACTTAGACCCAAGTCTACCGCCTCATGATTGTTATCATCTAAGGGCGTATTGGCAAGCTTAATCGTATTATTAACACCAATATTAAGAACTGTATTCTCAGATAAACTTACCTTAGGAACAATTACAGTTGACTCATTATAACCGTCTGGCGCATCGTTGAGTAGTAACACAAACTCCGCCATACTATGCGGACGACGCTTGCGCTGTGTCTCCATAGAGCGCTCGATGGCGTTGCGAACGCCACTTGATAGGTGCGATGGCAACTCGGGAAGTCCCTCATCTACTATGTTCGCAGCTTGTGGTGGTATATCCCCAGTCGCAAGATAGTAGAGCGAGGCTGCCAACGAATAGATATCGGTCTCGGGCGAGAACTCCTTAACGCCACCCTGCTGATACTGCTCCATTGGGGCAAAGCCATGGCTAACGCCCACAGGGGTGGTAGAGGTCGCCTCACCACTCTTATCATCGTAGTGTTTCGACAAACCGAAATCGATCAATATAGCACGGTCGTCATCCCTGCGCACCATGATATTACCCGGCTTAACGTCGAGGTGCATAATCTTCTTATCGTGGATATATGCCAATGCCGAGGCTACCTGGCGTATATAATCCACAGCCATAGTCTCCGACATAGCACCGCGCTCCTTGACAATCGAGCTAAGCGACACGCCCTCGATATACTCCATGACGTAGTATGCCGTGCCGTTCTCCTCGAAGACGTCAAAAATATGGATGATATTCGTATGCTCTAAGGCGGCGATGGTCTGCGCCTCCTTGATAAACTTCGCCTTATACTTATCCATCGTCTCGGCAAAACCATCGGATGATAGTATCAGGGCGCTGGTATCGCCATCGCGCTTATAGTAGTCCTTAGGGAAAAACTCCTTGATGCAGACCTTGCGCTTTGCCATCACCTGCTCGGCAAGGTAGGTGATACCGAAACCTCCGCGACCAAGAGAGTCGATAATGCGATACTTGCCACGCTCAAGAAGAGTTCCAGTTTGTAGTTTCATGGTTTGGGTTAATTGTTGTTTGTGTCACAAAGATAGTAAAAAAAGCGAAAAGTCAAATCGGAGCGCCCACCACTACTAATCCTCTCCTACTCCCTTCCCAGTAATTTACGGGTATTAAAAATAATACCCAAGCACTTTGCAGCCACAAAATAGGCGACTCTACAAAAAAATTATATATATTTGTAGCATGAACAACAGCATCACCACACATCTGCGCGAGCAGGTGGCAGCGCTTCCCAACGCCCCTGGTGTCTATCGTTTTGTGGATAGCAGCGGCAAGATAATATATGTAGGCAAGGCTAAATCACTCAAGAAAAGGGTGTCGTCCTACTTCGTAGATAGTCGCGACCATAGCGCCAAGATAAGGGTCATGGTCGGGAAGATTGTCGACATACGCCACACAGTGGTCAACAGCGAGCAGGATGCCCTACTACTCGAGAACTCACTAATCAAGGAGTTGCAGCCGAGGTACAACACACTGCTCAAGGATGATAAGACATACCCATGGATAACAATCACCAACGAGCCCTTCCCACGCGTTGTCTCGCGCCGCGATATTGTCCATGATGGCACCGAGTACTTCGGTCCATACAGCTCGATAACGACGATGCGCGCGATACTCGATTTCATCCACACAATCATCCCCGTGCGCATATGCAAGCAGCAGCTTACCGAAGAGGGAATAGCCAAAGGCAAATACCGCGACTGCCTGCAATACCATATCCACAAGTGCAAGGCGCCATGTATAGGCATGCAGAGCCGCGAGGAGTACGATGCCAACATATCGAAAATAAGGATGATCCTCAAGGGCAACATTCGCCCCGTTGTCGCATGGCTCGAGGAGGAGATGCTCCGAGCATCGCACGAGCTACGCTTCGAGGATGCGGAGCAGATGATGCTACGCCTGCAGGCCATAAAGAGATATCAGTCGAAATCCGTTATCGTGAGCTCCAAAATTGTCGAGTGCGACGTCTTCACAACAATCACGGACGATGATATCGCCTTCTGCAACTTCATACGCATACGCCACGGATCTATCGTCGCCATACACACCATACGCCTAAACATCGGCATCGATAGCGCCGAGGAGGATATCCTCGCCACCGCAATAAATCATGTTGTGGAGACGACGGGCATGCCCCTTGCCAACGAGGTGCTGGTGACAACCATACCCTCCACGGCACCGATATTCGACAACATAAAGTTTCACATCCCTCGACGAGGCGAGAAGCTGGAGCTGATAAACTTCTCACGCAAGAGCGCCGAGACCACCCACGCGAAATATATCGCGGACAAGGAGCTGCTACAAACCAAGTTAAGCGATAGCAGCCTCATGGAGGAGATGAAGCAGGAGATAGGACTAAATCGCGAGCCACGACATATAGAGTGCTTCGACAACTCCAATATCCAGGGTGTTGACGCCGTAGCCTCATGCGTGGTCTTCCGTGATGGTAAGCCCTCGCGCAAGGAGTATCGCCACTTCAGGGTAAAGAGCGTTGAGGGCGCTAACGACTTCGCCACGATGTATGAGATAATCTCTCGCCGCTACTACCGCGTGATGGAGAATAACGAGGAGCTCCCCGACCTAATTGTCGTCGATGGCGGCAAAGGACAGCTCTCGAGTGCCTGCATGGCACTCAAAGATCTGGGCATCCTCGACAAGGTGAATATCATAGGCTTGGCGAAACGTATCGAGGAGGTATTCTTCCCCAATAACCCACAGCCACTATACCTAAATCGCTTCAAGCGCCCCATCAAGGTGATATGCCATATCCGCGATGAGGCACACCGCTTTGCCATCACATTCCATCGCGCGACGCACCGCACAAAGATGACCGAATCGGAATTCTCCAACATCAAGGGTATCGGCGTGAAGAGCCGCAACGAGCTGCTCAAGGCGTTCAAGAGTATCAAGGTTGTTGAGATAGCGACAGAGGATGAACTCGCCGCAGTAGTGGGTCGCGCCAAGGCAAAAATCGTCAGAGAGTATTTTGCTAACAAACAGATGGTTAGCAAAAATAATGAGTAAATAGCATAAAAAAGTTGTAGAAAATTTTGCAGGATACAAAATAATATCTATCTTTGCGCTCGAAATCAGTCAAACGCTGATGCCCAGATGGCGGAATCGGTAGACGCGCTGGTCTCAAACACCAGTAGGTTCACCCCTGTGCCGGTTCGACCCCGGCTCTGGGTACTAAATGAAAGGCTAATTACTTATTTTTCAAGTAGTTAGCCTTTTGTATTTCTGATAATTGGCAACCCAGCGACAACCCACACAAAAAAACGGATCAGTCTGAAATTCCGGTGGGGATTAGCCAAACCTTATTCATAGTGACCTTATTATCAATATATTATCCCTTTACACCTTAGGTATAGATATAACAAAAAACCTCACAACTTTCGTTGCAAGGTTTATTTGCTTGGGTGGAAGATGGGATTCGAACCCACGACCTTAGGAACCACAATCCTCTACTCTAACCGACTGAGCTACATCCACCATCTGATTTGTCTTCCAAATCGGTGTGCAAATATACATACTTTTTTTTTATCTCCAAAATTTTTTATGCCTATTTTACTTTTTTTCTTCGAAATTTATATCACATCGTCAACTTACGTCCCGAAACAGTCTGCATCTCATCAAGGCAAAGAGTGCAAGAGTGGCTCAACCATACAAAATATGGGCACAGGAGATAATCCCATGCCCACATCATATTGCGACAACCACCGCGAAATTCTATTTCACCCTGAGCTTCTTGCCGATCTGCAGGATGGTGGTTGACTGTATGCCATTGAGGCTACATATCTTATTTACCGTAGTGCCATACTTACGTGCTATAGCACCCAGGGTATCGCCCTTCCTGATGGTGTGATACTGCACCGACGTAGCCTTCTTCTCAGCCTCTGCCTGGCGTGCTGCCTCTGTCTCCTCATCGAAGTCCTGCTCATACTTAGCATATATGCTTAGGTGGCGACGCTTGAGCAGCAACTCCTCACCACGGAGCTCGCCCGTGGCAAAATTGATAATTCGCTCAGGGTCCATAGTATGTCCATAGTAGCGTACCTCGAAGTGAAGGTGCGGGCCAGAACTTCTACCCGTACTACCGCCCTTGCCAATCTCCTGACCAGCAACAACCCAGTCGCCAGCCTCCACATTACGCGCTGAAAGGTGAGCATAGTAGGTCTCAAGACCATTATTATGACGTATGACGATAAGGTTGCCATAGCCGCCCGAAGTACCCGAGAAGCGCACCTTACCATCGAAAGTAGCATATACAGGATCGCCCGTCTTAAGCGGTATATCTACACCCTGATGCTGACGCCCACGACGCATGCCATAGAGAGAGGTAAGCTTACCCTTGAATGGGTAGTGGTAGCCATGCAGCGAGTCGACCAACTGTATAGCGACGCTCTCGGGCAGAGAGTTAACGCTTACGCCGCTATAGGTGTGCGACACGTTAGTATTCCAGTACTCATTAAAGACCTCAAGGTTCTCCACAGGCTCATTGAGGCGGACATAGCGCCATGTGTAATCGCTATACAAAACAACACTTAGGTCGTCATTACCCGAGGGTAGAGTATCAATGACAGATACTGTATCGATAGTTCTAACAGGACGCACAGGCTTCTGAGGCTCCGCATCACTTGTTTGAGCGCTCAATGCCACACAATAGAGGAGCATCGCCCCCACCAAAAACAATCTCTTCATCACTTAAATATTGGCTTATTTTTCACTTTTAATCATCTCCTCAGCGAGCTCCAACTGCTTGTAGAACTCATCGCCAAAAGCGCGAATTATAGGCTCTCGCAAACTCTTATACACAGGCACACCGAGCTGCTTGCCACACTCACGCGCCGAGCCGCACACTGCCCAGCGGTGGTAGTTAAGACCCACCGAGCCATTGCGGAAGCGAGCCACGCGGATAGGATATAGGTGGCACGACAGAGGCTTCAGGAACGAGCACTTACCCTCGCGGTAGGCACGCTCTATGGCGCAGAACGTAATGCCATTCTCCTCGAAGGCGTAGGCACACGCTGCGTTATCCACAAGGGGTGTAGTGTAGTCGCCATCGACATCCACGACCATGAAGCCCTGCTCCTCTACAGCCTTGCGACCCTCCTCGGTCATATATGGGGCGTAGTTCTCCCACTCCTCCTCGAGGATATCCACCTCGTCGATGTCGAGAGGTGCGCCCGAGTCGCCCTCCACACAGCAGATACCCTTGCACTTGCCCAAATCGCAGGCAAAAGCCTCGCGCAAGATGTCGAGGCTCACAATCTTATTATCAATCTCAATCATTGACTATGGGTTATATATATCCTTATATCTGAATGACAATATCTCGTAGACCATGTCGTGAAGCTGCTGCGCCTCCTGGTTGTCGGGCTCGAGAGCCTTCGCCTTGTTGAAGTCGTTGATAGCCTTACCCCACTCATTGGAGCGGAAGTAGTACTTACCACGCTCGATGTACAACGCTGCGCTCTCCTTAGTTTCGAGCATCGACGTTAGGCGCACGATATTTCCTGCCACGGTCCATAGCTGGTTGCTGGTGATATACTTTGCCACCTCGGGGGCTACCATCGACGATATATCCTCGCCACGCTCCACGCGACCACGTACCTCGGTAGACGAGAACTCCACATATGGTGCATCCTCGAGGATGGTTACCCTATTGGCGAACTTCTCCACCTCGTAACCCTTGCGCGGATAGACATATATCTTATACTCGTTGAGTATGCGCTCATAATCCTTCCACTCGTCGAAGCGCGCCCAGATGTCGCTGCCGGTGATTATCGAGAACTCCATATTGGCACCATGGTTCTCGCGCAGATAGTCCAAGGTGTTGATGGTATAGGATGGCTTCTCAAGCACGAACTCCACCACCGAGGGTACTATTCGACCGCTATAGCGCGACGCCTTGCACGCCATCTCGGTCATCTCATAGCGCATATACTCGGGTGTCTGCAATAAATCAGCCTTGAAGGGGTTTTGTGGCGAGATTACGAGTGCCACCTGGTCGGCAAGGTTCTTATCGAGGGCATACTCTGCGAGTGCTATATGACCATTATGCACTGGGTCGAACGAGCCGAAATACAATAACATACGTGTCTTCATGTCGCACACTACTTTAAGAAGTTATTGATGATAGCCTTAGCCTCGTCGATAGCCACCTGAAGGTCGTCGTTAACCACCGTATAGTCGAACTCTGGCGACTTTGATAGCTCGAACTCAGCCTTTGCGATGCGCTTCTGTATGGTCTCCTCAGAGTCGGTACCGCGACCGCGTAGGCGGCGCTCCAACTCCTCGACAGATGGCGGCATGATAAACATCGAGCAGGCATCCTCGCCGAAGAGCTTTTTGAGGTTTATACCACCCATGACATCGACATCGAAGATGATGATATTACCCTTTGACCATATGCGCTCCATCTCGCTCTTCAGCGTGCCGTAGCACGTACCCTGATATACCTCCTCCCACTCTACGAACTCGCCGCGCTCCACCCTCTGGCGGAACTCCTCGTTGGTCATAAAGTAGTAGTCTATGCCATTCTGCTCCTGACCGCGTGGCTGACGCGAGGTGGCAGAAATAGAGAACTCGAACTGTGGGAAATACTTCAACAATTCACGCACGATGGTGGTCTTACCCGAGCCACTGGGAGCTGAAAATATCACTAACTTACCCATAACTATAAAATATTGAGCACCTGCTCTTTAATCTTCTCCAACTCATCCTTCATCTTAACTACCAAGCGCTGCATATTAGCCTCGTTGGACTTCGAGCCTATAGTGTTAATCTCGCGACCAAGCTCCTGGGCAATGAAGCCGAGCTTTCGTCCTGGCGCCTCCTCCTCGGCTGCCACCTCGCGGAAGTAGCGACAGTGGTTATCGAGGCGCACCTTCTCCTCGGTGATATCGAGCTTCTCGATGTAGAATATCATCTCCTGCTCCAAGCGGTTGTTGTCAACCTCTATTTGCAGTTTCTCAATATTCTCGCGTATGCGGTTCTTGATGACATCGACGCGTGCTGTCTCGAAGGGCTCTACCTCATGGCGATACTGCTCGATAAGCTCTATACGCTTCAAAAGGTCAGCAATAAGAATAGCTCCCTCCTGCACACGGAAGGCGTTGAGTTGCTCGGCAGCCTGCTCAGTAGCTGCAACAATCGCTTTGAGCTCATCGTCGCCAACCTCTCGCTCTTCAGAAGTAATTACATCGGGCATGCGCAATATCGCGTTGAGGAGATAATCGCTATCAGCTATCACAGCGTTTGCCGCACATACCTCTCGTAGCTCCTTGGCATAGGCAGCAAAAGCCTCGCGGTTGATATGTGCCGATGTCTCCACCGCAGCAGCCTCGAACGACACGAAGCAATCGACCTTACCGCGCTGCAACTCGCGTGTTACGATCTGTCGCACCTCAGCCTCTACGGCACGATATTTACCTGGTAGCTTGATGCTCAAATCGAGCTGTTTTGAGTTTAGTGAGCGAAGCTCCACACGAAACTTCTTATCACCACAAACGACTTCGCCCTTACCGAAGCCTGTCATTGACTTTATCATAGTGTAAACGTATTTCTATCGTTATTGGTATATAATCCCACAAAGGTATAAAAAAATTGGTAATTAGTAAAGTGTAATTAGTAATATTTTGCTCCGGTGGAGCAATTGGGATGGGTAGTTCCGCAAGCAGAGCTTGCTCTGGGGATTGAGAGTAGTTGAGGGAATGGGTTAAGGTGTGGGGGGGGTAATGTGGACAGAGCCAATCGCATAGTAACCCACATTAACCCAAGAAAAACCCATCGCCCCCCCATTGCTTCTCTGAAGCAACACCCATTACTAATTTCTCCCTACTCCCACTCAATTGTTTTTTGTTTTGTTCATGAACAAAATAGAAAAGCTCCCCACGCCAAAAGCGCAAGGAGTCTTCATATAGTAGCAACTAACAGTGCCACGGATAGACACTAAGAGGGACTACCCCACTATTTCAGTTCGTCGGGGTGTAGGCGCACAACCTTACCCTCGCGCATAACAACCAAGTCACCATTATCTTTGCGTGTGCGCTCGATAAGGCGACGCTGCGCAAGGAGGATGCCCGCGTCTATACGTTCTTGAAGTTCTCTTATCTCAAATTCACTCATAGCTCAAAATTTTCTGATACGCTAACGGATCAACAATCTCTTTTATTTCGTTCTTCGAGCCATAAGCAATCTTCTTAACACCCTCGGCAGTGCTATTGTCGTATATCACCCAGTAGTCGCAAATGGGCACATAGAGCGATGTGAGGTTACGCATAGAACTCTCATAGCGACGACAGATAGTATTTGTTGGGATATTGTGTCCACCAAGGCTTACGCGCTTTGCTACGCGCTGTATCGCCTGCTCGGGCGTAGGTAGCCAAAAATAGAGCAGCGACACGAAGTAGCCACGCTCATGTGCGCGGTCGATAAACTTCTGATATGTTCGTGTGGAAAGTGTTGTCTCGAAAGCGAAATCCGAGCCCTCATCAAGCAGGTCGTTGATACGTTTTAGCATAAGTCGTCCCGCCTCGATAGCCATACTGTCGGGATTGAACGGAGATAGACCGCGCGCAATCTCATCGGCATTGACAAACTCGTGGCAGTGCAACAACTCCGGCAACATTGTGTACGACGCTGTGGTCTTACCCGCGCCGTTACATCCTGCTATAATGTAGAGCTTCTGCATAGTACAAAACTTTTTGCAAATGTAATAAAAAAAAGTAAAAAATGAAAATGTAGAGTTTCACATTTTTATAGTAACCCCTGTTCGTAATAGCTTACTATTTGTTCAAGTACCTTATCCTCACCCTCAGGGTCGTACTCCAACTTCAGATTATTACCAAAGAGGCGCGCTAAGGTCTGATAGAAGCCTGCCACAAAGCCCGAGCGGTAGAGCTTGATAATGCTAAACGCCGTCTTGTCGGTCTCCCTGTCGAGGAGCTTTAGCAGTATAACACCCTCGTAGCGTGTCATCTTCCAAAGCATTGGCGTTAGCTCCTTCTTCAGAGCCTCCTCCATAGCCGAGGTATACTGCTTACGGTCGCGACGACGTAGCTCCTCGAGGTCTACGGTGATCTCCGCCATGCGTTTCGATGCCTCCTTAGCCAAAGGATAGACCTTCTTTACGGCACGCACCATGCGCTCATAGTTTTTCACATAGCGCAACTTACCCCTGATTGTAATCTCCTTGATGGGAGTATAGAGATACTCATCGCCATTCTCATCGCGACGTATCTCAACAACATCACCCTTCTTACGGCGCTTGCCACCCTTCTGCGCCGACACCTCAGCAGGCAACGCTACGACAATAGCAAGAATAATTAGTATGACGCCCAATCGTTTCATATCACAAATATAACGAATTTATCGGCGAGTGATTATATATTTCGGATATTTTTTTATCTTTGCATTCAGATACTAACACATAAAGAAAATCAAAGATATGCTTAAGGAGGGATTAAAACATCAGAGTATGATGAGTATTACGGCTGGTAACACCGCCGAATTTATCGGCTCAGGAGATATGGCCGTACTTGCCACACCGGCAATGGTGGCACTTATGGAGAATGCCGCTATGCTTGCCGTAGCGCCAGAGCTTGAGGCAGGTCAGACAACCGTGGGTACAGCAATCTCAACATCGCACGTTCGTGCATCGAAGGTCGGCGCAAGCATCTACGCTGTGGCAGAGCTTACCGAGGTGGATGGTCGTAAACTATCGTTTAAGATTGCAGCCTATGAGGGTGATAACCTTATTGGCGAGGGCGAGCATACTCGCTTTATCGTTGACCGCGAGCGCTTCCTATCGAAGCTATAACCAATCTTAACAAGAAAAAAGAGGCAGGAGCTCTCCCCAACTCTTGTGTCTAATTACCCAAATGAAAGCCTCATCAACCCCACGACACAAGAAAATAGCTCCTGCCACGAAAATACTCGCTATTAAGTAACTTAATACGCTGCAAAGTTAGTAACACAAATCGTGTGCGACAATAGACAAATTACTTAATATATAACCACAATTACATATTGCTCAACAAAGTGGCAAGAGTACAATAACGATGAGGTATGAAAGAGCAAAAAGTATTTGAGATTAACAGCGTGGAGATGTGCAATAAACACTTTGGATTGCCAACACAAAATCCAATGATTAGCATCATCGACCTCTCGCAATTCGAGCGTATAGAGCATACACCTAAGCGCTTTAACATTTACGCCATATTCCTATCGTTTAGCGGTTTTAGCGACGCGCACATCAACGATACTATTGTGGCTACAATATCATTCTACGCTCCAGGGCAATATGGGCAATACAACTCAGGCGTGAGCTTAAACCCTAAGGGTTTACTTCTCATCTTCGACGAGAAAATCGCAAAGGACACCATCTTCGAGAGTAGAATTAGGGACTTTGGCTTCTTCAGCTCGACATCAAACAACACCATAGGACTCTCACAAAAAGAGGTCAACATGGTGCTAAACTGCATGCGCAGTATCGAGTATGAGCTGAATAACGAGATAGACTACTACACGCCACGCATCCTCACCTCCGGCATTGCTGTGCTGTTAAGCCTCAGCATGCGCTACTACGATAGGCACAATAAGCCCACTGGTGGCAAAGGGCGTAAAAATATCGTGGCAATGCTCAACACCATCTTGGATGAATATCTTCGTAAGCCTGCCTCAAAGGATAAAGAGATACCCAGCGTATCTACCATCGCAAAACAGATGGGCATCACACCCAACTACTTAGGCGACATAGTGCGTAGGCATGCGCAGCGTTCGGCACACGACTACATACGTGGATTTATCATGAAGGAGGCAAAACGCCAACTTATCTACACGAATATTGCCATAAACGCCATAGCCTACAACATGGGATACAAATACCCACACCACTTTACACGCGTATTCAAACAGGAATACGGCATAACTCCTAATGAGTACCGCACGATGTATCAAGCAGCATATATCGATGGCAAATAATTAATCACACACGCTCAATAGAAAGTAGAGTAAAATTTTGCCATTTGAAAACTTTACACTATATTTGCAACCGCTTACGAGCAACGATTGAGCTATGGTGTAATGGTAACACAGCAGATTTTGGTTCTGTTATTCTGAGTTCGAATCTCGGTAGCTCAACCACAAAACAACCGATAAGTCGTGTGATTTATCGGTTTTTTTGTTATCTTTGCTACAACAAACGAAACAATATATGGCATTTCCTATTGAAAATAAGCTTGTCGTCGCAGTATCCTCATCTGCACTCTTCGACCTTTCGGAGTCGGACAAGGTATATAACGAGCGAGGTCTGGGCGAGTATCGTCGCTACCAGGAGGAGAACATCGATGTACCTCTGGGTAAGGGCGTTGCCTTCCCCTTTGTAAAGCGACTGTTGAGCTTCAACGAGATATTCTCAGACGAACAACCCGTGGAGGTAGTGCTCCTCTCGCGCAACTCGCCAGAGACTGGTCTACGCGTATTTCGCACCATCAAACACTACGGACTTAACATCTCGCGAGCATCCTTCTTCTCGGGAGAGTCGCCATACAAGTACCTCCCAGCATTCAACGCTTCGCTCTTTCTTTCAGCCTCGGAGCGGGATGTAAAGCGCGCTTGCGATGCAGGCTACGCCGCTGGTCGTGTGCTTAAGAGCGAGGTCATGGACGACAACTCTGACCATGAGCTACGCATAGCCTTCGACTTCGATGGTGTTATTGCCGACGATGATAGCGAGAAGATATACCAAGAGCAGGGACTCTCGGCATTCCATAAGCACGAGGCATCGACCAAGGCTCCGCTCGACCCAGGACCTCTTGCCGACCTGCTGATTAAGATCTCCAACCTTCAGAAGTTGGAGAGTGCTCGCCTCGATACGGATGGCGAATATCACCGTAAGCTGAAGATCTCGATTGTCACGGCGCGTAATGCTCCGGCACACGAGCGCGTTGTCAACACGCTGAAGAGCTGGGGTGTGGAGGTCACCGAGGCATTCTTCCTGGGTGGCATATCTAAGGATAGGGTCTTGGAGATTATGCGACCACACATCTTCTTCGACGACCAAATGTCGCACCTCGACCATCTGCGTAATGTTCCCGCCGTGCATATTCCCATGGGCATTGCCAACGAGCAGTAGCGAGTGGTATTTACGGAAATTAAGAAGGCTAAGGACCTCGGCATCAAGAAGTTTACAAAGTATAGTAGTAGAAAGGTGAAAGTGCGGTGTCTGCGACGCAGGTTTATAAATTCCGTCATTGCGAGGAATTGCAACTGAAAACTTTACTGATACGGATGATGGTCTATGCAATTCTGTGGCAATCTACCTTTGTGTTTTGCCACCGCTGATACAGATTACCCTCTGCATTGGCAGTGTCTATAAACAGCGGTAGACTTATCTAAAATTAGTAATTTGTTAATTAGTAATTACTAACAAAATTTATTGGGCGCTGATGGCGCCCAACTATTACTAATTTCTCACTACTCTTTACTAATTGATTTGCGCCTCCTCGGCATG
>JAZSBD010000052.1:0-98529 GCA_045602255.1 Alistipes sp.
GACAATAGTCGTCTGCTCTGCATATTGCTCTTACAAGCGGAGGGCACTGGATTCGAACCAGCGGATACCTTACGATATCGGCAGTTTAGCAAACTGCTGGTTTAAGCCACTCACCCAACCCTCCTTAAACCATCTCTTCGAAAGAGTGGTGCAAATATACAACTTATTTTGTAAATACCAAAATATATTGCGAAATAACTGCATTTTTAACCGCTATGAGTTTTTTCTATAAGGGCATAAAAATATATTATAAAAGAAAATGATTAAAAATATTTGCATGATAGAATTTTTCTATACCTTTGCATCGGAATAGAAATTGAAAGAGATAGTAAACGTAAATAATAAAAAAAGATAAATAGTATGGAGACAAGAATGAAGAGCTGCTGCTGTCGCTCAAAGAAGCAGGATAACAAGAGCCTTTACGACTTTGAGGTTATGGCGCAGGATGGGAGCATTGTGAAGCTCGATACGCTCAAGGGCAAGGTGGTACTTATTGTGAATACGGCGAGCAAGTGTGGCTTTACGCCTCAGTATGCCGACCTCGAGGCGTTGTATGCTAAGTATAGGGAGAATGGCTTCGAGATTATCGATATCCCTTGCAACCAGTTTGGCGGTCAGTCGCCCGAGAACGATGCCGAGACAACGAAGTTCTGCCAGCTCAACTATGGCACAACCTTTGTGCAGATGAAGAAGGCCGAGGTGAACGGCGCCAACGAGTTGCCGCTCTACGCATGGCTTAAGTCGCAGCAGGGCTTCAAGGGCTTCGATGAGGGTAATAACCTTGCGCCGGTGCTTGATAAGTTGTTGCGCGAGGCGGACCCCAACTACGACAAGAGCGCAGATATTAAGTGGAACTTCACCAAGTTTCTTATCGACCGCGATGGTCATGTCGTAGCGCGCTTCGAGCCTACGGCCGACATGAAGCTTGTTGAGCAGAAGATTGAGGAGTTGCTGTAATCGTACTGCATCGCGGTGTGCCCACCTGCGTTGGCGCGCGCCCTTTGTTGAGGCATACCTCATTTAGTTTATTAGGTGGACCTATCCCGCGAGCGTGGGGTAGGTCTTTTGTTGTTGTTGCTCAGCAATTTGTCCAATCGATCACTGCCTATAAGTTTGCCGAGCCGCCACAGTCAGTGCGAGCCTATCCTGGGCACATAACAAAAATAAGAGTAGCCGCAAAAGCTACTCTTATTTTGTGCCCAGGATAGGACTCGAACCTACATGCCGCGAGGCACTCGCACCTGAAACGAGCGCGTCTACCATTTCGCCACCTGGGCATAGCCTCTATTTTTTATTTAGGCTCACAAATGTAGTATATTTTTTTTATTTTTAGTATATTTGTGCAGAATTTAATTTAACGAACTATGACGCTTAAGAACATCCCCGTAGGATATAGGATTGCGATAGCCACATTCGTGCTTGTTTTGATTGACCAGGTGGTCAAGATTCTTGTGCATACGCACCTCGAGCCACCATCACCAACAGGTATCGACTCGGTTAAGGTCTTCCCATGGTTTAATCTCTGCTATGTCGAGAACCCCGGCTTCGCCTTCGGCATGCAGCTCGGTGGCGATGGCGCTGTGTGGGGTAAGATCTTCCTCAGCCTCTTCCGCATCGTGATGATCGGCGCGCTCATATATGCTATCCGCTATCTTCTTCGCAAGGGCTCGGCGGTGCCTAAGGGAGTTATTGTTGGTGCTGTGCTTATCTTGGCGGGCGCTATTGGCAACTTGGTAGATAGTATGTTCTATGGTCTATTGTTGGATAGCCAGGATGGTGGTTTCCTTATGGGTCAGGTTGTAGATATGATTCAGCTGCCGCTCTTTAGGTGGGAGAGTTGCCCTATTGATGCGCTTGTGGATAGTAATGGCTACTTCTTTGGTCCTGTCTTCAATGTCGCAGATGCATATATCTCGTGTGCGGTAGTATACCTGCTTATCTTCCAGTTTAAGTTCCTAAACAACAGTAAGTTGTAGGCTTAGTATGTCGTTGGTCGAGGATTTCCTACGCTATATAGAGACGGAGCGTCGCCTCTCGTCCTATACTGTGCGTAACTATCGCCACGACATAACGCTCTTCGTTGAGTGGCTCGGCGAGACTTTGGATAGCTTCGATGCTAATGCCGTGCAGCGTGAGCACCTCGAGGACTGGATGCAGTATCTTGTCGTGGACTGCAAGCTCAAGCCCGCCTCCGTAAATAGATATATCGCCTCGTTGCGCTCCTTCTGGCACTGGATGCTCAGCCATGGGCACCTTGAGCGCGATGTGCTATCCTCAATTCGTCAGCAGCGCCTATCGCGTCGCATACCCACATTCGTTCCCGACTCGCGCATGGATGATGTCGTGAGGAGTGTTGTCGATGACTTGTCGTCGGAGGATTTCGAGAGGGTGCGCGATGGTGTTGTCGTCACGCTCTTCTTCACCTTGGGTCTGCGCCTTAGCGAGTTGCATGGCGCCAATGATGAGGATATATCCTCTGATTTCAAGCATATACGTGTTGTCGGCAAGGGAAATAAGATGCGTGTTGTGCCAATCATCGGTGCTGTGGGCGAAATTCTAAAAAAGTATTTTAGTCTAAAATCTTCGCAAAATATTTGCATAGCTCAAAAAAAAGCATTAATTTTATCTTCGAAAGGGGAGCGTTTGAGCCAGCGTACGATGCAGCGCATCGTCGATAGGCGGCTCAAAGCGTCGGGTGTTCAGGGCAAGAGCTCGCCTCACGTGCTACGACACACCTTCGCCACACACCTCTTGAATAGGGGCGCCGACCTCAGGGAGATTCAGGAGCTTTTGGGACATAGCTCCTTGAAGGCGACACAGGTATATACGCATAACAACATAGAGCAGTTGAAGGTGGTATACTCCATGGCGCACCCTCACGAGCGCGATTAGTGCTTCACATAGCTGGGACAGCCCATGCCGCGCGAGCAATGGGCACTATATATAAACTTAATACTTTTGAGCTATGAACGTACAGATTCAGTCAGTGAAATTCGATGCAAGCAAGCAGCTGCTTGAGTTTATTCAGAAGAAGATGGATAGATTGGATCGCTTTGTCGATGAGAGAGCCGGTGATGTGGAGGTTGTTTTGCGCCTCGATCCCGATTCAGAGAAGGGCAACAAAGTAGTAGTTGTATCGCTTCACGTTCCTGGTAGCGATATTCGCGTTGAGGAGCGTGCATTCACCTTCGAGGAGGCTATTGATAACTCTATGGATATCATCAAGCGTCAGCTTGAGAAGGCAAAGGCAAAGTTCGAGAAGTAATCAATCGGGGAGCGTTGTGTTCCCTAACCCAACAATAGAGATTAAACCTATGGCGGTGGCTTTGGCTGCCGCCTATTTTGTTGGCTGCCCCCCCCAACGTGCAAAAAGAGAGGGTCGCCCTGTATGGACAACCCTCCTGAACATAAGCATCAAGGTTATTACTCCTCCTTCTTAACGATTCGGCGCTCCTTGATACGTGCCTTCTTACCTGTAAGATCGCGCAAGTAGTAGATACGTGCACGGCGAACAACACCATACTTGTTTACTTCGATCTTGTCGATATGTGGTGAGTAAAGAGGGAAGATACGCTCTACACCCACGCCATTCGAGATCTTACGAATGGTAAACATCTTAGTCTTGCCAGTACCCTTAATCTGGATAACTACACCGCGGAAGCTCTGCAAGCGCTCCTTGTTACCCTCTACGATACGGTAGGTAACTGTGATGGTGTCACCGGCACCAAACTGAGGCACATCAGCCTCTGTCTTAGTCCACATCTGCTCGTTTACGAGTCTGATCAATGCATCCTTGTTCATTGTTGCAACAATTGTTTAAATGGTTATCGCTCAACATTATCGCTGCGTCTGCTATACCATACCGACACCCTCGCCGATAATCCTACATCTAAGCATACGCCCAGTATAAGCGGTTGATACGGGCTGCAAAGATAGGCATAAATTCTTAATTTACAAACTAAAGCATAAAAAAACGCTGCTGACACTCTGCCAGCAGCGCTTTGAAGCCTATTTAAAGGACTACTTCTTTGACTGAATATACTCATCAATAGCCTTTGCCGCCTTGCGTCCTGCACCCATGGCAAGGATTACGGTAGCAGCGCCAGTAACGGCATCACCACCTGCGAAGACGCCCTCGCGTGATGTTGCACCCACCTCGGTAGCCTCGATGCAGCCACGGCGGTTGATGTTCAAACCACCGGTTGTCGATGCGATAAGTGGGTTGGGCGATGTGCCGAGTGCCATGATGACAACGTCGCAGTCGATGGTGAAGTCCGAGCCAGCCTTCTCCTGTGGTGAGCGACGTCCCGATGCATCAGGCTCGCCAAGCTCCATCTCCACGCAGTTGATGCCCTTCACCCAGCCATCCTCAGTGCCGAGGATATGTGTTGGGTTGGTGAGCATACGGAACTCGATGCCCTCCTCCTTGGCGTGGTGCACCTCCTCCTTACGCGCTGGAAGCTCAGCCTCGCCACGACGATATACGATAACGGCCTCAGCGCCAAGACGCTTAGCTGTACGCACTGCATCCATAGCCACATTACCACCACCTACAACAACGACCCTCTTACCAACATATACAGGGGTATCGTTATGTTTAGGATCCCAAGCACCCATGAGGTTTACGCGTGTGAGGAACTCGTTTGCCGAGAGTACGCCATTGAGGTTCTCGCCCTCGATGCCCATGAAGCGAGGAAGACCTGCGCCCGAGCCTACGAAGACTGCATCGTAACCCTCCTTGTCGAGTAGCGAGTCGATAGTCATCGTGCGACCGATAACCACGTCGGTCTCGAAGGTTACGCCAAGCTTCTTCACCTCGTTGATCTCGCGTGCCACGACGCGCTCCTTAGGTAGGCGGAACTCTGGAATACCGTACGATAGTACGCCACCGAGCTTATGTAGAGCCTCGAAGACATCCACCTTATAGCCCATCTTAGCAAGGTCGCTCGCGCAAGCCAAGCCTGCAGGACCACTACCTACGATAGCCACGCGCTTGCCGTTAGGCTCAATCTTGACGCTCTCAGTCTCTGCTGAGTGTTCCAATGCCCAGTCGCCAACGAAGCGCTCGAGCTTACCAATGGCAACAGCCTCACCCTTGATGCCAAGGACGCATGAGCCCTCGCACTGTGCCTCCTGTGGACATACACGACCGCAGATTGATGGCAACGAGCTGTCGAGGTGAATGGTGTCGGCAGCAGCACGAATATCACCCTCAGTAAGGTGGTGGATAAACTCTGGGATGCGAATGTTCACAGGGCAGGCAGCCACGCAGCGTGGGTTCTTACAGTTGAGACAGCGTGTAGCCTCCAACAGTGCCTCCTCCTGATTATAGCCGTAGCATACCTCCTCGAAGTTGGTGGCACGCACCTTTGGGTCTTGCTCGCGTACAACGACGCGTGGTATCTTATTTGCCATAGCAGTTACATTTATGTTCGTGATTCTCTGATGCGTTTCTCTCCTGATTTCTGTACATGCCCTGACGACGTATAGCCTCGTCGAAGTCTACCTGATGACCATCGAACTCTGGACCGTCGACACAGGTGAAGAGTGTCTTGCCACCAACAGATACGCGGCACGCGCCACACATACCTGTACCATCAACCATCAAGGCGTTGAGCGATACGGTTGTCTGAAGCTCCCAAGGCTTAGTTGTGAGGCAGACGAACTTCATCATGATCATAGGACCGATACATACGCACTCGTCATACTTGCGACCCTCGTTCTCCACGAGCTCCTTCATAAGACCTGTCACCATGCCGTGGTAGCCCTCCGAGCCATCGTCGGTGGCGATATGTACGTTACCCACCTTGCGCATCTCGTCGATGTAGATAAGCAGATCCTTGCTCTTTGCACCGATGATAACATCTGCAGTCACGCCATGCTGGTGCAACCACTTAACCTGTGGATATACAGGCGCTGTGCCAACTCCACCAGCCACGAAGAGGTACTTCCTATTCTTAAGCTCCTCGTCGGACATATGTACGAACTCTGATGGGCGACCAAGAGGACCTGCGAAGTCAACAAGTGAGTCCCCAGCCTCGAGTGAGCATATCTTCTTTGTTGAGTGACCAATAGTCTGTGTTACGATAGTAACGGTGCCAGCCTCAGCGTCGTAGTCGGCAATAGTAAGAGGTACGCGCTCGCCACCCTCATCGGCGCGTACGATAACGAACTGTCCTGGGAGTGCTGCGCGTGCCACGCGCTCGGCAGCAATCTTCATCTCGAAGATATTCTCCGACAGCTTGCGTTTTTCAACAATCTTAAACATTGTGTCTTGTTTTAGGTTATCTAATTAGTTTGTGTTCTTTCTGTTTGCGTATCCGTTATGCTATAGCGGTATGGCGGTGACCTTTATCACCTGCATAGGCACAATAGGGTCGTTGCATATAACCCTTATGCGCGAGGTAAAGGGGTTGTCACAATCCTCGATAAGCGCTGTGTTTAGCCTTATGAGGAGTGTTGTTGTCGCCCCCTTCGCGATGCTCTTATTGCCAATAACCTCAACTGCAACGGCAGGGGACTCCACCTCGATACGTCGTATCATAAGTGGGTCTTCACCGCTGTTGCTCAGCGTGATGCGCTCTTCGAGCACCTCGTTATTGAGCAATATTTCCCCAAATTTAATAATTTTTTTTGAAACAACGGCGCTTGGCGCTAAAATATCCTCCACCGAGGCGAAATTATCAACCGCAATGCCATATGTCGAGATCAGTGTATTGTTGCACTCTCCGTCTACGGCAAATTGAAAAACATCGCTCAGTGTGCCGTAGTATGTCGACTCCTCATCCAAGGAGTAGCGTAGTATGATATCTCCATGCTGTTGAGGTGCAATGCTCTTGGGATACTCAATGGTGAGCGCTCCGGAGCTCTCAGTCTGCACTAAGGCGAGGTTGATGCCCCTGTCGCTATTGTTGATATAGGCAATGCGCTCCTCTACCGCGCAGCCATGCTCAATATAGGCAAATGCCTGGAAGTTACTCTCCATGCGCAGCCCGCCGCCCATATCAAAAGGGTATATCTCGTAGATGGTGCGCTCGCGAGGTGTGACATTGCCCATGATTTTGATTGTGATCTGCACGTCACAATCGAGCAGGGTGATGAGTGCCTCGCGCTCGAAGCGACCGGGACGATCGCGCGGATCGAAGGTGAAGCCTATCTGCACGCACTCGTTAGGCATGATAGCGTCGCGTGTGTAGTTGGTCGTAGTGCAGCCGCACGATGTGGTTATCTTACCTATATATATAGGTGTAGCGCTGCGGTTTACAGCCTCGATATATTGTGTTACCATGCCGCCCGCCTCCTCGATAGTTCCATAATCGACGGTCGTGCTCTTAAAGTGCAGCGGCGAGCTATCGCTATTCTGTGCCCAAAGATGGTGTGGGATAAGCGATAGAAGGGTTAATATCGTATATGTAAATAGGCTTCTCATGCTATTGCGTAAATGTGCGCCCCATGCTTAGAGGGCGTTAGTCTCATTTTAAGCACAAAGATATAAATTTTCTTGTAATGATAGCAAAAAAGCAACTTCTGGCATATAAAATATAATATGCTATAAACCAAAGTGTTAGTATGCGATGGTGAAAAAAGATGAATTTTTTTTCGATTTTTTTCACGAAAAAATTTGCAGGATAAAAAAAATGCACTACCTTTGCACCGCAATCGAAAGATAACGGTTCTTTAAAAATGCCTGAATAGCTCAGTTGGTTAGAGCACATGACTGTTAATCATGGGGTCCTAGGTTCAAGTCCTTGTTCAGGCGCTCAAGTGCATGGGATGCACGAGGGGGTAGCAAATGATAAGATGCAACGTGGTCGAGCTTCGAAAGATGTCGAGACCCTTTGAAAAAAAACTTATCGAAAAATTTGCAGAATAAAAAATAATGCTTACCTTCGCAGTCCCAAGCCTTAGTAAAACGGGAGCATAGCTCAGCTGGTTCAGAGCATCTGCCTTACAAGCAGAGGGTCAGGGGTTCGAATCCCTTTGCTCCCACTACCATAAGCCACTCAGATTTCTGAGTGGTTTTTTTGTTTTTGTGCGCTTTGTGAGCATTGTGGCGCTGGGTGTTCCACCCCTGGCTTGTAAAGTGAAAACTGAAATGTGCGGTGTGCTTCACACGATTGAGTAGTAAAGGGTAGTTCGGGCCTGTGGTGCTAAAGAGGAGTATTGGGTATTAGGGGAGTCTACGCGCAATCACCCTTTACTACGCTTTACTACCCTTTAGCGGACTTCAGTCCGAGCACTACTCTTAACTGCACTTTTTGGGTTTTCTTGTGATTTCCGGTGGAGGGAACGTGCATAATTTAATAAACTATGTCATCCTGAGGAGGCGCAACCGATAGGGTCTTGAGAGGTATTCGTCTTATGCGCCGACGTGAGGATCTACCATTGTTTTTAGCGTTGAGGATGCAGAGGGTAAATTGTATCAGCGAGGTAGTTGAACAATGGTAGATCGCCACAGAATTGCATTGACCGTTATCTGTATCAGCAAGGTCGTTAGTTGCAATTCTTCGCGATGACGAAGTTTTAAATATGCGTCGCAGACACCATACATTTCAGTTTTCACCTTTCACTTTAGATTGTTGCGCACTACTCTTAACTGCACTTTTCACTCTGCAGTAATATCGACGAATACATCCCAGATCTCTTAAAAGAGATCGTGAAAATAGCTCTCTTTGATGCAAAATTGCTATCTTTGTGGCGTGTTTAATCCCCAAAACAATAGTTTATAAACCTATGGCAAAGAAAATATTTACTGCGCTGCTGGCGCTGATGGTCACACTTGCCTATTATTCCTGCACTCCAATAATCGAGATAGACCCCGTTGAGGAGCCTCAGGAGCAGCCTGCAACCCCTGACGACCCAATAGATGATCCGACTGATGATCCGACTGACGACCCAGCTGATGACCCAACCGATAATCCAACGGACAATCCTGGCGAGGAGGTTGGCGGTGGCGATAATACGCAGAATCCCGACGCAAATCTTGATATTACACCATGGACTGGCGTGTGGGCTCGCGATATGGGTGCAGATACGCTTGGTGCTGATGCCGATCTTTTCTGGGAGGTCAACACATTCTCAAACCACGTAGTGGTCACCTATGGCGAGGCGGCGACAACTGTGGAGACGTCAAACTCGGATATCAACTACAATATTTCGGGCGACTATGTAACCATTGATATGCAGTCAAATAGCGTCTCGGGAGTTGAGATTATAGCACTCGGCAAGAGCTCGGATGGTGGTCTTAAGATATATGGCGATAAGAAGTTTAAGCTTACGCTGAGTGGTCTTGACCTTATCTCGAAGCGTGGACCTGCCATCAACTCGCAGTGCAACAAGCGTATGTTCTTGCACCTGTCGGACGGCACAACAAACCGCATTACGGATGCCTCAACCTATGGCGACGACGCCTATACGCTCCCTGGCTCAATCAATGAGGATCGCAAGGGTGCGCTCTTCGCAGAGGGTCACATCGTGGTGAGTGGCCATGGTGCGCTTGTTGTTGAGGGTAACTACAAGCATGCCATAGCTACTGATGGCTACTACTATCAGCGCCCTGGTGTCACCGTTGCTGTTACGGCTGCTGCGAAAAATGCGCTTCATGTCAAGGGTGATGATGAGGATATGATTGGCGCATGGTTTAAGGGTGGTATGCTCTATGCACGCACCCGTGGCACTGCGGGTAAGGGTGTTAAGTGCGATTTGGATATAGTCATCGATGGCGGTGACTTCGACATCGAGACCTCGGGTGATGCGGAGTACGACTCATCGGAGGCCGATACCTCATCTGCGGCGGCTTTCAAGAGCGATACTCATGTAGAGATTAATGGTGGCAACCTCGTGTGCAAGTCTACGGGCAGTGGTGGTAAGTGCATCAACTGCGATGGTTCACTAACGATCAACGGCGGTAATCTAAGTCTTACCACGACGGGCAGACGTTACGAGTATAACCGTAACACTACATCATCCCCTAAGGCGATAAAGGTTGATGGCGCAATCGCTATCAATGGCGGTGTGATAGATATTAATGTCGAGGGTCAGAGTGAGGGCGCTGAAGGTATGGAGAGTAAGTCGACGATAACCTTCAATGGTGGCGAGACTAAGGTGAGGTCGTATGACGACGGCATCAATGCCACGTCGGATATAACCATCAATGGCGGTCGCATCTACACCTACGGCACTAATAACGATGGTATGGACTCGAACGGCTCTATCACCATGGTTGGTGGCTTGGTTATCGGTGTGGGTAGTAATGCCCCCGAGACAGGTGTCGATGTTGACAATAGCAGCAAGTGGAAGATTAATGGTGGCACCATGATCGGTTTTGGCGGCTCGATGATGGCATCGCCATCTACGGCAAGCGGTCAGTGTATGTTGATATATAACGGTCTGTCAGCAACCTCGGGCGAGGTGTTTACGCTGCTCGACTCGTCGAATAATGTGATTGTGTCGTTTGAGTATCCACTCACCAAGAGCGGTGCGACGCTGCTCCTCTCATGCCCTGAGATTGTCAAGAATAGCACCTATAGCGTCTACCAGGGTAGCGCTATCACTAACCCAGCGGATAGTTGGATGTATTGGTCTGTGGGCGGAACTATCTCGGGTGGCTCAGCGCTTAATACATTCACTCCATCGAGCATTATTACCACTATTGGCAACTCATCGGGTGGTGGTCCCGGTGGCGGCGGTGGTGGTGGCGGCTGGCCAGGTGGCTGGTAGTCACACAAAGAGCTCACTGACATTCAGTGAGCTCTTTGTGTATAGTGCACTGTCGAATGGGTAATGCTATAGACAAAAAAAACGAGCAACTTTCGCTGCTCGTTTAGTAGTGGATAGGGGATTCGAACCCCTATGTCGTGCGTGAGAGGCACGTATCCTAGCCCTTAGATGAATCCACCATTTCAAACTGTCACTCGGGTTGTTTCCTTTTGACGATGCAAATATACTACCTTTTTTTTAATCTCCAAAACTTTTCGCAAAAAAAATGCATTTTTTTCACTTTTTGCACTTTTTCGAGCGATTTTACCTGCATCGATGACAATTTATACTCTGTCGCTGACCTCGCTACTTGTTAGGTTGCTCCCATGAAACGCTACTTATATCGGCATTTTTCACCAACGATTTATCGCTGCCATCCCTATTTAGTAGTGTTATAGTATGTGTGCGCTCAACATTGTGGCGAATAATCGTTACCTCGATAACATCTCCTGGGCGATACTTCTTTATCTGCTCCATGTATAGCGACTTCTCATTAGTATCCACACCATTTATCGATATTATGATATCGTCTTCGCGTAGGTCTGCAAGGTGAGCAGCACTCTCGGGCTGGATATATACTATCTTTACACCTCTCTTCGCCTGCTCGTTATCCTCATCCTTCAATGAGTACCCCATATCTATAACCTCGATACCCAAGCTCGCATGCTCCACCATGCCATAAACCTTAATGTCGGTAGCGCATTTCTTTACGATGCTTGATGGCACGGAGAAGCTATAGCCATAGTTGCTGCGATTGCCGTACTCGTCAAGGTGGAAGAGTCCTGCGCCCATCTCGGTATTTATGCCGACAAGCTCACCATTGGTATTAATCAGAGCTCCTCCCGAGTTGCCAGGGTTAATAAGGGCGTCACTCTGAATATACGACGTTGTGCTATATGCGCCATTTAGGCGCACCTTGCCAGATACAACACCGACGGTTGTCGTTAGATCAAGGTTGTAGGGGTAGCCCATGGCGAGCACCCATTCGCCAGTGCGCAGAGCCTCCGAGTCTCCAAATGGCAAATATGTGAAGGTGGTGCTATCGTCACACTCCATCTTGAGTAGTGCAATATCATTCTCCTCATCATATCCGACAACGCTCGCATTGTGATATTTGTCATCTGTTGTGCGTACCATAATGTCGTACATCTCGTTGACAACGTGGAGATTGGTGATGACGTAGCCATCCTTGCTTATGATGACGCCTGAGCCATGACCGCTATGATTGTCTGTGATATAGACTATTGCATCGGTGGCCTGCTCAGCCACTATTGATAGATCGGGATATGTCGTGGTGGGACTATTTGGCGTTGTTGGCTCGCTAACGCTCTTGTTAGCCTCCTCATGAGGTGTCGAGGGTGTTGATGAGCTCACATAGCTTAGTGTGGCAATAACACTTACGATTGATGCCACTACGCCAATGATTATTGACATTAGATATCCCCTTTTCATCATTGTTATCTCCTTTTAATGTGGTATACGGTCTCGCCTTCGCGTTGCATATTGAGCTCCTCGCGAGCATATGTCTCCCTATAGGCGGGTGAATTCTTCATATTCTCGATGAAGGTGCTGTCCGTCGTAATCTTATCCCTGTATCGTTTAATATCTACATCTATCGTCTCACTCTGCTTGTTGGTCTGTCGCATATCGCTCACTGTGCGCACAGCGTTATAAACCGTAAATATAAAGATACCTGCGGTTAATAATATCCAAAATAGTTTCAGTATTTGATTCTTCGTGGGAGTCTTCATCTGCTACTATCTTATGGAATATTCATGAACTTATGTGCCTGAATAGAGATGTTCCATTCGGGGTTCTCCTTAACCCACTCCACAATAGTAGGTGTTATCCTCTCGTAGACGCTCCACTCGGGCTGGAGATATAGCCTACATTTACGACTAACCCTCTTGCTACACTCTACAGCCCAGGCGATGTCATCCTCTGTTTGGACTATCACCTTAAGCTCGTCGGCACGACGAAACGCCTCCTCAAGAGGTGGTAGTTGGCGCTTGGGTGATAGGCATACCCAATCGAACTCGCCACTAAGCGGTTGTGTGCCCGATGTCTCAAGGAATATCTCCAAACCGCGAGCGTGAAGGTCGCGAGTGAGGATGCCCAGTGGGTATAGGAGTGGCTCGCCACCAGTGATGACAATAGCCTGTGCTGAGCATGATGCGGCGCGCTCAACGACTGTCGCCACCTCCGTAGGTGGAAATACCTTAGGGTTCCAGGTATATTTAGCGTCGCACCAGCGGCAGCCTACATCGCAGCCACCGAGGCGTATAAAGTAGGCTGGCTTACCGGCATGGTAGCCTTCGCCCTGTATGGTGTAGAAGTCCTCAACAAGAGGAAGTAGCGCTCCACCCTGGAGTAACTCTATGTCGGGATTAATCTTCATCTAACACGTAAATATCTTTGAGGTTACGACCTATCTGGTTGTAGTCCAAGCCATAGCCTACGATAAACTCGTTGCCTATAGGCATTGCCACATAGTCAATATTGTACTCGTAGAGGAACTTATCTGGCTTGAAAAAGAGGGTGCATATAGATATGCTTGCTGGATTGCGCTCCTTGAGGTAGTCAAGGAGGTAGTTCATGCTGTGACCTGTCTCCACAATATCCTCCACGATGATAATATCCTTACCCTCGATGTCGAAGTCGATGCCGAGGTGCTGCTTGACACTACCTGTTGACTGTGTGCCTTCGTATGATGATATCTTCACGAAGGCAAGGCGGCAGTCGAACTTTGTCTTGCGAACAAGGTCGCTGAGGAAGAGAAAGGCACCACTAAGCACACCGAGAAATATAGGAGTCTTACCGGCATAACGCTCGTTGAGCTGCTCTGCAACACGCTCCACAGCTTTATCAATCTCTTCTGCTGGAATCATAGTCTTGAACTTACGATCCAAAAGTTTTATTCTCTCAACTTCCATAGTAGGTTTAATTTTCTTCAAAGGTACATATTTTATATATAACCACCAAACTAATCAACCCTAACACGCGAGAGTATTCCCGTGAGGGCGGCGAGTATCACGCCATAGTTCGTTATCGCCACGCCCTGCTGTCGTGCGCGCTCTATGCGGCTAAGCACATGGCGTCGGTTGAACATACAGGCACCGCAGTGTATCACAAGGTCGTAAGGCGTTAAATCTTCGGGGTAGTCAGCGCCACCAACAATGTCAATTTGTAACTCCTCGCCAAAGCGCTTACGTAGTATGCGGGGCAGCTTTACACGCCCTATATCCTCATTCTGTGGCGTATGTGTGCATGCCTCGGCGATGAGTATGCGAGAGTTCGAGGTAATCTTCTCTAATGCCTTTACACCCTTGCTAAATAGGGTGATGTCGCCCTTATATCGCGCGAAGAGTATCGAGAATGATGTTAGCGTCGATGCCTCAGGCTTCAGTTTATAGACAGCCTCGAATGCTTGTGAGTCGGTGATTATCAACTCGGGAGGTGTCGTAAGGGCTGCTAATGCCTCTGCCATACGCTCAGGTGTGCAGCAGATTGGTATGCAGCCTCTGTCGAACAATTCGCGGATGGTCTGCACCTGTGGCTGGATGAGGCGACCTTTAGGCGCCGACTTATCCTGTGGCATAACGAGCAGTACCCTGTCGCCCGCCTTGCAGAAGCCCTCGGTGATGAGGCGCTCCTCCTGCGCACGGCAACCCACAATGGCCTCGCGAAGCTCATCTATACCCTCGCCCGTCTCGGCGCTGATGGGGTATATCTTGCACTTTAGGCGCGCAGATAGGCTCTCCGCAGTTGCTTTATAGTTGTCGTGGCGGTCTATTTGTGCTAGTGCCACAACCGTGGGTATCTCCCTTATGTTACACTCCTTGATTATCTGCTCCTCGGTTGCGCACTCCGCATCCGTGCATAATACTACGGCGATGTCGGTCTTATCCAACACTTTAGCCGTGCGTGCCATGCGCTCCTTGCCCAGCGTTGTCGTATCCTCCAAACCTGGTGTGTCGATGATTACTGCTGCTCCCATGCCATATAGCTCCATCGCCTTCTGCACCGGGTCGGTCGTGGTGCCTGCCTCGGGCGATACGATGGCAACATCCTGACCGGTAAGTCGATTTATGAGTGTCGACTTGCCGGCATTGGTGCGTCCAAAGATAGCTACATGAACGCGCTCTGATGTGGGTGTCGTTGCCATGGCGTTAGAATCTAAAGTCGCGCTTGCCGTTGATGATTGCCTCGAGGTTGCGCTCCGTAATCTCGCGTACCTTTGCCGATGGAATTATCGGTGTTTGGCGTGCTATCATCTGCTTGCCGAGGAGTTTTACGCGTGGTGAGGCGTAGTCCTCAAGATACTCGGCAAGGGTCATCAGTGCGTTAGGTGCGCAGCAGTTGCCGATAAGACCGCGCTTGGCAAGCGACATAAAGCGGTCGCCCGTGCGTCCCTCGCGGTAGCAGGCGGTACAGAAGCTTGGTATATAGTTCATCTCCAAGAGCCAGCCTACGATGTCGTCGAGGGTGCGGCTATCCGAGATGTCGAACTGTGCGGATTCCTCCGCATCCTCAATGCCCTCGGCATAGCCGCCAACAGATGTCTTAGAGCCACCACTGAGCTGCGATACGCCGACGTCGAGGACAAGCTCGCGTGAGCGCTGCGACTCGCGCGTAGAGACAATCATACCTGTATATGGTACTGCGAGGCGCAATACTGCCACAATGCGGCGGAATACCTCGTCGGTAACGGCATTAGGGAAGTCCTCGGGATTGATATCGTCGGCAGGACGTATGCGTGGTACGCTGATGGTGTGTGGTCCCACGCCAAAGCGAGCCTCGAGGTGCTCAGCGTGCATGAGGATACCCACCACGTCGTAGCGGTAGTTCGAGAGTCCAAAGAGAGCTCCCACGCCCACATCGTCGATGCCACCGAGCATCGCTCTATCCATAGCCTCGGTGTGGTATGCCCAGTCGCTCTTAGGGCCTGTTGGGTGTAGTGCCTCGTATGCCTCGCGGTCGTAGGTCTCCTCAAAGAGGATATATGTGCCGATGCCGGCATCCTTCAGGCGTGTGTAGTTCTCGACGGTGGTCGCCGCGATGTTCACATTCACACGGCGTATAGCGCCATTCTTGTGGTGTATAGAGTAGATGGTGTCGATAGTCTCCAAGACATACTCTATAGGGCTAAGCTTAGGGTGCTCGCCAGTCTCCAGGGCAAGACGCTTGTGACCCATATCCTGAAGGGCTATCACCTCGCGACGTATCTCCTCCTGCGTTAGCTTGCGGCGAGGAATAGTCTTGTTCTTAGCGTGATAAGGGCAATATACACAGCCATTTACGCAGTGGTTTGAGAGATACAAGGGTGCGAACATCACTATGCGGTTGCCATAGATGCGCTCCTTGAGGCGGCGTGCTATGTCATACATGCGCTCCTCGATCTCCCTATCCTCCACCTCGATGAGTACTGCTGCCTCGCGGTGGGTAAGACCATTGCCCTGTGCTGCTTTTTCGAGTATCTCCTCGATGAGTGCTTTGTCGTTTTTGTGCTCTTGTGCATATTGCAACGTTGCGCGAATCTCCCCGTCGTGGATAAACTCGGCGGCGTGCTCCGATTTTACGTTGTATTCAGTCATATTACTATCTTTTTTATTATCAGTTGGGGATTATATATGGTCACCTCTTGACCAATCTATGTGATAGCCAATGGTGTTAAGTTCCTTGTCAAGTGCCGCCAATCCCTCGGCTGCCTCCTTGCCCCACGATGCCTTATTCTCGTATATGGCATACTTGGCTCTTACGTCCGAGGGCGATAGGTTGGGCATTACGACATTCGCTCCTGAGAGTATTCCCTCCAACCTACCGCGTGGCGTGAGGGTGGCGAGTGCCGTTGTCGATGGTATTAGGGCGTGGGGTAGCAGTAGGCGTGCTATTGCCACCGTTGCCAGTGTTAGGTTAAGCTCTCCAGCGGGCTCCGAGCCTAAGGGTGTTGCTTTGTGGGGTAGGAATGGTCCTATGCCCACCATCTGGCACTCCATGCTCTTGATGAGCATAAGGTCCTCGACGATGTTATCTATCGTCTGCCCCTTGACGCCTATCATCATGCCCATGCCGAGCTGATAGCCTAACTCCTTGAGGTTACGCGCACACTGCAGCCTATGCTCCAAACCACGACCTGTGGGGTGGAGGCTCTCATATAGCGCGCTGTTTGCCGCCTCGTGGCGTAGCAGGTAGCGGTTGGCACCTGCTCTCTTCAGTCGTTCGTACGACTCGCGCGAGCGCTCCCCGAGCGATAGTGTTATCGCCACATCGGGGTATGTCGTGCGTATATTGTGTATTAGCTCCTCGAGCCATTTGTCGGTGTGTGTGCCATCCTCGCCGCCTTGAAGTACAATAGTCCTAAAGCCCAGCTTGTACCCCTCCTCGGCGCACTTCATCACCTCCTCTTGTGTTAGCCTGTAGCGCTCTGCACCCTTGTTGCTGCGCCTAAGACCGCAGTATAGGCAGTCTTGGTAGCAGTAGCTCGAGAGCTCCACAAGACCACGTATATATATGCCAAGTCCGAACTGCTCACGAGCAGTTCGGACGGCATTGTCGCGTAGAAGTTGTAGCACGTTTAGGTCTTGGGTAGCACTCCTAAGAAGCTCCCCCATCTGTGAGGCATCGAGCCTATGATCTGACGCTAAACGCTCTATCAACTCTCTCATTCTTATCGTTTCTTAAGCTCGGCGTCGAAGGTCTTCTTGCCATCGCCATACGCTGTGTGTACGCTTGGGCCGGAGATACATCCGCCGTCGCATACCATCACCTCGATGAACTGTGCAGGGGCCTTGCCTGTCTTGCCGTAGGCCTTCAAGAGTGCTACGTTCTTCTTGTTGAGACCTGCAATCTGCAATGTTGTGAAGTCTATCTTACCATCTACGAGCTCCTTAACCGCTGCTGTCACACCGCCATTCTCTGCGAAGCCGTGTGCCGAGCGACGTGATGCGCACTCCACAGGGTGGATGTTAGCCTCACCAAGCTCAATATTCATACCGCCGAGGATTGCGTGTACCTCCTCATATGTGAGTACGAAGTCCACCAAGCCCTCGAGATCCTCGCGGCGTGCCTCCTTGCGCTTTGCGATACATGGACCTACGAATACCACCTTTGCATTAGGATACTTCTCGCGTGCGATCTGTGCGGTGTATACCATTGGTGAGTATGTCGATGAGATATACTTCTTGAGCTCTGGAGCGTGCTTGCGTGCCATCTCCATATATGATGGACAGCATGATGTGGTCATGAATGGCTGACCCTCCTCCATCTTCTCTGCGAACTCGTGTGTCTCCTTCTCGGTGGTGATCTCAGCACCACGTGCCACCTCGATAACATCCTTGAAGCCGATAGCCTTGATAGCGCCATATACCTGCTCTGTAGGTACGTTGTACTGTGAGAGGATTGATGGAGCAACCATCGCTACTACCTCCTCGCCACGGCGAATAGCCTGCAAGATGTCGAATACCTGTGAGATCTCGAAGATAGCACCGAAAGGACAAGCGTTCATACACTTACCGCAGTAGATACACTTAGTCTCGTCGATATGCTCTACGCCATACTCATCCTTAGAGATTGCGCCCACAGGGCAAGCCTCCTCACATGGTACAGGGATGTATACGATAGCGTGGTAAGGACACGCAGCGTGACACTTACCGCAGCTGATACATATCTTATGGTCGATCTTACCCTGCGATGTCTCTGGGTCGAAGACGATGGCGTCCTTAGGGCAGGCGTGAGAACAAGCGCGTGCCACGCAGCCACGGCAGAGGTTTGTGATATCGTAGTTTGTGCGTACGCATGATGAGCAAGCCTCGTCGATAACGCACATGATGTTATCCTTAATCTTTGTGCGGTCGATAGCCATCTTTGCATATGCTGATAGTGGCATTAGCTCATCGGTCTCATCGGTCATATCGTAGCCCAATAGAGGCAACGACTTGTACTTCCATACAGCGCGCTCCTTGTGGATACAGCAGCGACCACGCACCTGTGAGTTGCGGGGACTAAACTCAATGGGTAGACGGTCAATTTTCTCGACCAGCTGACCCTCATTCCAGAGGCTCACAAGCTTTGTGAGAAGTCTCTGGCGTACGATCATTACGTTATTCTTAATTGCCATACGAGTGGTGTTATTTATAATAATTGAGCAAAGATACAAATTATTGCACAAAAATTGCAATTTATCGGCGCTTTTTTGCTCTTTGGGTCGAAAGATTTGTGAGTATTATAAATATATAAGGTATGAGATAGGAAAGATAGGATTAATAGGAACGCTTCGCTTGATGTGATCAATGGTAAACAATAACGGTATATTCTACGCATAGACCGCTATCGTTCCTATTAATCCTATCGCTCCTATTACCCCTACCCCCCCCCACCAAAAAAATCGGAGCCTCCCGATAAGGGAAGCTCCGAAGAGTTATTGATAAGATAGGATTAGTTGTAAATCTTACCAATGTATACGCAACGGTATGTCTCACCTGCTTTACTACCATAACCACCGCTACCAATCAAAGTGATGCAGTAGTACTCACCCTGAACCTGAACGTTGAAGGTAGTAACCTTCTCAAACTCATCTGGATAGACGTAGTTGTAGTCATTATTCTGGAAACCACCGTTAAAAGTATCAACCTCAAGAGCATCAGTTGTTGTGAAGTACTGAACAGCAGTGTAATCGCCAGCCACGATTTCAGAAAGACCAGGATTGAACTTGATCTCCCAAATCCAATCATTGTCCTGCTTTACACGAATTGAGTTGTTTGCATCCAAACCATTTACAAGCTTAGTATAACGGTAATCATAGGTATAAGCAACACCCTCACCTGGGATTACGAACTCTGGGATAACCTCTGGCTCTGGCTCTGGCTCCACTGCCTCGCCCTCAGTAACCCATGCTTGCCAGTTGTTAGTGTCGAAGTAGATGTCGTATGCCTTGTCGTATGATACATCTGCAACTTTAAGGTTGTAACCATCATTAACAAGCGATGCATGTGTATTAAGTGCGAGATCTGTATCGTTTGCGTTACCCCAATTAACAATCCAGTTGCCGTCCTGGCGAATCTTAAATTCATTGCCATTGTCGAACTTTACGCCCTTAACTACATAGACGCCGTCGCCGTCACTGTCGACTGGGAAGTAGATATCATAGCTCCACTCAGCACCACCTGCCAATTTGCCGATAACTGAGTATTGTGAGTCAACATCAGGGTTGGCTACCTGAGGTACGACAATGTCGTAGCGCTCGTAGTACAAATCTTCTGTAAGTACATTCGTTAAGTCCTCGGTCTGGCTTCCATGACCATTGTTGAAGATGAAGTTGACACTCTTACCATCATACTCTGCTGGGTATGTGAAGTGGAATACGCCAGAGCCATCTTGTGTCATCAAATCACCTGGCCATCCAGCAGTGATCGTAATGGGATTGCCCCAATCATCGTATACCCATGAGTAGAAATATAGCTCAGGCATATCAGCATCAACTGTTACGTAGATGGTGCGTGGCTCTCCTGCTGGCTGCTCAGGCTCTACATACTGGCTTGGCACAACAAGACCCTCGATGTCGCCCTCGAAAACAGCCTCAAGAGCAATGCCATCAGAGCTTGTTACGTTGATATCGAAGTGATACTTGCCATCAACCTCAGAGACATTTACGTAGCCCTCGTGAATACCATACTGGATTCCGTCTTTTAGTATGTATGAATAGAAGGTGCCTGCATCTTCAGGATATACTGCATTACCACTCTTAGAGACTGGGTATTCGCCCTCTGGTATGTAGTTGACTGATGTGCAGTAGTAGAAGTTGAACTGAACCTCAGTGCCCTCCTCATTTGAGAGTATGACGTACATGTCGCTCCAGTCATATGGGACGTTGATAGACGCACTTGTTAAGGTCTCTATGCCACTGCCAATTGGAACATTGATCTCTGTTGATGCTTCGTAGTATAGCTCCTCGTCAGCAGGGATGGCTGTGACAACGAATGTGTACACAGCGCCATACTCGCCAGTGAAGGTGTAAGACAACTCCTCAGTGATTACTGGCATCTCGGTGCCGGTGGTGATGCTATACTTCTCAGCACCCTCAACAGCATCCCATGTCAAGGTGATGGTGTTGTCAACAACCTTTGCCTCAACAGTTGGATAAGCAAGGAAGGTCTTGGCTGCAGCGTCACCCGAGAAGAGGAATGAGATAGTCTCGTATACAGGGGTCTCAGCTGTTGGGTCCAATGTGTACTCGAGGTTGATGTAGATCTCTGAGCCACCCTCATACAAGTCTGAAACCTGCATAGAGCCACCGACAATTGTTGGCTCAACGAATTCAGCACGTGTTGGGTCAACCGTCAAGCCCTCGATAGTGAAGTTGTCCCAATTTACAAGCTCCGCCTCAGAGGCTACATACTTCATATCGCCAGTCCAAAGCTTGCCATTTGCTGGGTTTACGGAGCTTGAAGGTACGATAAGTGTGAAGCTGTGTGTGCCATCGCTAAGGGCGTACTCATAGTTGCCATACTCGTTGAGCTCACCGATGCCCCATGACTCAACTGCAAGAGTCTCCTCTTCGTAGTTGCGTAGATACTCGCCATCGAAGTTGTCGTCGATAGAGATATAGATCTCATTCTGGAGTGTGAGCAAGTTACCAACGATGGTTGTTAGGTGGTTACGCTCCAAAGGAATCTGAGTGTTGAAGTCGTGTGAGTTGATCTCGCGACCATCCTTACCCCATGCGGTGATTGTGAAGTTAACCTCCTGAGCACCCTCGGTCTCGTCACCAGCAAGGATGTAATCAGCAAAGAGAGTCATGTTTGCTATAGACTCATCATAACCCTGAGTGTAAACTGAATCATCCTTGGTTACAGTGTATGTGTACGAGTTCAAAGTGTCGCCTGTAGCCACGCCAGTTACGGCGTTGAGAGAGTTGTAGAGAGTGTGGTTGTAGAAAGTAACATCTACCTGCGCAACCTCAGAGCCGATGTTCACCTCGTTCTGGTCGGTGGTGATAACACGAATCTTACCGAAAGGACGCTTCAAAGTGAGGCTCTCTGAGATACCTGAGCTGGTAACCTCGAGATCCTTCCAAATGAAGTATGCATCGTGGCTCTCGTCCATAGCAGCAATGCTATTGCGAGTAATGCTCTTGAGATCTGCAGTGTTGTAGTTGAGGTCGGTATCTGTACCCTGCATAACGAAGTCTGCCCATACCACAAAGCGGTATTTACGGTTAGGAACAAGGCGAACCTCGAACATAGTCTCCTGATAGCTGTCGAAGGTCTGAACCTCGCGCTTCTTGATAGGAGTATCGAGATTCTCGTGGGATGGGGTTACGTCGTAGATCTCGAGGATATAACGAACATCATACTTCGCCCACTCGTCGTCGTTGAAGTTGTCGATAGCGCCAAGACCACTATTCATGTCGGTCTCGCCTGCGCGTGTAGCTGCCAACTCAGGGATGTCAAGCTTGAGCTGAACGGAAACAACGTCGTCATTGCTGACCTCGTTGAAACCCTCATGCTGCTGGCATGATACTCCTAAAAGCATGGCTGCTGCCAAGAAAAATAGAAGCTTTTTCATAGTGTAAAATTTTAATATTGTTTGTTTTTTGTTCTCCTTTGTCAGTGGTTGTCTGTCATCGTAATGACTATTTTCCCACTCTTTGTGCACATATATGCATGCTCACGCGAGCCTATAATGAGGCTATTCGAAACAAAGGTAGGTAAATTATCGTGATTTTGCAACTTTTCTTGCAACAAAAGAGCTATTATCGCAGAATTGTTGGTTTTGGGTGCGACTTGTGTTAGGGAAAAGGTATGGTGCGCTTAGCGCGATTGAGTAGTAAAGAGTAGTTTGCGCCTCAAGGCGCTAAAGAGTAGTGTGGGGTATTAGGGGAGTCTGCGCGCAATCACCCTTTACTACGCTTCACTACCCTTTAGCGGACCTCAGTCCGCGCACTACTCTTCACTACTCTATTCCCATCGCTCCTATGGAGCGAAATATTACTAATTACTCATTACTCTCTACTCACTAACCGTATCCCCCTGCTGGGCGTTGAGGGTGCGCATCCGCTCGACGAGCATATTGCGCAGAGCATCCATGCGGATGCCGCCAAGTGGCGAGTGGAGCAGCAGGTCGCGAGGTGCGGTAGAGGCGAAGCGCTCGATAGCAATGTCGGGACTTAAGCGGCGAAGAATGTCGATGATAAGAGATAGGTACTCTTCGCTATTGTCCCCGTGGTTGAAGAGAAACCTTTCGGGGTGCTCGCGCCACTCCGCAGCCATAGGCGTGGAGCGATATATCTGCAGCTGATGAAACTTTATGAAGTTGATGCCGAGGGCGTTGATGGAGTCGGTTTGCGCGATAATCTCTTCGCGGCTCTCGCCCGGAAGTCCAATGATGAAGTGGGCGCCAATGTCGATGTTGTGGCGATGGGTTAGCTCGATGGCGCGCTGGGCGCAAGCGAAGTCGTGGCCGCGGTTGACGTGGGTGAGTGTGGTGTCGTTGGTCGACTCAATACCATACTCAATAGCGATGTAGTATCTATTGGAAAAATAGTCTAAAAGGTCGAGTATTTTGGAACTTATGCAGTCGGGGCGTGTACCGACGACCAAGCCCGATATTTTGGGGTGTGCAAGAGCCTCGCTATATATCTTTTCGAGGCGTTCTATAGGTGCATTTGTATTTGTTCCGCTCTGTAAATAAGCGAGATATATGTCGCCATGGCGGCGGCGTGCAGCGTGAAAGGCGATGCCTCGCTCTATCTGCTCGGTGATGCTCTCGGCGGCGCGACAGTAGGAGGGCGAAAATGCTTCGTTAAGACAAAAAGTGCAGCCGCCACGAGCAACCCTTCCATCGCGGTTAGGGCAGCTCATGGCGGCATCAATTGCGAGCTTCTGCACACGACCACCTAAGCGACGACGCATCGCCATGCCATAGTCGTTGTAGGGTAGCTCGTGGTGCTCCATTGCTATAAATCTTCGATACGTGCTACGGGTGATACTTCGAGGTTGCTGAGTTCGCCAGCCATATAACGATAGTAGCCTGCGGTGGCAATCATAGCAGCATTGTCGGTGGTGAACTTTAGCTCTGGAAGGAATGTGCGCCAACCACGGCGACGTCCCGCCTCGGCGATAGCCTCTCTAAGACCAGAGTTGGCAGATACGCCGCCAGCAATGGCTATATCCTTGATTCCCGTAGCCTTAGATGCCTTGATAACCTTGTCGAGGAGTATCTCGATGATTGTTCGTTGTAACGAAGCGCATAGATCGGCTTTGTTCTCCTCTACAAAGTTGGGGTTGACCTTGACCGCATCACGCAAGGTGTATAAAAATGAGGTCTTCAATCCTGAGAATGAGTAGTCAAACTCCCCCTCGACGTGTGGCTTTGCGAATTTGAATGCCTTGTCGTTGCCCTCCTTGGCAAGGCGGTCGATAATAGGACCTCCAGGGTAGGGTAGTCCCATGACCTTGGCGCACTTGTCGAATGCCTCGCCGGCGGCATCGTCAATGGTCGTGCCTATGATCTCCATCTGGGTTGGTGAGTCGACGCGCACAATCTGCGTATGACCGCCGCTGACCAAGAGGCATAGGAATGGGAAGTCGGGGTGTGGTATCTCGTGGTCGGGCATATCCACAAAGTGCGAGAGGATGTGTCCCTGTAGATGGTTTACCTCGACAAGAGGGATGTTGTTGGCGATGGATAGTCCCTTGGCGAATGAGACACCAACAAGGAGTGAGCCCAAAAGTCCTGGGCCGCGAGTGAAAGCTATGGCATCGACTTTGTCGATGGTGATACCAGCCTCCTTGAGCGCGGTATCCACTACGGGTACAATATTTTGCTGATGGGCACGTGAGGCGAGCTCAGGGATGACACCGCCATACTTCTGATGTACTGCCTGTGAGGCAATTACGTTTGATAGCAGGGTGCGATTTTTAATCACGGCTGCCGAGGTGTCGTCGCACGATGACTCAATGCCGAGTATTGTAATATCCATAACGGAATAATTTTTTTGCAAATCTTTTCTATTTTTAATAGAAAATGATTACTTTTGTAGGTTAATTGTTATGTACTCTTAAAACCAATTCAAGGGTTTCAATGCGCAAAGTTATAAAAATATTGGCAAAGGTGCTATCGACCATCATTTTGTTGTCGATATTTTTGCCTATTTCTATAACTTTGCTTCTTAGCGTCGACTCCATCCAGAACTATGTTGCCGACAAGGCGGCGAAGTTTGCGAGCAAGGGTCTCGGCACGAAGGTGACCATCGACCGCATCGACCTCGATCTCTTTACCAAGATTCGCGTCCAGGGCTTCTATGTCGAGGATTTTGAGCAGAAGCCACTCCTCTATGCTGGTGAGGCAAAGGCGCGTATCGCCGAGATAGCCTTCGAGGGACCAGCGCTAACCCTCGAGGCGGCGGAGCTTACCGATGCAGAGTTGCATATTAGAGAGCTGAAGTCGGGCGAGATAAATATTCGCCCTATAATACAGCGTCTCACAAAGAGGGATGGCAAGGGCGACTTCAGGTTGTATATCACCGACATGAAGGCGAATAATCTTGTCTTTACGTATGAGCGTCTTCAGCATCGCAATCCCGAGTATGGCGTTGACTACAATGACATGGATGTGCGCAATATCTGCGGTATGGTCTACAACTTATCGGTTGTTCGCGGTGTGGTGGCGTGCGACTTGAAGAATATATCGGGTGTGGAGAAGAGTGGCTTTGTGCTCGATGACTTCAATGCTAAGTTGCTCGTCGATAAGGGATATATCAAGTTTGAGGAGTTGAGTGCCGCCACCCAGAAGTCCACTATCAATATGCCATACTTGGTGCTTGATGGCGGTAATTGGGAGCGCTACAAATACTTTATCGACTCGGTTAAGATGGTCGGTATTGTCGATTATGCCTCGCTTCACTCCTCGGATGTAGCATATTTTGCTCCTAAGCTAAGGAGCTGGGATGTTCAGGTTAGAGATGTCAATGGCTCATTTGAGGGCTATGTGCGCGATTTCGAGGCGGAGCTAAACAGTGTCTCGTTGGGCGATAATAGCTATATCAATGGCGTAGCCCATATCGTGGGTCTGCCCGATTGGCGCACTGCCACCTATGACGTAGACATCGATAGGGCTCATGTTACGGCTGACGATGCCAAGTATTTGGTTGCGGAGGCTACGGGTAGGGAGTTGCCAGAGAGGGTGCAGGGCATCGTCGATAATGTGGAGTGGGTAGATGTTGAGGGTATCTATGAGGGTGACCTTAGAAAGTTCCATGTTGATGGTCGTGTGCGCTCGGGTGTCGGTCGTGTAAATGCAAATCTCCGCATACAGCGCTATGATAGGGGTGGTCTCTATGTGGGAGGTGCTCTCTCTACACATCAGTTTGACTTGGGACAAACGCTCGATATAGAGAGGCTCGGTAGGGTGGATGCCCATGTCAAGGGTAACGCAAATATCGGCAACAATCTGAAGGCTAAGCTATCGGCAAGGGTTGATGGCGTTGAGTGGGGTGACTATCGCTACAAGGATATTACGGCTGAAGGCGAGGTAGATGGCGGAGAGTATATGGCCACGGTGTCGTCGGGTGATGAGAACCTGCAGTTCGATATGTCGGGTGCTATGAACCTCGATTTGGAGCGTCCTACGTATAACCTATCCTTGGATCTTCATAGCGCGAACCTCCACGCTTTAGGTATAAACAAGCGAGATACGACCTCGCTAATCTCCATGAATGTCGGCATCGAGGCCTCGGGTAACAATATCGATGACCTCGATGGTGAGTTGAGTATCGCCGATGTGGTGTATAAATATCCGAATAACACCATCACCACCGATAGAATTTTGGTGTCGATGTATGGCGATGAGGGCTTTAGAGCTGCGCAGCTGCAGTCGGAGTTCCTCAATGTGAAGTTCCAGAGCTATCTTCGATATGGCGACATATATAGCTACATCCATAATTTCGTGTTGACCTACATACCGCTGCTCTATGATGATAACACGGAGAAGCGAAGCCTCAATCACGACTATGAGAATGATAACACCATGGTGAAGATTACCGTGGGCGAGAAGATCAACGAGCTGCTTGATGCCGTATCATCGAGCTTGCTTGTGGCGCCTAATACCGAGGCATACTTAGCATTTAGCCCATCTGCCAATAATATGATGCTCCGAGGTAGCTCCGAGGCCATCGAGTATAAGAGCATCATCATGGCTAACGCCTCGCTAAATGTGGATAAGCGAATGAAGGACTCACTCTCGCTATGGCTCAACTCATCGTGCATATATGTTGGCTCGCGACCATTGATGCCGAAGTTCTCGATAACGGGAGGTGCAAATGAGAATAGAGCCTCTCTACGTGCTGGCTTTGAGAGCGAGGATGGCAAGGCGTCGGGTATGTTGGGTCTTCAGGCGAAGTTTAGCCGCGACTCTCTCTCGCGTCGTCGATCGATGCATATCGATATTACGCCATCGCACTTTACCAACGACAGTGTGCAGTGGCAGCTCTTCTCACGCGGTATCGATGTCGCGGAGCGACGCATAACGATTAATAACCTACGTGTCATCCACCCCGGACAGCAGCTGGTTGTCAACGGCGTGGTCTCTGCTTCGGCGGATGATGCTCTACAACTGACGCTTGATAACTTCGACATATCGCCTTTGACCGCTCTTGTGGGTCGTTGGGGCTATGAGATTGAGGGTCGCTCGAATGGTAGTGCTGTTATCAAGTCGGTGCTTAAGCACCCCGAGATAGAAGCAGATATAGAGCTTGATAGTCTGCGTGTTAACGGATTGTTGGCACCTCCACAGCGTATCACCTCGCAGTGGGACTTCGCCCAGAATAGGGCTCGTGTCTATATCTTCGACCGCATCACGGGCGATACGACCATCAGGGGTTATTACCAGCCAGCTAATACGCGCTATCTTGCTACGGCAAAGATAGGTAGGCTCAAGGCAGAGCTGCTGCAGCCATTCCTTCGTGGTGTCGTGTCCGAGATTGCGGGTACGGCAGATGTCGATGTGCGTATCGAGGGTACGGGACGTGTGGCGAAGCTCAATGGTAGCGCCGCGATACGCGACATCGGGGCTACAGTAGACTTTACAAAGACGCGTTATACATCGCCTTATGGCGAGCTTAGGGTTAGGGATAACCACATATATGCCGATAGTATAAAGCTCTTCGATAAGGATGGTCATAATGCTTACTATAGCATGGACCTTAGCCTTGAGCATCTGTCGAATGTCGAGTATGATATCTCTGTTGCTGGCTCTAATGTTCTTGTGCTCGACACCAAGGTCAAGGATAACGACCTCTTCTATGGACATATCTATGCTACGGGTAGAGCGTCGTTTGTGGGCGATAAGCGAGGCATGAAGATGGATATTACGGCGACGAGCGCTGATAACTCGCAGTTCTTCATGCCATTGATGGGTAAGGAGAATGTCTCGTATGCCGACTTCGTGAGGTTTACGGCGGCTAAGGCGGAAGCGCCTGATACTACAACCTTCCTCAAGCGACGTATGGCGGCACATGAACGTCGTCAGCGCTCGGTGAATAATATCAGCAGTGTGATGGATATCGACATGACCCTCAATGTAGAGCCTAATGTAGAGATGCAGCTCGTCATCGATCCTACTTTGGGCGATATCATTAAGGGTACTGGCTCGGGTCAGTTTACGCTGCACTATGTCCCCAAGGCAAATATCCTCGATATGCGAGGCACCTATACTATCAACGAGGGTAGCTACCTGTTTACGCTGCAGAATATCTGGCATAAGAAGTTTACCGTCGAGCCGGGATCTACCGTATCGTGGAATGGCGACCCTATGGCGGCGCAGTTGAACATCGATGCGGTCTATAAGACGAAGGCGTCGCTCAAACCTCTGCTTGGTGGCTCGGTGAGGGGTATTGATACCTCACGAGCAGTGCCCGTAGATTGCTACATCAAGCTTACGGACGATATGATGGAGCCTACGGTTAACTTCGATGTCAAGGTTCCGAATGCAGCTCCCGAGATACAGACTGTGATTAACTCGACGCTCACCGACCAGCAGGCTATCGCCACGCAGATGTTCTGGCTATTGGCTGCAAACACCTTCGCTGCGGATGACACAGGCGCTATGGGTGCATCTATATCTGCTACTACGGGCTTCGAGATGCTCTCTAACCAGTTGAGTAACTGGCTCTCGGGCGACGACTACAACGTCATATTCCGTTATAGACCACGTACGGACCTTACGGGTGATGAGGTCGACTTCGGCTTCTCGAAGAGCTGGCTTAACGACCGCCTTATTGTCGAGGTCGAGGGTGGCTATCTGTCGGATGAGTCGTTGAAGGCTACGGAGCGAGCATCGAACTTCGTTGGCGAGGCGTTCATCACATGGCTTATCGATAGCGACGGTGCGTTCCGCCTTAAGGGCTTCACGCAGACGATAGATCGCTATGGCGAGAACCAGGGCATGCAGGAGGCAGGCTTGGGAGTCTACTATAGTGAGAACTTCAATACGTTCAAGGAGCTGGGCGAGCGTATTAGGGATAGGTTTGTCAACCCGGAGCGTCAGCAGCGCCGCAAGGAGCGTCGTGAGGCGCGCGCTAAGGCGCGTGATGCAGAGAGGGGCGAGGCGCGTGAGGAGGATACAAAGGTGAAGATAGAGGTGCCTCAGGAGTTGGTGATTGATGACGAGGAGTTTACAACCCCAACCTTTGATACTAACCATGAGAAATAGGCGTTATATACATGGCTGACAGATGTAAAATATGGATAATTATTAATTAAAAACGTTATAATATTATGAAGAAAATCCTAACAATCTTTTTCGGATTTGTGCTCTTAGCACTAATGTCGCCCTCGGTGGCAATGGCTCAGAATGGTAAGCAGGGTAATGGCAAGGCTGACACTGAGCAGTCAGTCCCAGATGCTCAGTCTGGGTCGCAGGACACAACTAAAGTGGTCACTCCTGATGTTACAGACCCTAATACTGACACGAGTGGTGATGATGCAAAGGTGAAGACCATGAGCTTCTGGGAGCTTTTCCAGGCTGGTGGCTTCTTGATGTGGGTGTTGGTGTTGCTCGCCTGCGTCATGATATTCATCTTCGTGGAGCGTTTCCTCGCCATTCGCCAGGCCTCGCAGATCGACGTCGACTTTATGAACCGTATTCGTGACTATATCTCAGAGGGTAACATCGACGCCGCTATGGACCTTTGCCGTCGCACCGACTCGCCTATTGCTCGCATGATTGAGAAGGGTATCGAGCGTATCGGTCGTCCTATGGGTGACATCCAGACTACCATCGAGAATGTTGCAAATGTTGAGGTTGCGAAGCTTGAGACAAACCTCCCATGGTTGGCTTCAATCTCGGGTGGTGCTCCAATGATTGGTTTCTTGGGTACTGTAATCGGTATGGTTGGCGTCTTCATGGATATGTCGGCTAACAATGGCGGTTTGGTAGATATCGCAAGCCTCTCGGATGGTATGTATACTGCTATGGTAACCACCGTTGGTGGTCTTGTTGTTGGTATCCCTGCATACTTTGCGCACAACTATCTCGTGGCACGTATCGAGAAGCTCGTGTTCCGTATGGAGGCTACCTCAATAGCGTTTATGGATATTTTGAACCAACCAGTACAAGAGTAAGATGACCTATGGCAATTAAGCGAAGTTCAAAAATTAGTTCGTCATTCTCGTCATCGTCAATGACGGACCTTATCTTCTTATTGTTGGTCTTCTTCGTGCTGGCAACAACGCTCATTAACCCTATTCATGCATTGAAAGTCTCGTTGCCAACAGCGGATGGTAACAAGGAGTCTGACAATTCATCTGCAACCATAACCATTACGGTTGAGGGTAATTCGGCGTGCTACATGCTCAATAGTAATGTAAAGTGCACTAACGTTACGCAGCTGGGTGAGGCCTTGGAGAAGTATTACGATGAGTCGGAGAGCACAACGAAGAGCTCACCTGTTATGAATATATCATTGCACTGCGACCGTGATAAGATTTCGATGCAGAATTTTGTTGATGTGGCAGAGGAGATACAAAAGCTGAATACGCGTTATCACTCGCGACCAGAGAATAAGGGCGTTAAGGAGGATAAGTACAAGTTGGTCATTGCAACCAAAGATAGATAGTAATGGAGTATTACAATCCAAATGATAATAGGTCGAAGAGATATGCTGCGATAGCCCTTATCGTGGTGTTGGTCATCTTTGTATCTATACTCAGCTTTGTATCCATCTCCGTGGAGCCATCTGCGCCTCGCGATCTTATGATTAGCGTTGACATGACGGAGTCGAATGAGGAGCCCGAAGAGATAGAGAGAGAGGAGGAGAAGGAGGAGAAGAAGGAGGTCATCCACAATGTTGCTAAGGGTGACGAGAGGGCTAAGGAGAGTGTTGATAAGCCTTCGCCAGCCAACACCAAACCTGCCGAGGAGCCTAAGAGCGAGGCGGTAAATGGCAAGGCGGAGGAGACGCAGACAAAAAATCCTCATGCAAGTTTTGATCCTTCAATGGCACTCTCTACGGAGCGCATATCAGCTGGTAATATGAGTGCCGAGGAGGCAGATGAGGAGACGCGTAAGGGTGGTGGCTCGGGTCCGGATCTTGAGGGCACTGATAACCTTAGCCAAGGTCTTCAAAATAGAGGTCTGAGGGAGGCACTGCCAAAACCAAAGAAGAATTATAATGTTACGGGTATAGTTGCTATACGTGTTAAGGTTAGTAAATCGGGTAGTGTGACACATGCAGAGTATTCGCTCAGCGGCTCTAATACGCAGGATTCTGTCTTGATAGAGTTGGCGTTGGAGGCTGCGAGAAAGGCTAAGTTTGTCGAGAGCGATATGGAGTCTGAGGGTATTATAACCTATAATTTTGAGCTTGATTAGTGATATGGGAGTGATGCGATATGTTGTATTAGTTGTAGTGGCACTGTTCGCCACAAGCGCGCTCTACGCCCAGGATGTTAAGGGCGAGGAGGTAAACGGCAAGGCAGAGGAGACTCGCACTATCAATCCTTCGGCTCTTTTTGAACCTACAGTGGCTCTCTCTACAGAGCGTGTGCCAATGGGCAATAGAATCGCTAAGGAGGGTGATGGGGAGATGCGTAAGGGCGACGGCTCGGGATATAATGTTGCGTGTATAGTTGCTATACGTGTTAAGGTTAGTCCATCGGGTAGTGTGACACATGCAGAGTATTCGCAAAGCGGCTCTAATACACAGGATTCTGTCTTGATAGAGTTGGCGTTGGAGGCTGCGAGAAAGGCTATGTTTGTCAAGAGCGATATGGAGTATGAGGGTATTATAACCTATCAATTTGAGCTTGATTAGTAGTATGAAGGTGATGCGATATGTTGTATTGGTTGTTGTGGCACTGTTCGCCACAAGCGCGCTCTACGCCCAGGATGTTAAGGGCGCGGAGATAGAGTTCTCGTCGAACGTAATTGACCTCGGAACACTCTCACATGAGGACGACCCTCAGGTGTTGCGTGTGACCTATACCAATACGGGCAACCTACCGTTGGTCGTCACCGAGGTGCAGACATCGTGCTCATGTACCAAGGTGCAGTGCGATAGGCGCAAGGTGATGCCTGGCGAGCGTGGCTCTATCGTCATCACCATGGACCCATCGAAGGCCCCCGATGGCAACTTCTACCGTGTGCTGAAGGTGCACTCAACGGCGAAGAGCGGCGTTAAGCACCTCACGCTTAAGGCTATAATCGAATAACGAGAGAAAATAAAATGAGATATGGAGATTAAACGAGTTGTTTTCAACCCCTTCCGCGAGAATACCTATCTCGTGTGGGACGATACAAAAGAGTGTGTTATAATAGACGCTGGCAATATGAATGCTGGCGAGAATAGAATTCTAAAGGAGATGATCGAGGCGCGTGGCCTAAAGCCCGTCATGGCACTCAATACCCATGGCCACTTCGACCATACACAGGGTGTGCAGTGGCTCAAGGATGAGTATGGTGTGCAGTTCGCCTGCTCGTCGAAGGATAAGTTCCTCATTGATAGCACCTCAGGCGGTATGGTCTATGGCTTGAAGTGCAATGTGGTGCCAGCTGTGGATATCGACCTTGATGCGCTGCAGAGCATTAAGTTTGGTAATACGGAGTTGCGCGTTATCAAGACTCCAGGGCATACACCCGGTCATGTGGTACTCTTCGACGAGAGCTCAAAGTCGCTCTTCACAGGCGATACGCTCTTTAGGGAGAGTATAGGTCGCACGGACCTCCCTGGTGGCGACTACTCGTGGATTATGAAGTCTATCTTGGAGCAGATTGTACCTCTTGGCGATGATGTGACCATCTATCCAGGTCATGAGAGCGAGTCAACGATAGGTCACGAGGTGTTGTACAACCCATTTATTGTCGAGGTGCTTAATAACGAGGTAAACTACAAAGGCTAAGAGGCTATGCGCATAGATATTATTACTGTCGTTCCAGAGTTGTTGGCATCACCGCTCAATGAGTCAATCTTGAAGCGCGCACAGGAGTCGGGACATGCCGAGATATATGTCCACAACCTACGCGACTATACCGACGATAAGCGCCGCACGGTCGATGACTACCCCTTCGGTGGCGAGGCAGGCATGGTGATGAAGATAGAACCTGTGTTCCGCTGCATAGAGAAGCTAAAGTCGGAGCGCGACTACGACGAGATTATCTTCACCTCGCCCGATGGTATCACCTACAACCAGCATGAGGCAAACCGCCTCTCGCTGATGAAGAATATCATCATCCTCTGTGGTCACTATAAGGGTATCGACTATCGTATTCGCGAGCACCTTATCACTCGCGAAATATCTATCGGCGACTATGTGCTTACGGGTGGTGAGCTTGCTGCATGCGTTATTGCCGACTCTGTTGTGCGTATCATCCCTGGTGCTATTGGCGATGAGGCATCTGCCCTCACCGACTGCTTCCAGGATAACCTATTAGCGCCACCTGTCTATACACGCCCTGCGGAGTTCAATGGCTGGAAGGTGCCAGAGGTGTTGCTCTCAGGAAACTTCGCCGAGATTGAGAAGTGGCAGGACGAGCAGGCATGGTGTCGCACCAAGGCCCTTCGCCCTGACCTTATAAATAAAAAGTAGCCCGCGGGCTACTTTTTATTTCCACTCTTCTGTTTGTTATACTCCTCTACGAGGCTCTTGCCCATATTCTTTGCCGAGTTCTCAATCTCTTTATAGGCACCCACTGTAGCATCCTCCACTGCATTGTAGCCCTTAACAGCACCATTCTCTATGGCTTTGTAGCCACCAACTACACCATTCTCAATAGCCTTATAACTGCCAACTACGGCATTCTCGATACCTATATAAGCCTTTACAATGCCCTTTTTAATGCTTCGCTTCTTCTTTGTCTGCTCCATAATATCTCGATTTTTAATATGTCCTTCACTTTGTAGCCATGCCACCTCGTCGCGGATAGTCTCACTATATGAACGTGGATTGTAGCCCAACTCCCTGCGTGCCTTCGATGAGTCAAAGAGATTGTTGCGTGTAAGGTTGTAAACAGAGAATGTTGTCATCATTGGTCTTTCGCCGCGGCGCTTTGCCTTCTTCTCTAAGTTGGTAGCCACCATATTGGCTAACTTGCCCGGTAGAAACATTCGAACGGCAGCACAGCCACTCTCCTTTGCTACAAGACGCGCAAAGCGCTTGAAACTTACAGCCTCGTTGCCCAATATGTAGCTCTCGCCACTCTTGCCGCGCTCCGCTGCTGCAATAATACCACTTGCCAAGTCGCGTACATCCACAAGGTTGAATGTGCCAGCTATGCCGATGCTCATCTCGCCGTTGATAATCTTGATGAGTGTCGATGTGGTCTCGCTCAAGGAGAAGTCATCAGGACCCATGATGCCTGTGGGGTGTGTAATGCATGCATTAAGACCTGCGCGTGCCGCCTCCAAGACGTGTTGTGCAGCTATCGCCTTCGACTGGCTATAACATCCAACGACCTTTTCGGGGTCATAATTCTCAGGCTCGGCAATAGCCGTTCCCTTAGGCAGCTCTGGAATCGAACCTGTGCTACCACAATATACCAGCTTCTCGAAGTTGGGGTGGCTCTTACATATATCTATAATATTATCGGTGCCGCCAACATTAACATCCATCACGCGCTGGTCGTAGTCTGGATTTACGGTCACGATGCTGGCTATGTGGAGTACTACTATGCGACTGTCGTCATCAACCTTAAATATTGCTTGAAGAGTATCCTTGTCGCAAATGTTGCCCTCGTAAATCTCTACATCCTTGGGTAGATATTTTGCCGCCTTGTCGTTCGGTAATACAAAAGCGCGCACACGCTGGTTGTCATTGATGAGTTGTCGGCATATTGTACTACCTAAGAAGCCTGCTGCTCCTGTAACAATGTAAATTCTGTTCATAGTCATTGGGTGATATCATTTATTTCTGGTGCAAAGGTATTAAGGTTATGGATGCGAATAAAGGGTTGAAACTCCTATTGTTTGGACTAATATTCCGATGATATGTAAATATTCGGTAAAAAAGTATTATGTTTGTGGAGTAATAGGAGTATTTATCCAAATAAAAAAGAATATTAGTCCAATGAGTACAACCTTAGCAAAGACAATTGACAACTACCTCAGTGCTGGGCATAAAGGCGTGGCATATAGTGTAGAGGATGAGATAAGCATTATCGACAACCCCTCGTTCGATATACTCCCAAACAGACCATATCGTTCACCTCTTGTTGTTGCTGTATATTGCCAGAAGGGTAGTGGCTGTGGGCGTATTAATGCCAAGACATATAATCTTGAGCCTGGCGGCTTCTTTATTATACTTCCAGGTCAGATTACCGAGATGGTGGATATATCGGAGGATTTTCGTGCGATATACGTTCTTATGTCAGAACACTTTACCGAGAGCCTAAGTATTGGTAATACCTTCAATTTGCGTAATATTGTCATAGAGAACCCATATTCTCTACTTGAGGATCGTGCGCGACAGGCGTTAGAGGGCTACCTAACTATGTGTATGAACATAATTCCTATCGAGGAGCACCCTCATCGCTTGGAGGTGCTACGCCTAATAACGCGCGCCTTCTTCCTCGGTATGGGCTACTTTCTGCATGACCAGCACCAAAATCATAATATGCAGACGCGCCAAACCGATATTACCTCGGAGTTTATCCGTTTAGTGGAGGCCAACTATCGCCAGCATCGCAACCTCGCCTTCTATGCAGATAGTTTAGGTCTAACGGCGAAATATCTCTCAACCGTGGTCAAGACATCGAGTGGTAAGAGTGCCGTAGAGTGGATTGAGAAGTATGTTACGCTCGATGCCATCACGCAGCTTACATCGACGGAACACACCATTAAGCAAATAGCCTACAACCTCAATTTCCCGACGCAATCGTTCTTCGGTAAGTACTTTGCGCGTGTGGTTGGTGTGTCGCCTCAAGCATATAGAGCAAAACATCGTCGATAGCTTTTATCTTTTAAGATAAAGTGCTATCTTTGTAGTCTAAATCGTGTTGAGATGAAGTATTATGTTATTGCGGGTGAGCCCTCAGGAGATTTGCATGCAAGCAAGCTGATGCGTGGCATACGCTACTCGGATGGCGCTGCGGAGTTCCGCTTCTGCGGTGGAGAGCGCATGGCAGCCATCGGTGGTAAGGAGAACCTCTTGTATCACTATACGAAGATGTCTTTCTTCGGCTTCGTGCAGGTGGCTAAGAACCTGCGAACCATCTTTCGACAGATGGATGCAGTGAAGGCAGATATAGCAAAGTTCCAGCCTGATGTCATCATTCTTGTCGATTATCCTGCTTTCAACCTCCGTATCGCCAAATGGGCAAAGGCACGAGGCATAAAGGTGTATTACTACATCGCCCCCAAGGTGTGGGCATGGAAGGAGCGTCGTGTGAAGAAGATTCGCAAGTATGTGGATAGGCTATACACCATCTTCCCCTTCGAGACAGAGTACTTCCGCTCTCACGGCATAGAGCCAGTGTTCTGTGGTAATCCTCTTGTTGATGATATTTCGGAAAGACGAGCGACACTCCCTACACGCGAGGAGTTTATCAAGGCTAACAACCTCGATGAGCGCCCCATAATAGCCCTCTTGGCAGGTAGCCGTGTGTCAGAGATTAGGGCTAACCTTCCCGATATGGTGGCTCTCTCTCGTCGTATGCCTACACATCAGTTTGTAGTCACGGCAGTGCCATGGATAGAGCGTTCGCTCTATGAGAATATAGTATCTGGCAGCGATGTGCGTATCCTTGTGGATAAGACTCAGGAGACCCTCGCCATGGCGGAGGTGGCAATAGTAACATCGGGTACGGCGACCCTCGAAACGGCACTTATGGGTATACCAGAGGTGGTCCTCTACAAGGTGCCATGGCTATATGAGAAGCTAAAACCATACTTCCTCCGCATACCATATATCTCGTTGGTGAACATCAATCTCAATCGCGAGGCTGTCAAGGAGGTTGTCGTGGCAAAGGTCAAGATGGATGCCCTATATGGTGAGGTGCAGTCGCTATGTGTGGGCGGCTCGGAGCGAGAGCGTATGCTGCGCGATTTCGATGAGCTACGAGCTATGATGGGCGAGGATAGAGCCTCAGATCGCTTTGCAAAGGATATTGTAAAATCGCTGATGTAATGAAACTTATTCATATTATAAATAACTACTCCGAAGCGGGTGATACGCCACGCTTCTACCTCAAGGCCGACACAGCATTGTTGCGTAATAACGACGCCTTCTACATCCCCGATGGTGTGGGGCGTGTTGTTGCCGAGCCACATATCGTCGTGCGTAATGCGCGTCTTGCAAAGTGTATTGGCGAGAGGTTCGCTTCGCGATGTGTCGATGCTGTCATGGCGGGCGTAAGCTTCACACAGGTCGATAGACTCGATCAGTTGCGTGCCGAGGGACTTCCCTGGGATGAAGCAGTGGGCTTCGACCACTCGTCGGCACTGTCACTCGACAGCCTCGGTCGTGATGCTATGTTGGAGGGCGCAACATTCATGATTAACGATGAGGTGCGTGCTAAGATAAAACTGTCGGATATGCGCTTTACGGTGGATAGGGTGGTGAGCACGCTATCTGAGGCTATGACACTGCGCATTGGTGACCTTATATACTTAGGCTCGGCAGAGCAGTTCGAGGCGAAGGCTGGCGATAACTATAAGCTGCTTATTGGCGATAAGGTGCTGCTAAACTTTGATATTAAGTAGTATGGAGCGACATATCGATATTAACGACTTTAACTACGACCTTGCGGATGAGCGCATCGCAAAGTTCCCGTTGGCGGAGCGTTCGCAGTCGAAGCTACTCATCTACGACAATGGCACAATCCGCGAGAGCCATTTTGCCAATGTGGCGGAGTATATCCCTGCGGGGTCGCTACTCGTATTTAATAATACGCGTGTCGTGCGCGCGCGTATAATAATGCACAAGACATCGGGGGCTCGTATCGAGGTCTTCTGCCTCGAACCACACGCCCCTGCCGACTATGAGAATGCCTTTAGCATTAAGGGTGAGTCGGAGTGGAGCTGCGTTGTAGGCAATCTGAAGAAGTGGAAGGAGGGCGAGATTGCTATCGACTTCGATGTTGAGGGTGTGAGCCATAGGCTCAGTGCCGAGATTGTTGAGCGCGGCACACGTGAGCATATAGTACGCTTTCGCTGGACGGCAGATATGACCTTTGGTGAAGTGCTGGAGACATTGGGTAGAATTCCAATACCGCCATATCTCAATCGCGATAGCGAGGCTATAGATAATACGCGCTACCAGACCGTTTATGCTAAGTTCGAGGGCTCGGTGGCCGCCCCCACGGCGGGTCTTCACTTTACCGAGGAACTGATGGCAGATATGCGTGCTAAGGGCTTTGGTTTTGAGGGTGTTACATTGCACGTTGGTGCTGGCACGTTCCTCCCCGTAAAGGATGATAATGCTGCTGAGCACCCAATGCATACTGAGCACTTCATCGTCACCCGCTCGACCGTGGAGAATATGCTTAAACGTATAGACAGCATCGTTGCTGTGGGTACTACATCGGTGCGCACCATGGAGTCGCTATCGGCACTCGCTTGGCGTATTAAGAGCGTGGGGACACCCGACGCGGAGCGTGTTATCGGGCAGTGGGAGCTATACGATATACCTGCTGAGTTTACAGGCAGGGAGGCGTTGCAGACGCTGTGCGACTATATGGTGGCGAATGACGTTGAGCAGCTAAAGGCAGCAACGCAGATTATGATAACGCCTCTTGGCTATCGCTTCCGCATAGTGAAGTATATAATCACCAACTTTCATCAGCCTAAATCGACACTATTACTCTTGGTGAGTGCCTATGTGGGTGATGATTGGCATAAGATCTACGATTATGCCCTTTCGCACGACTTCCGCTTCCTGAGCTATGGCGACTCGTCGTTATTGAAGGTCGATAGATAGCAACAAAATATAAGTGATGAGAGGGTGTCCAAGTGGGCACCCTCTCATCACTTATCTGCTTATAGGTCGTATTACGTAGCCATAGTTGTAACTATCGCCCTCGAGGCGGTATTGCTCGTGAGGCACAGCACCCCATGAGTCGTCACCACCCAGTCCGCGCTGTGCAAGGTCTATGTGTAGTACCACCTCGCGGCGTGGCTCAATATCGGAGTAGTGCATCTGCTTCTTCGTGAGCCCTGGGTCGAGATCCTCCGAGCGATGAGGCATAGCGCTGATGCTCAGCGGCTGCAAGCCCTCAACGCGTATGCCGATGCCGTACTCATTCGTAAGCTCCACCCAGCGTACGTCGGTCTTATTGCCCGACTCCTGAGGGCGTACGTATGGGAATAGCTGCTCGTCGGTAGACTGCTCCCAGAGACCTATGAACGACGATTCGTTGCGATCCGAGTAGTTCTCCCAGGGTCCACGGCCATAGAATTTGAGGTTTTTATACTCCTCTGGGAGTATCATGCGCATGCCGAAGCGTGGTAGCTCCGAGAGGTGTTCGCTCTTGCGCTCCCACCTTACCTCCACCTTAAGGGCACCATCGGCCATGAAGGTGTATGTTGTGGTGTAGAGCGATGGGGCGTCAAGGAGTTCGCGCACCGAGGTTACAACAACCCTATTGTCGTACTTCTCCACCTTAGCATCTATGCTACGGCTGCGGTTGGTGCGCCATACGTTAGCCTTATACTGGAAGCCAGCACCCCAGTCGTTATCCGTTGGTGCGCGCCAGAACCATGGCTCAGGAAGCTGCGACATGAGGTCGCGACCTGCGGATACGTAGCGTGCCAACGAGCCTGTCTCGGTGTTGAATAATATGCCACTATTGCCAGCATACGCCACTAACCAGCCATCACCCTCTTCAATCTCCAACTCGCCCTCGGGCAGTGTGTGCGTAAAGTCATAGGGCGCCAATATATGCTGCTCCGTAGCGATTGTTACATTACGTGTAGAGCCTGGCTTGGTGAGGTCGGGCATCATAGCCGAAGCCTCGAAGTCTATGGTGTACTCCTCAGTAGGGTTCATTTTGACAGGTGAGTATGCAATATCGACATAGTCACCTGGGGCGCACTTCACACCCTCTAATGCCTGTTGATATATTATTTTACCCTCGCACCGTATCTCATAGCGGAAATTATACTTAGCAAGGTCGGTGAAGTTATGGTTGTTGTGTATGCGCACCTTGCCATCCACAAGCTCGAACTCTATATCCTGATATACCTTCTTAACCTCCATAAGTCCTGGATGTGGCGTGCGGTCGGGTAGTACAAGACCGTTGCAGCAGAAGTTCTCGTCATGGGTGTACATCCAAGCTCCATAGTCACCACCGTATGCCCAGTAGTGGCGACCATCCCTGCCTACGGCGTCTATACCCTGGTCAACCCAGTCCCAGATGAAGCCACCCTGCATGTGAGGGCTGCTATTGATGATGTCGTAGAACTCGCGGAGGTTGCCCGTAGAGTTACCCATGGCGTGGGCATACTCGCAGAGGATATATGGCTTCGTGAGCTCGCGTGAGGCGTAGTACTCCAACTCGCTGAATGGTGAGTACATAGGGCAGATGATGTCGGTGTGTGCGCCACCATAGCCCTGCTCGAGCTGCACGGGACGTCTCTTGTCGCGCTCGTGTATCCATGCGTACATCTCGCCATATACCTCGCCATCGCTACTCTCGTTGCCCATAGACCAGATGATAATGGATGGGTGGTTCTTGTCGCGCTCCACCATCGAGCGTACGCGGTCGTGGTGCGTACCCTTCCACTCCTCGCGGTGCGATGGGTGAAATTCAGGGTATGACTCATGCCAGCCTGTGCCACAGCCGTGAGCCTCGATGTTAGCCTCGTCAATGAGTAGTATGCCGTGGATGTCGCAGAGGTCGTACCACTCCGTAGGCTGTGGGTAGTGGCTGGTGCGCACAGCGTTGATGTTGTGCTGCTTCATGAGGTTGATATCCTTGAGCATAAGCTCGCGTGTGAGAACATGCCCCGTTGCGGGGTTGTGCTCGTGGATGTTAACACCGTTAATCATCAAGCGCTCTCCGTTGAGAAGAAGTATGCCATCCTTAATCTCCACGCGGCGGAAACCTGTGTTACATACTGTACTCTCTACGATGCGACCCTTGCTATCCTTGAGTGTTATAAGCGTGGTGTATAGCTTGGGGCTCTCATGACTCCATAGCTCGATATTTCCTAATGTGCGGGTGAAGTCAACATCGAGGTTGCTGTTGCCATCTATTGTGACGCTCTTGGTGAACATGGCCACTGCCTTGCCTGTCATCAGCTGCTCCTTGCCATAGTCATACCACGTCTTCAGTACGGATACCTCGACAACACCCTTAAACGCTTTATCGTCAGCATTTTGTAGGCTTACCGTGGCGTTGTATAGTCCCTTGGTATAGCTGTCGTCGAGGTCGGCAACGATATACACATCGGCGATGCGTGTCTTATCCACACTATACACCTTAACCTTACGGTCAAAGCCCGATAGACGCCAGAAGTCCTGGCCCTCAAGGTATGAGCCATCAGCCCAGCGATGACCCTTGATGGCGAGGGTATTCCAGCCCGTAGTTGCCATGTCGGTGATATCGAATTCAACGGCAGTCTTAGTGCCCTCGGAGTAGCCCACCTCCTCGCCATTGAGCCATACCTGCATGGCTGCAAGTCCCGACTCGAAGTGTAGTATTATGCGACGTCCCTCCCACTCTGCAGGTATGTTGAAGGCGTGACGATAGCACCCCGTAGGGTTGTCGTCATGAGGGATGAATGGAGGGTTCTTGGGGTGTGGGTAGTTGACGTTGGTATAGATGGGGTAGCCATAGCCGAGCACCTCCCAGTTGCCAGGCACGGCGATGAGGTCCCACATCTTATCGTCGTAATCTTTAGCCTCGAAGCCCTCAGGAGCCTCGGCAGGGGTCTTTGTCCAGTGGAAGCGCCACTCGCCGCTGATGTCCATAACCCACTTCGACTCGCCACGCTTAAGTGCCTCGTCGGCTGTGGGGTAGGGGAGGAGCGTTGCGCGTGCTGGCAGCTTGTTTATCGCATACACCTCAGGCTGCTCCCAGTAGGGGCGTCCCTCCTGTGCTTGGATGTCGCTGCATAGCATAATGCCCATGACAGCCATAACTATTGTTGCTATACCTCTCATCATTACTCTATTACTTTATTATTAGGTCGTCAATCTTAATCTTTGGTACGTAGTGGGTGCCACCCTCGCGGTAGTAGGTGAGTGTGTCGCCCTCGTTGCAGGGTTTTAGCTCTATGCGCTCCGCAGGTTTGCCTATGGCGATGACAAGGAGTGGCTCATAGGGTAGGTCGAGCATCTCGCGTAGCGGCTCGTGGTCGAAAGCACCTATACATATACCACCCAAGCCTATCTCCGTGGCTTGCAAGAGCATTGACTGCGCCACAATGCCGAGGTCTATGTCCACATACTTCGACTCCTCCGCGGTTGAGCATATCACGATGAAGGCGTTAGGCTCAGTGCCTGGGAAGGGTAGGTGTAGTTCGGGGAGTGCGCCGCCAAGGCGTATATGCTGTAGCATGGCGCGTGCCTCCTCGCCCATGACGGGACGGAAGCGTAGCACCTGCTGGTTGCGTGCCGAGGGGCATAGCGTAGCCACCTCGATGATACGGCGTAGCTGGTCATCGCGCACGATGAATGAGGCGTCATAGCCGCGATAGCTGCGGTTACGCATAAGTAGTGAGCGTAGTGTTGCCGTCTTACGCACGCGTGGCGCTTGGTTGAGGTAGTCCTCCATGCGTTTTTCAAGATAGTTGTCTGCCATGGTTGATATGATATTTCTACAAAGATAGGAAAAAAAGTGAAATGGGCAAAACCAATGGTTTAATAACGCGGAATTAGAGGTTTAGGAGAGTTGGGGAATTTAAGGATATATTAACCTTCTTAATCTCCTGGCACTATTCGTGCAGTAGCCAAACGAAAAACAATTTGTATGAAAAAGGGGTATATTATGAGTGTTATAGTTGCTTTTCTTGCTACGCTCGGTTGTAATGCGCAGCCACGAACGATAAACCGCACGACGGTAAGCAGTGTAGATATTAAACGATATATGGGTCGCTGGTATGAGATAGCGCGTTTTGACCACTCCTTTGAACGGCATATGGAGTGTTGCGAGGCGTACTACACACTACTGCCCGATGGTAGGATTACGGTGACTAATAGCGGCATATCCAAAAAGACAGGCAAGCGCAAAATATCGATAGGCAAGGCGAAGCCTGGTAAGGTAGCAGGGCAGCTGCGCGTCTCGTTCTTTTGGATCTTCTACTCCGACTACAATATCCTTGCTCTCGGTGATGACTATGAGTGGGCGCTGGTGGGAAGTCGCTCCCCGAAGTATCTATGGATATTGTCACGCACTCCCCATCTAAGCAAGGAGACGAAGAGTAAGATTCTTGACATAGCGCGCTCACGTGGCTACAACATCGAGCAGCTGATATGGGTGCGCCAAGAGTCGGACATCATTCAAGGTGAAAAGTGAAAAGTAAGGTGCGCTTCGCGCGAGTTTTATATGCGCCACAGGCACCTAACTTTTCAGTTTTCACCTATCACCTATCACCTAACAAAAAAGGCACCCCGCTTGGAGGTGCCATTTTCTATGGATGTCACGATATTACTTAATAACAGTACCCTGGTTATCGATCTCGCTAACATAGCCGCGGAAGGTACCCTTGATGTCGTTGCCAGCGTCGTCCTTACCATCAACGGTGATGACAGTGTCACCATCAATATTCTCAACCTTGATAGTACCATCCTTAATAGGCGCAGCCTTAGACATGTCAATCTGACCATTTACGCACTCCATATAGTAGGCGTTGAGCTGCTGGCTATCGTCACGTAGGCGACCTGCAGGGAATGTCCAATCCAACGACTTCGATGGGTCAGAGAGAGTATAGGTGCCGTAGAATGCCTCCTTGTTATCGAAACCACCAGACTTAGGCACGATGAAGTTGAAAATCATATAGACGCCGGTGAAACCAGCCTTAGTCTCAATCATGTGCATGAACCATACATCGTGACCAGTGCCAAACCAGTCGCCACGATAGTAGGCATACATATAGCCACCAGTAACGTCGAACGAGAGGGTATCGGTGTACTGGCTAACAGGGTATACATCAGCATAGGTATCCTCGCTGTAGTCCTCCATAACAGGTGTGCCGTGGTACTCTACGTGGTGTGTTTCGCCGTTGAAGAATGTGATGTCGGCAATGATGCTATTATCAGATACTACCAAAGTACATGTCTTGTAGTTTGAAACCACCTGGTTAGTGCTTACATGGTATGAGCAATTCTTGTGTGCGTCGATGGTGCCCACGCGGTTTGTACGCTGGTGGTCGAGGGTGTATGTGCCCACAGGGACGCGTAGCTCCTTGTTGAACTCAGCACACTCGCCAGCGTAGATGTCGAAGCGATACTCTGTGTAGCCGTTGTATTGGTTTGGAAGACATGGCTGCGCATCCGACATGATGATGTGGTAGTTGAAGCCCTCAGTCTGACCACCATCTACAAGGAACTTGCCGTAATAAGTACCACCCATGTGTGTAGCTGTGAAGTTAACATCTGCTACGGTAGCGCCTGCCTGCATAACCATCACCTGGAAGCTCTCAGCACCATGCTCGACCTTGATTGATGCGTTACGCTCGCCACCATTGTTGGCAGCAACGTTGAATGTCACCTTGCCATTGCCAACGGTGATGTCTGTAATCCAGTCGACAACGGCTGTTGCTGTAACATTGTTTGCGCGTGTCTCTTCCTCGACAAAGGCAAAGGTAATCTCGCCCTGACCACCTACTGCCTCGAAGTTCATTACAGACTTTGAGGTGAGTGTAAGCTTGCCCTTAGGTGCCTCCTCAGTGGTTGTCTCGCACGCTGCGAAAGAGAATGCGCAGAGTGCAAGTAGTAAAAATAGCTTTTTCATTGTTTAGTTATAGATTTTGTTTTAGGTTTTTACTCTCGTTTATCGATACTCAAAAGGCTTGCTCTCGCCAAGGCCACACATCGTGGTGTTCACAACCTCGTATTTGTCGTTGTAGTTGCTATCCTTGGCAGTGATGATTACCAATACCTTGCAGTTGCTCTTCACCACGCGGCTATCGGTGATAGGCATCTCGAAGACCTTGTTCGATGTTGTCTCTGCAGCCACATAGCCCCACTCTTCACCCGATATATCGCTCTGGCTTATTGTGGCATAGCTTCCGCGTATGGCGTTGTTGTGGGTGCTCATCCATGTCTCCCACGCACCATACTGATAGCCATAGATGTCGTCCTCGAGGAGCAAGATATTGAACTTGTAGCTGCGTGCCTCCTTCGACTTGAGCGATGCGCTGACGATGATCTTGTCGCCATCGAGCTTTGCGGCTACGGCAACAGCGGCGTCGGTGCTCTCCCTCTTGAGCTTGTTGAAGTGGTTCTTTACGTAGCTGATGTTGCTACCCGCAGAGTCGCCATACTGGATGTTGTAGGTGAGCGTAGGGAAGCCCGTGAGCACCTTGAGCGTCTTCTGATAGTAGTAGCGCATGGTGAGCGCGGTGTTCGAGTATGCAGGGTCGCTCGTGTTGTAGGAGTGCGCCATGGCGATGTTGAAGTAGTCGTTGTAGGCAGGGTCCTCCTCGATAGTCTTGAGCGACTCCATCATATTTGGGCAGTAGCCACAATCTGTTCCCGTATGGTCGATGAGCAACATGCGATACTTGAAGTTGTAGTTATCTGCATCGTCATCCTCGGGAAAGTCGGGAGCTGCTGCTGGATAGACAACAATTGACACAAGCTTTGATGTCTTGTTGTTGTACTTTGCAACATAGGTATACTCACCAACCTCGTTGAATGTCATGGGGTTAGATATAGCCTCGCTGGTGTAGTAGTCGCAAATGATTGCCTCATCGGTGACATCCTCAGCGCCATACTCCACGCTGAATGTCACGCTCTCGCCAACGCGAGGTGTGGTGTTCGACGCGGTGAGCGTTACCTCGTCTGATGCCCCCTTCTGTGTGATGATGGTCTGTGCCGATGCTCCGTCAAGGCTGAGTGTGATGGTCGCCTTGCGCTGCTCCGATGAGGTGTTCTTCGCCACAACAAACGAGAGCTTCTCTGGGTCGATGCTTAGCTCTTCGATCCACTCGGCGTTGGTCTTAATCTCGGGTATTGCACCCTCCTCGGCACCCGATAGGGTATAGCCAATCTCGTGTGCGCCGCCCTTGGCCTCGATTTCGACCTTGCGCTCCTTAATAAATATTGTCACCGAGCTATCGCTGCTGCTCTTGCCCGCCTGCTGGACAGCTACGGTATACTCCTCAGCGCCATAAGCGATGTTGATAAAGCCTAAGCGTTGTTCTGCATTGTCGTTAGCCGCGACACTAAATGTTATCGTGCTATCGACGGTGATGTTCGAGATCCACTCGTCGTTGGTGGTGGCGTTAATCGCCAAGCCCTCGGTAGGCTGGCTGATGGTGTACTCAATCTCGCCCTCGCCACCCTCGGCAGCGATGTCGACGAGCTTTGTCCAGACAACAAAGTTCGACTCATCGCTTGATGGCGTCTCTATCTGCACATCGCACGATGTAAGCATAGTGGCAATAAATGCCGCAAACAATAGAATTCTTCTCATGGTTTTAGGTTTGTATATCCTCGGCAAAGTTAATACAATATTCCCCACTTGCAATAGTGTGGCGATAATTTTATTTGTGTAACAAAAAACCTTAGGGCCGTGTAGCCCTAAGGTCCTATTTTGTTATATATGTCGACTATCTCTTAACCAAGATATGACTTCAAGATGTTGCTTCGTGATGACTGACGGAGCTTGCGGATAGCCTTCTCCTTAATCTGACGAACACGCTCACGCGTAAGGTCGAACTTCTCGCCGATCTCCTCCAAGGTCATCTCCGAGCAGCCAATGCCGAAGAAGTAGCGGAGGATGTCGCGCTCACGCTCTGTGAGCACCTCCAAGGCGCGCTCCACCTCTGTTGCCAACGACTCGTTGATAAGACCACGGTCGGCATTTGGCGAGTCGGTATTTACCAATACGTCCAAGAGGCTATTGTCCTCACCATCAGCGAATGGCGCATCTACAGATATGTGTCGACCAGCCACGCGCAAGGTATCTGTAGCCTTCTCCTTTGGAAGCTCCAACTCGTTGGCGAGCTCCTCGGCAGATGGCGTACGCTCGTGCTCCTGCTCGAAGCGCGCAAATGCCTTGTTGATCTTGTTGAGTGAGCCTACCTGGTTGAGTGGCAAACGCACGATACGCGACTGCTCAGCAAGAGCCTGCAATATAGACTGACGAATCCACCATACGGCATATGAGATAAACTTGAAACCACGTGTCTCATCGAACTTCTCGGCAGCCTTGATAAGACCGAGGTTACCCTCGTTGATAAGGTCAGGAAGGCTAAGTCCCTGGTTCTGATACTGCTTAGCAACAGATACTACGAAACGAAGGTTCGCCTTTGTGAGCTTCTCCAACGCCTCCTGGTCTCCCTTCTTAATTCTTTGGGCGAGTTCTACCTCCTCCTCTACGGAGATAAGTTCCTCCTTGCCGATCTCCTGCAAATACTTATCGAGCGATGCACTCTCGCGGTTGGTAATCGACTTGGTAATCTTTAATTGACGCATAAAAATCAGTTACTTCTTACAACTTCTATTCCATTATTCGCCCTATATACGCACGCATACTCGAAATTGTTTCACAATGAACGAAAAATATTATATCTTTATTTATATTTTGCGCGAAAATCTTGAAAGGCAACAATACATGTACGAGACTCCTTTTTAGTGGTGCTATTTAACAAACGAGCGGAAGCATTCAGACTTCCGCTCGTTTGTTTTATGATATATATCAATCGCCTATTTAAGATTTTCTTTTATGATTTCAGCCCAATAGGGAATATCATCAGTATATTTTTTGAAAAGAGTTCCATCAACAACTCTAAATAATGGTCGAGCATTGCAATTCTCTGCTGAGTTATCATACAAGTAGCATCTGTCGACAATCTTTGCAGCATCAACGCAGTTTGCTATGGATAGGTTATAGCGAGAGATAATCTTCGAAATTGGCACGTCGTGACCGCCCTGCATAACTCGATGAGCAATTCGTGATGCGTTTATTGTTGGCGACTCAGTGCATACAAAGAAGAGGCGAACAAAAAAACCAGCTTGCTTGGCTCGCAACATATAGTCTACTTTGTCCTTACGAGATAGTACAGTCTCAAAAATAAGGCTCTTCCCCTCGGTCAAGCACCTCTCTCGTAGCTCCTCGCAATAGTATATCGATTTTGTTACGGCCTCCTTTGAGTTCCAGTCACCAAACTTTTCTTGCGCTACAATATCGGGATTGATATACACGGCATCCTCCATCCACTCGTGACGCATAATTTGCTCTGTCACAGTAGTTTTGCCAGAACCGTTAGGACCAGCGATAACAATCAATACGGGTTTATGATTTTTTATCATTGCCGCAAACGTAATTTGCTAAATTATCAGACACCAACTGCTCCAACTCTGCACGAAACTTTGCCTCGGCCTCTGCGCTTTTTCGGCGTGCTTCCTCGCCTGCAGCTTCCATTAAGGCTTCAAGCTGTTCGTCCGTAGGTTCCACCTCCGAGGTGAGCCGATATTTCTTTAATTCCTGTTCCGACATAACACAATTATTTATGCTACAAAGTTAATACATATCGTGTTATTTTGCAAAAATTAGGCACCATCTATTTGCGCCTTTTATGTTTTAGGAAATAAATGTAATTTATTTTTGGCAAATCTCAACGATTATTCCTATCTTTGCAAGATATTATGGACCTATACTTTTGGGTATATGGGTACTTGTTAGGTAAATTATTACTAATTACTAACTACTAATTTAGTATGGCGCATCGTAGCGGTTTTGTAAATATCATCGGTAACCCCAACGTTGGTAAGTCGACACTTATGAACCAACTTGTGGGCGAGAAACTATCTATCATAACATCCAAGGCGCAGACCACGCGCCACCGCATTATGGGTATCGTCAATGGCGAGGACTTCCAGATTGTCTACTCCGACACACCTGGTATCCTCAAGCCCAATTATAAGCTTCAGGAGAAGATGATGAAGTTTGTGCGCGGTGCCATCACAGATGCCGATGTGCTGCTATATGTCACCGACACAGTGGAGGATAGCGACCGCTCGGCAGATATCATCGAGAAGGTAAACCTCTCGGGAATACCAACAATCGTCGTTATCAACAAGGTGGATATAACAACTCCCGATAGGCTAACTGCTCTTGTGGAGAAGTGGCAGGCACTGCTTCCTAATGCTATCATCGCCCCCTGCTCGGCAAAGGAGAACTTCAACGTGGAGGGTGTCTTCAACCTCATATTGGAGCGTCTGCCCGAGGGCGAGCCATTCTATCCCAAGGATACGCTTACGGATAAGACCTTGCGCTTCTTCGCCTCGGAGATTATTCGCGAGAAGATACTCCTAAACTACGACAAGGAGATACCATACTCGTGCGAGATTGCCATCGAGGCATACAAAGAGGAGCCCACAATCGACCGAATTTCGGCAACTATCTTTGTTGCGCGCAACTCGCAGAAGGGCATTGTCATCGGTCATAAGGGCGAGAAGCTCAAGAGGGTGGGTCAGGCAGCACGCCACGACCTCGAGGCATTCCTCGGCAAGAGGGTATTCCTTGAGCTCTATGTCAAGGTGCAGGAGGATTGGCGTAACAACGACAGCCAGCTAAAACGCTTTGGCTACGAGTTGGAGTAGACTAAAATCGAATAAAGGGCGTTTATAGTAGTGATGAGACGACTGTTGACCATAGTAGTAGTGCTGTGTGCTGTGTGTTTGTCCTCTGTTAGGGCAGATGCGCAGTACAACCGTAACTATATCTACTGGATGGGTCAGCAGCGTATGGTGGATAATGAATACCGCGAGGCGATAGATATTCTCAATCTGCTTCTGCGTCAGGATGATAGGGATTTCGATGCCTACTTCCTACGCGGCATCGCGAAGTATAACTTGGATGATCTCTTAGGTGCCGACTCGGACTTTAGTAGGGCGGTCGAGCTAAACCCTGTCTTCACGGGTGCCTACTACTATCGTGCCATCACACGCACTCGTTTGGGTAACTACGATGATGCGCTTGGCGATTTCAAGCAGGCCATCGAGCTACGCCCCGATCTGCCTGATCCATACTACAGTCGTGGTGTCACGCGACTCTTAAATCAGCAGTTCGAGGATGCCATTGCCGACTTCAACCTCTATATACGCTACGAGAAGAGGGATGTGGGGGCATATATAAATCGAGGTCTTAGCTACTTGCAGCTGAGAGATACGCTGCAGGCGTATGCCGACTTCGACATGGCGATACGCACCAATAGGGAGGATCCCGATGGCTATAACCGTCGAGGTGCGCTACGTATGGAGCAGCGCCGCTATGAGGAGGCTATCACCGACTTCGATAGGGCTGTGGAGTGCGACTCGAGTTATGTGCCTGCGCTCTTCAACAGAGCCATTGTGCATGACTATCTCAATAGACCGATGCTCGCGCTTGATGACTTCAGCCGTGTGATAGAACTTCAGCCTTCGAGTGCCATAGCATACTTCAACCGCGCCATGGTGCGCTCGTCGATAGGCGACTACAATAGGGCTGTCGAGGACCTCGATATGGTGGCGACCCTCTCGCCCAACAATGTCCTTGTATTCTTTAACCGAGCTCATGTCCACACGCGCTTAGGCGATGTGGATGCCGCCATTGCCGACTATACACGTGCCATAGAGCTATATCCCGACTTCGCGAATGCCTATCTTGGTCGTAGCTACCTACGTCGCATGAAGAGAGATAATCGTGGCGCGGAGAGCGATGAGCGTACTGCAAAGCAGAAGATTGCCGAGTATCGCTCGCGCCTTAAGGACTCGACATACTCGATATATGCCGATACCACGCAGCGCTTCGATAAGTTGCTCTCGTTCGATAGCCGCCTTATGGAGCGTAGCTTCGAGCGTATAGCCTCTACGCGAGGCGCGGGAGGTGACGATCTAACACTCATCCCCATGTTCCGCTTTACCCTCCTGGCGCAGGATAGCGTAGATGTGGACCACCGTGTTAAGCGCTTCGGAAGACAGCGTGTCAAGGACTTCCGTGCTAAGTTCGACAATCAGTTGCTGCGCCTCGACTGCCGAAATACGAATATAGCGCCCGATAGCCTTCTTGCGATAGATAGGGGGCTTGAGCAGAATACGCGCCCTGACGATGAGCGATGGATGTACCACTTCGAGCGAGGCATCAGCCAGCTCCTCATAAAGCAGTATACCAACGCTGTGAACTCATTTAGCGAGGCTATACGCCTAAATCCTACAAATCCGTTCCTATATATGAATAGGGCGGCGGCACGTGCCGAGATGATCGACTTTATATCCTCAATAGATAACTCCTACCAGAGCGTAAGTATCGATGCCGACCCATCGAAGCGACTACATAGCAGCACGCGTACCTATAGCTACGATGAGGCTATCGAGGATATGAATAGGGCTATAAAGCTCTACCCGGAGTTTGCCGAGGCATACTATAATAGGGCCAACCTGATGGCTATCTCGGGCAAGCTCCCCGAGGCGTACGACGACTATACTCGCGCCATTGAGCTCGATGCTAACATGGGCGAGGCATACTATAACCGCGGTCTTGTGCAGATATTTATGAAGGATACGCGCAAGGGTTGCATGGACCTCTCGAAGGCTGGTGAGTTGGGCATCGAGGCTGCGTATGACGTGCTGAAGCAGTTTAATATCATACAGCATAACTAAAGCGAAACAAATTATTTATTAACCTATAAAACAATTATTTATGACTCAAACTATTCAACGCAAACTGAACGACTCGGCGTTTGTACGCTGGGCAGCGGTGATCCTCATCTCGTTGATGATGTTCTTCGCCTACATGTTCGTGGATATCCTCTCTCCTATGAAGGATAACCTCGAGTCATCACTTGGCTGGTCAAGTACTACTTATGGTACCTATGGTGCATCGGAGTACTTCCTTAACGTATTCTTCTTCTTCCTCATCTTCGCAGGTATCATCCTCGATAAGATGGGTATCCGTTTCACAGGTCTCTTGTCAGCATCATTGATGGTTATCGGTGCTGGTATCAAGTACTATGCTGTTAGCGAGGCCTTTGCAACATCGGAGCTTAATGCAACAATGACAAGCTGGGGCATCTTCAACCTCCCAGGTACTGCTCTCTTGGCATGTGTCGGCTTCATGATCTTCGGTTGCGGTTGCGAGATGGCTGGTACAACAGTATCTAAGGCTATTGCTAAGTGGTTTAAGGGTAAGGAGATGGCTATGGCTATGGGTCTCGAGATGTCTATCGCGCGTCTTGGTGTATTCGCAGCTATGTGGCTCTCACCTATCGTATATAAGGCTGGTGGTGAGGAGGTATCTGCACCTGTGCTCTTCGGCGCAATCCTTCTTATGATTGGTCTTATCTTCTACTTCGTATTCTGCGTTATGGATCGTAAGTTCGACAAGCAGCTCAAGGCCTCTGGTGAGCTCTCTGAGGAGGCTTCTGAGGAGGAGTTCAAGTTCTCTGACTTGAAGAATATCTTCACAAGCAAGATGTTCTGGTTGGTGGCTTTGATGTGCGTGTTGTACTACTCTGCAATCTTCCCATTCCAAAAGTTCGCTCCAGACTTCTTGGCTAAGACACTCGATGTTGATAACGAGACTGGTGCACAGCTCTTCAGCTGCTTCCCAATCCTTGCGATGTGTCTTACTCCATTCCTCGGTGGTTTCATCGATCGTAAGGGTAAGGCAGCATCAATGCTTATGGTGGGCTCTATCATCATGATCGCTTGCCACCTTGCATTTGCATTCTTGCTCCCAGCAATCCCATCACAGGGTCTTGCTGTGGCTATCATCGCTATCCTTGGTGTCTCATTCTCATTGGTGCCTGCCGCTTTGTGGCCATCAGTACCAAAGATTATCGACGAGCGCATCCTCGGCTCTGCATACTGCGTGATCTTCTGGATTCAGAACATCGGTCTCTTGCTCGTGCCTATCATCATCGGTGCTGTTAACGATGCTACTGGTTCATACGTGTTGCCAATGATTATCTTCTCATCATTTGGTGTTGCAGCACTCTTCATCGGTATGCTTCTCAAGCGTGAGGATACTAAGAAGGGTTATGGTCTTGAGTTGCCTAATATAAAAGAGTAATAATTTTTTGAGATAAGGCAGACATCTACTGCCGCTAACAAAAAGTCCCGACAATGGGCAGTACGCCAAGTACAGCCCATCGTTGGGATTTTCTATTAAGAGTACTCAATCAGTGCGTAAACACCTTGCCGTGCTGCTTCTCTTGTGCCTCCCACTGCAGGCGCGACTGCGTTGGGTATTGCAACTTCTCGAACTCGGCAACAGCATTGGCGATATCCTTGAGTAGCATATCTGCCATATCGCGCGACATGCCCTGGCGAACGACAATACGCATCACGGTGATATCCTCGATATCCTTTGGCAGTGAGTATGCTGGCACCATCCAGCCGCTCTGCTGCAGGGCAGCCTGAAGGTCGTATAGCGTCCACTTTGCCGTGCGCTCATACTCCTCGGTGAGCGACCATACGAAGAGCGGGTTGACAACATCCTTCGAGTAGTTCTCGAAGCACGCCATAGCGCCAATGCGCTCATGGCAGTAGCGCGCTATCTCCATGCAGTTGCGCTGTATGTCGTGGTAGCCCTCCCAACCAAGGCGTATGAAGTTGTAGTACTGGCCGAGTACCTGCGCTGCGGGGCGCGAGAAGTTGAGACCCACCTGCGTAACCTCTGCGCCGAGATAGTTCACCGAGAAGGACATCTCCTCGGGAAGGTAGCTCTTATCGCGCCATATCACCCAGCCCAAGCCTGGGTATACCAAACCGAACTTATGTCCCGAGGTAGATATCGAGGCTACCCACTTTAGGCGGAAGTCCCACTTTGTCTTAGGACTGATGAATGGTAGTATGAAGCCTCCTGATGCCGCGTCAACGTGGATCGGTATATTGTGTCCCGTCGCCTTGTTGTAGGCGTCAAGCTCCTTGTCTAACGCCTCTATGTCGTCGTTGAGACCTGTCCATGTGACGCCCGCGATGGGGACTATGCATATGGTATTCTCGTCGCAGTGCTTGATAGCCTCCTTGGGGCATAGCGTGCGGTTCTCGCGTGTTAGTGGCACCTGGCGTAGCTCAATCTGCCATAGCTGGCAGAACTTCTCCCACACCACCTGCATTCCCGAGCTCATCACAAGGTTTGGCTTGTCGTAGGGCTTGCCCTCGCTTATGCGGCGCTTGCGCCAGCGTAGCCATGCTGCTACACCACCGAGCATGCAGGCCTCCGACGAGCCGATACCTAAGGCTCCGGTCTTCGAGTCGCCCCTCTCGGGGGTGTTCCATAGGTTGGCGAGGATGTTGATGCAGCGCGACGCCATGACCGCCACACGCGGATACTCGGTCTGGTCGATGTAGTTCATCGACACAGCCTCGTTCATCAGGCGTGTGGCGTGCTCGTCCATGTAGGTGGTGACGAATGTGGCGAGATTGAGGCGTGGCTGCGTCTCGGCATAGGTCTCATCCTTGACCATGCGATAGGCAATCTCAGGTGTTGTAGGGTGCTCGGGGATTGTCATTGTTGGCGCGGGGCGCAACATCTCCTCCGAGCCATAGACCGCTGTTGTGGCGGTAGAGTGTTTTGTGTTGTTCATAATATAGTGTTTTAGATACACTCCGAATAACGACACAAACTATGCCAATAACAGCTCTATGATGCACTATGCAAACAGAAGCACCTATGTGGTGCCACCCAGACTAAATTTCGGCTTGCACAATAATACGTTCCCCATTCAAACATAGGCACCTATGTGGTGCCACTCAGCAACTTTTACCATAAAGCAAAAAAGAAGGTCGTATTTCTACGACCTTCTACTACTGTCGGGATACCAGGATTCGAACCTGGGACCCCCTGCTCCCAAAGCAGGTGCGCTAACCGGACTGCGCTACATCCCGAGATGTGTTTTTCTTACGAGGTGCAAAGGTATATGAAATTTTTAATTGTGCAAAACTTTTCGCGATTTTTTTTACATTTTCTGCGATTTTCTTGATTTTTCGCTCAATTTTCGTGGGTTTTTACTAAGGTTGGAGCATAGGATGTGCTCGATTAGCTTCAATGCGTACTATGGGTTTCTGTGGGTTACTTTATGTTTTGCTCTATGTCTTTGCCCCAACTTCTCTAACTCTCCTTTGGGTGGTAACGACACGAAAACAGCCCGAATGGCTGAGTGCTCATTCGGGCTGATAATCGCGCGGTCAGCAATGACCCCTTATCTCGCTAAACTATCTGTAGAAGATAGATGAGATAGATTTGTAGTTGTGTACGCGCTCGATAACGTCAGCAAAGATTGGTGCTACGCTCAAGACGGTGAACTTCGACAAATCCTCACCCTCCTTCAATGGAATGGTATCTGTTGTGATAACCTCCTGGATGGCGCTCTCGTTGATGCGGTCATAAGCCTTGCCTGAGAGTACTGGGTGGGTAACAGCAGCACGTACACTCTTAGCACCACGGTCCATAAGCATGTTAGCTGCCATGCAGATGGTACCAGCAGTGTCAATCATATCATCAACGATGATTACGTTACGACCCTCAACCTCGCCGATGGCTGTCATTGAGCCTACGACGTTAGCCTTAGCGCGCTCCTTATGAGAGATGATGATAGGTGCCTGGAAGTGCTTAGCGTAAGATGAAGCACGCTTAGCACCGCCCATATCTGGAGATGCGATAGAGAGGTCTGGAATCTGAAGCTTCTGGATGTATGGCACGAAGATACCTGAAGCATACAACGCATCCATAGGAAGGTCGAAGAAGCCCTGAATCTGATCTGCGTGGAGGTCCATGGTCATCACGCGCTGAACACCTGCTGCGATAAGCATGTTGGCAACAAGGCGTGCGGTGATAGGCACACGTGGACGGTCCTTGCGGTCCTGACGAGCCCAACCGAAGTATGGGATAACGGCGATAACCTGGTGTGCCGAAGCACGGCGTGCAGCATCTGCCATCATCAAAAGCTCCATCAAGTTATCTGAAGGTGGGAATGTTGACTGAATGATAAACACTGTGCAGCCACGAATAGACTCGTGGAAGCATGGCTGGAACTCGCCGTCGCTAAACTGAAGGACATCCGAGTCGCCGAGCTTAATGCCATACTCGGCAGCAATCTTCTCTGCGAGGTAACGTGAACCACGACCAGCGAAGAATTTGATTTTGTGGATCGCCATAATATAATTTAAGTAAGGTTTTGTAACTTTCGACAAAGTTAGTCTAAATAAGCCGAATTAGCAACTTTTTTGTTCTATAATTTTTTGCCGCCCATCAATTATTCGCGAGACACTCCTCGATGAATGCGAGTATCTCTTCGCGCCCTGTGCCCTTCTCGCTCGACGATATAAACATCGGTGGCAACTCCTCCCACTGCTCGCCGAGCACCGCTTTGTAGCTCTTAATGTTGCGGTTACGCTGCGCCTGTGATAGCTTATCCGTCTTGGTGAATATTATGCCAAAGGGGATGCCATTCTCGCCAAGAAGGTTGATGAAGTTGAGGTCTATCTTCTGGGGCTCAAGGCGTGAATCGACAAGCACAAAGAGAAAGTGCATCTTCTCGCACTTGAGCACATAGTCCAATATGAGCTTCGAGAACTCGCCACGTGTAGACTTCGATACGCGGGCGTAGCCGTAGCCTGGAAGATCGACAAGATACCAACTATCGTTGATGATAAAGTGGTTTATAAGCTTTGTTTTACCAGGAGTTCCCGACACCTTGGCTAAACCCTTGATGCCCGTGAGCATGTTTACGAGGGATGATTTGCCCACGTTGCTTCGACCGATGAAGGCTATATCCTTAAGCTCATCCTTCGGCACTTGCGATACTTTCTCGGAGCTACACTTAAACTTTGCTTTTATTGTGATTGCCATACTCTTCAAATTTCTGCAAATGTACTACATTTATTTATTATATCTTTGCGTGTAAGAGATTTTTTTATACTTTTGTGTAGAGGAAAATGTTAAAACTAAGATTCTATATTATGAAAAAACTACTCTATCTATTGCTGTGCTTGCCTTTGGCTTTTGCAGCGTGTACAGAGCCTGATACTCCTGGCGTTGAGAATAAGGAGTACAACATCACGATTACATCCGATGCTGTGATGAACTTCGAGGCTGAGGGTGGCAATGGTGTTATTACCTATGCGCTTAACGAGGTCACACGATTCTCGCCAAAGCCACAGCCTATTGTAGAGGCTACTTGCGACGCAGGGTGGGTTTCTAACCTTACTGTTGCTGAGGATATCACATTCGTGGTTGCTGCCAACGAGGGCGAGGCTCGCGAGACAACGGTTGTTGTTAAGTTTGGCGAGCAGCAGGTTGAGGTTGCTGTTAAGCAGGCAGCAAAGGAGATTAACAACGAGGATGATGGCGTAGTATTCGAGGCGCAGATACTCACAGGTGAGTATTACGGTGACTACTACACTCCTAATGCTGGTAACTACTATATCTTCTTCTCTGATTATGGTTTTAGCGAGGAGGGTAATCTTCTTACCAACTCTATCTACTATCAGCTTGATGTCTATGGTGCATTGTATGAGGGTGAGGCAGTGAATGGCTATATTCCACTTCCTGAGGGTACCTATACATTGGATAAGAACGACACTATGGCTGCTGGTACTATTGGAGCCTCATATTCTTGCTATATCAAGACAGGTGCCTCTGATATCGATGTTGAGGTTGAATTAGATGCTGCTGAGCTTGTTGTTGCAGCTGATGGTTCATGTGTGCTAACAGCAACAATCCAGGGCGAGAAGCACACTGTGACATTCTCGGGCGCCTCTACAATCAGCGATAAGCGCTAGGTGAATACTGGCGGTGAGGATCAGCAGATGGCTGCGGAGTTGCATATGCATACTACTATGGCGATCAGTACAACCCAGGTGTTGCCGACAACTTCTACTTCTTCCTTTCGGATGTTGGCGTAGATGCTGATGGCTGGGAGCTTCCAAATGGTAATTACTATCGTTTCGACCTCTATAGCGAGTTGGTAAACGCTGAGGAGGGTCTTGCTATCCCTTATGGTACATATACCCTCGATGGTGGTTCATGCAACCCATACACCATCGGCGCAGAGTACTCTGCATACTATGTTATGGATGACGCTGGTTGTGCCTATGAGCGTAAATATCGAGGGCGATTGCGCTGGTTACCTCTACACCATGTTCTCATATGTAGACGGTCTTGAGGATCCTGAGCTCTACTCTGATGACCTGCTTATCGACAACCTCTATAATGTCGGCGCATATTGGTCGCCAGCATACTTCCGTGGCGAGTGGGATAAGACCATAATGATCGCTGCCGTGGCCTTCGACTACGATGGCAATCCATCGCCTGTATACCGCAGCGTTCACACCTTCACATGCGATGGCGCAAGCGATGCACAGGAGTTTGTGGACTACTACATGGGAACTATAACCACCTCATCAGCAATGGATAGCCTTGTGGTAAATAGGGACGAGGCGCTATCGGAGTCTGCGCTTGCGGATTGCTCTATGATGCCTCAGCGCGAGACCATAAAGGGCGAGCGCAAGGTGGTCTTTGAGCGCAAATAAAAGCGATATTATTAAATTGTTTTATCGTGCGGCAGCCCGTCGGGGTAGTCGCACGATATTTTTTTGTCAATCTTTATAATGTATAAAAACCCCTGTTCGTTGATTTTTTTTCGTTTGGAAGTAATATTATGTTATCTTTGCGCACGATTAATTTTTAATATATTACATAGTTTATGAAGATTCTTCAAAGATTAGCCTCTGTGTTTGCTGTAAGTGTGATGATGGCGTCGTGTCACAGTGAGGTAGAATCTACTACTAACACAACTTCAAATGCAGAGCCCCAGGAGGCTTGCTTCGCACTTCCTGTGGATGCTACGCGTACGGCTATTGCGCCTGATGGTGTGGCCACACGCTGGAGTCCTAACGATGAGCTCGCAGTATGGGCTGAGAAGAGTGATGGTAGCTACGAGTTTAGCAACTCGATATTTATGTTGAGATACTTCTCGCCAGAGTGGGATAAAGCGTACTTCGTTGGTAATGTGGCGGCCATGGCTGAGGGTGACTACACCTACTACATGAGCTACCCACGCCCAACATCGGTGAATGGCACTATGGCAACATATAACGTCGCTGCCGAGCAGTCGGGTGAGTACGACGGTAAGTACGACATTATGGTCGCGGAGCCTGTCGTAACGGGTTCGCTCACCACTGGCAAGCGTGTGGAGATGAATACCATTATGCGCCACCAGATGCACGCCATTAAAATTACTATTCCTGAGGGTCGTAACCTCTATGGCAAGCGCTTCGAGTACCTTGAGATTACCTTCCCAACGGATGTCGTGGGCGATGTGACTGTTGATGTGACAGACCCAACAGCTGAGCCTATATATAGCAATACTTCAAATGTCATCAGAGTTGAGAATGCCAATGGTTTCGATGCTGGCGATGATATTTGGGTATTTGTATTGCCCGGTACTATCGATGGCGATGTTAGCTATCGTGTTCGTAGCGGTCGTCGTCACTCTGAGGTGGCATCATACCCTCTTAGCCGCACTTTGGAGGGTGGTCATGTGACACCAATTCGTATGATGATACCTGTGATATATCCGCTCTATACGGCTATTCACTTCTCTATTGACCAGAATAATCTTGGCGAGGAGTTCAACTTCTTCGATGTCTATGACTCAAATGGTGGTCACATGGGTAGGTTTGAGCGTAATGCTTCGAATAAATATACTGTTGACTATGAGGGTGAGTTCGATGCCGACATCTACGACAATTCAAACTGGCGCTTTGTTTTCGACTCCGAGAATGCTGTGGTTGAGACTATTGTCAATGTTGGCGATATAACTGACTACACAGAGCATACACGCTGGACAAACGTTCCATATCTCTTCTCGGAGGATTTCTCTAACCTCCAGTCTTTTGTTGCAAACTATAAGGATGGTCCACATACCTCTGTAAGTGCTGCCACCTCCTCTGCAGTCGATATTTCGCAGTATGGCATTGCATCAGGGTGGACAGGCGCACGAGTAGGTTGTGATGCAGCCGGCACATCAATATTGGTATCGGGACGTACCGACTATGTTATTGCAGGTGCTACACGTGCATACGGTCGTCTTGACTCACCTGCGATTACCACTATCAAGGAGAATAAGAGTGTTAACGTGAAGGTTACATTCGACTATGGTGGTAACCGTAGTGGCGGTAGCTGGGCGTATGCCGTAGGTCAAGTAGGATATACAACAACCTCAGGCCTCATAAATGGCTATGCTACACAGTTTAATAACAATGCAGCGTTTGCGAATATTGATGGCGGTGTTAACATCCCAGACATCCCTATGTCAGACTCTGCAACAGGCCTAACAAAGTCGATGACATACTCTCTAAATGGTTGTACATCATCGCACCGTATATCATGGCATGTCGGTAGTTTGGGAACAACATTCATCGGCAATGGCTATCAGTGGATGTATGTCGATAATATTAAGGTCCAGATTGTAAAGTAATTAACGATAACAAACATTAAATAAATTAACACAATTATGAAAAAGTTTTTCACATTGGCATCGCTTCTTGCGCTCTCAATGGTCGCTTGTACCAACGAGGAGCCTAAGGGTGAGGCAAATGAGAAGGCGCAGGTTAACTTCAACCTTATTGTGTCAAACGAGGTTGACGAAACACGTGCTAACATCAGCTGCACAACCCCAGCGGCTGAGGATTTCGCTCTTAAGATTGAGGGTGTAGGACATACCTATGCTAAGGAGTATGCAACTATCGCCGAGTTCAATGAGGACAACTACCTCCACATCGGCTCTTACAAGGCTACTGTTACCGCTGGTGACATTGCTGTGGAGGGCTACGACAAGGCTACATTCGTAGGTAGCGAGGAGTTTGCGGTTGAGGCTCGTAAAGAGACCTCTGTTGAGATTACTGCAACCATCGCCAATGCGTTGGTAAAGGTTGAGACTACCGAGAACTTCCGCAACTACTTCGTTGGCGGTCACTCTTTGGAGCTTACTACTGCTGCTGGCAACACCTTCGATGTGTCGGCACAGACAGAGCCTTTGTTCATCGCACCAGGCGAGTTTAAGATTAATGGTACTGCCACAAAGCAGGCTAATCAGTCGGGTGCTGAGGGCTCGGTAATCACTCTTCCAGAGTATAAGATGGAGAGCGCAGCAGCGCAGACCTACTACACCGTAAAGTTCGATGTTAAGGATGCAGGCGGTGCAACGCTTGAGATTACCCTTAACGAGACACTTGTTGAGTCTATCGACATCGAGCAGGAGTTAAACGATAATGCACAATAATTCAATAAGATATGAAGAATATGTTTAAGATATTGAGCCTCGTGATGATCGTAGCACTCGGTCTTGGCTCATGTAGCAAGGATAAGGTTGACTACACTGGTGGTCAGGATGATTCTAAGGAGAATATCGGCTACCTCGCATTGGGTGGCATGGAGGCATCGATATTGGTTGACACAGAGAATATCGACTCGGAGACACGCGCCGAGGGTGTAGATATTGACTCTTTCGACGTGGTTATCACTAACCAGGCAGGTGCTGAGGTGAAGTCGTTTAAGTATGGCGAGCGTCCTAAGGAACCTATCGCTTTGGAGGCAGGCGTTTACAACATTGTAATGTCGTCGGAGTCTATGGTAGGTGCTGAGTGGGAGAAGCCTGTATATGGTGCTGATCGTGAGGTGATTATCACCCGTAAGCAGACAACCGAGGTTAAGGACATCGTTTGTAAGTTGCGCAATATCAAGGTATCTGTATCTTACGCAGCAGATATTAGGGAGCAGCTCGACCCAGCGTTGACAACAATGACTGTTGCTTTGGCTGACAACTCTTTGGTATATGCTATCGACGAGGCTCGTGGTGGTTATTTTGCACCTATTGCCGAGGAGAATACCTTGCAGCTTACCTTCAAGTGCCGCTATATCGATGGTGATAAGGATATCATCATGACAAACGAGATTTCGGGTGTTAAGGCTGCTCAGTGGCGTAAGATTAATGTCGTTATTCAGCACGCTGCAGATGGTACTGCACATATTGGTATTGTTTGTGATACATGGACTTATGACGAGGAGGTTATCTTCGACACTACAGTTGCTTTGTTTGAGGAGGTATTGGTGGATGACACAGACCTTCCAGTTATCAACTTCGAGGGTCACGACCTTGCGCTCCCATTTGAGCTTACCGACGATATGTTCGACGCTGAGGGCAACTTCACAAAGAATATCAACATTGATATCACCGCGAAGTCGGCTATTCAGTCTATCGTGGTCAAGGCTTCGTCGGATAACGATGAGTTTTTGGCAGCATACGACGATGTAATGCCTTTGGAGGCAGACATCTGCGATGGCTCTGTGTCAAACACATTCCTTAAGTTGATGGGTTATCCAACTGACGCTAAGGGTGCAACCTCTACACGCATCAAGTTCGGTGCTATGGCAGATATGCTTCGCTCTTACGAGGGCGCCCACTCATTTGAGATTACTGTTGTAGATGCTAATGGTGGCAAGTCAACAGCAACGCTTACTGTGAAGTATGGTCAGAATGTTGCTCCAACAATCGTATGGGTAGGCTACGACATCGACAAGCGTCAGACATATAGCCCAGGTATGACTTGCGACTTGACAGTAAAGGCGCCTCTTACAATTGCTGACTTCAAGGTTAAGATTATCTCAGAGACATTGAACGCTGACCAGCTTACATCTGTGGGTCTTGCTGATGAGTTCAGCCTCGTTAACGATACTCAGTTCTTTGAGTCACTTGGTGGCTTGGGCTTCCCTGTTGGTGATGCAGTATATGGCAAGAGCGAGCTTAGTCTCTCAATCTCTAACTTCTTGTCAGTTCTTGCAATGCTCGGTCCTGGTGAGCACGACTTCGAGATGAGTGTAACAGATGTGGAGGGTAACACTACTACTAAGACTGTAATGTTCCGCTTCAACTAATTATAGCATAATAAATCACAAGAATTATGTCTATTATGAAAAAGATATTGGCAATGTTGAGCGCGGTGCTTGTATTGGCATCTTGCTCTAACGACACGGATACATCTATTGAAATGGCATCTGGCGAGGGCGCTGTGCGCTTTAGCGTCGCTCTTCAGTCTGATGCTATTGCAGCAGAGAATGTCATCGTTAAGATTTATAAGGTTGAGGGCGAGGAGCTTCAGCTTATTCGTAAGTATGAGTCGTTGAACGATGTTCCTGAGTACCTCTCACTCCTTAATGGTGAGTATGTAGCTAAGGTGCAGGTGGGCGAGAAGCGTATAGTCTCGTTCGACGAGAAGTACTATATTGGCGAGCAGAGCTTCGCTATCGAGTCAGGTGTTGTAACCCCTGTAACCGTTGATTGTAAGCTTCAGTCGACAATCGTTAAGGTTAACTACGACGCATCGGTTATCGAGAAGCTTGAGGAGGGTTACTTTACTAACGTGTCAGTAGCAGAGTCTTACGATGCTGATGCAATTGCTACTGGCGATGTTCACTCACTTCTCTATGAGGAGACTAAGGAGGGCTACTTTATCCTTCCTTCAGAGCAGACATCGTTGTTCTGGCACTTCGAGGGTACTCATCCTGTTGAGGGTGATATCATGAAGGAGGCTGTTATTGAGAATGTTAAGCCTGCGGCTAAGTACACCATTACATTGAAGTACTCTAAGGATGCTCCAGGTAACCTTGTATTTGAGGCTACCGTTGATGAGTCTATCGAGGAGATTGACGATACGCTTATCTTCAGCCCAGATCCTACTGTTATGGGCGATGGATTCAACGAGAAGGAGCTTCAGCTATCAACCGTTGCACGCACCTATAACATAGCGTCGTTGGCTAACATCTCAACTATGACTATCACTGTTGACGGTCAGGTATTTGACCTTCTCGCAGGTGACGTAGCAGGTGTAAATGTCGTTAAGACCGATGATATGAACTATAAGGTTACAATCACCGATGAGTTCTTCAAAGTTGTAGCTGGTGGCCAGTATGCCGTATGCTTCAATATTGAGGATATTGATGGCGGTAAGCTTAAGAAAGATATCAACTACAACGTACAGGGTATCATGCCTCTCACATCGGGCGACTATAACCTATGGCACGGCAATGTAACCTTCAAGGCAAATGTCGTTGATACTTCAGCCACCACTATCAAGGTTGCCTACTCTACCGATGGCGCAACATGGACTGAGGTGGATGCAGTAGCTATGGGTAATGGTCTTTATACAGCTCAGAGCGCTGACTTCGCTTGCGATCGCAACTACTCATACAAGCTCGTTGTCAACGACGTAGATTGTGGTAAGACACTCACTATTGCTACGCCTACGGGTGCTCAGCTACCTAACGGCGATATGGAGCGTTGGAGCAAGCCTACATGGTGGTTGCCTTATGGCGATGGTGATGCTCCATTCTGGTTGACAGGTAACGAGGGTGGTAACATGGCAGGTGCAACGCTTACTCAGCCATCTACCGACGTTCGTCCAGGCTCAACAGGCACACAGTCGGCATACCTTAAGTCACAGAAGGCTTCGGTGATGGGTATCGGTAAGTTCGCTGCTGGTAACCTCTTCACAGGTACCTTCGCTATGAGTGGCTTGGATGGTATCGTAACCTTCGGTCGTGATTTCCAGTTTGCAGGTAAGCCAAAGAGCCTAACATTCTGGATGAAGAATAACGAGGGTACTATTAATGAGGGCTCACAGGCATCGGGTACAGATATGTACACCATCATGGTGCTTATCACCGATGGTACTACCTATGCGGTAAATACTAAGGATACTTCAACATTCCTCTCTATGGATTCGTTGGCTACACGTGAGGGTATCATAGCGTATGGTTATCTTCAGGGCACTGACTCACGTGCTGAGTGGACCGAGGAGACTATCAATATCACCTATCGCGAGGATATGAAGAGTGTTACGCCTAAGAAGATTGTCGTATCATTCACACCTTCGGGTTATGGTGACTACTTCTGCGGCTCTACAAGCTCTTGGATGTATGTTGATGACATCGTGCTAAATTATTAATAACATAAGTGGGGTGGTGGCGATATTCTCGCCACTACTCCAAAATCTTATTAGATGAAGAAATTTTATACTCTTGTGCTCCTGCTTGCTACGACCATCTCGTCTATGGCGCAGCAGAGCGAGGGCATAGCACCACCTACGAATGAGGCTGTTGCAGAGGCTTCCATTACGCCCAATGAGGCGCGTAAGCAGCGAGGCTTTGTCTCTAAGGAGCATTTCGTGCCTAAGGGACAGTGGATATTTGGTGGTACGGCATCTTATTCTGCTCATAGAAATCAGGGCTATACCTTTACGTTGATTAACGATATAGACTCGGAGGGTTATACTGTTAGCATAAGCCCTATGATTGCGTATGCGCCATGGCGTAATATGGCTGTGGGTGTGCGATTTAGCTATGGCCGCTCATTGTTAGCTTTGGATAATGCATCGCTATCCGTATCGGATGTAGATATCAACGTAGATATGTTCCATCGTTTGAAGCATAGCTATACGGGAACGCTCTTTTGGCGTCCCTACATTCCTCTTGGACACTCTAACCGCTTCGCCCTCTTTGCTGAGGTGCAGCTAAGCTTCTCGGGCGGTCAGTCGAAGGTTGTTGCTAAGACGGGTGATGTCGATGGAATGTTGAATTATCGAGGAACTTACGCTCGCTCGTTTGGTGCGTCAATAGGTCTTCAGCCAGGTATCGTTGCTTTCATTACAAATGATGCTGCCGTAGAGCTATCTATTGGTGTGTTGGGCATTGGCTTCGATCGCACGTCGCAGACAAAGAATCAGATTGATGAGGGTGAGATACGCTCGTTTGATACAAATTTCAAGCTAAACCTACTCTCTGTGGGCTTTGGTATGTCGTTCTACTTATAAATCACGCAGCATTATGAAGAGATATTTAGTTTTATTTTTCGCCGCTGCGTTGAGTATTGTTACTGCCAGCGCGACAGAGCCAATTGCTCGTGATATAAAGAGTGATAGTCTTCCAACAAAGACTAACTTCCTACCTACACGTCAGCGTATAGATCGTAAGATAGGTCAGAATAACTTCGTATATAAAGGTGAGGTGATGCTCGGTCTTACAGCCTCGTATGGTAATCTAAGCTCCGAGGATTCTGACATCATGTTGCTCTTCGATAATATCAACGTGGGTCTTCGAAGTGCCACCGTAAAGCCATTCTTTGCCTATGCCTATCGCGATAACCTCGCTGTGGGTGTTCGATTTGGCTATGAGCATATCTCGGGCGAGATAGGTAATCTCGATCTTAACTTGGGCCTTATTGCCGATATGGAGAACTTGGGTCTCTCGGATATGGCTCTTCGCAATGAGAACTTCTCATGGTCGATATTTCACCGTAACTACATAGGTCTTGACCGTAAGGGCAGCGTTGGCGTTATCATGGAGGCAGAGTTGCAATGTAAGACAGGTACCACATCAATATGGAGTGGCTCTGGCGAGGAGCGCTCAAAGAGTGATAGCCGTAACTTTGCTGCGCGCCTTAACTTCAACCCTGGCTTAGCTATATACGTCATGCCACAGGTGTGTGTGACCGTTACGGTGGGTGTTGGTGGATTGTATTATAACAATATTCGCCAGTTTGATGCGTTGGGTAATGAGATAGGTCGCCGCGATCGTTCCGGTCTTAGCCTAAAGCTAAACATTGCTGATATTCAGGTGGGTATCGTGGCGCATTTGTGGAACGCAAAGAAGAAGTAGTGAGTATGATGAAATATTTTAGATATTTGGGTCTTTGCCTACTATCAACTCTAACTATTAGCTGTATCAAGAATGATATTCCCTATCCAGTAGAGAAGATTGAGGTCAAGGGTATTGAGGTTGAGGGTGTTGCTTCGGCTCCCGTTATAGATGCTACTACTCATAGTATCTCTCTTGCATTGGAGGAGACTACAGATATTCGCAAGGTGAATATCAAGTCGCTTACGCTCACCGAGGGCGCTACATCGGATATTGCCTTCCCTGGCGAGTTCGATTTGCGTACCCCATTGTATGTTACCCTCTCGAAGTATCAGTCTTGGGAGTGGACAATCTCCGCTACACAGACCATTGAGCGCTATTTCAAGGTTGAGGGGCAGATTGGTGAATCGACAATTGATGCGGAGCACTATATCGCTACCGCTCTTGTCCCTATGGACTACGACATGAAGAGTGTGGTAATCACCGCCGCGAAGCTCGGTCCTAAGGATATTACTACCTACTCGGTAGATCCTCTTACGCTCACCGACTTTGAGGAGTCGGCACGCAATGTGACTATCACCTATCACGATGATATTGAGGAGGTGTGGACCCTTCGTGTGATACCTACCGACGTCGAGGTTGAGTTCAAGAGTGTTGATGCTTGGGCAAAGCGTATATGGCTCTATGCTGAGGGTCGTAGCGGTGCAGAACTCGGCTTCAAGTACCGTAAGGCTGGTGATGAGGAGTGGATTGACGTTGAGGATGTTACGGTTGATGGCGGTAGCTTCTCGGCTTGTGTCGCTAATCTTGACACTCTCACGGAGTATGAAGTTGTTGCCTTCTCTGGCGATAGCCTAACAGGTGTTGTTTCGGTTACAACAGAGGATGTTTGGTCACTGCCTAATGCAGGTTTCGAGGAGTGGTCAACAAACAACAATATTGTCTATCCATACGCTGCTGGCGGCACGCCATTCTGGGGTAGCGGTAATGATGGTGCTGCTTTGGCAAGTACCACACTTACACAGGCTACGGAGGATGTGCGTCCTGGTAGCGAGGGTAAGTATGCCGCGTCGCTACAGTCTAAGAAGGCGGCGATAATGGGTCTTGGAAAGTTTGCCGCAGGTAATATCTTCCTCGGCGAGTTCGGAGGCTTGGTAGGTATGGATGGTCTTGTTAACTTTGGTCGCCCATGTACGGCACGCCCCGTAGCTTTGCGTGGCTGGGTTAAGTATAATTGTGGCGTTATTGACGAGCTCGGCAAAGTGCCATCATCACGTCCCGATTTGAAAAAGGGTGATAACGATGAGGGTCAGATTATGATAGCCGTTGGTAACTGGACAGCCGAGGAGTATGGTGGCTCGGCTGACTGCCCAGTGGTCGTTAATACCAAGGATGAGAGCACATTCTTTAACAAGAGTGGTAAGAATGTGATTGGCGTGGGTGAGATTATTCTTAACGAGTCAACAGATGGCTGGATAGAGTTTACCTTGCCGTTGGAGTATGTTACAACCTCGGAGGTGCCAACGCATATCATCATTGTCTTTACAGGCTCGCGCTTTGGTGACTACTTCACAGGTTCTACACAGAGTCTTATGCTTGTAGATGACCTTGAGTTGATATATTAAACTCTTGTTATACAACTTATGACAATGGGTGGATGTCCAGAACTTCTCGGACATCCACTCATTTTTCTATGTTTTAAGTTGCTTATTGCGGAATGTTTGTTAATTTTGTAGTCGCTATATAAAAAATAGAGCTATGAATACACTCACTACGAAGAAACGCCTTGTATTGGTAATAATATCCGTTATACTCCTATCTGTCGGATGGCTCGGTATCTCGGGTATATCGCTCCTCTTTGCCCTCGTTCCACTACTCATTATTGCTGAGTACTATGGTGACTCGCGTCGAGACTTCATGCGCATGATTGGCTGGGCATCGTTGACCTTCATGCTATGGAGCATTGCCACTTTTTGGTGGGTTGCCGTAGCCCATTGGAGCGGTCCTGTGGCGGCTGGTATCGTCGGCACGTTCTGGAATACGCTCGCCTTTATGACCTACTTCTATGTCTCTAAGCGCGCTCCACGCGCCTTGGCATATACGCTTCTTGCCACGGTTTGGATTACTACAGAGTATATCTACTACTCGGCAGATGTGATGAGCTTCCCATGGCTACTACTTGGTCATGGCTTCTCGAACGATATATGGGCTGTTCAGTGGTATGAGTATACCGGAGTCTTTGGTGGTACGTTGTGGGCTTTAGCCTCAAATATCTCAATCTTCGAGGCTATGCGTACACGCCGCAAGGCAGCTAAGATACGCGCCACAATAATCTCGCTTGTGCCGATGATTGCCTCTATAATCATCTATATAGCCTATATACCATCTAATGATACGATACGTATGTCGGTCGTTCAGCCCAATGCGGAGTGCTATTCCGATAGTAAGCTCGATGCACAGATGATTGCTGAGCTTGTTGAGGGGGTTCCCGAGGATGTCGACTGCGTTGTGCTCCCAGAGTCGGCGTTGTGCTATGTCGAGGGCATGGATGGCTCGATGATTGAGGATAAGAGCGAGCTATATGCCAATAACTACGCTCGTCTGTTTGGTACGCGCGATAACCTTTGTATGATTGTTGGTCACTCTACGATGGCTTGCTATGGCGACAAGGCAGCCACCACCACAGCACGTCATAAGGAGGGTGTGGGCTATTACGACCTCTTCAACTCGGCACTGTTACTAACGCCTGATGGCAGGGTGAACGATATATACCACAAGGGAAAGCTTGTTATTGGTGTTGAGGCGATGCCCGAGTTCGTAAGCTCGTTTGTCGACTTAGGTGGCGTCACCGGACAGCTCGGCTGGGGCAGAGAGCACGATGTCTTCAATGTCGCTGATAGGAAGATAGGTCCTGCCATATGCTATGAGGCTCTTTATAGCGATCACTTCGCGGGCTTCGTGCGCAAGGGTGCTGAGGCGATGGTCGTAATCTCGAATGATGGCTGGTGGGGTAATACCTCGGGTCATAAGCGACTCTACGACTTCTGTAAGCTCCGCGCCATAGAGACACGACGAAGCATTGCGCGTAGTGCCAATACGGGTATCTCGGGCTTTATATCGCCACGTGGTGATAGCTTTGACGATACGCTCGAGTGGGACAAGCGCGGTGTTCTGACCGAGGATATTGAGCTTCGCAGCGAGACCACCTTCTATGTTCGTTATGGTGACTGGATTGCCAGCGTATCTATCTTTGCTGCAGTGCTATCGCTATTGTACTATGTCGCATACCGAGTGCGTCGTCGCAACCACTTAGTTGATTAATCTTTAATACCCAATGATATGAACTACACAGAGACTCTCGACTTTCTATTCACTTCTATGCCGTCGTTCCAGCGTGTTGGTGGCGACGCCTATAAGCCAGGATTGGAGCGTATAACCTCTTTCTGTCAGCACCTTGGCAACCCACAGCGCAACTACTACACAATCCACGTTGCTGGTACTAATGGCAAGGGCTCTGTATCGCATATGCTTGCCTCTATCTTGCAGCAGGCGGGCTACCGCACGGGTCTCTTCACCTCGCCACACTTGAGCGACTTCAGAGAGCGTATTCGTGTCGATGGCGAGATGATACCTAAGCAGAAGGTCGTTAACTTCGTCGATAAGCACAAGACTAAGATGCAGGAGTTGGATTTGTCGTTCTTCGAGATGACAGCAGCTATGGCTTTCGACTACTTCGATCAGAGCGATGTTGAGGTGGCAGTTATCGAAACAGGTCTTGGCGGTCGCCTTGACGCTACAAATATCATCGTGCCTATCCTTAGCATCATCACAAACATCGGCATGGAGCACACAGAGTTCCTGGGCGACACCATCGAGAAGATCGCTTCGGAGAAGGCTGGCATCATCAAGAAGAGCGTGCCCGTTATTCTTGGCGAGGCTTCGGAGGTATATAATGGAGTCTTTGAGGCGCGTGCCGAGGAGCTTCGCTCACGTCTTATCTATGCCGAGCAGGAGTGGCGCTTGAATGGTGTAGAGCATTTTGATGATGAAAATCAGCATTTTAGCCTTACTCGTATGCGTGATGAGCGTAGCTATGAGCTTGATGTAGATCTCTTGGGCGACTATCAGCGTCATAATATCGTTACGGCATGTGCTGCTGCGGACTTCCTTGCCGAGCAGACACCACTCACCATTTCGCGTCGTGCCTTCCGTGAGGGTCTTGCCACTGTTGCTGCGACAACCTCGCTTCAGGGTCGTTGGCAGGTGCTTTCGCACGAACCATATATGGTTGCGGATACTGGTCATAACCTACATGGTATGCGCTATGTCGTCGAGCAGCTTAACGCCTTGGAGTGCGACCGTCTTTTCTGCGTTATAGGCTTTGCTAAGGAGAAGGCTCTCGAAGATATTATGGCTATTCTGCCAACTAAGGCTCACTATATATTCACACGCGCCTCTGTTGAGCGTGCGCGTGCCATCGAGGATATTGCTGCTGTTGCTGACAAACTCGGGCTCAAGTATGAGTGTAAGCCAAGTGTTAGAGAGGCTATTGCCTATGCTAAGTCGTTGGCGCTACCCACAGATGCTATATTCATCGGCGGTAGTAACTTTGTGGTAGCTGAGATTTAACGAGGCTCTCTATGGGGTGCAGGCACATCATATTCGACTTTGACGGCACGTTGGGCGATACACGCCAATCTATTGTCAACCTCTTCCAGGCAACAATGCGTGATCTGGGCCTCGAGGTGCGCGGTGAGAAGGAGTGTGTGGCAACCATAGGTCTTACGCTTGAGGATGGCTTTCTGGCGATGTATCCAGCGATGTCGCGCGAGGAGGCTAAGAGGTGTGTGCAGCACTACCGTGACCTACTATATGGCTCTATTGAACGGTTTATGCCCCTATGTTTCGATGGTGTGCAGGCTACGCTTGCGGAGCTTCATCGTCGTGGTATTACGATGAGCATTGCGTCGTCACGCTCTACACCTTCGTTGCTGCTCTTCATGCGCAATATGGGCATCGCCGACTATTTTGGCTATGTTATAGGTGCTGATAGTGTGACCCATCATAAGCCCGACCCCGAGCCTGTTGTCAACACCCTGCAAACGTTGGGTTTGGAGCCCTCAGAGGTAATAGTCGTAGGTGATATGCCCGTAGATATACTCATGGCGGGCAATGCCTCTGCGAGGAGCGTAGGCGTCACCTATGGCAATTCATCGCGCGAGGATCTTGAGGCGGCAGGTGCCGACTATGTTATAGATTCTATAGAGGAGTTATTATCACTACTATAATAAAATAGGGCATTACACGTGTAATGCCCTATTTCGTTGGTTTTATGTCGATTACAAGTCGCCAACAATCTGACCCTTAAGACGTTTCCAGTTCTCGGCATTGAGATACTCCTCGTATGCCGTAGCTGGCACATGAATGGTGGTCGTGTGGTCGAATACGTAGATGTTACCCAATGTTGGAGGAGTGGTAGGGTAGCAGTTTACTGCGGTCAACGACGCGCAGTTATCGAAGGCGTATTCACCAATGGTGGTCACGCTCGATGGTAGGTTGATGCTCTCTATGCCGCTGCCATCGAACGCGTATGACTCAATTGAGGTGATACCCTCGGGGAGTATGATGCTGCGAAGCGATGTGCAGTTGTAGAAGGCGTGCTTGTCAATTTTCACCACACCCTTGCCCATATTGTGGTCGGTTAGTGCTGTGCAGTTGGCAAAGGCCCCCTCACCTATCGATGCGACGTTATCACCGATGGTAACAGTAGTGAGCCTATCGCAGAGCTGGCTTATCGACAGATTGCCGATGGCGGTGACACTATCGCCGAAGGTAATCGATGGCGTGTCAAGACCGTGTAGCCAGTGCGATGTTGAGGTGGCATCCTTCTGGAAGTTTGGAGTGTTGAAGTTGATGGTCACACTCTCGGCAGAGCACTCGTAGAGGAACTTCTGCCCTACGCTCTTTATGCTGCTGCCCAAGTAGATGCTATCGACGCTGCATCCTGCGAAGCACTCGGCGCCAATGCTCGTAACCTCGTCATTTATATTTATATCGCTGACGTGCTGATAGTTAGTGAATAGGTATGCGCCAACCTTTGTTATCCCCTCGGGAATCTCAACGCGTGTAACAGATGTGCCATCAGCAATAAGCTCAGCCTTGCCATTAGCGATTGGGTTAGCGCCACCATTGTAGATGCTCATCTCATACCAATACGCCTCCGATGGAGTATTGACACTCTCAATATTTGGGCACTCCTTGAATGCGTCATGGGCGAAGTACTTCGAGCCATCCATCTCGATGGTGGTGAGAGGTGCGTATCCCTTAAATGCGCTCTTGCCCACGTTGCCACGAAGTGTGACACGGCTAATCTCTGACCCAGCCAACCAGTGCTCATCTTCTGCCGTTTGGTCTGGGATGTTGTAGCAGATGAGGCTCTCCATACTACAGCCGTCGAATATGGCGTCACCGAGATATTTTAGGTCTGTTGGTAGAACAAACTTTGTGATTGATCTGCAGCCTGCAAATGCTTCAGACTCAATGCTCACGATACCACTTGGTATGGTCACCGATGTTATGTTGGCTTGCCCCTTGAAGCAGTCGGCAGGGATGTTGCCAATAGCACCACTAAAGATGACTCTTCCCTGGCGTTTCTCTATGTCGAAGAAGTGGAGGGCAAGGCGTGCGCCGAAGTTCTCCTCCGTGCTTAGCTCCACAATATCGTCCATGTCGCAGCTATACACAATCTCGTTTTGTGGCTCGCCTATGGCATCTTGCACAATTGTGATGTTGTGGGTAGTGTCGATGCCATCTATGGTGTAGGCTATGCTGATTGTCGCTGTGCGCGAGATATTTGTGATGTTGGCATCAACGGCAAAGCTGATGGTCTCATCGCGCATGGCGCGAGTCTCGTTTAGCGAGATCCATGAGGCGTTGTTTCCCTGAGGCATCTGCACCCTGTAGTCGACGTTGGTGGCAAGGTCGACATCAATGGTGCCACCCTCGTTGCCTATAGTGTGTATTTCTCCACTATCCTCCTCGTCTATGGCGAAGATCTCCTTCATATGTTGGTAAACGCGTATCTGGTATACCTCGTTGTTGGCAATCACCTTAACAGTGGTTGAACGCTCCTCGCCCTGCTCCTCGGGCTCGGCGGTGAGCGTAAAGGAGCAGACTCCTGCCGCACCCTCACTTGGTGTTGCCACCACCCACTCATCATCACACACTATACGCCAGTCAGCCGATGAGGTGAAGTTGAAGATCCATGTGCCACCCTTTGCCTCAAAGGCTACCTCCTCTTGAAATGCCGGTGAGAACTCGATCACGGGTTTTGGCTCCTCCTTTTCGCAACCACAAAGCGCCACTAAGGTTAAGATGGCTGTTGCAATGTAAAATAGACGTCTCATATCGCTAAATTTTATACTATCAATAACATTGGTGCAAAGATATCTGCACACTATGTCACAAAGATATGAATATTTTCATGGATTATACAATATTTATTGTAAAAAAATAGGGTCATCGAATTTCGTCTTCGACAACCCCTACATTGACTCCCTATATTTTTGTGCTAAAATACCACTCGTAGACCTATCTGCATATGCCAGCGCGATAGTACATTGTCTGTGGTATACTCCGCACCATTAAATTTGTATACCGGGCGGTAGCCACCATCCACCTCTTGAAGCTCGGTGATGCTCACGGGTGATAGTGTCCAGCTCGATGTGCGGTGTACCATGCCCCAAGAGCGCGATAGTAGGTTGCCGAAGTTTATGACGTCGAGCGATAGCTCTACGCGACGCTGCGATGTGCGGTCGAAGTAGAAGGACTGCGCAACATGGAGGTCGAGGCGGTGAACGAAGGGCAACGAGTGTGAGTTGCGCTCGGCGAACTTGCCTCGATGGGTGCTGAGATAGCCATCTGCCTCGATGTAGTCGTTAAATGCCGCAGCAGATGTCTCGTCGGCCCATAGCATTGTCGCCATCTCAGCCTCCGTAGGAATGTATATGAGCGAGTTACCCTTGTAGGAGTCGCCATTTACATCCACCTTGCCCTTGGCGTAGGTTAGCGAGTAGTGCTCGCCCGAGTGACCATTGTAGAGGAGCATCACGTTTGTGCCAAACAAGCCGTAACGGCGTGAGTATGATATAGATGCCACGACCTTGTGGGGGTATTCGTATATTGAGTTGCTTAGCTCTGGAGTGTTGCTATCCACAGCGTAGGTGCGACCCCAGTTCGAAGATGACTGTGCCGATACGCCATCGTTGATGCTTTTCGACTGTGAGTATGTGTAGGCTGCTGTAAGTCGTAGACCCTCGAGTGCTCTGTTGAAGTTGTACTCGGCGCGCGCTGTTGCCGACCATGAGTAGCCCCTCTGCGTGTTGCCCAAGCGATAGACGGCGGAGTACTCCTTGGTTGTTGCGTTGTAGTATGTTGCCGATGTGGTGCTATTCTCGCCACCAACAAATAGGCGCTGACCATTGTCCTCGGCCACGAGGTTTTCGACGAAGAGGTTGTTGATGCCCTTTGAGTAGTCTGCATCGAGGCTAAGGTAAAGCCCGCGATATGAGTAGTCGAGACCGAGCGTGGTGCGGAATACCTGTGGATAGCGGAAATCCTCGGCAACGATGTCGATAGCGGGGTTGCTCTTTATGCCCACCTCCTCGGGGTTGAGGCTAAAGTCGGGAGTCTCGGCAGGGTTGTTCACCGTAACACTCATCGAGCGCATGCCGTTGTTCTGGTAGCAGTTCGAGAGCCATACGAATGGCACGCGACCAGTGTAGATGCCGGCGCTGGCGCGAAGCTTTAGTCCTGTAGCGATGTAGCGCTTAAACTCTACGCGTGGCGATAGAAGCACCTGAGCACGTGGTATGTCGCCCGTCTTAGTGCCATACTTTGCCACAAAAGAGCTGCTGTTGAAATTGTCGTTAACGCCTGGTCTGTCGAACATTACGGGGATGTCGGCACGAAGACCAAACGTAAACTCACCAACACGGAACCAACTGAAGTGGTCCTGGATAAAGAGTGAGAACTGTCCCGTTGTCATCGCTGGGTTCTTCTTGCCATCGGCAAAGTAACCATACTGATACTTCGAGGCGTTGTCGGCGAGGAAGTCCTCCAAGTTGTTGTAGGTATATGTTCCTCGTGCATTGGCCATATATAGGTTGTCGGCACGGTAGATCTCGTTCGATGTACCAATCGTGATGTCGTGCTCGCCCCCAACCGTAAATGTCAGCTCGTCGCCAAAGATGAATACATCCTGCTTAAGCATATTGCTGCCAGAGTATGGGCTCGTTCCGATGGTTGCTGAGCCGTTGCCACGCTCGCCCAACGAGTTGATAATCACCGCAGGTAGGCTCTCGGGCGTAGTACGACCATCCTTTAGGCGGGTGTATCCTATGCGTAATGTGTTGAATACCTGGTTGTTAAAGGTGGAGTTTAGCTCGCCTACGACTGAGTATGTGCGGTTTATGTTCGTATACTCCGAGCCAGTGAAGTAGAACGACTGCAGGGTGTTTGAGGTTGCATCTGCGTCAGCATGTAGCATATTGTATCGTAGCGAGAGGTGGTTATCTCTGTTTATGTTCCAGTCGAGGCGTGCAACGAACGACCCCGTTAGCGCCGTCACCATATTCTCGCCATAGCCGCCACCATCATAGCCCGTTAGCTCCTTGTAACGCTCCGATATCTCTGCTGCCTGCTCAAGTGTCAGCGCTGCGTTGCCCGTAGCGGGGTAGTTGGCAGTAGGTGTTGCATTGCGGTTGAACTCGCCAGCTACGAAGAAGAAGAGCTTGTCCTTAATGATTGGTCCACCGAGAGTTACGCCCACGATGTTTGTCATCTGCTGCGATAGGCGTGTACGCTCGGCGACATCTTTGCCTGGTGTTGTGCCCCAAAAGTGCTCGTTATTAAAGTAGGTGTATGCTGAGCCCTTGAACTGGTTATCTCCCGAACGTGTCACGGCATCTATTGCACCGCCAGTAAATCCGCTCTGTCGAACGTCAACTGCCGATGTCGATATTGTCACCGCCTCCACAGCGTCGATCGGTATAGGGTTGGCATTTGTCAGCGAGCCGGTCATACCCGTTGTGCCAAGACCATAGATGTCGGCAGAGGATGTGCCGTCGATGGTGAAGGCGTTGTAGCGCGTGCTCTGACCGCCGAGGATTATGCCGCCGGTTGCTGGTGATACGGAGTTGGACATGAGGCTCGTAAGATCGTATATCGAACGGTCGATCGAGGGTATTCCCTCCATCGTTTGGCGCGAGAAACGAGAGCCCTCGGAGAGACCCCCTGAAGCGCTTGCTACGACCACTACATTATCCACCTCGACGCTCTCTTCTGTGAGCCTAATGTCGATGTTCTGATTTTCGCCAAGCTCAAGCTGTATATTATTATATATAATGGTATTATATCCTATATATGAGGTTGTTATCTCGTATGGACCGCCAACTCTCATTCCACTAATTACGAAGTATCCCTCGCTGTTCGCTGATGCTCCATACTGGGTGCCTGAGGGTGTGTGTGTGGCGACTATATTAGCACCTGTGAGTGGTGTATTTCCACTATCTGTCACCCTGCCTCGAAGCGTTGCGGTTGTGACCTGTCCCATTGTCGCTGAGACGGCAAAAATTAGGATTATTGTTAGTAGGATTTTTCTCATTTAGGTTCTCTTTTGCGGACACTATCAGTGTCTTCTGTTAGGTTTTTAGGTTTGCCGCTGCAAAAATATAAAAAATTTCCTAATCACGTATGATTTCGTAAAAAATATTTTTTACACCAATTATGATATTAAAATAATTTAATAAATAGCGATGCAAAAATTGGGGTGTTTTCGATCGATATTTCATGCTTATAAATAAAAATTAGGTAATAAATTTTGCAGATATGAATAAAATTACTATCTTTGTGCATTAACTTTACGCTTATAGTGTATGCTATGGCGTGGGGCATTACGAAAAACTTTAATAACTTTATAAAACTTTATTCACTAAAAACTAATGCTTATGGTTAGAAAAGTTGTACTATCAATGGTTGCAACTCTGGTCTTGGGATGCGTTAGCGTATTCGCACAAGGTCAGCGTGTTACCGGTACAGTGACCGATGAAACTGGTACGCCAGTTATCGGAGCAACGGTTTCAGTCGAGGGTACTACCCGAGGCGTTGTTACCGACATTGCCGGTTCTTATCAGATCACAGCTTCGGCTAATGAGACCTTGGTATTCCAGTACCTTGGTTACAAGACAGAGACCGTTGCTGTTGCAGGCCGCACAACTATCGACGTAGCCCTCACTCCAGATTCTAAGAAGATTGAGGAGGTAGTCGTTCAGGCGTTCGGTACCGCAAAGAAGGAGGCTTTTACAGGTTCTGCTACGACTATCAAGTCTGAGGAGCTTACAAAGACTCAGTCATCAAACGTTGCTAATGCCCTTGTTGGTAAGGTAGCGGGTCTTCAGACATCACAGGGTTCAGGTTCGCTCGGTTCAGAGCCTACTATCCGTATCCGTGGTATCGGTTCTATCAACGCTGGTAACGATCCATTGTGGGTTGTTGATGGTGTACCTTACGAGGGTGATAAGAACAACCTTAACATGGCGGATGTTGAGACCATGACCGTATTGAAGGATGCTGCATCTAACGCACTTTATGGTGCTCGTGGTGCTAACGGTGTCATCATGATTACTACCAAGCGTGCTAAGGCTGGTGACGCTCGCGTTAACTTCGATGCTAAGTGGGGTGTTAACATGGCTGCTCGTCAGTTGTATGACTACACACGTGATCCAGGTCAGTACTATGAGATGCACTACACATCTTTGAAGAACTACTACATGGATGCTGGTCAGGATGCTGCTGCTGCTCACATTTCAGCTAATAGCGCTTTGACATCAAATGGTGATGGCGGTCTTGGTTACAACGTCTTCACTGTTCCTGCTGGTCAGACTCTTATCGGTTCAAACGGTAAGTTGAATCCTAACGCTACTCTCGGCCGTAAGTTTGAGTACAATGGTCAGGAGTATACTTTGTATCCAGATGATTGGTATGATGAGTTGTACAACCCTTCATTCCGTCAGGAGTACAATCTCTCAATTGCTGCTGCATCTGAGAAGTCTAACTTCTTCGCTTCATTCGGTTATTTGAACAACAACGGTATTACCGATGGTTCAAACATGTACCGTTACACTGCACGTTTGCGTGCTGACTACCAGGCTAAGAAGTGGTTGAAGGTTGGTGCTAACATGAGCTACACTAACTTTAGCTGGGATGGTGCTTCAACATCTAATGAGGGTGATGGTTCTACAGGTGACGCATTCGGTACTGTAGCAGGTATGGCTCCTATCTACCCAGTTTACATCCGCGATGGCGAGGGTAACATTATGTACGAGGATAACAAGGCAGGTCACGACTACTACGGTAAGAAGTACGATAAGAAGTGGCCTATCTACGACTCTGGTGATGGTTCTATTTGGGGTGTTAGCCGCTACTCAGGCTCAATGTCTAACCCATTGCAGAACATCTGGTTGGATCAGGCAAACTCTGAGGGTAATGCATTCTCTGTAAGCGGTTTCGCTGATTTCACTATCATCCCTGGTTTGGTTCTTACATTGAACGGTTCTGTAACTATCGACGAGACTCGTTCTACATCTTTGTCTAACCCATACTATGGTCAGTTCGTTGCTAACAATGGTATCGTAAGTAAGGCTCACGGTCGTTCATACAACCACAACTTGCAGCAGTTGTTGAACTACAACAAGTCATTCGGTGCTAACGAGGAGCACAACATCCAGGTATTGCTCGGTCATGAGACTTACAACCTCCGTTCTTACTCTTTGAGCGGTTATAAGACTAATGTTTACTCTACTGATAACCTCGAGCTTAACGGTGCTATCGTTGATGGTAAGAACTCTTCTTCATCATTCGGTGAGTACGTAAACGAGGGTTACTTCGTACGTGGTATGTATGAGTACGATGGTCGTATCTTCGCATCTGCATCATACCGTCGCGATGCTTCATCACGCTTCCACCCAGATCACCGTTGGGGTAACTTCTGGTCAGTAGGTGGTGCATGGATCATCAGCCGTGAGAACTGGTTTAACGCTGGTCCACTTAACATGTTGAAGGTTAAGGTTTCTTATGGTTCACAGGGTAACGATGCTATCGGTATGTATAGGTATACTGACCTCTACTCTGTAACTAACGATGGTAACGATGGTTTCTCTATCATGTTCGGTGCTAAGGGTAATCCTAACATCACATGGGAGACTAATGCTAACTTGAACGTAGGTGCTGAGTTCGGTTTGTGGAATGATCGCCTCTCTGGTAGCTTGGACTTCTTCTACCGTAAGACTACCGATATGTTGTTCTCAGTACCAGTAGCTCCATCTATGGGTTACTCTTCATACTATGACAACATTGGTGATATGGCTAACACTGGTATCGAGCTCGTATTGAGCGGTGATATCATCCGTACTCCAAACGTTGTTTGGTCTCTTAGCGCTAACCTTACATGGGTTAAGAATAAGGTCTTGAAGTTGCCAGAGGATCGTCGCGAGCGTTGCATTGATGGTCACTGGGGCTTCATCTCAGGTTCTACATTCCTTGCTGAGGGTCTTCCATTGAATACTCTTTACATCCACCAGTATGCTGGTCCTAACGAGCAGAACGGTAAGTCACAGTGGTTGAAGTACTATCCTGAGACAGAGACAACTACAAAAGATCCTGTAACTGGTGAGGAGACTACTACAGTAACTCCTGCTAAGTGGGAGGCTACAACTGACTATGGTGCTATCTCTTCTGACCAGGATTCTAAGAAGTTGTATGACTCAACAATGGCTGACGTATTCGGTGGTTTCAACACCTCTTTGTATGCTTACGGCTTCGATCTTTCAATTGCATTTGACTACCAGTTGGGCGGTCACACAGTTGATGGTACTTACGCTGGTTATATGTCTCCATCTACTTCTGCATCTTTGGGTAAGAACTACCACTTGGATTTGATGGATGCATGGAACAAGGAGACTAATCCAAACTCAGATATTCCACGTTTCAACTATGCAGATCAGTATGTGAGCGCTACATCAGATCGTTTCTTGATTAGCACTAACTACTTGAATATTTCAAACATTAGCCTTGGTTATACATTCCCAGCTAAGTGGTGGAAGGGTCATATCCAGAACTTGCGCGTATATGTAGTATGCGATAACGTATGGTATTGGTCAGCACGTAAGGGCTTCGATCCACGTGGTGGTGGTAACGGTTTGTATGCTCCAATCCGTACAATCTCTGGTGGTGTAACCTTGACATTCTAATTTTAAATAGTGTATAAGATTATGAAATTATCAAAGATATTGACAACTGCGGTTGTTGCATTTGTTGCAACATTCGCGCTCAGTGGATGTATCCGCGAGACTTACCCAAAGGAGAGCACCATCACGAATGAGCAGCTCATGGGTGGTAATATTGAGGTTGTAGTTGAGAACCTTCTCAAGGGTATTCCTCGAGGCATGCTCTCACCAGCTTATGGTGTTTGGGAGCACACTGACTTCGGTTGGCCTTCAGTAAATGTTTATCACGACCAGGCTTCACAGGTTATCTGTAACCATGGTTGGACTCTTGGTTACGCTACTGGTTATAACCGTTTCATGCTTGGCGCTTGGGGCCAGGGCTACGGTGCAACTGGTTGGATGCCTCACCACTTCTGGTATTCATACTACCCACAGATCAAGTCTTGTAACGATGTTATCAGATTTACTGAGGGTGACGAGAAGTTGGTAAACGCTGCTGCTGTCGCACGCGCTTACCGTGCTTCATTCTACCTCGACTTGGCTCGTTTGTTCGAGTGCTTGTATGTTGATGAGTCTCTCAGCGGAGAGTATGCTGCTCAGCAGACAGTGGTAGAGGGTCTTACAGTGCCTATCGTAACTGAGGATACTGATGAGGCGGCTGCTAAGAACAATCCACGTGCTACACGTGAGGAGCTTTTCACATTGATTTTGGAGGATTTGGCATTTGCTGAGGAGGTAATGTCTTCTGAGGGTTACACAACTACAGCTCCATCTGATCCTACACTTGCTGTAATCTACGGTCTTTACGCTCGTACATACCTCTGGTTGGGTGGTTTCAACGACGGTTTGAGCGGTGAGCTTCCTGAGGGTAACGCTGCTTATGCTTTGGCACAGGAGTATGCTAACAGAGCTATCGCTGCTCACGGCGGTGCTGTTATGACTGAGGCTGAGTGGACAAACGTAACTACTGGTTTCAACACTAAGGCTTCTTCATGGATGTGGTACTTGCAGCACTCTACTGATACTGTTTACAACAACCTTATCCAGTTCCCAGCTCACATGGCTCCTGAGGCATCTTATGGCTACTGCCCATATACACACCCAGGTGTTAGCGCTGCAACTTATGAGATGCTTGGTGACAACGACTTCCGTAAGAAGCTTATCGTAGCTCCTGAGCACTATAAGCGTGGTATGGTTGAGGATATGGATGGCAATATGATTGAGGGTTGGATCATTGACGAGTCTAAGGTAGCTGCTGCTTATGCTGCATTCAAGCCTTACACTCAGCTTTCAATGGAGGAGTTCGCTACATACGCTCCTTACACATTCTTCAAGTTCCGTCCTGCACAGGGTAACCGTACTGATTACATCACTGCTGGTTCTATCGCTGTTCCATTGATGCGTTGCGAGGAGATGTACTTCATCGATATGGAGTGTGACTACCACCTCAATGGCGTTGATGCAGCATTCTCTAAGCTTGTTAACTGGATGGCAACTTACCGTGATCCAGGCTTCCAGACTGGTACAGCTCAGGGCGAGGGTATCCGTGACTTGATCATCAAGCAGAAGGCTATCGAGTTCTGGGGCGAGGGTATCGCAATGTTCGATATGAAGCGTCTTGATATCGGTGTTAACTCTAACGATGCTTTCTACGATCCACGTCGTCGTTTCGAGTTCGAGGGTCGTCTTCCACAGTGGACTCCTATGATCCCAGAGGGTGAGACTCAGGTTAATCAGGGTATTACTGCTGATCAGAACAACCCTGACCCAACAACTATTGTTGACGCGAGTGTTAAGAAGTAATTATAGTGATTAATCGCTAATAATAACGATAATTTTGAAAAGTATGAAAAAGTTTAATATTATAGGTTTGCTTATGGCTTTCGTAGGTGTCCTTACTATGACATCGTGCGAGCACCCATATGCAGATTATACTCCAGGTGCCAAGGAGAACAATCAGGGCGTTTACTTCCCTGGTAAGATTGACTTCAAGGTTACTGCCGAGGATACATTCGTGGAGATTCCTGTAGCGCGTACCAACGCGGCTGAGGCTGCTGAGATTGCATTCCGCGTTGAGGCTGACGAGTTGTTCACATACGGCAGAACAGTATCTTTCGCTGCTGGCGCAACAGAGTCTACCATCAAGGTAGAGTTCGACGGCTCTGCACTCGTTATGGGTCAGAAGTATGACATCAAGATTCAGCTCGACCAGGCTGAGGCTACTGCTTATGCAGTCTCTGAGTACACATTCTCAGTAACACTACCAGAGCCTTGGGTATCTATGGGCCAGGGTATCTACTTCGACGATTGTATATGTCATGTTTTGCAAGATCCTACTGGCTATCAGGGCGTTGGTACTTACGTAGAGTTCCAGCAGCACGAGGTTGAGACTCACCGTATCCGCGTTGTTAACCCATTTAGCGCAGATGTAATTGCTGCAATGTGGGGTGGTCTTCCATCTTGGATGCAGTTTACAGCAACTGAGGATAAGTATCTTGAGTTCGATATCACTGACCCTGAGAACGTAATGATTGCTCCATCTGAGGATCTCGTTGAGCTCTCTGACAAATCAGGTAATACTTACTATGTTTATATGATGAGCATCTACATTCCTGATAGTGACTACGCTTTGGGCTTCTGGTGGGATCCTAAGTATCCTATCCGCCTTGTTGATGGCATTATCAAGTTCCCAACTGAGGGTATGGCACTCTCTGCATTCAAGGGTGGTTCGTATTTTGGTGACTTTGCTGCTGCTAACACCACTGGTTACATGCAGTATTACTTGCCAGGTGTAGAGTTCGTTAACTACGATATGACAGCTGCTTATGGCGGTATGAGGGTTGGTGCTGACAACGCTACTACTGCTGCTATCATCAACTTCGGTTTCGGTAGCGACGTAGAGTCATTCAAGTTCACTCTTGTTGACGGTGTTCTTGATGATGCATCTGCTGTTATCGAGGGTATCGTAGCAGGTTCTGAGGAGTTCGCTATCTACGAGGGTAACGTTGACACATTCGAGTACACTGTTCCTGTTGAGGGTGCAGGTATGAAGAGTGTTGTTGCTGTTCCTTATGCTGGTGGCGAGGCTAAGACTGAGTATGCTTGCGTTTACTCATTCTACTTCCCAGGTATGTCAGGTGGTGAGGCACCAGAGGCAGAGATTACTGTTTACTTTGATTCAGTAGCAGAGGTAACAGGCAACCCAGAATATGAGGCTCAGTTCCCAGCAGACCAGTTCGTATGTCTTGGTTTCATCGCTAACGCTGATGAGATTCGCTCTATCAAGTACTTCATCCAGGATACAGCTGTTATCGAGGGCTACGGTTTGACCGACGCTGAGATTATCGAGGCTGGTGGTCAGGCTATGCCAGCTAACATGATGGCTCAGTTGGCAGAGGAGGGTAACTTCGTTCTCGGTCCTTGGCAGTTCAACACTCCTGATGAGAGAAAGTCTGAGTCTGCAACTATGATCTTGGCTGTTGAGACTGTTTACTCAACTGATCTTGTTTACTTCCACTTGGATTACGCATTCCCAACAGCACCTGCAGCAACTACTTCTGCACGTGTTTTGAAGGCTGCAGCTCCAGGCTACTCAGTTCTTAACGTTGCAAAGGCTACTCTTCGTTAATTAGACGAAGGTGCTAAATAGCGGTGACCTGCCCCGTAAAGGGGTGGGTCACTTTTTTTTGCGTGGGGGGATGGGTTTCTATGGGTTTCGATGAGGTAATATGGGGTAATATGCAAAAAATCATAGTAACCTATAAAAACTTATATTACCTCATATTACCTCATCGAAACCCATATTACCCCATTAAGTTCCTCTTCTCCCCGAGGTTGCCTTACATCAAAAATCATCCGCAACACCCCTTCTCAGTGCTGTTAAACCGCCATTCATCAAAAAAAATCTTCCCACATGCTATACTTTATGATTTTTTAGTATCTTTGCATCTTGAGAGAGTGTGGAGGATTTTTGCCAAAATGCAATGGGTATGCCATCCACACCTCGCAATGTTGGAATGAAACAACTTAATTACTATCAACTATGAATAAGGTTAAAATTACATTGTTTGCCTTGGCTGCAATCTTTGCAGTATCATGTGTTCAGGACCCAGTAATGAAGGAGTCTGTAGCAGATGCAAAAAAAGAGAATGTGGCTAAGAAGATTATCAACACCTCAGATCATGCTATCGATGGTAAGCTTATCCTCTTCGTTGATGAGGCTACCGCAGAGGCTTGGGCATCGGCTGAGAGTGCTACTCGCTCAGGCATAGCAGCTTGCGACGCTGTGGCTGCTGAGGTCGGCGCGGAGTCTATCGAGCAGGTGTTCAACATGGCTATGAACCGCGAGGAGAAGATGGCGCTCGACATGCACCGTTGGTTTGTTGTTGAGTTCGACAAGGAGGCTGACGTAGAGCAGGTTGCTCAGAAGTTCGCTGCTATCAGTGGCGTAAAGCGTGTGCAGTATGCTACTAAGTTGGAGCGTCCTGAGGTTAAGGTGAAGCCTGCCGAGGAGGTTATGGCAACACGTGCTTCAGATGATATGCCTTATGATGATCCTATGCTTGAGCTTCAGTGGCATTACGATAACCGAGGCATTCAGAAGATCTACAAGGGCTCTAAGGAGGGTGAGGATATCAACGCCTTTGCTGCATGGAACTACACATCAGGTAACAACCAGGTTATCGTAGCTGTTGTTGACGAGGGTGTTAAGTACGACCACGAGGATCTTATCGACAATATGTGGGTAAACGCTGGCGAGGTTGCTGGCAACGGCCTCGATGATGATGGCAACGGCTATGTGGATGATGTCTATGGTCTTAACGCAGTTAAGGGCACCGGTAACATCACTTGGGATCGCGGTGAGTTTGTCTCTGATGGCAAAGGTGGCAAAGAGTGGGATGGTGACACAGGTCACGGTACTCACGTAGCAGGTACTGTAGCAGCTGTTAACAACAACGGTATCGGTGTTGGTGGTGTTGCAGGTGGCTCAGGTAATGGCGATGGCGTACGTATCATGTCTATCCAGATCTTTGATGGTATTGACGATACTGGCTTGGCGCAGAATGCACGAGGTATTGAGTATGCTGCCGACATGGGTGCATCGGTGCTTCAGAACTCTTGGGGTTACCCAACAGATGTAGGCAGAATGTCAGATACTGCTTACGAGCAGTACTATGGCGTAGAGCTTACTGCATTGAAGTATTTCCAGGGCAAGAGTAACTGTTCAGCAATGCAGGGTGGTGTGGTCATCTTCGCTGCAGGTAACGAGGCTAAGGCGGGTGCTGACTACCCAGGTGCTTACAACGAGTTCTTGTGCGTAACAGCATATGGTCCTGATGGTCTTCCTACATCTTACACCAACTACAATACTGGTTGTAACGTAGCAGCTCCTGGTGGCGACTTCGCATATGAGAACTATGACTACAAATATGATGGTTGTGTGCTCTCAACACTCCCATCAGAGACTGTCGACACATACACAGGTCAGCCTTATGGCACCGACTACGGCTATATGCAGGGTACATCAATGGCGTGTCCTCACGTGTCGGGTATCGCAGCGTTGGCGCTCTCTTATGCTGTGGAGAACGGCATCTCTCTAACAAACACCGAGCTTTACGACATCCTCGCATCATCAGTGCGTGACATCGACGGTCAGCTCACTGGCACTAAGCCTTTGTATCCTGGCTATGAGTCATATGGCGACATGAACCTCTCTACCTACAAGGGTAAGATGGGTACTGGTAAGCTCGACGCGTTGATGGCTATCATGAACGTTCGTGGTGCGCAGTGTGTTCCTGCTGTCGTAGGCGAGGAGCTCGAGTTGAACATCCCAGCGCTTATCGGTAATGGCGATACTAAGGTTAAGGCTTACAACGGCTATGATATCTCTGAGGAGACTAAGGCACGTCTTGGTATCGAGCGAGTAGAGTTCTTCAGCACATCAATCTACCTCACTTGTAAGAAGGCTGGTATCGGCACAATCACCGTAAAGTATATCGCTGGTGGCGACAAGGTCGGCGGCGGTGCTACTACAGGTGGTAAGCTTATGGAGAAGGAGGTCGTGATCGTTGCTCGCGAGGCTAACGACAATGGCGGCTGGTTGTAATAGGTGTTTAACGTTGTAAAAAATGACTTAACTATATGAAGAGTTTGAAGATTTGGTCATTGGCAGTAGTAATGCTTATGGCAATGGTAGGCTGCGGCGAGAAACCAGTTGATGGTCCTGATAAACCAGCTGGTGCTGGCAACTTCGATAATATCGAGAAGGAGTGGAAGCTCGTATCGGTAAACGGCGTAGCTAACGAGTTTAACGTATATATCAGCTTCGATCAGGGCACATTCGCTATGTACCAGCAGGTATATACTCTCGACTACAAGTTCTACGATGGTGATTATGCGGTAGAGGGCGGTAAGCTCACTGGCGAGTATTACGAGGGTGGTGAGTGGAAGTGTGCCTACACAGGTGGCGTATCTGAGGATGGCAACACCTTGACTCTCATAAGCGACGAGGAGAACCCAATCACTTGTGTTTACGAGGCTTGCACAATTCCTGAGGATATCATGGAGGAGGCTTTGAATGGTACTCGTGCTGTAGAGGTCGTTCCATTCTTGTAATCTTCTGAAGCCGCCTAACAAGGTTATTTTGGCGTTGCACTCGACCTCAAAATCCTCATTTACGCTCAGTAAACTGCGGTTTTTCGCTCTTCGTGCGCCTAAAACTAACTCTTGTTATACGACTTCTAACAGTTGGGGCTTGTTTAACGAGTTTGTTAGACAGCCCCATTTTTTTATTTTCCTTGTTGAAAATCTCGGCTAATAGTCTCTATTTCGAAAATTTATGCTAAATTTGCAAATTGGATGGTGCGCTTTGTTTGGAGCACTCCGCGAGGATTAGCAATGTAACTAACTAAATAAGACTACTATGAATAGAACAAAACTCTCTCTTCTTGCTTTGATGGGATTGTTCATGGCATCTTGCGTTACAAGTAATGTCGATGAGCCCCAGGCAACCTCTTCGGATGTTGTTGCAACTCAGAAGTTTGTGAATACCCCTGAGAAGGCGGTAGATGGCGAGCTTGTCATCTATGTGGATGAGGCTACAGCTCTTCAGCTTGAGGGTGCTGCTGATGCAACACGCTCGGGTATTACTCCATTGGATGCTGCTGTGGCAGAGATTGGCGGTAAGGAGGTCACTCCTGTATTTAACATGATGGTCAACGCTGAGCAGAAGCGTGCTCGTGGTATGCATCGTTGGTACACCGTATCATTCTCTGAGGATGAGGACATCGTATTGGCAGCTAAGACTCTTGCTTCGTTGGACGTTGTTGAGCGCGTGCAGTTCTCGACAAAGGTAGAGGTGCCTTCGGCAGAGGCAACAGAGGTTGATGTCAACGCGTTGGTATCTACACGTGCCGAGGAGCTCCCTTTCAACGACCCTATGCTTAAGGAGCAGTGGCACTACAACAACGATGGTACTGTGCAGTTCCCTAATGCTAAGGCTGGTGCTGATGTTAATTTGTTCGACGCTTGGGAGCTTACTACAGGTCGCCCTGATGTTATCGTAGCGGTTGTTGACGAGGGTGTTTGCTACACTCACGAGGATTTGGCAGCTAATATGCTTGCTAACGAGGCTGAGTTGAATGGCGCCTACGGCGTTGATGATGATAACAACGGCTATGTAGATGATGTTTATGGTTATAACTTCGTAAATAAGGGTAAGATTTCTTGGACACGTTCAGGTGACTCAGGACATGGTACTCACGTTGCAGGTACTGTAGCAGCTGTTAATAACAACGGTATTGGTGTTGCTGGCGTTGCAGGTGGCTCAGGCAATGGTGATGGTGTCCGCCTTATCTCATGTCAGATTATCTCTGGCGGTACTGCTGCAGGTACATCGGCTACCGCTGCCGCTATTGAGTATGCTGCTGACCGTGGTGCTTGCGTATTGCAGAACTCATGGGGCTTCGAGGCTGGTGCTATATCTAACGATGCAGGCTTCGAGAATGGCTCTACAAGCGTGGAGGCTGAGGCTCTTAAGTATTTTATGGGTAAGAAGAACCATCCAAATCTTGAGGGCGGTATCGTAATCTTCGCTGCTGGTAACGATGGTCGTGCTGTTGCTGGCTATCCAGCAGCCTGGAATAAGCTTATCGCTGTGTCGGCAATCGCTCCTGATGGTCTTCCTACATACTACACTTGCTACGACCGTGGTTGCAACGTGTCGGCTCCTGGTGGCGAGTACTGGAAGAGTGGTGGTTCTACCGTTGACAATGGTTGCGTAGTATCTACAATGCCTGGTGATAAGTATGCTCGTATGCAGGGTACATCAATGGCTTGTCCTCACGTATCGGGTATCGCAGCGTTGGCAATCTCTTACGCTGCTGACAATGGTATCGTGTTGACACTCCCAGAGTTGAAGGATATCATCGTGTCGTCAGTTACAGCCTTCGATACATTCTCAGGTCAGAAGGATATCTACTCACCAGGTGGCACTATGAACCTCGCGTCGTATAACAACAAGATGGGTACTGGTCTTATCGATGCCTTCCGTGTGTTGATGGCGGTGCGTGGCACAATGTGTATCCCTATTCCACTTGGTGAGCAGGTGATCCTCGATATCAGCAACTACATTGGCAATGGTAAGTCTACAATCAAGATGCTTGAGTCGGAGATCTCGGACGAGGTTAAGGAGAAGCTCGGCATCACCAATTGCAAGTTTATGGGTAGCAAGCTCGTTATGACCTGCACAAAGCCTGGCTCGGCATTGGTAACATTGAAGTATGTTGCTGGTGGCTTGGCCGTGGGTGGTGGTCAGATCACTGGCGGTATGGAGGCTCAGCAGGAGTTTGCCTTTATCGTGCGCCCTGGCGTGAAGGTTGACGAGGGTACAGGCTCTCCACTTAACCCTGGCGGCTGGTTGTAATCTATGTTCTAATGCTAAAAATGTTTCAAGATATGAAGAGGTATTTTGCAATCTTTGCAGTTGCTCTCCTTGCGTTGGTGGGCTGCGAAAAAAATAATGATGAGCCAAAGCCAGGCGATGCGTCTGCACTTGATGGTCAGTGGCACCTTGTTGAGTGGAACGGCGAGACTCCCGAGTTCGATGTATATGTGGAGTACAAGAGTGGCGAGTTTGATATCTACCAGCAGGTATACTCGCTCTACTATGAGCACTTCGAGGGCGCTTATAGTGTGAGTGGCGATATCGTTACTGGTACATATGCCGATGGCACTAACTGGGCTTGTGGCTATAAGTTCGAGGTGGCGGATGGTAAGCTTACTATGTATAGCCAGGAGGATCAGAGCATTGTGAGCGTTTATGAGGCGTGTGAGATTCCTCAGGCTGTCATCGACGAGGCAGCAACAACTCGCGCTGCTGAGGCAACACCAATCCTATAGTAGGGTGGTTGCATAAAAGTAGTGGGCTGTCACATTGTGACAGCCCACTACTTTTATGGTATTGATGCAAGATACCCCCCCCACTTTCTATTAAGTGTCTCTGCTATCGCATATCCTTCATCACCGCCTTTACAACCAGCGCCGTAGCGCCGCAGTTGTGCTCGGCATACTCCTTGGCAGCGTGGCTCTTCATCTCTAAGTACTCCTCATCGTCGCGCAATGGCTCAAACCAATCCTTAAGCTCCTCGGCGTTCTTGACACTTGTGGCAGCGTTAAGCTCAATCATGTCGCACGCCTCCTGGAACTTCTTATACTTAGGACCAAAGGCAATGGGTAGTCCGAATGTCGCAGCCTCCAAGGTGTTGTGTATGCCTACGCCAAAGCCACCACCGATGTATGACCATGTGGCATAGCCATATACGGCAGAGAGGATGCCTATGGTGTCGAGGATGAGCACCTGTGTATTATCGAAGTTGCTATCCTCCGTAGATTTCGTATATCGCGCAGCACCACCCTTCACAGAGCTTATTATATGCTCGATGCGCGCCTCATCCATCTCGTGAGGTGCTATGACGAAGCGAATATCTGGGTTGTCGTTGATAAGCTCGATGAGGATCTCCTCGTCGGGACCCCATGTTGAGCCAGCTACAAACAACCTACTATCACCCTTGAAACGCTCAACAATAGGGATGTCGCGGCGCATCTTCGCAATGGCAGCCACGCGGTCGAAGCGTGTGTCGCCAGCGATGACCACGTTGGTGTGCCCAATGCCCTCAAGTAGCTGCTTCGACTCGTTGTTCTGAACAAATAGGGTAGTGAAGCTCTTGAGCGCCTTGCGCCATGCCCAGCCCCAAGGACGGAAGAATATCGACTTAGGACGGAATATTGCTGATACTACGTATGTTGGGATCTTGCGCTTGCCGAGCTCCTCAAGGTAGTTTAGCCAAAACTCATACTTGATGAAGATGGCAGCTCTGGGATTTACTATATCCATAAATCGCTTTACCGTACGGCTGCGGTCTATGGGAAGGTAGAAGATGTAATCCGCACCCTCGTAGTTCTTTCTAATCTCATAGCCTGATGGTGAGAAGAAGGTGAGTAGGATTTTTATAGATGGGTCAACCTTCTTGATCTGCTCTATGATGGGTCGTCCCTGCTCAAACTCACCAAGCGACGCGCAGTGTACCCAAACGATCTTCTCGTTGGGTTTTATGCTCTGGGACATTCTGTCGAGGATGTCACGACGACCATCTTTCCAGAGCTTGGCCTTCTCATTGCGCAGAGCTGCTACTCCAACAGCCCTCTCGAAGAGCCACATACCTATGTTGTAGATGCCCATCTATCGCTAAGTTTGCGGTTTACAAAGTACAAATGTAGTAAAAAAAATTATAAAATGGCACATTTATTCAGCAAAAGTATCGATACGACCCATTATCCCCCCTTAAAGGATATTCTCCGTGTACTCTATGGAAAACTCCTCCTCCGTGGTGTAGCTCACGGCTATCAGGTCAAACTGTATGATTCTGCGTGGGCGTCGCGTGGCACGGTAGTAGGCGGCAGCACGACGTAGCGTGCGTATCTTCTGCTCGTCGATACTGTCGTATGCCGATTGCCAGCCCCCCGCCTTGCGTGTCTTCACCTCGACGAAGTGGAGCGTGTCGTAGTGCTCGGCTATGATATCTATCTCATAACGCCCTATTCGCCAGTTGCGCTCTACAATATAGTAGCCGCGGCTACGAAGCCACTCCATAGCAGCATCTTCGCCACGGCTACCTATAGCGCTCTTCTCGTTCATGAGAGTTGCTCGGAGCTTCGATTAGCGCTTGATGAGGAAGCTGATGTCGCTACCTGGCGCAACCTCATATGTCTCCATGCCCTTCTTGAAGATACGCATGGTGCGTGAGCCTATGAGCTCGATGTTGTTGTCCGTGATGCGGAGCATACATCCCTCTCTAAGACCTACGACATAGCGGCTGCGATTGGCCTCCAGATACTCCAAGATACGCTGCTCGCGTGTCTCGCCTGCATGACCCTCAGGGTTTGCGTCGAGGTAGTGGGGGTTAATCTGGAATGGAACAAGACCAATAGCACGGAATGATGCAGGCTGTACGATAGGCATATCGTTAGTTGTGCAGATGGTTGGGCATGTTACGTTGCTACCAGCCGACCAGCCGATATATGGGGTGCCAGCCTTCACGCGGCGGAAGATAGTGTCTAATAGATCCTCCTCCTGCATCTTCTTAAGAAGTGCAAACGTATTACCACCGCCGATGACAATAGCCTGAGCGTGGCGTACGAAGTTGCGCTTGTTGAGGGCGCGGTGAACTGAATTTACCTTAATGCCAATCTCGTTGAAGCGCTCCTGCACCTTACGCTCATACTCGTCATACGAGAAGGTAACAGCTGCATATGGGATAAATACAACTTCTGTGACACCTGCCAATGTTTTTTTGATTTCCTCGATAGGGTATTTCAAGTAAGGCTCACCGGCATTGGTGGAATTGGAAATTAGTAAAAGGTTCATAATGTATTAGTTATTAATGGTTTAACATATCTTATCATCAAATTGTTGATAATTTTTTTGCGTGATAATGTCAAAGATAATAAAAAAAGTGTTATTTTTGTAGCGTCTGATAGAAAAAAATATATCAGGCTCATTAAAAGTAGATACAATTTACTACTATAATGTTTAACTAAAACTTATTTATTATGTCAGAAATTCAGTCAAAAGTTGTCGAGATTATCGTTGACAAGTTGGGCGTTAAGGAGTCAGAGGTAGTACCTGAGGCAAGCTTCACAGCACACCTTGGTGCAGATTCTTTGGATCAGGTAGAGCTTATCATGGAGTTCGAGAAGGCTTTCGACCTTCAGATTCCTGATGCAGATGCTGAGAAGATTCAGACTGTAGGTGATGCCATCAGCTATATTGAGGCTCACAAGTAATAGACGAATTTAGATTCGTATTCAAGAAGTGTATGGACTATGCCGAAGGAGTCCCCCTCGGTTTAGTCCATTCTTCGTATAACAAGTTATTGCCGACAAGCACATGTTTGACTTTATACTACGTCCTTTGCGCCGTCGTTTCGGTAGCGACAAGAGATTCTATGTCGCTATAGACGATATGTTCGGCTTTATACCGCACAATATCGAGCTTTACAAGCTCGCGCTAATACATAAGTCTGCATCTGTCGAGTTGGAGGATGGCAGCCATGTGAACAACGAGCGCCTTGAGTTTTTGGGCGATGCCGTTATCGAGAGTATCACGTCGGATTATCTCTTCATTGAGTTCCCAGATCGTGATGAGGGCTTTATGACCCAGCTACGCTCGAAGATTGTGTCGCGCCAGTCGCTTAACAACATAGCCTCGAAGATTGGTCTTGATAAGCATGTAATATCTCACGCTGCTGGAAATTCCACGCAGAAGCATATCTATGGCGATGCCTTCGAGGCGATGATGGGAGCTATATATCTCGATATGGGATATGATTTTGCTAATAGGCTGCTTATCAATGATATCTTTGGTCGCTACCTCTCTATTGATGAGGTGATGCTGTCGGAGACGGACTTTAAGAGTAGGCTTATTGAGTGGTGCCAGAAGAACCACTATTCTATCGAGTTCCGCACTACGACGGATGGTAGTTCCTCTATGGCTCGCCCCATCTTTGTATCAACCGTTTACATCGATGGTATTGCTGTGGGGCATGGCTCGGGCGATTCGAAGAAGCAGGCTGAGCAGCGTGCAGCGCACTCGGTAAGCGAGGCGAAACCAGCGTCGATAGATGATGAGAATAGCGCGAAGATTCTCGATCGCTTAGATAAGATGGCGAACTAAGAATATGATTTATAAACAAATAGACTGCCTTGGCAGTCTATTTGTTTACTATGCAAACAGTTGCTACTAACTATTTTGGGTCTTATCTTCCGACTTCTTCCCCTTGCGGCTATATATGAAGCGGCGAATTTTCTTTGTTGGAGTCTTCTCGAACTCACCCTCGTTATCTACAACCTTCGTAATTTTCGAGAAGCGATTAACCTTCGCATTGACATAGTTCATCACATCGCGCTTAATCTCCTCCATCTTGAGGGATAACTGCTCCTTGCTGACAGCCATCTTGTGCTTAAACTCGTCGTAAGTCTCCTCGAGTGCTGAGGTGTCGAAGTGTACAAGTGCGATAAGCTTGCCATCCTCCTCCAACACTACCGACTCGGCAACGAAACGGTTGCTATTGAGTACCTCCTCTATATCCTCAGGGTAGATATTCTCGCCCGAAGGGCCGACAATCATATTCTTTAGACGTCCCTTGATATATATCCAGCCATCCGCATCAATGGCACCGAGGTCTCCTGTGCGGAACCAGCCATCCTCCGTAAAGGCATCTTTGGTGGCCACCTCGTTTTTATAGTAGCCTCTCATGCAGCAAGGTGTCTTAACGACAATCTCACCCTGCCCTGTCTCGCTGTTAATATTATCAAGACGAATCTCTACACCCTTAAGCGCTGGTCCTGTAGAGCCAATGCGTACCATGTCATCCACACATCCGGCTACCAGTGGTGCTGTCTCCGTAAGACCATAGCCAATGCCGTATGGGAAGCGTGCATCCTTAAGGAAGAGTTCCGCTTCGGGGTCGAACTTGGCACCGCCGATGGCGAAGAGTCGCATGCGACCACCAAATAGCTTCTTAAGTTGTTTGCCAGCAACTTTGTGGAGCAGTTTCTGTGACCATCGCCAGCTATATAGCCTTCTTAGTATTGCCTTCTTCTGGAATGTTGGAAGCACCTTACTGCGGTATATTTTCTCCATGATAAGTGGTACGGAAGCGATTACCGTAGGGCGAACCTTTGCTAGCGCAGGCATAAGTGCCGATGCGGTAGGTGGGCGGTCCATATAGTGGACACGAGCGCCACGTGCAAATGGGAATATCATGCCGAGGGTACACTCATAGGTGTGTGCCAAAGGCAGGATAGACAGAAGCTCGTCGTTCTCGTTATAGTCGAAGAGCGAGGGCACTACAGTAAGCTGCATGGCGATATTGTAGTGGGTGAGCATTACGCCCTTAGGCTTTGATGTTGTTCCCGAGGTGTAGATTATTACTGCCAAGTCGTCGGGCTCGGGAATGCGTTTCTCAGCACGCTCGGTAACGTTTTGTGTGATGATGTTTAGACCTTTGGTGCGGATGATAATGTTCATTCGCTCGACAATCTTTTTCGATAGCTTTGTGTATAGCTTGTCAGAAACAAGAATAGCTTTAGCTTCGGAGTGTTCTAAGATAAGGTCTAATTCGTCGCTTGTGAAGTCAGGGAGTATGGGCACGGCAATCATACCTGCAGTTGTTACTGCGAAGTATGATACACCCCAGTTAGGCATGCTACTACTTAGTATGGCTACTTTATCGCCAGCGCCAACACCTGCATTAAGTAGCATGTTTTGAACTTTCTCTATTCGCTCTCCAACCTCTTTGTAGGTGACATCTTCGGTGTCGATCATCGTAAAGGCTATGCGTTGTGAGAACTTCTCAACGCTATGCTTTACCACCTCATATAGGGTTTTAAATGTCATATTAAAAGAGTTTTGGTTAATGTTTGCGTAACAAATCGAGTGCAAGATACCAATTATTTATTAAAAATTGTTAATTTTGACGCAAAATATTTATCAATGATTAGTAAAAAGATTATAACAAACGCTGCTCGTAGTGCTGGATTTGACACTGTCGGAGTAATCCCTGCTGAGGCTCTTATTGCAGAGCGTAACTATTTTGAACAGTGGTTGTTAGATGGTAATAGTTCTACGCTCGACTACCTCAAACGCAATGTAGATAAACGCTTCGATATGCGCCTCTTGGTTGAAGGGGCGCGAAGTGTGGTCATTTGTGCTATTTCGTACCTTTCCCCTTTTAGTCGAGGCTATGACGAGGGGTGTAGAACGAAGGTGGCATCCTACGCCTTGGCGCGCGACTACCACCTTACCATCAAGGAGATGCTGCGCGATATGGCGGAGGAGATTAGACGCGACTATCCCAATTTGCGCTATCGCGCCTTTACCGACTCTGCCCCCTTGGCCGAGAAGAGCCTCGCCGTGCGCGCGGGTCTCGGGTGGATAGGTCGCCAGTCGTTGGTCGTCAACCCCCATCTTGGCACTATGTTCCACCTCGGCGAGCTTGTTATAGATGATGTTGTCGATGAGTACGATGCTCCGATGGAGGGCGTGGGGTGTGGCTCGTGCCGCAGATGTGTTGATAGCTGCCCTAATGGCGCTATCCTCGACAACCGCACTGTGGATACACGCCGCTGCATATCGTGCCGCACTATCGAGCGCGAGGATGTGACTTCGGATGTGCCGCTCCATGGTTGGATCTTCGGCTGCGATGAGTGCCAGTCGTGCTGCCCCTTTAACCAGCATGCGCCGCTGCACTGCGATGCCCGTTTCGACCCTTTGTATAACCCCTTGGATGTCGACTGGCTTGCAATGGATGATGAGGAGTTTACGAGGGTTGTGGGTAATACGGCAATGACGCGTAGTGGTCTGGAGCGTATTAAACGTAATGTCCTAAAAAATAGATGAGGCTGTCTAACAAGGTTATTTCTTCGTTGCACTCGTCTTCGAAATGCTCATTTACGCCGAGTAAACTGCGCTTTCTCAGACTTCGTGCGCCTAAAACTAACTCTTGTTATACAACTTCATGAATAAGTGGCTGTCTAATAAGTTGATTAGACAGCCACTTATTTGTATTATAGCATCTTATAGCATTGCTATTAGCTCCTCGTTGGAGTAGGCATCGGCGCCGTAGCACTGCTTTAGGTAGGCGAGACCGCCGATGTAGTCCTCCTCGGTGAAGGAGTCTGTCGCCTCCTTCGCCACCACTACATCGTAGCCCAACGAGTAGGCATCTGCCGAGGTGTGGCGAACGCACATATGGGCATGAAGACCTGTCATCACCACAGTCTGCACGCCGAGTTCTTTGAGCGTGATGTCGAGGTCGGTCTGGAAGAAGCCGCTGTAGCGACGCTTGGGTACTACATAGTCGCCCTCTTGTAGGTTGAGTTCGGCGATGACCTTCGCGCCCTCGGTGCCTGCTATGGCGTGGTCGCCCCATAGCTTAAGCTCGCGGTCTATGCCCTTTAGGTGGGCATCGTTGCAGAAGATTACGGGCACGCCCTTCTCGCGCGCTGCGTTCAATAGGGTGGTTGTCGCTGGTACAATGGCCTTTCCTCTCTCACACGCCAAAGCACCATAAACAAAGTCGTTGAGCATGTCGACAACTAAGATTGCTGGTTTGTTTAGCTTTTCCATACTTGTGCTATATATATATAGATTAATGGTCTGTTACGGTTGGGTAAAAACTAATTCAAAGTTATGAATTTTATGTTATAGTTGCAAATTTAAAGGATAGATTTTTATTATTGTTCTTGGCTTTGGTATAAGTTAATCTAAATGCCTTCGCTCGCGAGGGGTGAGAGATGGTTGCTGGGTAGGTTGGGTAATGCCGCTTTGCTCTGAGTAGTTCCGCTACGCTCTGGGGAAAATGCCTACTCTACACATAGTGCGCTCTGTACACAGCTTTACCCAGAGCTTGCGTAGCAAGCGGCTCTACCCATAGCGCAGCGGCACTACCCACCCCTTCACTTTATAATTGGGGCTGTGTCTCGTACCACTATCACCCTTAAAACCCCATCTACCCCTTCTCAATCGCGGGTATTAATTTTAATACCCGCGCTATGGGGGTATGAATTAGGAGGAGGGGGCTCATCTCGTGGTCTCACCTCTAATAACCGCGGGTATTAATTTTAATACCCGCGCTATGGGGGTATGAATTAGGAG
>JAZSBD010000053.1:0-147644 GCA_045602255.1 Alistipes sp.
GGCGAGAGGATGATATATGCAGGCTGTGCATTTACATTCCACTTCTCCTGTACCAACTTAGAGTTGATAGAGCCAAGACGCTTGCCACCCTCAACCTTAGTGTTATCATCAACATAGAGGGCGCAGATTACGAAATCATCCTTGAGCTTTGGCAATACGAGGTCGCTACCCCATACCTCTGTCTCCATCTGACGGCAGTTGTTACATGCGTGACCTGTTACGTCAACGAAGATAGGCTTATTCTGAGTCTTAGCATCCTCAATAGCCTCATCCAAGTCGAAGTGACCCTGGAGCTGATATGGCAAGTGGAGGAAGTCGGCATACTTACGACCAGCGTTAACATTCTCAACACGACCATTAATCTGGTAATCCTGAGTGTGCATAGGTGGAATATAACCTGAGATACCGTTCAATGGAGCACCGAACATACCTGGGATCATGTATACTACGAATGAGAATACGCCGATAGCCAAAGTTAGGCGGAATACAGAGACGTGCTTAACCTCATCGTCGTGCTTGAAGCGAATCTTACCCAAGAGGTAGAAGCCGAGCAATGTGAATGTTACGATCCAGATGGCGAGGTAGATCTCACGGTCGAGCAAGCCCCAGTGCATAGTCTGGTCAGCAGTCATCAAGAACTTGAGACCGAGGGCGATCTCGATGAAACCGAGAACAACCTTTACAGAGTTCAACCAACCACCACTCTTTGGCAAGTTCTTAAGCATTGATGGGAACCATGCGAGGAGTGTAAATGGCAATGCAAAGGCGATAGCAAATGCAGCCATTGTGATGATAGGCATCCATACGTTACCACCCTGAGTAGAGCTAATGATTACGCTACCCACGATAGGACCAGTACAAGAGAATGACACGAGTACGAGGGTAAGTGCCATGAAGAAGATACCCACAAGACCACCCTTATCAGCACCAGCGTCACTCTTATTTACGAGCTTCGATGGCATGGTAATCTCGAATGCACCGAAGAATGATGCAGCAAATACCATGAAGATGATGAAGAAGATAAGGTTAGGAATCCAGTGTGTACCGATAGTATTGAAGATATCACCAGCGATATTAGAGCCGAACATATTCGACATAATCACAAGGATAGCGATAGGCAATACATAGAGAGCTACGATGAAGAGACCATAGGTCAATGCACGTATACGACCCTGTGCAGGCGACTGTGAGCCCTTAACGAAGAACGACACAGTCATAGGAACCATAGGGAATACGCAAGGTGTCAACAACGCTGCGAAGCCCCACAAGATAGCTGCAAGAATTGAGCCCCAGTCAAGTGGCTGAGCACCATTACTATCATCACCAGCAGCATCTGTTGCCTCACCTGGCATGATAATAGTGAAGTCTGCTACGTTGTTGGTGCATGAATTATCTTCTGTACAAACAGTAGCCTGAATATAACCCTTAACAGTGGCACCAGCAGTAGCCTTAAGTGTGTAGACATAAATAGCTTTACCATAATAGCAGTAAGATGTACCAAATGCATCAGTATGCTCCTCTGCTGTCAATGGCTCAACAACATCGCCAACAACCTCAGCATTCTCAAACTCAATGATTGGAGCCGAGGCATCCTTCATAGCATAGCCATGGAAACCATCCTTGATAGTACCATCAAAGGTAACCTTAAACAAGCCATCCTCTGCAGGCTCTGCAGTAATTACCCACTCTACGTTACGAGCTGAATACTCATCGTAAACGATTTCTGCAGTAGACATACCTACAGGAACCTCTGCTGGAGCCTGTGGCTCTGCAGTCTCTGGCTCTACAGTCTCCTGTACAGTAGTCTCCGCTACTGCAGTCTCCGCTACAGCATCAACGTTCTGAGCATCCGCCTCAACCACCTGCTCAAGGGCAACAGTCTGAGCTACCTGCTCATCAGCTACAGCCTCAGTCGCCTGATCCACAGCCACTGTCTCTGGCTCCTGCGCGAATGTTGCGTAAGGCAACATCAGCGCCACCATGAGCATCAATAGATTAAATAGTTTTTTCATAAAAATAAAAGTTTGTTATAATTGTTAATGATTTATTTGCTTCTACTCCGTGATCTCGGGCATAAACTCACCCTCCTGAGCTATGGCATCCTCCGTACGACCATTCCATATCTTATAGCGCGATGGCGACACGCCCACACGCTGCTTGAAATACTTGCCAAAGAAGGACTGCGACGAGAAGTTCAACTTGGTCGAAATCTCCTGGATGCTCATACCCGAATACTTCAACAGACGCTTAGCCTCGTAGACCACAGCCTCGTCGATAAGCTTCGAGGCATTGCGACCGCTCTTCTTCTTGAGGATGAGCGAGAGGTACTTAGGCGTGATTCCCATCTTCGAGGCATAGAACTCAACGCTACGCTCCGTGCTACAATGCTCGCGCAACAGGTCGAGAAAGCGATTGAAGAGCTCGTCAGTACGATTGCTCACCGAGCCGTTGCCAGGGAGGCTATGCTGCTGCAAGATGCCCATAACATAGTGGAACATGGCAGCGAACAACGAGCTGATAATCTTCTCGCGGTTAGCCGTAGGAGCATAGTCGCACAACACCGAGCGCATGAGCTTCGAGATATCGTGGATATATGCTGCCTCCTGAGGCTCCACCTGCACACATGGCTCATCAAGGAAGCCATGATAGATCGAGATAAGATCCTGCGTATCTACATGAATACTATTGAGGTACTGTCGTGAGTAGGTGATCATATATCCCGACGAACGTATCGAGGCCTTAACCTGCTCAATAACTGTATTCTCATTGAAGATGAACAACGTATTGGGGCGTAGCTCATGGAGCTTGCCGTTAATCTTAATCTTAGCACTACCACTCACCGTCACACCTATAGAGACACCCTGAATGAGTGCTGTCAAGTCGTCCAACTCGCGAAACATAACAAGCGGAGTGATGACCATATCCTCCGAGTAGTATGCCGTCTCAAATCGCGACTTTAGCTTCTCAATAGAAGCCCTCTTTATACCATCCTGCTTCATCTACCTACCTTAGCAATAGTTTTATATAAAATTAAAAGTAATATCGTTCTGCATCAATCTGCGCCACCCTACTACTTACGCACCCTCAAGGCTCCCGCCTCGCAGCGCACATACATCGGGAAGCTTGGACCTGGCTGTCCATCTACATCGGTACGCTCCTCGCCATCAGTGTAGATCTCCACTAACGAGCTACGCAAATGACGCACAGCACGTGGCTTACCACGGAAGAGGTAGCGCACCATATTCACACAGGTAACCACTGGATTGCGCTTCTCCAAAACCAACACATCGAACAAGCCATCATCGACCTTCGCACCGCGCGCCAACTGAAAGCGTCCGGCAGTCTCGCCATTGAAGACAAGGAACATCAGCGCATTGGCATCGAACACCTCATCGTCGACCTTCACCTTAAGCTTTATGCCGTGCATGGTGACAAGATCCTTGAGTCCGACCCATACATAGGCGAGCTTGCCATAGCGGTGCTTAGCATTGTCTGATGTCTGCTGCGATGTGGTCGTGAGCACACCAAAACTGAGCACATTGACGAAGTAGCGACCATTAACCTCACCACAGTCGACACGGCACTCTGTGCCCTGTGCAATCTTGCGCGCCGCCTTAACATAATCCTTAGGCATACCCAAGGCACCAGCAAAGTCGTTCGCCGTGCCGGCAGGGATAATACCAATGAGCGGATCAATACCCTTCTCGCGCATCTGGTTGACGACATAGTTAATCGTGCCATCACCGCCGCATATAACAACGAGGTCTATATCATCGTAGCCATTGAATGGGTTATCCGCAAAGTCGATGAGCTTGGGCTCTATATCGATGCCCTCCTTCGTAAACTCAGCAACGATGCGGTCGAGGCGCTTTGCGACCCTTCCCTTACCAGCCTTGACGTTATATAGCAATAATCCTCTCATAATACTAATCCTCAAACTCGTCCGAGCACTCTATACGATAGCCATCACCATCCGAATAGATGAAGTAGTAGCGCCAGCCATAATCCGTCTCACAGCGCTTAGCCAACTCCAAGGCACCACCCTCCGAGCCCATGGCCATGAACATGGTGGCTGCAGCATCTGCTTCAGCACATGTGGGCGCCACAACAGTGGCCGACAGCAACTCACTGACAACACTCTTGCCCGTAAGTGGATTTATCGTATGAGCCACTTTGCGACCATCCTCCGTATAGTAGAAACGGCGATAGTTACCCGAGGTAGCCAATGCGCAATCGCTCAAAGGAAGGACCTTGATATAGTCCTCCATAGTCATATTCCCATCATAGGGGGTCTCAACGGCGATATTCCACCTCTCGCCGCTTCTATTCTCACCCTTGCAGCGTATCTCACCACCAATGTTTACAAGGTAGTCGCTGATGCCCATCTTCTCCAACTCCTCGGCCACGAGGTCCACGGTATAGCCTTTGGCTATCGAGTTAAAGTCGAGCTGCACACGCTCATCCTTACGCACGATTTTGCCATCCTTAACATCAATCAACTCAAAACCCACGAACTGCAACAACGAGTCGATGTTGGGCTCCGAGACTCTACCCTCCTCGCCAGCAAAGCCATAGGCATCCGTAAGCGGCTTTATTGTCACATCGTAGACGCCACCACTAAGCTTCGTAAAGCGAGCGGCAATCTCCAAATTGCGTTCTATATGCTTGTCGATGTCATCGGTCTCGCCACGATTGACACGCGAGAGCAACGAGCTATCATCGAAGATAGACATCGACGCCTTGGCCTCAGCATCTATCTCCGCCACGACCTCGACAATCTCCTCTTCGCTACGATCCGTATTGCATATCACAACCACATTTGTACCCAAAGCTACACCCTCAACCTGGATATATCGAGGCTCGCTCTTTGTATCGCATGACACCGCCAGCGACACAAAAACCGATACAAAGGTCAATAGTGAAAACAAACGAAATTTAGTTAACATCTCTCTCAAATTACCAATTAGGCTACAAAGGTAGTAAAAATTCACAATTTCACACCATGGAAACCCCTATTTTTTTATACATATGGTAATAAGTGGCACACAGCGCACTCCAGTGGTCATTATTGCCACACCAACACAACTCATATCAAGGCGCAATATAGGGCAAAAATTGGTCATATAAGCCAAAAGAGAGTGTCATAACGACACCAAAAGAGACTACACAACAATTGTTTTATCGTCTTTTAAAGACATGATATATTCATCGAATAAAACATATCACACGCATAGAAAACGAAATATATAATAGGGGTACATGGTTACCGACATTAAGAAATTAGAACCAAAAAACAAGCGAATATATTTTTTTTTCGCAACTTCTTGCATAAACGTCTCTTTTTCTAAGAAAAAGCCTTTGTAATTCACGAAATTTATCGTACCTTTGCCGCACGCTCCGGCAGGATCAAGGTAAGGATGATCTGTCGTGGAGTGGAACCAGGGGCGTAATCCTCGGGAAATGAGAAGGATGCGCACCATAAAACATTTATCACTATGTATTTGACACCTGAGAAGAAGCAGGAGTTGTTCGGCCAGTACGGCAAGTCTACAACCGACACCGGTTCACCCGAGAGCCAGATCGCGTTATTTACCTACCGTATCAACCACCTTACCGAGCACATGAAGAGCAACCGTCACGACTACGGCACACAGCGTTCATTGTTGCGTCTCGTAGGTAAGCGTCGCAAGTTGCTTATGTACTTGAAGGAGGTTGACATCGAGCGCTACCGCGCAATCATCAAGACTCTCAACCTTCGTAAGTAGTCTTGTGCTGAGAATGAAGGCAACGCTTCGGCATTGCCTTCATTTCAACATGAATCATTTTTTTGACGATTATATTTTAGAGGTTTTAGAAATTTATGGAAGCTAACAAGTTGTACAATGCTGTACAGAAGACAATCACCTTGGCTGACGGTCGCGAGATCATGATCGAGACTGGCAAGCTTGCTAAGCAGGCTGATGGTTCAGTGGTTGTTCGTATGGGCGACACAATGCTTTTGGGTACTGTTGTTGCCGCTAAGGATGCAAAGGAGGGTACTGACTTCATGCCTTTGCAGGTAGAATACAAGGAGAAGTATGCATCATGTGGTCGTTTCCCTGGTGGCTTTATGAAGCGCGAGGGCAAGGCTGGCGACTCAGAGATTTTGGTTGCTCGTCTTATTGACCGTGCTCTTCGTCCACTATTCCCAGCAGATTACCACGCTGAGGTATTCGTAACTGTTAACCTTATCTCAGCAGAGAAAGATATTCAGCCAGATGCATTGGCTGGTTTGGCTGCATCTGCAGCACTCGCTGTATCGGACATTCCATTCGGCGGTCCTATCTCTGAGGTACGAGTAGCTCGTATCGATGGCGAGTATGTTATCAACCCAGGCTTCGAGGCTATGAAGCGTGCCGACCTCGACATCATGGTTGGTGGTACTATCGACAACATCCTCATGGTTGAGGGTGAGATGAACGAGGTATCTGAGGAGGTTATGCTCGGCGCTATCATGTTCGCTCACGAGGAGATTAAGAAGCACTGCGCTGTTCAGATCGAGCTTATGAAGGAGCTCGGCAAGGATGTTAAGCGCGAGTACTGCCACGAGACTAACGACGAGGAGTTGCGCCAGACAATCATCACTGAGCTCTACGACAAGGCTTATGCTATCGCTACAAGCGGCACTATGAAGCACGAGCGCGCTGAGGCATTCGACGCCTTGGAGGCTGAGTTCGCAGCTCGCTTTACGGAGGAGGAGTTCGAGGAGAAGGCACCACTTATCCACAAGTACTTCCACGACGATGTGCAGAAGAAGGCTATGCGTAACATGATCCTCGACGAGGGCAAGCGTCTTGATGGTCGCCGCACAGATGAGATTCGTCCTATCTGGTGCGAGATTGACTACCTCCCATGCGCACACGGCTCTGCTATATTTACACGTGGCGAGACCCAGTCACTCACAACTGTAACCCTCGGCACAAAGCTCGACGAGAAGCAGAAGGACGAGGTTTTGGTACAGGGCAGCGAGCAGTTCGTATTGCACTACAACTTCCCTCCATTCTCTACTGGCGAGGCACGTCCAGCACGTGGCTTGAGCCGTCGTGAGATTGGTCACGGTCACTTGGCATGGCGCGCATTGAAGCCTATGGTGCCAGTTGGCGAGGAGAACCCATACGCAGTACGTGTAGTATCAGACATCTTGGAGTCTAACGGCTCATCATCAATGGCGACTGTATGTGCTGGTACTTTGGCACTTATGGATGCAGGTGTTAAGCTCCGCAAGCCTGTATCAGGTATCGCCATGGGGCTTATCTCTGACTCTGCAACAGGTCGCTGGGCAGTATTGTCAGACATCTTGGGTGACGAGGATCACTTGGGTGATATGGACTTCAAGGTTACAGGTACACGCGATGGTATCACCGCTACTCAGATGGATATCAAGGTTGACGGTCTATCATACGAGGTTTTGGCAAAGGCTTTGGAGCAGGCACGTCAGGGTCGTCTTCACATCCTCGACAAGCTCGTTGAGACTATCGCTGAGCCACGCGAGGACTACAAGCCATTCGTACCACGCATCGTGCAGATCTCTATTCCTCAGGACTTCATCGGTGCTGTCATCGGTCCTGGTGGCAAGGTTATCCAGGAGATTCAGAAGACTACAGGTACTACAATCACCATCACTGAGGCTGATGAGAAGGGTATCGTTGATATATTCGGTCAGGATAAGGAGGCTTTGGATGCAGCATTGGCACGTATCAAGGCTATCGTTGCTGTCCCCGAGATTGGCGAGACCTACAACGGTAAGATTCGCTCTATCGTTGACTTCGGTGCCTTTGTAGAGATTCTTCCAGGCAAGGATGCTTTGTTGCACATCTCGGAGATCGACTATAAGCGTTTCGAGACCATGGAGGAGACAGGTCTTAAGGAGGGCGACATGATTGATGTTAAGCTCATCGCTAAGGACCAGAAGACTGGCAAGCTTAAGCTATCACGCAAGGTGCTTCTTCCTAAGCCTGAGGGCTGGGTAGAGCGCGAGCCACGCGAGCGTAAGCCACGCGAGAACGAGGGTGGCGAGAAGCGTGAGCACCGTGGTCCACGCCGCGAGCGCCGATAAATTATAATAGTATGGGGGGGTGAAAATAATACTCTCTCCCCCACCGTTATACAATATATGTAGGTAAGACAAACAGAAAACAATAATTTATTAACAAACTTAAAAATTGACATCTATGAAAAATCTTTTCAAGGTTAGCCTTGTGCTCGCAGTAGGTGCATTGACCTTCACTGGTTGCAACTGCTTCAAGAAGATGGCTAAGAACCGTGAGGACGTTAACCTCACATGCACACCTGAGGTTTTGGTACTCAACAATGGCAAGGTTGATGCTGACATCACTGTTACCTTCCCAGAGAAGTATTTCAATGCTAAGGCTGTAGTGAAGGTAACCCCAGTTATCGTATTCGAGGGTGGTGAGGTAGCTGGTACTACACAGTATTTCCAGGGTTCAAAGGTTGACGAGAACTACACCGTTATCGACCAGAAGAGTGGTGGTAACTACACTATGCACGTATCATTCCCATACGATGATCGCATGGCATGCAGCGAGCTTCAGCTCCGCGCTGAGATCAAATGCCCTAAGGGTGGTTGCAAGGAGTTCACATTGGTAAATCTCAACAACGGTGCTATCCCTACTAAGGAGGAGGCTGCTATCCTTGCAGCTGGTGGCGCTGAGGCTGACGCTTTGAAGCGTGCTTTCGGTCTTACTATCGCTGAGGGGGTTGACTTCACACAGAAGAACCTCGACTTCACAGCTGCTATGAAGCCAATGGATTCAAACTACAAGCGCGTAACTACTGAGGTTACTAAGGCTGACTATATGTTTGCTATCAACTCTTCTACTTTGACTAATAAGGCTAAGAAGAGTGAGGATCTTACTGCTTTCCAGCAGAAGGCTGCTGAGCAGAAGGAGAACGACCGCATCCAGCAGAACATCTACGTTAACGGTTACGCTTCACCTGATGGTCCTGTTAAGTTCAACGATAAGCTCTCTGACGCACGTAGCCAGGCTGGTAAGAAGGCTGCAGAGAAGCTTCTCGAGGATATGGGTCTTTCACTCGACGCTGCATCATACGGTGAGGACTGGGAGGGCTTCAAGGAGCTTGTTGCTGCCTCAGACATCGAGGATAAGGCACTCATTCTTTCAGTACTTGAGAGCTACGAGTCAGCAACTGACCGTGAGGAGCAGATCAAGAACATGGCACAGGTATTCGGTGACTTGAAGAAGGATATCCTTCCACAGTTGCGTCGTGCTCAGCTCGTTAACAGCTCAGACATCACTGGCAACAGCGACGAGGAGATGATCGCTTTGGTTCGCGCTGGCAAGGTTGACGAGCTTAACGAGAAGGAGATGCTTCACATTGCATCTACTGGCAAGCTTGCTCTTAACGAGGATATCATGGTTTTGGAGGCTGCTGCTAAGACATATAAGAGCACTGCTGCTTACAACAACCTTGGTATCGCTTACGCTAAGGCTGGCGAGGTAGAGAAGGCTGCTGCTGCATTTGCAGATGCTGCTAAGGCTGGCAAGGATGGTCAGATCAACGAGAACCTTGCTCTTGTTAACCTTATGGCTGGTAACACTGAGGCTGCTAAGGCTTACACAGCAAGCGCTTCTAAGGAGACTAAGGCATTGGCTGCTGCTGCTGAGGGTAACTACGCTGCTGCACAGTCACAGCTTGAGGGCTACAACGCTGCTGTTGCTGCAACTATGAACGCTGACTACACAGCTGCTAAGCAGTATATCGCTAACGACGCTTCAGCTCAGGCTGACTACTTGCGCGCAGTTATCGCAAGCAAGCAGGGTGACTTCACTACTGCAACTGCTGAGCTTAAGAGCGCTATCGCTAAGGATGCATCATACGCAGAGACTTGCAAGAAGGATGTAAACTTGCGTAAGCACATCGGCAACGAGATCAAGTTGTAATCTAATTGCTGATTGCGAGTAAGGGGTGCCAGATTAAACTTTGGCGCCCCTTTATTGTTTAAATATAATGAAAAGAGCATTATTAATCGTGAGCCTCTGCGCTATTGTCGGGTGCAAAACGCAGGAGAGGAGGGATGAGCCATCTGCAAAGCAGAGTGAGCTACAAACGACGGATAACGTTAATACCTATACTATCTTCTTCGATGAGATAGCCAAGGAGCTGCAAGTATCATCGCGCGTCTATATGCGGGGGATGGTTGTGGGGCATGTCCAGGGTATTGAACTTATGGATAACGACGTTAAGGTTACCATCGCCATCGAGGAGGAGTATGCCGATATGCTCACTGACGATTGTCGAGCTGTAATTAGGAGTGGCGTGATGGGTAGCGCCTCAATTCATATCGAGCCGGGCACATCTACGAAGATAGCCCCTGACGGCTCCACGTTGAATGGCTACGGTGATGTTGATGGATATATGCTGAATGAAAATTTGCGTTAAAGGAGTGTAGGGAGATTAGTGAATTTAGAGAATTTAGTGATCTTTAAATCCTCGGAATAAAATCGCAAATACAACGCTCGGAAGCGACACGAGAGAATTTCTTGTCAGAGTGGTGCAGTAGTGGCGATGACATGAAGAAACCCCGAATGGGCTGTACTTGGCGTACTGCCCATTCGGGGTTTAGATTGAAGCGCCGCTAATGCGCCGCTATCACAAGAAATTTAGCGTTTGCCAAGCACTATACGCTCAATCTCCTCAATCTGATGCTTGAACTGCTTGTCGGTATCCATCATGTCTGCAACAGCCTTGCAGCTGTGGAGCACTGTGGCGTGGTTACGACCACCTATGGATGAGCCGATAACGGTCAGCGGAGCCTTGGTGTGCTGCTTGGCGAGGTACATTGCCACCTGACGTGCCTGCGCTACGTCACGTGTACGCTTTGCCGAGTTGAAGGTATCGAGCTCAATGTTGTAGTACTCGCATACAATCTTTACGATGCTCTCGATGGTAATCTCGCGCTGCGTGAGCTTAACATAAACCTTCAAAATATCCTTTGCAAGCGATATTGTAATCTTGCGACCAAGGAACGAGGCATTCGCTATGAGCGACGATAAAGCGCCCTCTATCTCACGCACGTTAGCCGAGATATTCTCCGCGAGGTAGGCAACGACATCCTCGGGGATTGTAGCGCCCAGACGCTTTGCCTTAGCACGGATAATCTTTATCTTAGTCTCGTAGTCGGGGACACTGAGGAATGCCGAGAGACCCCACTTGAAGCGCGTAAGCAGACGCTGCTCTATATCCTTAAGCTCCACGGGTGGCTTATCCGACGTGAGGATAAGCTGCTTGCCTGCAAGCTGAAGGTGGTTGAAGATATTGAAGAAGGCGTTCTGCGTTCCTGTCTTACCTGTAAGCTCCTGGATGTCATCGATGATAAGGACATCGACCATCTGATAGAACTGTATGAAGTCGGTAATCTCGCCGTTCTTATAGGCTGTCTGGAACTGCGCCTGGAACTTGTTCATCGAAACATACAACACCTGCAACTCAGGGTGGCGCTGGCGCACCTCATGACCTATCGCCTGCACGATATGTGTCTTGCCGAGACCCGAATCACCATATATGTATAGCGGGTTGAAGGCGTTGTTACCAGGGGTCACCGCCACTGCCATACCTGCCGAGCGCGCCAAGCGGTTGCACTCACCCTCGATATGATTATCGAATGTATAGTTGATATTTAGCTGTGGGTCGAACATTATGCGGCGAAGACCTGGAATCACAAATGGATTCTTAATATTCGCGGTGTCGGTAGGCTGGCTGAACTGAGGCACGGGTGTAGCATCCGTAGCTACCTGTGCCTGGGGCTGGCGGCGTGGCACGGCATAGTGCAACTTAGTATCCGCGCCATATAGCTCAGTGATAATTGGTCGAAGCACCCTTAGGTAGCGCTTCTCGATGCTTGCTACAAAACTCTCGTTAGGCACACGCAGACGCAAGTTCGCACCATCGAAGTCGATAGGGCGAATAGGCTTGAACCACTTGGCAATCTCCTCCTCGGTAATCGATAGGCGGAGCTTGTCCAAGCACTCTTGCCACATGTCGTTATAAATTTCGTTCTGCATTATCTGCGTGTTATTAACAATTTATTGTATATTTGCAAATCGTCGCGCTCAGGGGCGAAAAATAGCATGAAACACTAATTATACTGTGTCTCAACAAGTTAGCTTTTTCGACCATTTTTGCTTAAACAACCACGGACTTGCCGGAGCAATTGTGGCGCTTTCGACAATGCAAAGATGTGGATAATTTTATTAAAATAAACTTTAAAAAGAGTTGCAAAATTCGATTTTTTTCATAAGCGCAAAAGGGCAAAATTTTTGTTGGATATTTTAACGTGCTGATACTTGAAAATATAACTATTTTTTAGTATATTTGCATATTGGAAAATTCATTCGCAAACTAACAAAGTATAAAAATAACTAATACGATTATGACAAACGATTTGAACAAGCAGGTGATGGAGCGAGCTAACGCTTGGCTCAATGGCGACTACGATGAGGCTACAAAGCAGGAGATACGCCTAATGATTGAGAACAACCCTACGGAGCTTATCGAGAGCTTCTACAAGGATCTCGAATTCGGTACTGGTGGTCTTCGTGGCATCATGGGCGCAGGTACCAACCGCATGAACATCTACACCGTAGGCGCTGCTACTCAGGGACTTGCAAACTATCTCAAGAAGAACTTCGAGGGCGAGGAGATCAAGGTGGCAATCTCTCACGACAGCCGCAACAACTCACGTATGTTCGCAGAGCGTGTTGCCGACATCTTTGCATCTAACGGCTTTATTGTCTATCTGTTCGACGCGCTACGTCCAACACCTGAGCTCAGCTTCGCCATTCGCCACCTCGGCTGTAAGTCGGGCGTTATGGTCACAGCATCGCACAACCCTAAGGAGTATAACGGCTACAAGGCATACTGGACAGATGGCTCACAGGTAACCTCACCACACGACGTAAACATCATCGAGGAGGTACTCAAGGTGACCGACAACAAGCAGGTGCTTACAGGTCTTAATAAGGAGAATATCAACATCCTTGGCGAGGAGTTCGACAAGATATATTTGCAGGCCATCAAGGACCTATCGCTATCACCAGAGTCAGTGGCTAAGTACAACGACATGAAGATTGTCTACACACCTCTTCACGGTGCTGGTGTGAAGCTTGTTCCTCAGTCTTTGAGAAACTACGGCTTTAATAATATTATATGTGTTGATGAGCAGATGGTGCTCGACGGCAACTTCCCTACTGTTGCATCGCCAAACCCTGAGGAGCGCAAGACAATGGCAATGGCCATTGAGCGTGCCGAGAAGGAGGGTGCCGACTTTGCCATGGCTACCGACCCTGATGCCGACCGCTTGGGTGTTGCCCTACGCACAGGCACGGGCGATTACGTTCTATTGAATGGTAACCAGACACTCGTACTCCTTATGTGCTATCAGCTTACACGCTGGGCAGAGCTTGGCAAGATTACAGGCAAGGAGTTCGTTGTGAAGACCATCGTAACATCTATGATGCCTGACGCCGTAGCGGAGCACTTCGGCGTTAAGTGCTACAACTGCCTCACAGGCTTTAAGTATATCGCTAAGATTATCCGCGAGCAGGAGGGCAAGACAAAGTTTATCGGCGGTGGCGAGGAGTCGTTCGGCTACCTTCCAGGCGACTTCGTGCGCGATAAGGATGGCGTTGCTGCCATTACGCTCGTTGCCGAGGCTGCAGCATGGGCACGCGACACTATGGGCATCACACTATACGAGTGGTTGCAGCAGCTATATGTTAAGTATGGCTTCTTCCGCGAGGGTCTGGTGAATGTTGTACGCAAGGGTAAGGATGGTGCTGCCGAGATTCAGCAGATGATGGTTGACTATCGCCAGAATCCTCCTAAGTCATTGCTTGGTTCACCTATTGTCAAGATTCTCGATTACAAGACATTGGAGGAGATTGACGTACGCACAGGCGAGCGTAAGCCTATCGAGGGTATCGACGAGAAGAGCAACGTGCTACAGTGGTTCACCGAGGATGGCACAAAGGTATCTGTACGTCCTTCGGGTACTGAGCCTAAGATTAAGTTCTACTTCGGCGTTAAGGCTCCGCTATGCTGCGTAGAGCAGTTCGCGAAGGTCGAGGAGGGGCTCGACGATAAGATTGAGGCTTTGAGGGTGGAGTTGAAGCTCTAAAAGCCTAAACGGTATAGATTTTGTGTGGGACTATGGGTGAAAACCTGTAGTCCCACACATTATATTATAATAGTATGACACCGGCTATATTCGATAATCTTATAAAGCAACAAAACCTCAGTCTTGTGGACTTCTACGCACACTGGTGCGGGGCGTGTGGCGCTATGGAGCCCACCCTGCAACGACTACTCCTCGCATTTGGTAATAATATAAATATAGTACGCATAGATACCGACACGGCGGAGCACCGCAAGATAGTAAGGCGCTACAACATAGTATCGGTCCCCACGTTCATTCTCTTCGGCCATGGCGAAGCGCTATGGCGCGATAGCGGCATAGTAGGTTACGACATACTTGCAGCAGCAATACGTCGATACACAAGGCAAACAATTTACAATAGATAGTTAGTCGATATACTCCAGACGCCACTCTAACTCCTCGGCGATACGCGCCTTAGCACGGCACTCGGGCAGACGCTCCAACAGCACCGGCAGACTCACCTTTACGGATTTGTCGCGCTCGGCTATGTAGCATACGAGCGAGACAACACCCATGGCTATATACTCCGACTCGGGATTAGCCCTCACCGCCTTCTCGATGGCGATGAACGATACCTCGGTTGTGGTACGCTCGTTGCGCGACGCAGCCATAAGGGCGGCATAGGCGACCATCTCGTTGCTCTCGGTGCACCATATGCCCATCAGCGAGTTTATATCGTAGATCTTCGATAGAAGGGCAAACGCCAACTCCTCGGCAAGCTCTGCGTTGGTGATGCCACGCGACCAGAATGGGAACTCATGCGTATCTACCATCTTAGGCTCAGCAAGGTGACAGGCAAGGAGCTTGAGCTCGCGCACCTGCTGCTGATATAGATACTTTGCAAAGGCGTAGTCGGGGGTCTCCTTTGAGGCTATCTCGCGAAGCGTAGCAACGCTAACGCCATAGTTCAGACCATACTTCTGACCATGCGTCGCCATGCTCTCCGACACCGCTCCGTTCATTTCACGACGAACACGCCCCAAAAGGGCTATCATTCTTTGGGTATTATCCATGCGAAGCGTCAGATTATAGGGTTATGGTCTGACCATACTCATAGATAGGCAACACGCTATTGCACAATAGCTGCTGACCAAGTGTCACGATAACCACCGAGTTATTAGCATAGCGATAGGTAAGCTTACCCTTATGATTAGACGTTGGATACTCCATATCAGATGGCTGTATTGTCACCATTAAGATATCACCACTGAGGTTATCGGCGCCCAAGATGCCCTGCTCAGCATTGAAGCGAGCAACAACCTGGCTCTTACGCTCGGCAGATACTGGCAAATAGAAGCGACGAGTGATATAACGCACCTCACGCTTACCATAGAAGAGCTCCATATAGCTGCTCTCCAAAGACTCTATCTCGCGGAGTGCGCTCTCAAGACCTGCGCCATAGACGCCATCGCCCAAGTCACCACATATGAGTTCCAAACGAACACGGCGCAACTCGAAGATCTTCTCAGCAGCCTCCTCGGCAGCCTCCTCCAAGCCTACTGTTCGCATCGAGACCTTATCGGGCCACACATCGGGGAAACTAAGATTTAGAGGTAGGCTCTCCTTAGCAGCCTCACACTCTTCATCCGCCATATAGAAGCCCTCATTGGCCAACGCAACCTCTGCGCCCACGATGCTATACTCCGCAAGATTTACCTGCGAGGCACGCGTACCCATAAACTTCTGCGCATAACGGGCATATGGACCAGCAACGAACTCCTCGTAGCACATTGTCACATCTACGGCGAGCACCGTATTAGCCTCAGCAACAACCGTATTACCATTCTCTGTATATATACCTATACGCTTCTTAACTACTTGCTGTGCAGAGAGTGTCGATACCAGCACAAACATCAGTGCCAATATAAGTGAAAAACGCTTCATATCTCAGTCATTTAAGGTTATTTCACAAAAGTAGGAAATATAATCGAATAATCAAAATTTCAGATAATATTCCGCCGTAAGCTCACGATATTTATCACTGTACGCACCGCCATCGGCGTAAATCTCCATCGCCGTTACGCGAGGCATAAGAGGCTCCTCGCATAGCCTAAACTCCATCATCGTGCGCTTAGGCACATCACCCCTATGTGATGATACATCCATCTGACGACTAAGCCACAGGCGCGAAAATGCCACACGCCGAAACTCAGCAGCCTCACTCGGAGGGAGTATCAGCGAGAGACGACCACCCAGCGTTAGCAGGCGCTCGGCAGTGGCAACAATATCATCATAGATGAGCGTCGAGCAGTGGCGCGCCATAGCACGTCGCTCATCGGGCGACACGAGTGTTGTGGTGAAGAATGGAGGATTGGAGACTATATGGTCAAAACTATGCTGCGGAGCATAGGTCGAAGCATCGGCTTGATAGATAGATATCCGATCACTCCACGGTGAGGCATCCACGTTCCTCTGCGCTTGAGCCACCGCGCCCTCATCGATATCTATCGCCTCTACCATTGCCTCCTGATTGCGTTGCGCCACCATCAAGGCTATAATTCCTGAGCCTGTGCCCATATCCAATACACGCTTCGCCCCAGCAACATCTGCCCATGCACCAATAAGCACACCATCGGTGCCCACCTTCATGGCGCATAGTGCATCATCGACGCTGAATTGCTTAAATTGGAACATAGAGCTACTAATCGAAGAGTTTTGTGATACCCGCGCCAAAGAGCGAGTAGTCGTAGCGCGTAGGGTCCTCTGGGGAGAAGTCACGTAGCGACGTTGTAATCTCCTCAACAGCCTTCCAGTCATCCTGCTTACGATGAAGCAACCCCATGGCGCGTCCCATACGACCAGTGTGAATATCCAACGGAAGATATAGTGCCGACATAGGAATCTTTGTCCACTGACCGAAATCTACGCCTCGCTCATCACGACGCACAAACCATCGCATATACATGGCTATACGCTTGCACGCAGCACCTCTATCAATAGAGGATAGGTGTTTCTCGGAGTGCTTATCATGCTCCACCGAGAAGAACTCCCTACGAAACTCCGAGATGGCAACACGCACATCACCACTTCGCTCGTAGCTCGCCTCGAAGAAACCACCGACACTACCCCACCCCCGGATTATATGGCGCAAGCCACGCACAAAATCCTGAAAATCAACACCATTAAAGGTTCTATGCACGAAACTACTGAGGTGTGTCAACTCCCCGTCCGAGGCATTAAGCACAAAGTCGGCTGGCGAATTATCCATATATCGCATCATGCGGTGTGAGCTCTGCACTATCGCCTTACGATTACCCCACGCGATGGTAGCAGCCATAAATCCAGCTATCTCCCTATCTATTGGGTCGGTAAAGCTATGAGGCACACTAATGGGATCTGCCTCGATGAAGTCCGGGGTGTTATACCTATCATGCAATTCATCGAGAAGCTCACGGAGCTCCTCGCGCGATAAATCACTAAATGATGCGACCATCGTTCATCACAATTTTACGGTCCGACTGCTCGGCAAGTTTCTCATCGTGTGTAACGATGATAAAGGTCTGTCCTGTACGCTCACGAAGCTCGAAGAAGAGGTTCTGAATCTCATCTCTTGTATGCGAGTCGAGATTTCCCGTAGGCTCATCAGCAAGCACTACCGTGGGGTTATTTGCTAAGGCGCGAGCAATGGCAACACGCTGCTGCTCACCACCCGACATTGCCGAAGGCTTATGCTCCGCACGATGCGTCATACCTACAAGCGCCAGCAGCTCATCGGCACGGCGCTCTGCCTCCTTACGCGATAGCTTAGCTATGAGCATTGGCATCATCACATTCTCCCTTGCGCTAAACTCTGCAAGGAGGTGGTGGAACTGGAAGACAAAGCCGATATGCTTATTTCTAAATACAGCAAGCTCACTATCCGACAAGCCAGCAGTAGAGCATCCATCAATGCACACCTCGCCACTATCAGACTTCATCAATGTGCCGATAATCTGCAGAAGCGTACTTTTGCCTGCACCACTCGCACCAACAATAGATACAATCTCGCCACGCTCAACACTCATGCTTATGCCGTGGAGAACCTCCAAATCACCAAACGACTTTACTATATTTTCTACTCTAATCATCACTCAAACGACTTATAATAGCGACATAGCTCAACCACCTGTCGTGTCTCAGCAACATCGTGAACACGCAATATGGCAGAGCCACCCTTTAACACCTCCCATGCAACAACCAACGAGGCGGGAAGCACATCCTCAGGGGTAGAGTCTAACGGCTTATATAACATTGATTTACGCGACACTCCAATAAGAAGTGGTAGTCCCAAAGCACGCAGCTCATCCAAACCACGAAGCAACTCCCAGTTTTGCTCTACGCTCTTGGCAAAGCCAAAGCCTGGGTCAAGCACTATACGCTCACGTCTAATGCCTGCGGCCTCGAGCTGTGGAATACGCTGCGCGAAATAGTCGACAACGCCTCGCACAACGCCCTCAGGGTAGTCGGTCAGGGTCTGCATACTATTGGGCGTACCACGCATATGCATGGCGACATACGGCAGATCGTACTGCGCCACAACGCCCAACATCTGCTCATCAGCCTCGCCAGCCGATATATCATTGACTATAATAGCGCCATACGCCTCGACAGCACGGCGCACAATCTCCGAGCGGAAGGTATCGATAGATATTACCACCCCCTCATCCAACGACTGTGCAACGCTGAGTCCCATATCCACGCGACGCCACTCCTCCTCCAAATCTACATCCTCAGCACCTGGGCGCGACGAATAGCCACCCATATCAACAATGGTGGCACCCTCAAAGATAGCATCAAGGAGTCGTTGCTGGATATCATCACGCGACATCGTACGGCTCGTAGCATAGAACGAGTCGGGCGTGAGGTTAACAATAGCCATCACATGGCTACTCGTCAACGCTATGGTTGTGGGGTTTAGAATCATATACTAAGCGACGGTGTAACTGCTCGACATCCTCCTCCAAGTCCTCGAGCGAGATATTCACAATGGCGTACTTCGAGCGATGGGCGCGCTCATCATCAGAGATCTGGTTGGCAATGCGACGCTCCACCTCCTCGCGCGACATACCATCGCGCTGCATGGTGCGCTCGATACGCAACTCCGTGGGTGCGAGCACCGACACAACACAATCTACCCTACTATCGAGCCCTGCCTCGAAGAGAATTGCCGACTCGATGACGACATAGGGCGACTCCTGCTCCTCGGCCCAGGCATCGAAATCTGCCATGACGGCGGGATGAACCAAGGCATTGAGCGCCGCAAGCTCCGCCTCATTAGAGAATACGCGCTCGGCAAGATATGGGCGGTTGAGCACGCCGTCGACATATGCCTCAGCGCCAAAACGAGCTACAATCTGCTCTCGAAGAGCCTCATCGTTACACATCAGCTCCTTGGCGCGGGTATCTGATAAATACACAGCAACACCCATGCCCTCGAGCATTCGTGTTGCTGTACTCTTTCCCGAACCGATACCTCCTGTGATACCTACCTTATACATATACGCGCGCGATACTAATTGTTTTCACTACCTAAGGTAATTTACAGACTTCATGACCGTTCTCATCAGTAACTATCTTCGCCCTGGGATCATCGACAATTTGTGGAGGGATAGATCCCACGGCGACAACCTCGACATCACTCATACGTGAGGCGAGCGCCTGCTGCAACGATACAGGATTTATGTGCCTACGCACGGTGCCATCATTGAGAAACTCATTATCGAAGGTCAGCTCCGATGGTGATATGGTGAAGCTACTGCGTCTCGACGACATGGTATAGCCGATAAGGTCGGTACCCTTACCACGAATAGTGCAGTCCACCTCATAGGATGTTCCATCGACATAGACCGTAACCTCATGATCGGTAGTATAGGTCTCACCCAACTTTGTAGCATACCACAATACAAACGCCGCGACCAACATCATGATATATACTGGAGATATATAACGGCGAAGGAGAGCTAAGAACTTAGCAAAGTTTTCAATATTCAAATACTTCATCGTTTCTCAAATTAGCTTTTGGGTATATTCTAACTGCAAACTTACACAAAATTTCTCAAAGAAAGAAAAAAATAGGTCGTCAATCAATGTTGACGACCTATTTTACAAGGATTATAAGCTAACTACTACTCCTTCTGCTCAGCTGCCTGCTTAGCTGCCTTCTTACGCTGAAGGTCGTAAGCGATAGGTGAAGCGATGAAGATTGAAGAGAGTGTACCGATAACAACACCAATGATCAACGCGAATACGAAGCCACGGATTGACTCACCACCAAAGATGAAGATAGAGAGCAAGGTAACAAGAGTTGTACCTGATGTATTGATTGTACGTGACAATGTACTGCAGATCGCGTCGTTCATATTCTTCTTCATGTCGCGCTTTGGATAGAGACCCATGTACTCACGAATACGATCGAATACGATCACAGTATCGTTGATTGAGTAACCCACGATTGTGAGGATCGCCGCGATGAATGCCTGGTTAACCTCCAAGTTAAATGGCATGAATGCGTAGCACATTGAGAAGATACCGAGTACCAGCAACGCATTCTGGAAGAGTGCGAATGTAGCACCCAAAGCCCACTGCCAACGACGGAAGCGGATAGCGATATAGATACCGATAGCAACCAACGCGATAAGAACGGCGATGATTGACTTCAATGTCATCTCACCAGAGATAGAGCTACCAACCTGGCTTGACTGAGTAATACCTACAGTAGCATCGTTGTCGCGGAAGTTATTTAGGAAGTCGTACTCACCCTCGTAGAACTCCTTAGTTGCCTCGTAGATCATATACTCGATAACGAATGACTCATCGATAGCCTCTTCGCCAAACTCTGCACCACGAGCCTCGATGAATGACTTAACAACCTCGTCTGATGGCTCGAACTGAGTCACGATACGAACCTGGTTGTCGTCACCAAACTGCTTAACCTCAACAGATGTGTTTGCAGCATCGCCAACAGCCTCGAATGCCTCAGTGATATTCCCACGTACAGCCTCAACATCTACACTCTTGTCGAACTTAACAATGTATGTACGACCACCAGTGAACTCAACACCCTTGTTAAGACCCAAAGTGAACAATGAGATAACCGAAGCTACCATAAGAACACCTGAGATAACATAAGAGTACTTACGCTTAGAGATAAAGTCGAACTTAACGTTCTGCATGAAGTTCTCAGTAATCTTACGTGAGAATGAGATGCCACCGCGACGCTCTGCCCACCACTCGAGAAGTACGCGTGTGATGAAGATTGCGCAGAACAACGATGTGATGATACCCACGATAAGAGTTGTAGCGAAGCCCTTAACAGGACCTGAACCGAGGAAGAACAATACAACACCAGTGATGATTGTTGTAAGGTTACCGTCGATAATCGCTGAGTAAGCGTTAGAGAAACCATCCTTGATAGCGGCACCAAGACCCTTACCTGCACGCAACTCCTCCTTAACACGCTCGAAGATAATGACGTTAGCATCCACAGCCATACCCATGGTCAATACGATACCAGCGATACCTGGGAGTGTCAATACAGCGCCGAATGATACGAGGACACCCATCAACAACAATACGTTGAACAAGAGTGCGATGTTAGCCATCCAACCAGCTGTGCGGTAGAAGAATGCCATGTAGAGAAGCACCAAGATAAATGCAATCACGAATGAGATAAGACCTGAATTAACAGCCTTCTCACCGAGTGATGGACCTACAACCTCAGAATATACAATAGTAGAGGTCACAGGTGACTTACCAGCATTAAGTACGTTCGCCAAGTCCTCAGCCTCCTGAACAGAGAAGTTACCAGAGATTACTGAGCTACCATTCTCGATAGGATTTTTTACGTTAGGAGCAGAAAATACTGTTCCATCCATTACAATAGCGATAGGACGACCTACGAAGTTCTTAGTGATTGTTGCCCACTTCTTTACAGCGTCGCCCTCCATGGTGATAGATACACCCATACCACCATTCTGGTCATCGCTCTGAGCACGTGCGTCGGTGATACCTGAACCATCCATCAAAGGCTCCTCACCCTTGAGGACTACCAAACGGAAGTCACCATAGTTCTTGCCGTCGATACTCTTATTCTCCCAAGCGAGCTTGTAGTCACGAAGCTTAGTCTTAACATCTGGGTGGTTAAGAGCCTCGTTGATGCTCTCCATATCCTCCTTATCAGCCACCAAGCCTGGACGAATCTTTGCCAACTGAGCATTAATAACCTCGCCGAACTGACCGCTTGTGAGGACATCGCTTACACGATCGATATCTTTCTGAGTACCTACAGCCCAGAACTCGAGGGTTGCTGATGAAGCAAGAAGCTTCTTCACGCGCTCTGGCTCCTTAACACCTGGAAGCTCAACAGAGATACGGTTAGTACCTACTACACGCTGGATGTTTGGCTGCACAACACCAAGAGCATCGATACGGCTCTCGAGGCTTGCAAGAACATCATCGGTATACTTGTTTACGCGCTCTGAAACAGACTCCTTAATCTTGTCCTTGTTTGTAGTGCCAAATACCTCGTTGAGATCCTCCTCTGAGCACTTATCAACGAATGCAGCGATAGCCTCATCCACATCGTCCTTCTTTGAAGCTGCGTGGATAGCCTCCTCCATCTTCTTGTTGAACACCTCATCGTTCTTGTACTTCTCGCACTTCTCAACGTCTACGCGGATAACGTCTGATGGCTTAACCTCAAGCATAACGTTCATACCACCGCGCAAATCAAGACCGAGGTTTAGCTCCTTGCTCTTACAGTCACCGTAAGTGTACTTTACGAAACCAAGGTTGTAAACCTCCTCCTCCCAGATCCTCTCGAGATAGATACGCTCGTTCTTTGCAAAAGCCTTGTTATAGACATCCTTCTCATCCCAACGCTCTGCGATGTAGTCTGCAACATACTTATCGTACGCCTCCTGATACTCTGCCTTCTGAGCCTCTGTAGCATAGTCTGCAAGCTTCACAGCCTCATCTGCCTTCTTCTCAGCCTCCTTCTGAAGCTCCTCCTCCTGCTCGGCTGTCATCTCAATAGCCTCAGCCTCAGCAGCCTGAGCCTGAGCCTCGGCAATGTAGTTAGCGATAGCCTCCTCGCGAGCCGCCTCGTACTGTGCCAACTCAGCCTCAGCAACGAACTGCTCAAGCTTTACAGTCGCATCAGCCTCAGCCTTAGCCAAGCTCTCCAAATTTGCCTTCTCTGTAACTACAGCCTCTGCAGCCATCTTCTCGGCATACGCAACAGCATCCTTCTCTACGCTTCGTGCAACGAAGGTAAAAGAGAGCTGCCAAATGCACGCTACTCCCAATAGGAGCGCGAGCCATTTAATAATTCCTTTACTCTGCATTGTTAAAAAGTTTTGTTATTTTGTTTATGTAATTGTCGTTACCAGCGCACGGTCACACAAGGGTATACGCGCGTTTAACGCGCAAAGATAATAAAAATATCGCAATCCACAACTGCGGACTGCGATATTTTACACTATTTTATGATTTCTACTTCGTAGTAAGCTCGATGATATAGTCGGTCTTACCCTCAACCTTGCCCGTCTCAAGCAAGATGCCCTTAGTAACCCTCTGGAACTTAACCTTCTGGTCGCTACCATACACCTTGGCACTAACAACCTTGCAGTCGAGAGGCAAGTACAACGCTTCATCCGCCAACTCGAAGATGTGGATATATAGTTTATCGCCCTTGCGTGTGGTGCACCCCCACTCCTGCTGAGCGATATCACCAGCCTCAGTGCCATAGACCGTATCGCCATACTGCTCCATCCATACGCCCATAGCCTTCATACGCTCGACAGCGGCTGCTGGAAGCTCGCCATTAGCCTGAGGACCTACGTTGAGGAGCAAGTTAGCGCCCTTACCGGCAGCGCTCACCAAATAGCGGATAAGCGTCTCGGTAGATTTATAGTTCTGATCTATAATCTTATAGCCCCACATGCCATTCATCGTCTGGCAGGTCTCCAAAGGCAAGCGGCTGATATCCTGACCCGACAAGCCGTGGGTATTCTCACCTGGTAGGTCGCGCTCGAAGATCTGGATATCCTCGCCCTCGAAAGGCACCTGGTGGTGGTTGTTAGCAATGAGGCATGATGGCTGCATCGCGTGAATCATGGCATACTGCTCATCGAGATCCCAGTCGAAAGGCGTCACATCCTCATCGTGATCCCACCAGCCGTCGAACCATATAGCGCGAATAGGACCATAGTTTGTCAAAAGCTCCACAATCTGTCGGTTCATGAAGCCGTAGTAGTTCTCCCAGTTGATCTTGCTCTCATCGCGACCAGTGACGGTGCGCGCAGTGCGGCCACGAGGATAGTCATCGCGCGTCCAGTCGATATGCGAGTAGTACAAATGTAGCTTTATACCCTGCTTCTGGCACTCCTCAGAGAGCTCCTTGAGGACATCGCGACCAAAGGGTGTTGAGTCGACGATATTGTAGTCCGACTCGGCAGTATCCCACATGGAGAAGCCATCATGGTGACGTGTGGTGAAACATATATACTTTGCGCCCGACGCCTTGATTGCCGATACCCACTCGGCAGCATTGAAGCGGTGTGGGTAGAAGGCATCCGCCGCCTTGGCATACTCATCGCAGTTGAGACCTGCATTCTGCATATACCACTCGCCCTGCGCGAATGATGAGTAGAGACCCCAGTGGATAAAGATACCGAAGCGATCGTCGGCAAACTCCTCGCGTGCCTTGAGATTTTCGGCCGCTGGCTGGTAGCTCTGCGCCGAGAGACTGCCAATAGTCATGAGCGCCACAAGACTCAAAATCAGTTTTTTCATAGTTATGTGGTTTTAAGTTATATCGAGTGATTTTATTGTTTGGGAAATTAGGGAAGTTAGGGAATTTAAGGAGCGCTAAGCGCCTTAATATCACTATATTCCTCAATCAATACTGAGCGGTAGACGGGACTCGAACCCACGCTTCGCGCATCTTATTCATATTTACACCCCCAACCCCTGACAGGGGAGTGCGAGGGTCGCGTTTGCTAATCAATCCCATAAGCACCTCTCTCATTGATGTCAGAGTGGGTTAGATGTGGCGACAAGTCGAAAGCGAACTGGATGGGGACATACTTGGCGTATTTCCCCATTCAGGGCGATGAGCTTGGCATCACAGATAGCCCGCTATCACATCAATGAGCGGCAGACGGGACTCGAACCCGCGACCCTCGGCTTGGGAAGCCGATGCTCTACCAACTGAGCTACTACCGCATAAGGGCGTAAATATAACTACCCTATTATCTCAAAAGAACATTTATTTATCGAGATAAACAATTTATTGTTTGAAGGTGGCAGAGGTGTTAATCGCTCGCAGTTCACAAATTGGGGTTTACTTAACGTAAATAGGGAATTTGCGAACAAGGCAGATGACACGTATGCCGTCTTAACACAACAAATTTAGTCCATCTTAAGAACCGCAAGGAACGCCGACTGCGGCACCTGAACAGAGCCAATCTGTCGCATACGCTTCTTACCAGCCTTCTGCTTCTCGAGAAGCTTACGCTTACGAGAGATATCACCACCATAACACTTGGCTGTCACATCCTTACGCACTGCCTTGACAGTCTCGCGAGCGATAATCTTGGCACCGATAGCCGCCTGGATGGCGATGTCGAACTGCTGGCGTGGGATGAGCTCCTTAAGCTTCTCACACATCTTACGACCGAAGTCGTAGGCATGGTCTGCATATATAAGCGACGAAAGGGCATCGACAGCCTCGCCATTGAGGAGGATATCGAGCTTCGCGAGCTTACTTGGCTGATAGCCAGTACGATGGTAGTCGAACGAGGCGTAGCCCTTAGAGATACTCTTCAGCTTATCGTAGAAGTCGAAGACGATCTCCGACAGAGGCATCTCGAAGTTGACCTCAACGCGGTCCTGTGTAATAAAGGTCTGATTCTTCATGACACCGCGCTTGTCGATACATAGCTTCAAGACGTTGCCGAGGAAGTCGGCCTTGGTGATTATCTGTGCGAGGATATATGGCTCCTCGATCTTTGCCACCTTGGTAATCTCGGGCAGACCCGATGGGTTATGCACCTCGAGCTCCTCGCCCTGCGTTGTGGTGATGTGGTACGACACGTTGGGCACAGTGGTGATGACATCCATGTCGAACTCGCGGTATAGGCGCTCCTGGATAATCTCCATGTGGAGGAGTCCGAGGAAGCCACAGCGGAAGCCGAAGCCGAGCGCCAATGAGCTCTCAGGCTCGAAGGTGAGCGACGCGTCGTTGAGCTTAAGCTTCTCGAGCGAAGCGCGCAAATCCTCATACTGATCAGCCTCAACGGGATATACACCGGCGAAGACCATAGGCTTGACATCCTCGAAGCCGGCGATGGCCTCGACACATGGGTTGGCAACAGAGGTGATGGTATCACCCACCTTCACGTCGGTAGAGTTCTTGATACCCGAGCATATATAACCTACGTCGCCCGCCTTAATCTCGTCGCGCGCCACCATCTTGAGCTTCAACACACCAATCTCGTCGGCATCGTACTCGCTACCCGTATTGAAGAACTTCACATGCTCGCCCTTATGTATCGTACCGTTGAATACACGGAAGTAGGCGATAACGCCACGGAAAGGATTGAATACAGAGTCGAACATGAGAGCCTGAAGAGGGGCATTCTCATCGCCCTTAGGTGCTGGGATGCGCTCAATGATAGCCTCAAGCACCTCCTCAACGCCCTGACCAGTCTTACCCGAGGCGAGCAAGATCTCCTCCTCCTTGCAACCTATGAGATCGATAATCTGATCCTTAACCTCGTCGATCATCGCCGACTCGCAGTCGATCTTATTGAGCACAGGGATAATCTCGAGATCCTGACCCAATGCAAGATATAGGTTGGATATGGTCTGTGCCTGAATACCCTGCGTGGCATCCACAACGAGCAGTGCACCCTCGCACGATGCGATGGCGCGTGACACCTCGTATGAGAAGTCAACGTGTCCAGGGGTGTCGATAAGGTTGAGGGTATATTGCTGACCATCGCGCGCCTTATACTCCATCTGTATGGCGTGGCTCTTGATGGTGATACCCTTCTCGCGCTCGAGGTCCATATCATCGAGCACCTGCGCCTGCATCTCACGCTGATTCAGCGTGTTGGTCTTCTCCAAAAGGCGGTCAGCTAAGGTACTCTTACCGTGGTCGATATGTGCAATAATACAAAAGTTGCGAATATTCTTCATCTACAGTAAATTTTCTTATCTCAATATTAGTGCGCAAAGATACAAAAAAATAGACAAGAAAACAACAAATGGCCATTAAGAATAAAGAAAGTCCTACAATTTAGTAATAAAAGATTACTACCCCATGTATGTTTTGAAGTTATTTATCGATACTACTTGTTGTCGGTCTATCGAAATAGATGGGGAAAACAACCGACCAACAGCCGACATTGTCGCCACACCTCCAAACAGCTATTACCCTGCCTCTTCTTTGTGCGAAAAAAGTGTAATAGATTGTCCAATATTACCAATAAGCATCGTAGTGATGGTGGACAATATATACCATTATCGTTGTAACGCCCTGAATATCAGCATGCGTTTTGATATGTTATCTACAAAAGAAGTGTTCTATATCAGAAAAGTGATTGAAAATTTTTAAATCTAAATAATATTTTGTATCTTTGCGAAGATAATGTGATTTTTATTCAAAACAATATATCTGATGTTAGATAAGAATTTAATTAAACTCTTTGAGCAGAACTTCCGCGAGAACAGCGAGTTGCCAGCTCTTACCGACTACTTCAAAAAGGAGACACTCACCTACTTCGACCTTGCGCAGGATATTGCGAAGATTCACCTTGTATTCAAGGAGGCAGGCATTGAGCGTGGCGATAAGGTGGCACTTATAGGTCGTAACAATACGCGCTGGTGCGTGAGCTATCTTGCTACTGTGACCTATGGAGCTGTTATCGTGCCTATTCTTCAGGATTTTAACCCTAACGATGTAATCAACATCATCAACCACTCGGAAAGTAAGCTCCTCTTCTTGGGCGACAACTTCTGGGATGACATCGAGGGTGACCAGATTCCTGAGATTAAAGCGGTATTCTCGCTTACAGATTTCCATGTAATATATGAGCGCGAGGGTAATCAGTTGACATCGTTTATCGACAATATCAATGTTCACTTTGCTAAGGTATATCCTAAGGGCTTTACAAAGGAGGATATTGTATATCCAGAGATTGCCAACGACAAGCTATGCTTGCTCAACTACACATCGGGTACAACGGGCTCATCTAAGGGTGTGATGCTTACGGTGAATAATCTCACTGGTAATATTGTCTTTGCTCTTGGTATGCCTAATCCTAAGACAGGTGAGAACTTCTTCCGCAAGGGTGGTCGTACATTGTCGTTCTTGCCTTTGGCACACGCTTTTGGTTGTGCTTTCGACTTCCTTGCGCCTATGGCGTGTGGTATCCATGTGACACTCCTTGGTCGTATTCCATCACCAAAGATTCTTATCGAGGCGATGAAGAGCGTTCGCCCAAATATCGTATGCTCAGTGCCTATGATTTTGGAGAAGGTATATCGTAAGAGTATCCTTCCAATGCTTGAGAAGAAGCCTATGAGTATCGCTATGCGTATTCCTTTGATAAATACAGCTATCTACTCAACCATTCTCAATCGCCTTATGGAGCAGTTTGGTGGTTGCGTGGAGATCTTCATCGTGGGTGGTGCAGCCATCAATAAGGAGACAGAGGAGTTCTTGCGCAAGATTAAGTTCCCACTTACCGTAGGTTACGGTATGACCGAGTGTGCTCCACTTATTAGTTTTGAGATTCCAACACTCTTCAAGGATGGTTCTTGTGGTAAGGTTATCCCAGGAATGCTTGAGGCTAAGATTAACTCTTCAGACCCACAGAATATCCCTGGCGAGCTCCTTATCAAGGGTGAGCACGTAATGATGGGCTACTACAAAAATGAGACTGCCACCAAGGCGGTGCTCGAGGAGGACGGCTGGTTGCATACTGGCGATATGTGTACTATCGATGCGGAGGGTAACCTCTTCATCCGTGGTCGTTGCAAGACGATGATTCTCTCTGGCTCTGGTCAGAATATCTATCCAGAGGAGATTGAGGAGCGCCTAAATAACTTATATATGGTTGCCGAGTCACTCGTTATTGAGAACAACGGCAAGCTCACAGCGCTTGTAGTGCCAGACTACGACCTTGCAAATGCCGAGCGCATCGACATGGAGCGCCTACCAGAGATTATGGAGGAGAACCTCAAGACCCTCAATACTCTTGTGGCATCATACGAGAAGGTGGCAAATATCGTAATCCACCGCGAGGAGTTTGTGAAGACACCAAAGCGCAGTATTAAGCGTTATCTCTACACCTCTGAGACATTGAACCTCAAGTAGGATTGTGAGATAAGTGGTTATTATAATGGTGGGCATCTTCGAGATTTTGAGGATGCTCACTTTTATATATAGTCATCATTCCGATTTAAGCTTGAGGCTAAATACCTCGGTGGTGAGGCTAAAAGAATTTAGGGAGATTAATGAACTTAGGTTGCCCAACATCCATTAATCTCCCTAAACTATAGGGTGGTGGTATTCCCTCTTACTTCTTTTTCTCAATAAGCTCCGTTAACGAGCCGAGGGCGCCTACAAGGTTGCTCGCCTCGAATGGTAGGAATACGGTCTTTGTCTTATCGCCCGCGGCAATCTCCTTGAGCGAGTCAACATACTTAGTAAGAAGCATATAGGTTGCTGGGTCGGTCTTCGACTTGGCGATAGCCTCCGATACGCGAGTGATAGCCTCTGCCTCGGCTGTGGCCTGCAAAATCTTAGCGTCTGCCTCACCCTGAGCCTTGAGTATCTGTGTCTGCTTCTCTGCCTCTGCCTGGTTTATCTGCGATGCCTTCTCACCCTGCGACTTAAGGATCATAGCCTCCTTCTGACCCTCAGCCTCGAGGACCTTGGCACGACGCTCACGCTCCGCCTGCATCTGAAGCTCCATAGTACGGCGTACAGACTCTGGAGGTGTGATATCCTGCAACTCAACGCGGTTGACCTTTACGCCCCACTTGTTTGTCGCCTCGTCCAATACGGCGCGAAGCTTCGAATTGATGGTGTCGCGCGATGTTAGAGTCTCGTCCAACTCCAACTCACCAATGACATTACGCAAAGTTGTCTGCGTGAGCTTCTCGATAGCGTTTGGTAGGTTGTCGATCTCGTAGACAGCCTTCACCGGGTCAACAATCTGGAAGTAGAGCAGCGCGTTGATAGTCGTTGTTACGTTATCCTTCGTAATCACGCTCTGCTTGTCGAAGTCGTATACCTGCTCGCGAAGGTCTATGCGCGATGTGGCACGTAGCACAGCAAGCCTCGAGCCGTCGGCATATCTCACCTCGTCACGCTGATATACCTCGCGTGCGCGGTCGATGATGGGTAGTAGGTAGTTGAGACCCGACTGCAGGGTGCGGTCATAGCGACCGAGGCGCTCCACGACGCGTGTCTCCGACTGAGGGATAATCTTTATGCCCTTGAGAACGTAGATTATCGCAATAAGGGCGATGACAATCACCACGATAACACCGGGTGAGAGGTTCAATGTCTCTGTAATCTGCATAGCTATAACTTTTTAACGATTAATATAATACTCTCCATTCTTACTACCTCCACCTTGGCGCCCTTCGCTATGGGTGCGCCATCTGTGGAGCGCGCCTTCCAATCCACACCATCGATCATCACGCGACCCTCGTCGTCATCCACCTTGTCGCATACCACGCCACGACGACCTATCATGGCATCGGCATTGGTGCGCACCTTCTCGCCACCACGCATGAGCGTACGTTTCAGCACGGGACGCAGTGCAGCGATGGATAGCACCGACACGATGGCGAATACGAGAATCTGTATCACGGTGTTATCGGTTATGGCGGCGGTCAACGCTCCGCCTGCCGCACCTATGGCGATACATATCACGGCAAATCCTGTTGTGAATAGCTCGACGACGAATAGCACGAGGGCTGCAATGAGCCAAATGTATACTGGTGTCATGGTTGTGTTGTGTTTTGTTTATCTATTATTCAATCACCATACAAATTTATAAAGAAAATTTCGTAAATGCAACACCAATAGCAATTAATAACAGAGCTGTGACGCTATCGACTAATAATTATATGTAAAGACTTGGATAACCCAAAATTAAATTGTATCTTTGCTTAATTAAACACTAAGATAATATGTACGATGTTATAGTTATAGGCGCTGGTGCTGCGGGTCTTATGGCTGCAGGTACAGCTGCTATGAGTGGTCGCTCGGTACTCCTCATGGAGAAGATGGAGAAGGCAGGACGTAAGATACGCATTACGGGTAAGGGTCGTTGTAACCTCACCAATGCACGCCCTGCAGAGGAGTTCTTGGAGAAGGTGCGCACCAATCAAGAGTTCTTCTCGGTGGCCTTTGCCGAGTTCAATAACCGTGCTACGATACGTTTCTTCGAGCGCATAGGCGTTAAGTTGGAGACGGAGCGTGGCGAGAGAGTATTCCCCAAGAGTGGCAAGGCGTGGGATATTGCCAATGCCCTTGTTGATTTCTGCGAGGATAAGGGCGTTAAGATAGTGTATAAAACGCAGGTGACAGCCATAGAGACTATGGGCGATAGGGTTACGGGCGTTAGATATCGCAATGCTCGTGGCTTCGAGCGCAGAGAGGAGGCCGAGGCGGTCATCGTATGTACGGGAGGCGTGAGCTACCCATCGACAGGCTCTACGGGCGATGGCTACGACTTCGCAGCGTCGGTAGGTCACAACATCGAACCCGTGCGCCCATCGTTGACACCACTCGTGACGTCGCACCCACAGAAGGAGTATCTCAATGGCTTACTACTCAAGAATGTAGGTGCAAAGCTATATATTGACAATGAGCTCGTTGCCGAGGAGTTCGGCGAGCTTGGCTTCTCGGAGCGAGGCATCGAGGGTGCTGTAGCACTACGCCTCAGCCGCGATGTGGTGGATGCCATCATCGACGAGAAGCGTGTGAAGATCATCGTTGACCTTAAGCCAGCACTCGATGAGCAGACGCTACTTGCGCGTATAGATCGTGAGATTGCCGAGATGCAGTCGTCGGAGTTCTTCTCGGAGCTACTGCGTAAGCTTGTGCCAAAGCAGATGGTGGTACCCTTGGCCAAGGAGGTTGACTTTCACTCTAAGACCTACGTCGGCAAGCTGAGCGAGACGGAGAAGCTGCGCCTTGTGAAGATATTGAAGGGCATGGCATTCCCTATTGTCGATTACGCGCCATTCCAGTATGCTATTGTCACTGCGGGAGGTGTTGATTGCTCGGAGGTAAATAAGTACACCATGCAGTCGGAGCGAGTCAAGGGACTCTATTTTGCCGGCGAGGTGCTCGATATAGATGCAAATACGGGTGGCTATAATATGCAGATTGCATTCTCTACTGGTCGCCTTGCAGGACAACTCAAGAAGTAGATTTACATGATGTAGCCTATGAAACGATCGGGAAGAACAATCAAACAACGCCTCTACGGACTTACGCACCTATCGTCGCGCATCAAGCGTGCACGCTACTTCCGTGGCCATGGCGTACACTCACCATACATCTATAATATAGTGCGTCAGGTATTCATGTGCTCGAAGCTCAGTGGCGAGGAGCGCGCCCTCTACGACGCCCTGGTGAGTAGGGGTGTTGCCAAGCGCCGCGCCATACAGCTGCAAAACCTCGTCGTGCACTGCGACTATGCCACGTGGACGATAGATAGCCTTGCCGATGCACCATTCGTCGTGGCTACACTCGATACCACATATGAATACCTTGAGGAGTATGCCGCCTACGCGCGTGGGCAAGGTGCTACGCTGTGTATTATGAATCCATATAACAATGCCGAGCGCTGGCGTGTGTGCAAACTGCTCATCACTAACCATCCATCAACGACGGTGGATAATAGAGCATACCTACTATTATTCAATAATCACCTACCAAAACAGAGATTTAGACTATGAAGATATATACCAAGACAGGAGATAAGGGGACAACATCGCTTATCGGTGGTGAGCGTGTTCCAAAGTATGACTTGCGCGTTGAGGCGTACGGCACTGTCGATGAGCTAACGGCATATATAGCTCTTCTTGCCGATGCTATCCGTGAATGTCCCAATGCAGATGCTATAACCTCGGAATTGCACCATATAGAGTCGCGCCTTATGGGCGTTCAGGCACTCTTGGCTGTGGGTCGCGGCGGTGAAGATAAGGTAGCGCCCTTGAAGGGTGAGTATGTTGAGGAGTTGGAGAGAGCTATCGATGCCTACGATAAGGAGTTGCGTCCAATCACTAAGTTTACCATTCCAGGGGGTCATCGCGTTGTGTCGTTGTGCCATGTGTGTAGAACGGTGTGTCGCCGTGCTGAGCGTGCAGCCTTGCGTGCAGCAGAACATAGTAGTATAGATGCTTCGGCGCTATGCTACCTTAATCGCCTGTCGGACTACTTCTATACGCTTGGTCGTGTGATGACCGAACGACTAGGTGTCGAGGAGACAGAGTGGATACCATAATGATAAAGTCCAAAATGGCTGTTACTCAAAGATTTTTGATAAACTATTTTGCAGATAGAAAAATTATTTTATACATTTGCACACCAAAAATCGAGGATGATCGTTAGAGTATCGATTGAAACTAAAACTTAAAAATAGATATAACTATGTATTGGACATTAGAGCTTGCATCGAAGTTGGAGGATGCACCATGGCCAGCAACTAAGGAGGAGCTTATTGACTATGCCGTTCGTTCGGGTGCTCCATTGGAGGTGTTGGAGAATTTGCAGGAGATTGAGGATGAGGGTGACATCTACGAGTCTATCGAAGATATTTGGCCTGACTATCCATCAAAGGATGACTTCTTCTTCAACGAGGAGGAGTATTAGTCGCTTGATAAAGGTTATAAACCTAAATATCAACAATTTACAAAGACCGATTGGGCAGTCCAGTCGGTCTTTTTTTGCCCCAAAACGACCCCAAAACGAGCGAAAACTGCCCAAATACTGCCCTGAAACTATTACTAAATCCTCCCCAAAATAAGAGTAGTAAGTGAGGGGTGGCACACTGCCCAAACACTGCCCAGACGCTCTACAAGGCACTTTTTGCCAATATTGTTAGCACTTTAGGCGCTTAAGCAGAGATATACGATAGTAAAATAGTTGAAAGATAAGGTTTGAAACTTAGAGGCCAAAGGACATTGAGACCTTAGGACCAAAGAGACCATGGGAAGATAGTTTCAGCTTAGCTGCGAAATCATTCTCTCAACTACACTCAACAACCCCTTCTCTATTGCTCCAAAGGAGCGAAGCATTACTAATCACTAATTTCTCACTACTCATTATCCTCTATCACTCTGGCAGAGCAACGCCATTGTTGATTACTCCCTACTCCTTACTAATTAATTCGCCGTCTCTTTGTCGCTTTTAACTTTTTTTACTATCTTTGTGCGATTATAGCCATTAGACAAAATAAATAATAAAAAATATAGACTATGAACGTATCTTATAACTGGCTAAAGCGCTATTTGGATACCGATATTTCGGCAGAGCGCATCGCTGAAATACTCACCGAGCTTGGTTTGGAGGTCGAGGAGTTCGAGAAGATTGAGACCATCAAGGGTGGTTTGAAGGGTGTTGTTGTGGGCGAGGTACTCACATGCGAGGATCATCCCGACTCTGACCACCTACATATCACCACCGTGGATGTGGGTGCTGAGGCGCCACTACAAATCGTCTGTGGCGCAGCTAACTGCCGCAAGGGCTTGAAGGTAATGTGCGCAACGGTAGGCGCAGTATTATACCCTATCGACTCTACCGAGGAGTTCAAGATTAAGCGTAGTAAGATTCGTGGCGTTGAGTCACTCGGTATGCTCTGCGCTGAGGATGAGCTCGGCATTGGCCGCAACCATGAGGGTATCATGGAACTCCCAGCAGAGGCCGTGGTGGGCACACCTGCAAAGGAGTATCTCAATATCGCCGACGACTACCTTATCGGCATTGGTCTTACACCTAACCGCGTAGATGCAGCATCACACATAGGCGTGGCTCGCGACCTTGCAGCATATCTCAAGAGCCGTGGCGAGCGCGTGGAGTTCAAGCTACCATCTGTTGATGGCTTCAAGGTGGACGACACATCGCGTACCATAGAGGTGGAGGTGGTAAACCGTGAGGCGGCACCTCGCTATGCAGGTATCACCGTTAGTGGCTGTAAGATAGCACCATCACCAGAGTGGATGCAGAATGAGTTGCGTGCCGCTGGCATCAACCCTAAGAACAATCTTGTGGATATTACCAACTATGTTCTCTTCGAGCTTGGTCAACCTCTGCACGCCTTCGATGCAGATAAGATTGAGGGCAACAAGGTTGTTGTTCGCTCGGCTGTCGAGGGCGAGAAGTTCGTGACGTTGGACGGTGTGGAGCGCACACTAACGGCTAACGACCTTATGATATGCTCTCAGGAGCGTCCTATGTGTATCGCGGGTGTATATGGCGGTCAGGACTCAGGTATCTCGGATGAGACTGTCAACGTATTTATTGAGAGTGCATACTTCCACCCTGTATGGGTGCGCAAGACAGCTAAGCGCTTTGGTCTTAACACTGACGCATCGTTCCGCTTCGAGCGTGGTATCGATCCAAATATCCAGGTGTATGCCCTCAAGCGTGCTGCAATGCTCATGCAGGAGCTTGCAGGTGGTCGTATCACCTCAGAGATTATCGACATCAACCCAACGCCTGCACAGCACTTCGAGTTCGACTTCTCGTTGGAGCGTGCGCGTAAGCTCATAGGCAAGAATATCCCTGAGGAGACATTCATGACTATCCTTGAGGCCTTGGATGTCGAGGTGCGTGGTCGTGAGGGCGAGGTGTTGCATGTTGCCGTACCACCCTACCGCGTAGATGTGCAGCGCGAGGCAGACCTCGTAGAGGATGTATTGCGCGTCTATGGTTATAACAACATCGAGGTATCGGATCATGTGAACTCAACATTGTCATACGCCCCAAAACCAGATAAGGCACGTTTGCAGAATGTAGCCTCTGACTATCTCTCTGCAAATGGCTATACAGAGATTATGTCTAACTCGCTCACTAAGGCGGGTTACTACGAGGGCTCAACATCATACCCTGTGGAGCGTTGCGTGAAGATTCTCAACCCACTATCTCAGGACCTCAACGTCATGCGACAGACACTACTCTTCAATGCACTTGAGGCTGTTGAGCTCAATGTTAACCGCCGTAATGCCAACCTTAAGATGTACGAGGTGGGTAACTGCTATGCCTATGCCGAGGAGAAGGCTTCGGAGGATAACACGCTTGCGAAGTATGAGGAGAGCTACCGTATAGGTATCACCGTTACGGGTCTTGCAACACAACTCGCATGGAACTCTAAGGCTGAGGGCTCATCGTTCTTCACTCTCCGTGCTATGGTCGAGAAACTACTAAAGCGCTTCGGCATTGACATCTACGCCTTGCAGTGCGAGGCTTTGGATTGCGACCTCTATGGCGATGGCATCGTTCTTAAGCAGGGACCTAAGGAGGTGTTGCGCATGGGCGTTGTATCACCTATTGTGCGCAAGAAGTTCGATATTAAGCAAGATGTATATTTCGCAGAGATAGACTTCGACCAGCTTATCAAGATGACTAAGAAGTCGAAGGTTCAGTTCAAGGAGCTATCTAAGTTCCCAGAGGTTAAGCGCGACTTGGCACTACTCGTAGATAAGGGTGTGTCATTTGCACAGCTACGCTCTATCGCCTTTGCCACCGAGAAGAAGCTACTTAAGTCTGTATCATTGTTTGACGTATATGAGGGTGATAAGCTTCCTGAGGGTAAGAAGTCATACGCTCTAAGCTTCATCCTTGAGGATAAGAATCAGACCTTGACCGACAAGCAGATTGAGCGCACTATGGCAAACCTCCAGTCTCAGCTCGAGCAGAAGAGTGGCGCCGAGGTGAGAAAGTAATTATTAGAGAGTAATTAGCAATTAGTAATACTTCGCTCCGATGGAGCGATTGGAGTTAGGGAAATTACGGAGTTTAAGGAAGTTAGGGGTTTTAAAGCAAAATCACTAATTTCCTTAATCTCACTAATCTCCCTATACTCTTTTTACTCCATCGGAGCAACACCATTACTAATTTCTCACTACTCATTTCTAATTCACCTGTCAGTCTTGCATGACAAAATGTCAGCATATAGCGATTGGCACACCATTTGTCGCTGATGCCAAGCGTTAAGAATGACAACAAATAAATCTTATATATTATGAAAAATGGCAAAATAGGGGTGACAACAGAGAATATCTTCCCCGTAATTAAGAAGTTTCTATACTCAGACCACGAGATTTTCTTGCGTGAGTTGGTATCTAACGCCGTTGACGCTACGCAGAAGTTGAAGACCCTCTCATCGAAGGGCGAGGCCGAGGGCGAGCTTGGCGATATGACAATACGTATCGCTGTGGACAGCGCGGCTAAGACCCTAACTATCACCGACCGAGGTATAGGCATGTCCGAAGAGGAGGTTGATAAGTATATCAACCAGATTGCATTCTCTGGCGCCGAGGAGTTTATGGCTAAGTACAAAGACCAAGCAATAATAGGTCACTTCGGTCTCGGTTTCTACTCATCGTTCATGGTGGCAGATAAAGTTGAGATATTCTCGCAGTCGTATCGCGCGCAGGAGAAGAGTGTGCACTGGAGCTGCACGGGAACTCCGGAGTATGAATTGGAGACGCTCAACGAAACGCTCGACCGCGGAACACGCATCGTGCTACACCTCTCAGAGGAGAGCGCACAGTTTGCCGAGCGTGGCGAGATAGAGAAGCTACTACGCAAGTACTGCCACTTCCTACCTATACCTATCGCCTTTGGTAAGAAGCAGGAGTGGAAGGATGGTAAGTATCAGGATACCGACGAGGATAACATCATCAACGATACCACCCCACTTTGGACACGCAAGCCTTCGGAGATTACGGAGGAGGAGTACAAGACCTTCTATGCCGACCTATACCCCACGTCGGAGGAGCCATTGTTCTACATCCACCTAAACATAGACTATCCGTTTAACCTCACAGGTATTCTCTACTTCCCTAAGATACGCAACAACTTCGAGATTCAGAAGAACCGCATACAGCTATACTGCAACCAGGTATTCGTCACCGACGAGGTTACTGGCATTGTGCCCGAGTACCTAACACTGCTCCATGGTGTTATCGACTCACCAGATATTCCACTCAATGTGTCGCGCAGCTATCTCCAGAGCGACACCAACGTGAAGAAGATTTCAGGATATATCACCCGCAAGGTGGCAGACCGCCTGCAGGAGCTCTTCAACACCATGCGCGAGGATTACGAGAAGAAGTGGGACGATCTTAAGATATTCATCCAGTATGGCGTGCTTACGGACGAGAAGTTTGCCGAGAAGGCCTCTTCATTCATGCTCTGGAAGTCTATCGAGGGTAAATACTACACTGCCGAGGAGTATGTCGAGAAGGTCAAGGATATGCAGACCGACAAGGATGGCTTCACCATCATGCTCTATGTCGATGATGTGGAGGGTAAGAATAGCTTCGTAGAGGCAGCAAAGGCTAAGGGCTACGACATCCTCGAGATGAACGGTCAGCTCGACAGCCACTATATCCAGTACTTAGAGTCGAAGATGGAAAAGGTGCGCTTCGTGCGTGTTGATTCGGATGTTGTCGACAACCTCATCCGCAAGGAGCAGCAGCAGGCGATGTCGCTCAGCACGGAGCAGCAGCAGATTATGCGCCCCGTCTTCGAGAGCCAGATGCCTACCGACGAGAAGATACACTACCACGTATCGTTCGAGGCTATGTCTAAGGATGATGCCCCTGTGGTTATCACGCAGAACGAGTTTATGCGCCGCATGAAGGAGATGGCAGCAACATCGGGGGGCGACATGAGCCGTTTCTATGCCGAGATGCCCGACAACTACACCATCACCGTCAATGGCAACCACCCCGTTGTCATCGACATCCTTGGCGAGGTGGAGGCTGAGTATGGCGACAAGCTACGCACCATAGGCAAGAAGATTACCGCTGCAGAGCAGGAGGAGTCACGCTTCGAGGAGACGGTGAAGGATAAGAAGAGCGAGGATATGACCGCTGAGGAGCGAGAGATGCGCGAGACATTGTCTAAGCGCGTTGTGGAGCTTCGCGAGGAGCGCGACACACGCCTCGAAGAGATAGGTCGAGGCAATAAGAAGGTGCGACAGATTATCGACCTTGCACTGCTCTCGAACGGCATGCTCAAGGGCAAGAACCTCACTGAGTTTATCCAGCGCTCGATATCTTTAATCGAGTAGACACAGTGCTATAAAAGACGACAAGGGGCTGTCCAACGAGTTTGCTGGACAGCCCCATTTTTTTAGTTGTATAACAAGAGTTAGTTTTAGGCGCACGAAGTCTGAGAAAGCGCAGTTTACTCTGCGCAAATGAGCATTTCAAAGAGGAGTGCAACGAAGAAATAACCCTGTTAGACAGCTTCTTGCTTTTAGTATTCTGAGGTCAATGGGGTACGAGGGGTGATAGGGGTACGAGGGGCTGGCTATCAAGTCGCTATCTATAAAACACCCCTTATACCCTTTAGTCCCCTTCCCCATCGCTCCATCGGAGCCGAATATTACTAATTTCTCTTTACTCTCTACTAATTTCTACTCCATCCTCTCAAGCACCTCCATCAGCCACTTTGGGGCGCGCTGTGGGCGGCGGGTTACGCTATCGATAAAGCCCAATGTGGTGGAGCCATGAGCCACCTCGCGACCATCCTCCCCGCGTATCTCATACCTAAAGACCATACGCGCCATAGGTAGCTCATCGACAGAGGTGGTGATAGATAGTAGCTCATCGTAGTAGGCTGGTTGCTTATACTTGACATTAACCTCAACGATAGGCATCATAACGCCACGGCGCTCCATCTCGGCATAAGTCATGCCAACAGAACGAAGCCACTCGGTGCGGGCAGCCTCGAAAAATCTCACATAGTTTGAGTGGTGCACGATACCCATCTGATCGGTATGGTGGTACTCAACACGCAGTTTATGCACAAAACTCTTCATATCTAAAGGGATGTTCTATAACTCAATGACTACCCTGCCGTCGTAACGCTCGGCAAGGATGATTGTTCGATTATCAATAGCTATCTCCGTAGGTGTATCGTTAACCTTGGCGGAGTATATGCCACTACATGGCAACTGCTTAACATCATCATCTATGGTCACCACCCTCTCGCGAGCCATACCTATAATTATATAGGGGTGACCCAGCATCGCAACAGCACGCCTTGTGTCGCCCGAGGCAATGAGGTTACGCACCACCGTAGAGCTCACCTTATCGCCCCCGTCGGTATACTGCTCGACGCACTCCACCTCGAAGCCGAGCTCCTCGGCCATAGGTCGCAACGACTCGAAGCGACCCTCGCTGCCACGGCCAAAGCGGTGGTTATACCCCACGACCATGCCACGCATACTCATCTTCGCAACGAGGCTACGCACAAACGTCTCGTAGCTCTGCGCGCGAAACTCCTCATCGAAGCGTACGACGACAAGGTGGTCGACACCTCGCTGGGCAAGCAGATGGGCACGCTCCTCGACCGTGGTCAGCAGCTGCATACCCTCGGCACGCCCCATGGCTATGCGTGGGTGTGGCTCGAAGCTAACGACAACACTCCGACACGCCAAGCGCTCAGCCATAGCCGCAAGGCGACCGAGCAGCGCCGCATGACCACCATGCACACCATCGAACGACCCCACGGTGACCACCGTAGGATATGCCGACGTAAAGTTATCTATGCCGTAGTGTATCTCCATCAGTTATTATCTTCAGCGACCTTGACGAAGTATGCCACCTTCTCCAGAAGGGTTGTTATATCGTAGTTCTCAACGACGATACCCTGTGGGAAGTTAAGGGGTGCCGAGGTGAAGTTAAGCACGCCCTTGATACCTGCGTTGATGATAGGTATTACGAGTGCCGCAGCGGCAGAGGTTGGCGAGGTGACGATGACTATGCTTATGTCGAGCTCCTCGACCCTCTGCTCGAACTCGTCAATATGGTAGCATGGGATATTATCGATTGTCGTACCCACCTTCTTATCGTCGACATCGAAGGCAGCCGTAACACGCAGCTTAAGACCCTTGCCATTGAAGTACTTCGTCACTGCCTGACCGAGGTGTCCCATGCCTATGATAGCCATATTCATAGGCTGCTCGCTATAGAGGATGTTATCGATAAAGTCGATAAGCACCTTCACGTCGTAGCCCTTCTTCGTATCGCTCGAGAAGCCGATGAGCATAAGGTCGCGGCGCACCTGCACAGCCGTTATGCCATGCATACCTGCCAAGACGTGCGAGAAGACATGGGTGATACCCTGGGCGTGGCACTTGATGAGAGTACGGCGGTACTCACTAAGGCGCTCGATAGTCTTCTCGGGTATGTTAGATGGAATATTCGCCATTACTCTACTTTGTTGTGATCGTGAAATCCTCATTATAGCGCACCAACACCCACTCCTTGTTTACCTTGGTGCCACCATCGCCCACGAAGCTATACATCGTTGTCAATGGCTTGATTGTGGTAGACATATCATCCAAGCCGATATACATACGGCGGCAGAATATCATGGCTGCATCGTAGCCTCTGTAGGAGTATGCTGTTGGCAAGGCGCCAAACGCCTTTACATAGCGACCATCGAACACGCGTATGGTCTCGCTATCGCGCTTAGCATGGTATGATACCACAAACGAGACGTTGTTGGTGAAGAAGGACTGTGGGTCAATATTCTTGCGACGTGTCCACTTATAGTTACCCACAACATCGTAGCGACCAGGCAGAGAGCCACGGTCCAACAGTTTACTCTTGGTCGATGATAGCGTTGTTAGGATGCGCTCGATGTCAACATCCGAGTCGGCAACGATGATAAACGTCTTGTCGTTGCGCGTTCGCAAGATGCTCTCAAGGCTCACCTGCGAGCCTCGTGCTCCCGACGATGTGCGGCTATAGAAGTAGGAGCCACGGCTGAAGACATACTCCAAGTTAGTGCGCTTGGTAGATGTCACCTCGGCGTTGATCTCCTTGATGAAATCTTTGTCGTTGGTCGAAGCATAGATGGTTATCACCTCTCTATCGCCACTAATCAGATCCCTCACCTTATCATACCTATAGCAACGCTCAGGCTGCATCTGGAAGATTACGGGCGACTCCAACGTCTTAATATCGTCGAGTGGCGACACCACAGCGATATTCTCCCTCTCGGCATGACTCACCACATACTGCAACTCATTCTCGTAGACAGGTCCTATGAGCAGCTGTGCATCGAGGAACTTATCCTCATAGGACATGATGTCGTTTATCACGCGTGCATCGTTCTGCGTATCGAATACCGTAAGATCTACGGAGAAGCCCTCCTGCTTGAGGTCCTCCATAGCCAACAAGACTCCGCGATAGAAGTCGATATATACGGACTTCACCTCGCCCTTCATCTTAAAGGGGAGCATAAGCGCCACCTTGAGGGTGTTGTTAGCACCCAACTCCATGAAGTCTATCTCCGCATGGCGGAAGCTATCCTCCATCTTCTCCTCGTCACCAAACATGAACCATGGGAAGGTGAAGTCATCATCAGGCACTGGGTTATCATCCGAACGACCCGATAGACGCTCGCGATTGAACTCCTCGGCAACCTCTTCTGGCACCTGCTCGTCGCCGCTCACAGCATCATCGCCCTGCGACTCCTCCCCCTGCTGCTCCTCGGTCTGCTCCTCGGTCTGCTTCGCTGGCTCCTCGGTGATGGTGCTGCTGAGCAATACCACCATGCCCACCTTAAGGTCGTTCACCGTGCGTAGCTTATTTAACGCCATAAACTCACGCTCGGTGAGCCCAGCACGTCGTGATAGAGAGTAGACCGTATCTCCCGCCTGAACAACATACTCATTAGGACCCGTAGAGGTAGGCTTGTCGCTCTGCTCCGTACGATCTATCTCTTCGGTGGTCGCATACCCCACCTCACCACGTCGTATGCGCAACTTAGTACCCAGACTCATCGACGATGGGTCCACCGAGGGGTTATCCTCGCGAAGGGTATTAACCGATATCTTGTATTCGCGAGCTATCGAATAGAAGGTATCGCCCTGCTTTACCTCATGGTAGTAGTACTTACCATCCTCCTTATCGCTCCTCTTCTGATCACCCTTGCTACCCTTCTTCTCAACACATGGGATATAGATAATATCGTCAATCTTGAGCTTCTCGGCAGACAAGCCCTCATTACTATCAATAATCTGCTGCTCCGTGACGCCATATGCCTTGGCTATAGAGTAGAGCGTATGCCCCTTCTCCACCTTATGCACATATACCTTCTTGCCATTGCGAACGACAATCTGCGTCGATGGTTCAATACCATAGACCGATACTGACACAAGCGCAAAGAGCGCAACAAATAAAAGACGAAGTAACTTCATAATATTCTATTTTTTCTGGGTCTGACGCAGACGTATCTCTGTAAATATCTTCTTGGTGTATTGTGGAAAATCACCATTCATCAACCATGAATAGTAACTTGGCTCCACGGCAAATATTTCAGCTACGCTACGTCCCTTATATTTACCGAATGTGAATATCTCCTCACCCTTGTCGTTGAGAGCTATGCGACCTGCAAAATCGACAACCTCATTGTGTGTAGAGTATGCCGACAGCGCCTCTACAGTGTCACCTATGTCGCCATATCGCTCTATCTGCGCCTCCAACACCTCGTATGTGGCAAGGGTATCCGCCTCTGCAGAGTGGGCATTCTCAAGATCCTTGTCGCAGTAGAATTTATACGCCGCCACCAACGTGCGCTGTTCCTTCTTGTGGAATATGTTCTGCACGTCGATATAGCTACGACGCTTGAAATCTACATCCACACCCACACGCATAAACTCCTCCACGAGCACCGGCAAGTCGAAGCGATTCGAGTTGAAGCCACCGAAGTCGCAACCCTCGATGAACTGCGCCAACGACTTGGCTATCTGCTTGAATGTAGGCTCATCCTTTACATCCTCATCGGTGATACCATGCACAGCCGTTGCCTCCGCAGGAATAGGCATCTCAGGGTTTATGCGGCGTGTCTTAATCTGCTTTGTGCCATCGACCAGCACCTTGACCATGGAGATCTCCACGATGCGATCACGCGCAGTGTCAACACCCGTGGTCTCAAGGTCAAAAAAGATTATAGGTCGTTTAAGTTTCAAGTTCATTTCGTAGCCTGTATTAATCGATTTATTCGTTACTATGCCTCCTCATTAAAAGTATCATCATAACGGGATGTCTCCTTGTCGCCATTCTCGTCGATGAGGCGACACCTCGCTCGGTCGTAAACCCTATCGTGGCGTCTGACACGGGCCTCTATACCGAGTCAAAGTTGGGTAGTTAGTCGAGTTATTGGACTAATGTTAGCAACTTGCTATTAATAAGGGCTTAGATACAACACTCGGCAAAATTGTCGGCGATGGGCTGTACTTGAGCGTACTGCCCATTGCTACAATAATTTGTTAGCGGCAGTAGATGACCCCTTATCACAGCGTTAGTAATTTGCTGTCAGAAGGGGTTAGATACAACGCTCGGCAAATCTTGGAGCGATGCGCTGTACTTGATCGTACTGCCCATTGCTACAATAATTTGTTAGCGGCAGTAGATGACCCCTTATCACAACAAATTTATGCGTTAATCATCATAGGCATCAACAACATAAGCACCTCTGTCGCACGCTTATCATCATAGACAGGCTTGAAGACACCTGCGCGTGTTGAGTCGGCAAGCTCGACAACGACGGTTGGAGTGTCGATGTTTGAGAGTATCTCAACGAGGAATGTTGACTTGAAGCCTATGGTCACTGGCTGACCGTCATAGCTGCAGGTGATTGTCTCGTTAGCAGATACTGAGAAGTCGATATCCTGTGCTGCAAGGCTAATCTTATTGCCAGCAATATCCATGCGGATGAGGTTGGTTGTTGGGTTAGAACATACTGCCACACGGCGAATACCGTTGAGAAGCTCCACACGGTCAACAAGCACCTTGTTAGGGTTGGCTGTAGGGATTACAGCATTGTAGTTAGGATAGTTACCCTCGATAAGGCGACATACGAGCTTATGGTTCGAGAGGTCGAAGATTACGTTCTTAGCATCGAACGACACACGTACTGGAGCACTCTCCTTTACAAGCATACCCTTGAGAAGGTTTGCTGGCTTCTTAGGGAGGATGAATGAGGCGTTGAAGTCAACATCTACGCACTCAGCCATTGAGCGCACGAGCTTATGAGCGTCAGTTGCCACGAAGGTAACCTTACCCTCCTCGAAGTTGAAATATACGCCATTCATCACTGGGCGAAGCTCATCATCAGCAGTGGCGAAGATAGTCTTGTTGATACCTGCGATGAGCATATCTACATCCATGAGTATCTCCTTATGCTCTGCACCGATAGTAGGCACTGCAGGGTAGCTCACAGCGCTTGCACCAGGGATAGAGAGTGAGCCGCTTGCCCAACGAATCTTAATCTCCCATGTGGTATCGTTAACGTCGAACTCAAGAGGCATCTCTGGGAACTCCTTAAGAGAGTCGAGCATAAGCTTTGCTGGAGCAGCGATAACACCCTCACGCTCCACGCTCTCCACCTGAAGGTGACCAACAAGTGTTGTTTCAAGGTCTGAGGTGGTTACTGTAAGCTCCTCGCCCTTGAGCTCAAGGAGGAAGTAGTCGAGGATTGGAAGTGTGTTCTTGTTGCTGATTACCTTACCGGTAGCTGCGAGTAGTGATTGCAGCGCTGAGCTTGATACTGTAAATTTCATAATCGTTTAGTTTATTTTTTGTTTATATCTCTATTTCTTTATAGTGTTGCCAGTTTATCCAACGCCATCTCTATCATGCGACGCACAAATGGCTTATAGTCGGTGCAGGCATCCTTCGCTACACGCTGAGCAATGATGGTGCAGATGGTTGCTGCGCGGTGTCCCATAAGAGCCGAAAGACCAGCGAGTGCCGAGCCCTCCATCTCGAAGTTGGTGATGCGACGACCCTTGAACGAGAACGACTCAATCTTCTCGTTTAGTGTGAGGTCATGTGGAGCAAGGCGCACCCAACGACCCTGTGGTGCATAGAAACCTGGCGCTGCTATGGTGATACCCTCGCGTGTAGAGTCCTTGAAGAGTTCGTAAAGGTCATCATGAGCATTCACAAAGTATGGTGCTGGGAGTTTCTTATCCCATGCGGTATGCTCCTCGAAGGCTGCCTCAAGGTCGAGGTCACAAGCACCATCGCGACCAGCATAGTAGGATAATAGGCCATCGAAGCCGAGCGACGTGCGTGCAAAGACAACCTCGCCCACCTCAATATCGCGCTGTATGGCACCCGACGTGCCGAGGCGCACGAGCGTTAGCTGGCGGAAGCTATCCTTGACCTGACGTGTCTGGAAGTCGATATTAGCGAGGGCATCAAGCTCCGTAACACATATATCGATATTGCCAATGCCAATACCTGTTGACATCACCGTCATTCGCTTGCCCTTGTATCTTCCTGTGACGGTCAAGAACTCACGATTAGCCACCTCGCACTCCTTAGTGTCGAAGTACTCAGCAATCATGGCTACGCGGCCTGGGTCACCCACCAAGATAACTATATCGGCAAGTTGCTCAGGCTTTAGGTGAAGGTGGAATATAGAGCCATCACCATTGATTATCAGCTCAGAAGATGGTATCGTTCTCATATCGTAGAATAATTTATTTCCAAATTATTTTTAATATTCGCGTAAAATTAATAATTTTGTCAGAAATAGCAAAACTTTTAGCGACTTTTATTAATTATGACACTCATAAAATCTATTTCTGGTATTCGTGGCACCATAGGTGGATCCCCCTCGGACAACCTCACACCAATCGACGTTGTCAAGTTCACAACCGCATATACACGCCTCATCAAGGAGAAGCATCCCGATAGAGCTATAACTATCGTCGTAGGTCGCGACGCACGACTCTCAGGCACCATGGTAGATGACCTCGTGGAGGGCACACTCCTCGGCTGTGGCGCCAACGTCATCAATGTAGGTCTATGCACAACACCCGGTACGGAGATGGCAGTAATCACACATAAGGCTGATGGTGGCATCATAATCACTGCATCGCACAATCCACGCCAATGGAATGCCCTCAAGCTACTAAATGAGCGTGGTGAGTTTCTCGATGATGCGGAGGGCAAGCGTGTGCTTGCGATGGCCGAGGATGCGGACTTCAACTACCCTACTATCGACAACATCGGCAAGATCATCCTACGCGAGGATTTTAATAAGCGTCATATAGAACAAGTGTTAGCCCTTAAGCTTGTTGACACGGAGGCTGTGCGCAAGCGCAAGTTTAAGGTTGTGGTTGACGCTGTGAACTCTATCGGTGGCGTTGTCATCCCAGCGCTATTGCGCGAGCTTGGCTGCGAGGTGGTGGAGCTCAACTGCGAGCCTACGGGTGAGTTTGCCCACAACCCTGAGCCACTACCTGAGAACCTCACCGATATTTCGGAGGTCATACGCCGTGAGGGTGCTGACCTCGGCGTTGTCGTTGACCCCGATGTTGACCGTTTGGCATTCGTCATGGAGAATGGCGAGATGTTTGTTGAGGAGTACACATTGGTGGCTGTGGCGGACTATGTATTGCGCCATACAAAGGGCAATACCGTATCGAACCTATCATCATCACGCGCCCTTAGCGATGTGACATCGCGCTACGAGGGCTGTTCATACGCGGCAGCTGCCGTGGGCGAGGTAAATGTGGTGGCAAAGATGAAGGAGACGGGAGCTGTCATCGGTGGCGAGGGTAACGGCGGTGTCATCTATCCAGAGCTTCACTATGGTCGCGATGCGTTGGTGGGTGTTGCTCTCTTTTTGTCCTATTTCTCACAGCTCGATATGACCATGTCGGAGCTTCGCAAATCGTACCCTGCGTACTTCGCATCGAAGAACAAGATTGAGCTTACGCCAGAGATTGATGTTGATAAGATTTTGGCGACCATAAAGAGCAGATACTCAAACGAAAAAGTCAACGATATTGACGGTGTGAAGATTGACTTTGCCGAGAACTGGGTACACCTCCGCAAGTCGAATACAGAGCCTATAATTCGCGTCTATACCGAGGCTAAAACAATGGCTGAGGCAGATGCGTTAGCACAGCGTTTCATTTCCGAAATAGAACAAATCACTAAAGCATAAATAACACTTAAAACTTCACTAATATGAAACAAGCAAACGAATACATCAAACAGAACAGAGAGCGTTTCTTAGAGGAGCTCTTCGACCTACTTCGCATACCATCAATCAGCGCGCAGCCATCACTTCACAAGGAGGATATGGTACGATGCGCCGAGTGGCTTGCAGCGGCACTCGTAAAGGCTGGCGCTGACCGTGCCGAGGTGATGCCAACGGAGGGCAACCCTGTGGTATATGCCGAGAAGATTATCGACCCTAAGGCTAAGACCGTTCTTGTATATGGTCACTACGATGTGATGCCTGAGGACCCTATCAACGAGTGGAAGACAAACCCATTCGAACCAGAGATTAAGGATGGTCGTATATGGTGTCGTGGTGCTGACGACGACAAGGGTCAGCTCTTCATGCACGCCAAGGCTTTCGAGGCAATGGTAGCTACCGACACCCTACCATGTAACGTTAAGTTCATGCTTGAGGGCGAGGAGGAGATTGGCTCACCAAGCCTCTATAAATTCTGCGCCGATAACAAGAAACTCCTCAAGGCCGACATCATCCTTGTATCTGATACATCTATGATTAGCCTTGAGTGCCCAACAATCACTGCTGGCTTGCGCGGTCTTACATATATGCAGGTAGAGGTGACAGGCCCAGATAAGGATTTACACTCAGGTCTCTTTGGTGGTGCTGTGGCTAACCCAGCTAATGTCCTTGCGAAGCTCATCGCAGATCTTACCGACGAGTTTGGTCGTGTGAAGATTGCGGGCTTCTATGACGATGTACGCATCCTCTCTGATGCTGAGCGCAAAGCACTCAACAAAGCACCATTCTCTCTCGACGAGTACAAGAAGGCTCTCGACCTCGGCGATGTAGCGGGCGAGATTGACTACACAACCATGGAGCGCACAGGTATCCGTCCATCACTCGACGTGAATGGTATTTGGAGTGGCTACACTGGCGAGGGTACAAAGACCGTTATTCCATCAAAGGCGTATGCTAAAATCTCGATGCGTCTTGTTCCTAACCAGGACTTCAAGAAGATTGCAAAGCTCTTCGAGAAGCACTTCCGTCGCATTGCGCCTAAGAGCGTGAAGGTGGATGTTAAGTTCCTACACGGTGGTGCACCTTACGTATCACCTACCGACCTTCCAGCATATCAGGCTGCAGAGAAGGCTGTAGAGACAACATTCGGCATTAAGCCACTACCATTCTACTCTGGTGGCTCTATTCCAATTATCTCAGGTTTCGAGAACATCCTCGGCATCAAGTCGATATTGCTCGGCTTTGGTCTATCGAAGGATGCTATCCACTCACCTAACGAGAGCTACGGTCTTGACCAGTTCGACAAGGGCTTGGAGACATTGCCATACTTCTATAAGTACTTCGCAGAGAGCAAGTAATTGACAACCGCTGTATTACAATGGGGATGACTAAAAGTAGCCATCCCCTTTACATTATAAGGTTGAATGAAAAGATGCAGTATTAGGCTTGCAAAGTTAGGCAAAAGCGGTGCCTACATTAACAGCAAAGAACGACAAAACAGAACATCCCTTTATTCAGCCTCATCTATTCAATTATTCGATAATGAGAGCACTCACACTACTATCCATACTACTGATTGGTTGCGCATCACACAAGGAGGTGCTATACACCCAACACGCAACCTTCCCTGAGGGTGCGACCACAGAGCAGAAGATAGACATCGCAGCACGCGTAGTACCCAGCAAGGAGCAGTTAGCATGGCAGCAGTTAGAGCTCACCGCCTTCATTCACTTCGGCATAAACACCTTTACGGATAGCGAATGGGGAAGTGGCAAGGAGGACCCAGCGCTCTTCAACCCCACAGCATTAGACTGCGAGCAGTGGGTGACGACACTCAAAGAGGGCGGTTTCAAATTAGTAATACTCACCGCCAAGCACCATGACGGTTTCTGCCTATGGCCAACACAAACCACCGAGCACTCCGTAGCGAACTCGCCATGGAGAGATGGCAAGGGCGATATGGTGCGCGAGCTTAGCGAGGCGTGTCGCAAGCATGGTCTTAAGTTCGGCGTATATCTATCGCCCTGGGATCGTAATGCAGAGTGTTATGGTGACTCTTCTGCCTACAACAAGTTCTTCATCGCGCAGCTCACGGAGCTACTCACAGGCTACGGCAAGGTCGACGAGATATGGTTTGATGGTGCCTGCGGCGAGGGTCCTAACGGCAAGCGTCAAGTCTATGATTGGGAGGCGATACTCGCCACCATAAATCATCTGCAGCCACACGCCGTAACGGCAATCATGGGCGACGATGTGCGCTGGGTAGGCAACGAGGGAGGTCGCGGCAGAGAGACCGAATGGAGCGCAACGCCCTATACTCCAAAATCATACAGCCATGGCGTTGCATCCAACGCAGCATTGGGTCTCGAGGAGATGTCGGCAGATTTGGGTAGCCGCGAGCTTGTGGCAAGAGCTGAGGGCGTATACTGGTACCCCTCGGAGGTAGATGTGTCGATACGTCCAGGATGGTTCTACCATGCAGCTGAGGATGACGCGGTGCGCACGCTTGCCAACCTTGTGGATATATACTACACATCGGTAGGTCGTAACTCGGTGCTTCTTCTAAACATACCTCCCGACAGGCGCGGTCTTATACATGAGGTCGACGCCGAGCGCATAGCAGAGCTACGCCGCTACCTTGACAAGACCTTTGGCGAAAATCTCATCGAGGGCAGAGTACGCCCATGGAGCACCCACAAGGGCAATAGCATGGAGTATGGCATCAAGAGCTGCAAGGTGGTCAACACCATCCTACTTCAAGAGGATATTAGTCGCGGTCAGCGCGTTGAGCAATTCACCGTGGAGGCGCTCTACGATGGCGAGTGGCACCAGATAGCCGAGGGCACAACCATCGGATATAAGAGGCTACTACGCTTCGATGAGTGTCAGGCGGAGCGCATAAGGGTGACTATCGACAAGTGTCGCACAACGGCACACATTGCAAATGTTGGACTCTTCTATGCAGAGCCGTTATAAACAACAATAGGAGCCGAATGGCTCCTATTGCTATTTATATCATATTAAAAAGGAAGATCATCTGGATCATCCGCCGGCATCGCTGGCGCCGCAGGCATAGGCGCGGGCGCAGGCTGCTGATAGGCAGGCTGCACTGGTTGCTGGTAGGCAGATTGGGGCTGTACGGGCTGCTGATAGGCTGGCTGCTGAGCCTGCTGATAGCCACCCTGTGCAGGGTTATCCTGGCGACGACCGAGGAGCTTCATCTCGTCGGCGACAATCTCAATGGCATAGTGCTTAGCACCATCCTTCTCCCACTCACGGCTACGGATACGACCTTCGACATATATCTGCGAGCCCTTACGAACATACTTATCCGCAACCTCGGCAAGACCACGCCACAAAGTAATAGTGTGCCACTCGGTATACTCCGTAGTCTCGTTGGTCTGACGATTGAAGATACGCTCGGTGGTTGCAAGACGCAAACGCGCCACCTTAACGCCAGTCTCAAGCGTACGCACCTCAGGATCCTGACCTACATTACCTAAAAGAATTACCTTATTTATCATATTATCAACTTATTATCTCGTTACTCAGCTCGTTCTGCGGCATCCTCCTTACCGCTACCGCCGTGCTCAATCTCTGCAACAAGCTTACCAATGAAGTCGCGGTCTGGACCCTCGATAAAGCTCATCTCGACAGGCTGATAGTACATCGCACGACGCATCGACTCAGGCAGATTATTCGAACGACGCAGCTTGACAGCATCCTTCTCCGTCATAAGGATAATCGCACGAGGATACTTCTTATGAAGGTCGTAAAGATGGTTTATATCCTCGATGTTGTAGCGATGGTGATCGGCAACGATATACTTATCAACGACATTATAGCGCATCTCGGCAGCGCTAACAAAGCCACGAGGGTTTCCCACGCCAGCGAGAAGAATTGCCTGGCTTGCATAATCCACCACCTCGCGGTTAGGGAACTCAAAGAGGGGAACGATTGGCAGTGGCTCCATCTTCGAGAAGTAGACCTTCTGGTAGGCAATGGTGCGTAGCTTATTGTGATACAAGCGGCGATCGATAGGTGTCATCGTATCGGGGCACTTAGATACCATGAAGAAGTGACCCGTCGTAAGGCGCGACTTAAGATCACGCAGACGACCACGAGGCATCATATAGTCGCTATCAACTGGTCGTGTTGCGTCCAAAACAATAATATTTACCTTGGCACGCACACTACGATGCTGAAGACCATCATCCATAACTATGAGGTTCACCTCGGGATGCTCCTGACGTATGCGCTCGATACCCTTCACCCTATCCTCCGACACAATGACGTGTATGTGTGGGAACTTGAGCTTTATCTGCAACGGCTCGTCGCCAACATCTAAATAGCTATCCGCAACCATTACCTCACGATAGCCCTTCGTGCGACGACCATAGCCACGCGAGAGAAGCGCTATATTGTAGGTGTTGCTCAGCTGCGATATAAGATACTCTGCCATTGGCGTCTTTCCAGTACCTCCAACGGTGATATTGCCGATACAGACCACAGGGATATCGAATGAGCGACTCTTGAAGAGTCCCCAATCGTAGAGGCGATGTCTGGTTGCAACCACCGCCGTATATATCCATGAAAGTATGATTCTCAATATCTTCATTATGCAAAAGTTATTTACACAATATCACAATCTCGACAAAGATAGGTATTATTTCTCATATGGCAAAATTTTACCCATTAATTTACTTTAACATCACTTTTTATGGCTCTATCATTTGGCGAAAAGAACAAAATTTATTATCTTTGTGCATTATGAAAAAGCTACATATTTTAGCCACAACATTGCTACTCACGGGTATGGTAGCTTGTGGCAATAACGCATCAAAAGAGGAGGCACAATCGCTTCTTGCCGAGTTAAGCAACTCTAATACTGAACAGCAGGCACAGCCAGAGGAGAAGAAGCCTGCAGCGCCAGAGACCAAGACCACAACTCTCTATGGCATAGATACTAACGGCTATGACGTTAAGGATTTCAAGATGGAGAGTGGTGAGTACTTAGGCAAGATTCTCGGTCGCCATGGTGTCTCGGCTACAAAGATAGATGCTGTGGACAAGGCAGCAAAGAGTGTATTCCCTTCAAACAAGCATCGTGCTGGCAATAAGTACACCCTATTCCTCCGCAATGGCGTTGCCGAGTATATGGTCTACCATATTAACGACACGGAGTATGTTATCTACGACATATCAGCCGATAAAGAGCCATCGGTAAGAAAGGGTAATGCAAAATAGGTAATGTCGAAGATAGCATGAGAAAGCTTAAGTTTTTAATCGCCCTGTTGCTTGTGGGTGTTGTAGCTTGTGGCGGCGGCTCTAACGATAAGGGGGCTGCAGAGGGTGAGCTCAACGGTGGCGGCGAGACTGCCGCAAATGGTCAGTCAGCCGCTGGCAATAGCACAACGACACCTAAAGAGCCCACGATACTCTATGGCATTGAGGCCGACAACTATGCTGTTGAGGATTTTAAGATTGAGTCGGGCGAGACTGTTGGCAAGATTTTGAATAGATATGGTATCTCTGCCTCTAAGATAGATCAGCTCGACAAGGCAGCCAAGGAGGTATTCCCTCTAAATAAGCTTCAGGCAGAAAAGCAGTATACACTCTTCCTACGTGACGAGGTAGCCGAGGATGGCACAACAAAGCGTATCGCCGACTACATGGTATACCACATCAACACGGCTGAATATGTCGTCTACGACCTATGCTCGGAGCAGGCATCTGCAACGAAGGATTCGAAGCCTCGCGAGAAGGTACGCAAGCGTGCCGAGTCGGTGATCACCTCATCGCTATGGGATGCTGTGGTAGGTCAGGGTCTTCCATGGGCATTGGCCACAGAGTTTGAGGATATCTATCAGTGGACTGTCGACTTCTTCCATCTTCAGGAGGGCGATAGCTTCGTTGTGATATATGATGATGAGATGGTTGATGGCCAGAGCGTTAAGATAGGACGCATCTGGGGCGCTAAGTTCGTGCACAAGGGCAAGGAATACTACGCAATACCTTATGTTACGGATGGCAACAAGGTTGAATATTGGGAGTTTGGTGGCGAGTCACTCAAAAAGCAGATGCTTAAGTGTCCCGTTAAGTACACACGCATAAGCTCTAAGTTTACATACAGGCGCAAGCACCCCGTACATGGCGACTACCGTCCTCACACGGGCGTCGACTACGCAGCACCTGCAGGAACACCTGTATATGCCGTAGCAGATGGCGAGGTGGTATTTGCGCAGTATAAGGGTGGCGGTGGTAACACCATCTACATTCAGCATGCCGCAGGCATGAAGACTGGCTACCTACACCTTCAGAAGTTCGCCAGCGGCATTAAGGTTGGTAAGTATGTATCGCAGGGTGATGTCATCGGCTATGTAGGCTCTACTGGAACATCGACAGGTCCACACCTCGACTACCGCATCTGGCAGAATGGCACTCCTGTAGATCCGCTATCGCTCACACAGCAGCCATCAGAGCCTATCGGCGATAAGTATCGCGCAGACTTCGAGCGTGTACGCGACTTAGTGATTGCCGAGATCAATGGTACGGGTAGCTATCAGATAACCGAGGACGACATCTTCCATAGAAACTAACAACACTCGTATGACACACGAGAGTAACATAACACAAGACAAGGGCTCTGGAGGTAATATTCCAGAGCCTATTGTTCGCTTTATAAAGCGTCATCATGTACTCACCCTCGCCACAACAAACGACAAGGGCGAGCCATATGTTGCCAACTGCTTCTACGCCTACGACGCTAAGCGCAACAGGCTCATCTTCACCAGCGACGATACCACACGTCACGGCATGGAGATGGTGGCGCACGAGAGGGTGGCAGTGAGCATAGTGCTCGAGACGCGCATCGTGGGCAAGGTGCAGGGCATACAGATATGTGGTCGCGCCATGCGCGGCGACAGCGAGGCTAAGAAGAGCTACATCAAGCGCTTCCCCTATGCCGCTGTAGCGCCACTTACGCTATGGTTGGTAGCGCCCGAGATGATGAAGCTCACGGACAACACACTTGGTTTTGGAAAGAAGATAGTATGGCAAAGCGAGGAGTAATAATTGTTGCTGGAGGCTCTGGGCGCCGCATGGGAGGTGCTATGCCCAAGCAGTTTATGATACTTGACGGCATGCCCATCGTGGCACGCACGATAAACACCTTCGCCGAGGCGCTGCCCGGCAGTGATATTGTTGTTGTGCTGCCCGAGGAGCATATCGCCATGTGGCAAAACCTCGCAGCACGATTTGATGTAGCAGAGCATAGATGCGTGGCAGGTGGCAAGGAGAGATTTCACTCCGTAAAGGCGGGCATCGAGGCACTCGCAGCGGAGGTGGAGCAGATAGCGGTGCACGATGGCGTTCGTGCCTTAGTATCTAAGCAGCTTATCATACGCGCGGTATTAGCCGCCGAGGAGCACTGCGCCGTGATACCTGTAACCACGGTTGTAGACTCCTATCGCGAGGTTATGGCGGACGGCAGCACAGCAATCATCGACCGTTCGAAGCTACGCATAGTGCAGACCCCACAGATATTTAGTGCCGAGACGCTTCGCAAGGCATACGAGCAGCCCTTCGACGAGCGATTTACGGACGACGCCTCGGTAGTTGAGGCAATGGGCGTCACCATCACCACGGTGGAGGGCGAGGCTCGCAACATCAAGATCACCACACCCAACGACCTCGCCTATGCCGAGTGGCTGGTTAAAAATGAGTAGAGAGTAGAGAGTAATATTTAAAACTCGCGCGAAACGCTCCCCACTTTTCTCATTTCACCTTATATATACATAGGAACAAAAACGGGAGTGTCCTTTACGGGACACTCCCATTCTGTCTATTACCCTATCGATACTTACGAACGTGTAAATGTTATAGCGATATAGATATCGTCGAAGTTCGAGATGAGCTGCGATGCGAGGTCGAGTGCCGACGATGAGTAGCTAACACCAATCTTCTTATAGGCTTTAAGGATATCACCAGCATCGATATACACTCTCATGCGGTTGCTATTCTGCTCAACATATCCCGAGCATGATACAGGTGTATCGAGGATGGTCACCGAGAGCTTTATCTCGGCGGTTGATGTGTAGTAGCTGAAATCGCCCGACAGGGAGTACTCGCCCATAGTTCCCTCTATGACACCGCCCTTCTTTACATTAATCTTGAAGAAGCCAGCCTCAACATCATAGGCAGCCAATATATCCTGCGCTACGCCGTCAAGCTCTCTGATGGCATAGTCGGCACCAAACGTATCACCAAAATAGTCAATCTTGGCAGAGGAGTAGTACCAAGTACCAAGTATAGAGTTATAGGATGGCGCATTGTCGGCGAGCTTATCGTAGCGCGAGGGCTCATCACTATCGCCCGAGAACGCCTTGATGATACCGCCAATGCTGAACTGCGCAGAGGCGCTTGTAGGCATCCACATCGCTGCAATCAGCAGTGCAAGGGTTAATACTTTTTTCATAAATGTTTCGTAATAATCGTTTATTCAATATGCTAACGATGAGATAACACTATTTATTATGCTACTCCTCCAATGCAGATAGCTCACGCTCCATATCCTCGACCTCCTGCAACCATGCACGCTCCTGAGCATCCGATGGCATGTGCAAGTCGCCACGTGGTGAGAGACCTACAGCACCCACCTTTGGTCCATCAGGCATTGCCGAGCGCTTGAACTGCTGGGTGAAGAAGCGGTGGAAGAACACCTTCAGCCACTTGATAATGGTAGCCCTATCATAGACACCCTCAAACGCAATAGAGGCAAGCATGAAAATCTTAGATGGCACATATCTACGACGCAATGCGCAGTAGAGGAAGAAGTCGTGAAGCTCGTAAGGACCCACGATATCCTCGGTCTTCTGCACGATAGTATCGCCGTCAGCAGGTAGCAACTCAGGGCTAACAGGCGTAGCTACAACATCCAAGAGCGACTGGCGTAGTACACCCTCAGCGCGGTTGTTAGCATACCAGTCCACCATATACTTAACCAGGGTCTTAGGCACCGAGGCGTTGATGCCATACATAGACATCTGATCACCGTTGTATGTTGCCCAGCCCAAGGCAAGCTCACTCATATCGCCCGTGCCGATGACCATGCCACCACACATATTTGCAATATCCATGAGTATCTGCGTACGCTCCCTGGCCTGCGAGTTTTCGTATGCTGCAGAGCGCTCATCGGCAGACAGACCTATATCCTTGAAGTGCTGCTCACACGCATCCTTAATAGAAATCTCCTTAAGGGTACAGCCGAGCTCCCTAATCATCGTCAGGGCATTCTGATATGTTCGGTCTGTAGTGCCAAAGCCTGGCATGGTAACACCTATGATACCCTTGCGGTCAAGACCGAGTAGGTCGAAGGTGTCGCATACTGCCAAGAGTGCAAGCGTGGAGTCCAAGCCTCCCGAAATGCCGATAACGGCACTCTTACATCCTGTATGCTCAAGGCGCTGAGCAAGAGCGGCACTCTGAATGGCGAATACCTCGCGGCAGTGTACAGCACGTGCGGCCTCATCCTCAGGAACGAAGTATAAAGGCTCGATATGACGGCGCACATCACCCTGATAGCATATCTCGTCAACATCAATCTCCACGACACGCATCTCAGGTGCATCGGGATAATAGAATGTATTACGCGCAGTACGGCGTGTAGAGATATACTCAACATCAATATCTGATATTACCATTCGGTCGTTGCGCACGAAGCGCTCACTAACACCCAGCACCCTGCCAAGCTCTGCAATGACGGCATTACCAGCAAATACAAGGTCGGATGACGACTCTCCATGTCCTGATGATGCATAGACATAGGCAGCCATGGTGCGTGACGACTGCTCGGCGATAAGCGAGATGAGATAGTCGTGCTTGCACACCGACTCAGGTGATGCCGAGAGGTTGAAGAGCAACTTAGCACCCTGCACCGCCTGCATTGATGATGGTGGCACAGGAACCCACATATCCTCGCATATCTCAACACCAAACTCTACGCCGTGGAGGTCGAACATAAGGTCGCTACCGAAAGGACACTCCTGACCTGCGAAGCGTATGGTGCGCTCCTTGATAGCGTAGCCCGACACCCACCAGCGGAGCTCCGAGAACTCGCCGTAGTTAGGGATGTAGCTCTTGGGCACAATACCCCACAGCTGACCCTGACCAAAGATGGCAGCGCAGTTGTAGAGGCGGTCGGCATACACTACAGGAAGACCAACAATGCCGATGGTAGGTATATCCTCGGTCTTTTGCATAAGCCATGCGAGAGCCTTCTCCGAGTCGCTAAGGAGCTTCTTCTGAAGCACCATATCGCCACAGGTGTAGCCCACGAGCGAGAGCTCAGGCATAACCACAATCTCGACACCCTCCTTAAAGGCATCCTCCATAATCTTGAGAGCGCCCACAGCATTGCTGTGTGCATCGGCGATGTGTACGCGTGGCACCGCCGCCGCAACTCTCATATATCCATATTGGTTGTTCATACTATTTTTCAAATTAGTAATTAGTAAAGAGAAATTAGTATTTTTTTTGTTACTCACTACTAATTACTCATTACTAATTTATAGCTTACTCTGCCCAGATGCGCGCAAGGTTAATAATAGTATTCATCGCGCGGTTCATCGTTGTGAGCGACGCATACTCATAGCGACCATGGAAGTTCATACCACCGGTGAAGATGTTGGGGCATGGAAGACCCATGAATGAGAGGCGTGAGCCGTCGGTACCACCACGGATAGGACGCACCAAAGGCTTTACACCAGCCTCGATCATGGCGCGGCGTGCACGCTCGATAACCTGTGGATGTGGCTCGACCATCTTACGCATATTATAGTACTGATCCTTGAGCGCGAGGGTGAGGGTCTGCTCGCCATACTTGCGCTGTAGGAAGTTGACAACATCCCACATAAGCTGTTTCTTCTGCTCGAACTTATCAGTGTCGTGGTCGCGGATGATGTAGTTGATCTCTGCCTCCTCGACGCTACCCTTGATGCCTACACAGTGGAAGAAGCCCTCATAGTTCTCAGTGAACTGAGGACGCTCCGATGCTGGGAGCAAGGCGTTGAGCTCACAAGCGATATCGATGGCGTTGATCATCTTATTCTTTGCCATGCCTGGGTGCACGTTACGACCCGAGATGGTGATCTTGGCACCTGCAGCGTTGAAGTTCTCATACTCCAACTCACCCTCCATACCACCATCCATGGTATAGGCGAAGTCGGCAGCGAACTTCTTGACGTCGAAGTAGTCGACACCACGACCAATCTCCTCATCAGGGGTGAAGCCCACGCGAATCTTGCCATGCTCAACCTCGGGGTGCTTCATAAGCCACTCCATGGCTGTCACGATCTCCGCAACACCCGCCTTGTCGTCAGCGCCGAGGAGCGTTGTGCCGTCGGTGTGTATGAGGGTGTGACCCTTGAAGAATGAGAGCTCTGGGAACTCCTCAACCTTAAGCCAGCAGTTGTTGCCGAGCATGATATCACGACCATCGTACTTCTCGATGATGTGTGGCTTTACGTTTGCGCCCGACATATCGGGTGATGTATCTACGTGTGAGATGAAGCCGATGGTTGGCACATTCTCCTTGCCAGCTGTTGCTGGGAGTGTCGCCATCACATAGCCATACTCATCCATGGTCACCTCCTGAAGACCGATGGTCTCAAGCTCCTCCTTGAGGTACTTGAGCATCACGAGCTGCTTATCGGTTGATGGGAATGTCTCGCTCGACTCGTTCGACTGGGTATCGAAAGAGACATACTTCAAAAATCTATCTTTTAAGTCCATTGTGTATATTGTTTAAGTTATTTTGTTTCTGTTTTATGTCCGCAAATAGCAACTAGTAATTAGTAATGAGTAATTAGTAATGGGCATTTGCTATCACATAGTAACACACATTAACTCATACTAACTAATACTAACTCATACTAACCCTCATTTCTATCCTTACTCGTTAATCTTAGCTCTGCGTGAGTGCCAGATGAAGTAGGCGATGATTGCCGCATACATCACTATGCCGAGCCACTCGGCACCTGTCGAGCCTGCCCAACCAGTCATCGTGAGCTTGAGACCTGCGAATGCGAGGACGGCGCTCACAACACCCATCAAGGCACCACCAGCGATGAAGCCCGAGGCGATGAGCGTACCTCTATTGTTATTAGCCTTAGCCTGCTCAGGGTTCTTATGGCGGTTAACAGCCCATGCCACAAGACCACCCACAACGAGCGGTGCATTGAGCTCCATAGGGATGAACATACCAAGAGCGAATGGCAGGGCTGGAATCTTCGCGAAGGTGAGCAAGAGAGCTATCAAAGCGCCGAAGCCATATAGCACCCATGGTGTTGCGCCACCTGTCATAAGTGGCGAGATTACCGCTGCCATGGCATTTGCCTGAGGAGCCACGAGAGGTGCATCCTGGCCGAGGGCAGCCGCAGCCTCCTCGGTAAAGCCATAGGTCTTATTCATGATGATCATCACACCTGCCACAGTAGCTGCCGAGACGAAGGTGCCGACGAACTTCCATGTCTGCTGCTTCTTAGGCGTTGTACCGAGCCAGTAGCCAACCTTAAGGTCGGTGATGAAGCCACCAGCCATAGACAAAGCGGTACATACCACGCCACCGATAACCAAGGCAGCGACCATACCCTCAGTACCCTCCAAGCCGATAGAGACGAGCACGAGGGATGATAGGATGAGTGTCATCAGCGTCATGCCCGACACAGGGTTAGAGCCCACAATGGCGATGGCATTTGCTGCCACGGTGGTAAACAAGAAGGCGATGACGAAGACAATAAGTAACGCCACGATGGTCTGCATCCAGTTGTGAAGCACACCGAACTGGAAGAAGAAGAGTGTGGTGATAAGCACTGCGATGATGACGCCAAGGATAATCTTCATAGATATGTCGCGCTGGGTACGAGGCTCCACAACAGCCGATCTCTTGCCACCAAGCTCGTTGCGAGCAAGCGACAATGCCGACTTGATGATACCTGCCTGGCGAACAATACCGATAAGACCTGCCATCGCAATACCGCCGATACCTATTGGGCGACCAATCTCCTTGAAGATACCCTCTGGTGTAGCGAGGTTATCGTAGTTGATACCGATGTTAGCGAGCGTGTCGGCAACAGTAGCGGCATCCATAGAGTTGATGATAGGTGTCACCAATGGTATGAAGACAAACCATACGAGGGCAGAGCCACCCGCGATGATGAGAGCATACTTCAAGCCGATGATATAGCCCAAGCCGAGCACGGCAGCCGAGGTATTCAAGCCGAAGGTCAACTTCGCCTTAGCCGCAAGTGTTGTACCCCAACCCCACATCTGCGTAGATATTGATGATACCCACGCGCCGAAGGTAGAGACGATAAAGTCGTAAAGACCACCGATAAGACCCGCCGTAACGAGAATCTTAGCCTGCGAGCCACCCTTCTCACCCGACACAAGCACCTCGGTGGTTGCCGTAGCCTCGGGGAATGGGTACTTGCCGTGCATCTCCTTGACGAAGTACTTACGGAAAGGTATCAGCAGCACGATGCCGAGGATACCACCAAGCAACGATGATAGGAATACCTGATAGAACTGCGCATCAAGACCAAGGATGTAGAGCGCAGGGAGGGTGAAGATAGCACCCGCCACAATAACACCCGACGAGGCTCCAATAGATTGGATGATGACATTCTGACCAAGCATATTCTTCTTGCCACGAAGCTGACCAAGACCTACGGCGATAATCGCAATAGGTATTGCCGCCTCGAATACCTGTCCCACCTTCAAGCCGAGGTAGGCAGCAGCAGCCGAGAATAGCACGGCCATAAGAATACCAATAGATACGGAGTAGGGCGTAACCTCCTTAGGGTTTTCATTAGCACCCATCACAGGCTTGTACTCCTCACCTGGTTTCAGCTCTCGATAGGCGTTATCGGGGAGCGATGTTTTAGGTTGTTGTTCAGACATATAACGTAGTTTTAGTTTATTACTCTGTATAAAGCATACAAATATAGGCATATTTTTTTGAATATGCAAACGCGCGCGTGTAATACAACTAAAAAAAGAGCACGCAGCTCTGCCAAAAAATGCTCATTCACGTTTCACATTTCACACTACCCCCACCCCCCCCTGTGAAAGGCGTGAAATTAGTAATTAGTAATACTTTGCTCGTTTGGAGCAATGGGATGGGATCCGAGGGGTTTAAGGGGTCTAAAGGGTGTTTTTTGATTGCGACTATATAGCCAGCCCCTGGCTCCCCCTATCACCCCTAATACCCCTTGTACCCCTCACTCTATCGCTCCTATCGTGCGAAGCACACCTTACCTTTCACTTTTCCCCTTCCCCTTTTCACATTATTACTAATTACTCTTTACTAATTACTATTTTTTTCTTATCTTTGTCGGTTGTACGCGCGCAACACATACAGCAGCACACGCGCATACGCATAGACAATAATCATAAAACGCTATAAATTATGCAGTTAGCAGACAAGTATTCACCCGAACTAATCGAGCAGAAGTGGTACGACTTCTGGATTGAGGAGAACCTATTCCACTCGGAGCCTGACGCTCGCGAGCCATATACCATCGTTATTCCACCACCAAACGTAACAGGTATGTTGCACATGGGCCACATGCTCAACAACACCTTGCAGGATGTCTTGGTGCGTCGCGCACGTATGCAGGGCAAGAATGCCTGCTGGGTGCCAGGTACCGACCACGCATCTATCGCTACCGAGGCTAAGGTGGTGGCAAAGCTCAAGGCTGAGGGTATAGACAAGTCAACGTTAACACGTGAGGAGTTCCTCGAGCACGCCTGGGAGTGGAAGGAGAAGCATGGTGGTATCATCCTCCAGCAGTTGCGCAAGCTCGGTGCCTCGTGCGACTGGGAGCGCACATGCTTTACCATGGACGAGAAGCGCTCAGAGAGCGTACTCAAGGTATTTGTTGACCTCTACAACAAGGGGCGCATCTACCGCGGCGTGCGCATGGTAAACTGGGACCCATCGGCAAAGACCGCCCTCTCGGATGAGGAGGTGATATACAAGGAGTCGAATGGTAAGCTATACTACCTACGTTATAAGATTGAGGGCACGGAGGAGTATATCGTTGTTGCAACAACACGCCCTGAGACAATCCTCGGCGATACTGCCCTCTGCGTGAACCCTAACGACGAGCGCTACAAGGGACTACCTACCGATGCACGCGTCATCGTGCCTCTCGTAGGTCGCTCAATACCTGTCATCCGCGACGAGTATGTAGATTTGGAGTTCGGTACCGGTGCCTTGAAGGTAACCCCTGCACACGACGTTAACGACTATATGCTTGGTGAGAAGTACGGTCTTGAGGCTATTGACATCTTCAACGACGACGGCACCATCAACGATAAGGTGGGCATGTATGTGGGCGTTGACCGCTTCGAGTGCCGCAAGGTTATCGAGGGTGACCTCACAGCAGCGGGTCTAATGGAGAAGGTGGAGCCATACACCAACAACGTGGGCTACTCGGAGCGTACGGGTGTTGCCATAGAGCCTAAGCTCTCTATGCAGTGGTTCCTATCTATGGGCGAGTTGGCAGAGCCTGCAACAAAGGCAGTATTGGAGGATGTCATCAAGTTTGTGCCAGCGAAGTATAAGAATACCTACCGCCACTGGATGGAGAACATCAAGGATTGGTGTATCTCGCGCCAGCTATGGTGGGGACACCGCATCCCAGCATACTACCTACCTAAGGGAGGCTATGTGGTGGCAGCGACAGCCGAGGAGGCACTCGCCCTTGCCCAGCAGAAGGATGCATCGCTCACCATGTCCGACCTACGCCAGGATGAGGATGTCCTCGACACTTGGTTCTCATCGTGGTTGTGGCCTATATCTGTATTTGACGGTATCAACAACCCCGATAACGAGGAGATTAAATACTACTACCCTACCAACGACCTTGTGACAGGTCCAGATATTATCTTCTTCTGGATTGCACGTATGATTATGGCGGGCTACGAGTGGCGTCAGGAGAAGCCATTCTCGAATGTCTATTTCACCGGTATCGTGCGCGACAAGCTCGGTCGTAAGATGTCTAAGCAGCTCGGTAACTCGCCCGACCCATTGGACCTCATCGCCAAGTATGGCGCCGACGGCATGCGTATCGCAATGCTCATGTCAGCATCTGCCGGCAACGACGTGATGTTCGACGAGGCGTTGTGCGAGCAGGGTCGTAACTTCTGCAATAAGATATGGAACGCCTACCGTCTTGTCAATATGTGGACGGAGGATGCTACAATAGCACAGCCTGAGTCATCAAAGGCAGCTATTGCCTGGTTCGACGAGGTTATGTTGGAGCGTATCGAGCGCATCAACCACCTCATGGTGCAATATCGTATCTCGGAGGCATTCACCGAGCTATACCGCCTCTTCTGGGACGACTTCAGCGGTTGGTATTTGGAGATGGTCAAGCCAGCATACCAGTGCCCTATCGACAGCGTAACACTCTCTCAGACAAAGCACTACTTCGACCAGTTGCTACGCCTCATGCACCCATTCATGCCATTCGTCACCGAGGAGATATGGCAGGACCTAAAGCCTGAGGCGGAGGTTAAGTCTATCTGCATCGCTAAGCAGCCAACTGCGGAGCGCAAGGCAGACGAGAGCGTCTTGGCACGCTTCACCCTTGCACAGGAGGTTATCACCAACATACGTAACATCCGCAAGCAGAAGAACATAGCACAGAAGGAGTCACTTAAGCTAAACTACATTGCCGACGAGAACTTCCCTCAGGAGTACGCATCGGTAATCGCTAAGATGGGCAACATCGAGGCTATCACCGCTGTGGTAGATAAGGATGCTACGGCAGCTGCCTTCATCGTAAAGACCACACAGTACTTCGTGCCTATGGAGGGTAACATCGACAAGGAGGCAGAGCTTCAGAAACTCGGTGCCGACCTTGAGTACTACGAGGGCTTCCTCGCATCGGTAATGAAGAAGCTATCTAACGAGCGCTTCGTATCATCGGCTCCAGAGAAGGTTGTTGCCAACGAGCGTGCTAAGCAGGCAGATGCCGAGGCTAAGATTGCCGCTATCAAGGCACAGATGGAGGCGCTTAAATAATTAGTAATGAGGAATTAGTAATTAGTAATATAGTTAATATGGGTTAATATGGGATAGTTACTTCTCAATTAACCCATTATAACTCACCTTAACTCAAATTACTAATTACTCTCTACTAATTACTAATTTGTATTTATGGCAGATATAACAATCTATACCGACGGCGCGGCAAAGGGGAATCCCGGTCCTGGCGGCTATGGTGTGGTGCTCATCTCGGGTCCCCACCGTAAGGAGATATCCGATGGTTTCCGCCTCACGACTAACAACCGTATGGAGCTTATGGCAGTCTGTGTTGCTCTCGAGGCATTGCGCTTCGAGGGTAGCAACGTTACGCTCTACTCCGACTCGAAGTATGTTGTCGAGGCAGTCAACCAACGCTGGGTGCTGAACTGGGAGAAGTCGGGCTTCAAGGGTAAGAAGAACCCCGATCTATGGATGCGCTTCTTGCGCATCTACCGCAAACATAAGGTGCGCTTTGTATGGGTCAAGGGTCACGCCTCGACCATCGAGAACAACCGCTGCGACTACCTCGCCGTGACCGCCGCCTCAGGCGCCAACCTCAAGGAGGACGTTGGCTACGACGGTGAGTAGCATGGAGGCATAGAGAAGAGACTAAGGACGATATTTATGAAGAAACTACACACCTTAATAGCAACTATAGGTCGCGTAGCTAAACAACTACGCCCATCGCGCCCTGTAGCCTACCTCCTTGTTATGCTCCTCATTGCCATGGGGGCATTTACACTCATACGCTTAGTGCTACTACTGCGCAACTTAGAGCTATTGAATGCCGGCATCGACAACGACACCTCGCTTGTGATCTTGCAGATGTTCAACGGCATGCGCTTCGACCTCGCCTTGTTAGCTAAGGTGTGGATAGGACCCCTTGCAGTTCTCGCCATAGGGCAATACCTACCCCGCTACACCCGCCACCTCGGCATTGCAGCCGTGGTGATGCTCTCTATCGCTGTGCCTATATCGCTGATGATTGCCATAGGTAACATACCCTACTTCGAGCACTTCAATAACCATGTTAATGCCATGGCGATAAAGTATATGGCAAATGATCTTGGCGAGGCAACGGGAATGGTCCTCTCTGATATGAGCTACCTATGCTTCGCCATAGTGGCTATTCTTGCTGCTGTAGCATACATTTATCTCGCCATACGTCTCGCTCGCCGCCACGATATCTACGCTCCAGTAGGGGGGGGGCGTAATACTCTGATAACAATGCTTTTAATCGGTGTTATGATACCTTTTGCCGACCGAGGCTTTAGATGGCAGAAACATGTGTTGCAGCCTGCAGATAGCATGATCTGTAACAACCCATTTATCAACAAACTTGCCATAAACCCCGTAGAGCCATTCATCCAGTCGTTGCTACGCTTTAGCGACACGTCGCTCAACCTCATCGACTCACGTCATGCGGCAGAGTACGTACGTCGTGAATTGGGACGCGGCGAGGACTTTACGGAGCATGTCGAGGGACACGATAGCCCATGGCGCAACGTTGTGATAATACTCATGGAGAGCACCTCGGCAGTAAATATGACTATCGAGGGTGACACCAATGGCTATATGCCAAACCTAAACCGCTTTGCCAGCGAGGGTCTCTACTACTCCAACGCCTACTCCACTGGTACGCATACCTGCAACGCCATCTACTCTACAGTATGCTCCATGCCCTCGTATGTCGACATACAGCCACTAAAGGAGGGTGCTGGCTTCAGCCTCGACACCATCTACGAGCAGGTATCCGAACGCGGAGAGCTACATACACTATTCTGCATCACCCACGAGCCCAACTTCGACAACGTGCGTGATTTTGTCTCAACGCAGGGCTTCGAGCGCCTAATAAGCTTAGAGGACTACAACATATCCACCGATAAGGTGTGGGGCGTTAGCGACCACGAGATGTTCGAGGGTGCCATAAAGGAGATGAACGCCATGTCGCAACGTGGCGAGCACTTTGCTACAATATGCCTCACTTGCAGCAACCATATACCATATGATGTCCCCAAGGTCAAGGGCTTCAACCCCCGAAGCTCATCGCTCGAGACCCAAGCACTCGAATATGCCGACTGGGCGTTGGGTCACTTCATGGCTCTTGCCAGCGAGTGTTCATGGTACGACGACACGCTCTTTGTAATCACTGGCGACCATGGCAAGGCTTATGGTAACGACTATGAGATTATCGAGAGCTTCAACCATGTGCCGCTCATATTCTACTCACCAGGGCATATCAAGCCTGAGGTGCGCGATGACCTTGTATCGCAGATGGATATCACCCCTACCGCCATGTCGATGCTTGGCGTGGAGTACGACAACCATACCATGGGCATAGACCTCACACGACAGAGCCGTCGCATGATACCATATGGCGCTGATGGTCACATTGCAGCACGCGACAAGCATTGGGTATACAACTACGATGTCTACAACGACATAGACTTCCTCTATAACCTCGATGCTGAGGGCAAGGCTAAGTATATCAACGTAGCCAACGACTACCCCGATGTTGTAGATAAGATGTATGAGTATGTGGCATCCATGGTGCAGGCGGGCTGGGATATACACAACACACCCCGCTAATTGAACGAGAGATGAAGACATTAAAGAGGGCAGCATCGATGTTCACCGCACTATGGGCAAGATGCAAGGGGTGTGCAAGAGAGATACGCGGCAAGGTTGACAAGGAGGGCATAGGCTACTATATGCGTCCACCACGCCATGTACGATTTCTCGCGTGGATACTCCTTGTTGGTCTTGTGAGCTTCACGCTCATACGCCTTGTGCTACTATGGCGCAACCATGAGCTCCTCGACTCGGGCATTCCTGCCACCACAGGCGAGGTATTCTACGCCCTATTCACGGGTGTGCGCTTCGACATCGTGCTGGTCTACTACCTGCTAACACCTGGCATGTTGCTACTCGCCATAGGGCAGTTTATGGGGCGACATGCACGATGGATGCATCATGCCACGATAGCAATCATGTCGTTAGGCTTCTCGCTATCGCTCATGTGCTGCATCGGCGACATCCCATTCTTCGAGTACACAGGCTCTCATGTCAATGCTTTGGGTATACGCTACGCTACGGATGACACAGCGCAATCGCTCGATGTAATCTTCGGCAACATGGAGTATACATTATTCTTTATTGCAGCCATCATTGCATCACTACTATTCACCTTGGTGATTATATACTTTGCACGCCGCCATCGCACCGGCGAGCCCTCACAGCGTCGTGGTCATACCGCCATATACCTTTTATTACTTATAGCCCTAACACCACTAACATCGCGTGGATTTGCATTCTCGAAAGCTCCGATGAATCTTAGGGACGCCATCATCAGCGACAATAACTTCGTCAACCAGCTCTGCGTAAACCCTGTAATACCATTTGTCGAGTCACTCTTATCGATTGGCGATAGGAGCATACACCTCATGGACTCTGAAGAGGCACGCGCCTATGTCATCGCTGAATATGGTCGTGGCGAGGACTTTACGGAGCATGTCGAGGCACATGATAGCCCTTGGCGCAATGTTATCTTCATCCTCCAGGAGGGCAATGGTGCTGCACGCCTTGCCCGCAATGGCGATACCAACGGTCTACTACCCAACCTCGACCGTCTAATCAACGAGGGCATCTACTTCGAGAATGCCTTCTCAACAAGCACACACACCAGCTATGGCATCTACTCTACGGTGACAAGCATGCCTCCATATATGCACCTAAACCCTTTGGAGGATGGTCATAGACAGAACCTGCATAGCATCTTTTATCAGGTGCAGCAGAGTGGACAGATGAACACACACTTCTTCATCACCCACGATCCTATATTCGATAATGTAGGTAGCTTCATCGCACTCCAGGGCTTCGGTCACTTTGTGTCACGCGAGGACTATGACGTTAAGGTTGATAAACCATGGGGCGTTGATGACCATGTAATGTTCGACCATATACTCAAAGATCTCGACCAGGACTATGCCAATGGCAAGCCATTTGCGTGCATATGCCTCACGACATCTAACCATACACCATACGACACACCTGCGGTGGATGGCTTCAGCACCACACACCCTGATAATAAGGAGTTCCGCGCCATTCAGTATGCCGATTGGGCGCTGAACCGCTTCTTGGAGATGTGTAAGGAGAGGGAGTGGTTCGACGAGACACTATTTGTCATCACTGCCGACCACGGACGCAGCATTGATGGAGGCTACGCTATACCGGAGAGCTGCGTACACATCCCACTACTCTTCTACTCGCCAGGACATATCAAGCCTAAGGTGTGCAGAGACCTTGCATCGCAGATGGATATCGTGCCAACAGCGATGTCGATGCTCGGCGTGGAGTACGACAACCACAGCTTCGGCATTGACCTAATGAGCCAAAAGCGCAGAATGATACCTATGAGTAGCGCCACATATATCATTGCCCGCGACGACAATTGGCTCTACATATCGGACCCCAAAAACTCGATAAGCTACCTCCACAACCTCAATGCCCTTGGCAATGAGCGCTACGTTAATGTTATTGGCGAGAACAAAGATGTAGCGAAAGAGATGGACACCTATGTCCGTGCCGTTATACAGGCGGGCTGGGATATGCACAATACACCGATAACAAAATAGTCAAACATCGTATATATAAATAAGTATGGCAAAGGAAACATGGAAGCCCGGGACACTCATCTACCCCCTACCAGCGGTATTGGTGAGCGTCGGCGATAGCCCCGAGAACTATAACCTGCTCACCATAGCGTGGACAGGCACGATATGCACCAACCCACCGATGTGCTATATCTCGGTGCGCAAGGAGCGCCACTCCTACGACCTGATACGTCGCACTGGCGAGTTTGTCATCAACATCACTACCGAGGCAATGGCCCACGCCACCGACTGGTGTGGTGTACGCTCGGGCAAGGATAACAATAAGTGGGAGGCTACGGGTCTTACGCCGATGGAGAATAGCCATGTCAAGGCGCCCATCATCGCCGAGTCGCCACTATCGATATGCTGCAAGGTGCGCGAGGTCAAGGAGCTTGGCTCGCACGATATGTTCATCGCCGATGTTGTGGGTGTGGAGGCCGACACACGATATATCGACCCCGAGACGGGTAAGTTCTCGTTGGACAAGGCTCGCCCGATAGTCTATTCGCATGGCGAGTACTACACCCTCGGCGAGCTTATAGGTCACTTCGGCTGGTCAGTGAAGAAGAAGACAACGAAAAAACGAAAATAGAGTATGACAGAACAGCAGAGAGATCTCCTCAATAAGTATGAGGAGCAACTACGTAAGATGGTTATCGAGCGCCTCACGAAGGAGGGATGGCTCGATGGTCAGATGCTCACCGTCGAGGAGCTAAATGAGAAGTGGCACGCCGCAGCGCCATCATATATGGCCGACGCAGTGCCCGAGATTGCTAAATATCCATTGGTAGCCATCGCATGGGCCATGTACGAGGGTATGGGTATCGCCGTACTCTGGGATAAGGAGTGGAGCCGCTACGAGGGTGTTGAGGATATACATAAGATGCTCACCGAGCCACGAGGCTTCGACTGCATGGATGAGTATATCACCGAGATATTGCTATGCCATCCGTTAGAGAGCGACGAGGCCAAGAAGTTGGAGAATATGATACGCTCTATGGCGGAGATGGCGCAGATGCTTATCCGCAAGGAGGGCATCGAGGCACAGAGTGTTATGGCATTCCACCTCTTCGCCCGCACCACGAAGGTTATGTTCGAGTTGGGCGTATCGGTAGAGCTTAAGCGCTTAGGCTACAACTACGTTAAGGTTAACGCCGAGGTGGTGAACTAAGACGACTAAGGAGATTAGGGAGGTTAGGGAGGTTAGGGAGGTTAGGGAGGTTAAGGAAATCACTAAATTCACTAACCTCTCTAAATTCTCTAACCTCCCTAACGACACAACATTCATCAGCCCCACGACCTAATTTGTTGTTAGAAGGGGTTAGGCTTGGTTCATCGCGAAAGAAACCACCGCTGGATAGTACTTTGACGTACAGCCAGTGGTGGTTTACTTTTGGGATGGGCCGAGAATGACCCCTTATCACAACAAATTACTTGAGGTTCATTTGATCAATGAGCGCCTTAGTCTTAGGTGCATGACCACGGAAGTTCTTGTAGAGAGTCATAGGATGCTTGTGACCACCCTTCTCCAATACCTCGCGGCGGAACTTGCCTGCAACCTCAGGACTGAAGATACCCTTCTGCTTGAAGTATGAGAATGCATCAGCAGCAAGCACCTCAGCCCACTTATAGCCATAGTAACCAGCAGCATAGCCACCGCTGAAGATGTGTGTAAAGGCAGGACCCATAGCACAACCCTCAACAATAGGAGTAATCTGTGTAGGAGCAATAGCCTTGTTCTCGAAGTCGAGGATGTCGCCAGTGTATGGCTTTTCGATAGTGTGCCATGCCATATCGAGCATACCAAACGAGAGCTGACGTACGTTGAAGTATGCAGCAAGGTAGTTCTTAGCAGCTACGAGCTTCTCGATAAGCTCAGCAGGCATCGCCTCACCTGTCTGGTAGTGCTTAGCCCAGAGGTCGAGATACTCCTTCTCGGTAGCCCAGTTCTCCATAATCTGTGATGGGAGCTCCACGAAGTCGCGCTTTACAGATGTGCCGTTGATAGACTCATACTTACCATGAGCAAGGATGCCGTGAAGACCGTGACCAAACTCGTGGAGGAATGTGGTGAACTCATCGAATGTAAGGAGTGATGGTGTGTTTGCAGTAGGCTTGGTGAAGTTCATAACGAGCTGCACCAAAGGACGCTGCTCCTTGCCATCAACAACACGCACACCGCGGAACTCGGTCATCCACGCGCCCTGACGCTTAGACTCACGTGGGAAGAAGTCAAGGTAGAGGATTGCCATAAGCTCGCCATTAGCGTCACGTACCTCATATACGGTAGCCTCTGGGTGGTAGGTCTCGATGTTATCTACCTGAGTGAATGTTAGGCCATAGAGCTTACCAGCGAGCATAAATACTGCCTCCTTGACATTCTCAAGCTGCAAGTATGGCTTAATCTGCTCATCGTTGATAGCGTACTTCTCCTCCTTATACTTCTCGTTATAGTAGCCCCAATCCCATGGCATGAGTGTACCCTCGTGGCCAAGGCTCTTAGCGTATGCCGATACGGTCTCATAGTCCTTACGAGCATACTTCAAGGTTGCCTTATTGAGCTGGTTGAGGAACTTTGTTACGCCCTTTGTGCTCTCTGCCATACGATCCTCAAGAACGTAGTCTGCATAGCAGTCATAGCCAAGGAGGTTGGCAATGTTTAGACGAAGCTCAGCGATGCGACGGATGTTCTCCATGTTGTCGTTCTCGCCACCAACACCACGGGTGTTGTATGCACGATAAAGCTGCTCCTTGATGTCACGCTGTGTAGAGTAGGTCATGAAAGGAACATAGCTTGGTGCATGAAGAGTAACAGTCCAGCCCTGCTCACCACGTGCCGCAGCCTCAGCAGCAAGGCCCTCCTTTACGAAGTCGGGGAGCTCTGCAACCTTAGCAGGGTCGGTGATGTTATAAGAGTAGGCGTTTGTTGCAGCCAAGGCGTTCTGACCAAACTGAAGGGTAAGCTGCGAGAGCTCCGATGAGTACTTACGATAGAGCTCCTTAGCCTCACCCTCGAGCAAAGCGCCCGAACGAGCAAAACCCTTGTATGTCTCCTCGAGAAGCATCATATCCTCCTCGTCGAGGTTGAGCTTAGCGCGCTGGTCGTAGACCGTCTTAATACGCTCGAAGAGCTGTGGGTTGAGCGAGATGTCATTCGAGAGGTCAGTAAGCTTAGGTGTCACTGCAAGAGCAATACGCTGCATCTCCTCCGAGGTGTCGCAGTTATTAAGAACAAAGAATACGCCCGACACACGACCAAGTAACTCGCCAGACTCAGCCATGGCAACGATGGTATTCTCGAATGTTGCAGGCTCAGGGTTGTTTACGATAGTCTCTATCTCGGCACGGTTTACGGCGATAGCATAGTCGAATGCTGGCTCGTAGTGCTCGAGCTTGATTGATGAGAATGGAGGTGTCTGGTAAGGTGTGTTCCACTCCTCAACAAGTGGATTGCCTACCAACGACGCTGGCATGCGTACGCCACCATTCTCTGGAAGGTCGCCTGAAGTAGCGGCAAGTGTCAATGCTGACATGATAAATGATAGTGTTGTCATAGAATAATATAAATTGTTTATTTAGGTTTCATACATCTGCCTACTCCTCGGGTGGGGTCATAGGGTCGTGTGGAGGCATAGGTGGCTCGATATCTGTAAGGATTGCCTTTGGAGATCTATTTTTATCTACGCTCACAGGTGCTCCAGGACGGCGCATAGGCTCGGGACGCACAGGACGACCAGGGACCTCTAATAGGGCTGGCTCCTCAGTCTCCAACATGGTTGTGTCAACCACAACAGGCTCAGTCCAAAGACCACGAGCACGCAACATAGGCTCCTTGTTAGGCTCTGCGCCACGGAAGGTGCGATACATATCCATACCTGGGCGCTGACCACCCTGCGCCAATAGCTCATAACGGAAGACATCAGCAAGCTTATGATCGCAAATGTCGCGACCCTCCTTGAAGGCTGCAAAGGCATCCTTGTCCAAGACCTCAGCCCAGAGGTAGAAGTAGTAGCCTGCAGAGTAGCCGCCGCTGAAGATGTGTGCGAAGTAGGTATAGCGATAGCGTGGCTCAATCTCAGGAATCTGACCACGGCGTGTTGCGAGGTTATAGGTCTCGAATGCCTCAACATCGAAGTTCACAGGATACTCCTCCAACGAGTGGATATCCAAGTCGATGAGGGCAGCTGCAGTAAGCTCAAGGGTTGTGAAGCCCTGGTTGAAGAGTGCCGCCTTCTGAATACGCTTGATAAGGTTGTCAGGGATGACCTCGCCTGTCTTATAGTGAATAGCGTAGCTTCTCAAGATCTCTGGCTCGAATGCCCAGTTCTCCATAATCTGTGATGGGAGCTCCACAAAGTCACCCTCCACCTCTGTCAATGAGCGATACTTGACATCGGCAAATAGGAAGTGAAGAGCATGACCAAACTCGTGGAACATTGTCTCTGTCTCGTCGAACGTAAGCAACGATGGAGTATCACCCACAGGAGGTGTGAAGTTACATACGATACCCACCACTGGCGCCTTGCGAACGCCATCTACGTATAGCTGCTCGGTGAAGTTACCACACCATGCACCGCCACTCTTCGACTTACGAGGGTGTGGGTCGATGTAGAGAATACCGATGTGCGACTCATCCTTATCCAACACCTCATATGCCTTGCACTCAGCATGATAGCGTGGCACAGATATTGGGCGGAAGGTGATGCCATAGAGACGATTAGCCAAGTAGAACATACCACTACGAACATTATCGAGAGTGAAGTATGGACGTAGCGCCTCCTCGTCGAGCTGATACTTCTGCTTGCGTATCTTCTCGGCATAGTACCACCAATCCGACTTCTCGAACTTCTCGCCTGGATGATCCTGCTGGAAGAGCTCGTTCATAGCCTCCAACTCCTCCTTAGCTGATGCAAGGGCTGGCTCATAAATCTCCTCCAAGAGTGCATATGCTGCCTCTGGGGTACCTGCCATCTGGTCGTCGGTGACATAATGAGCATAGGACTTATAGCCAAGAAGGTTTGCCTTCTCGATGCGTAGGCGAACCATATCTTTGATAATCTCCTTATTATCGTACTCATTGTCGTTGTTACCACGCATTAGATAGCCATCATAGATCTTACGACGCAGATCACGATTTGATGAGTAGGTCAAGAATGGCAACATACTTGGCTTGTCGAGCGTGAAGAGGTAACCACTCTTGCCAGCAGCCTCAGCAGCCTCCTTCGCCTGGTTACGCACGCTCTCGGGGAGGTCGCTTACCTGCGAGTCGTTGAGCAGGAGCTCAAACGCTGCATTCTCCGCAAGTAGGTTATTGCCGAAGGTGATGCTTAGCGATGCGAGCTCTGCATTAATCTGCATAAGGCGCTCCTTATTCTCGCCCTCGAGCAAAGCACCCGAGCGCACAAAGTCGTTGTACAACTTATCCAAAAGACGCATATCTACAGCATCAAGCTGCAGCTCAGCGCGTCTATCGTAGACTCTCTTAACACGCTGAAAGAGCTTATCGTTGAGCATAATAGCGTTGTAGTGAGCCTCGAGGCGTGGCATCATCTCGGTCTGCACCTTCTGCATCTCGTCGTCGAGATCCGATGATGAGAGCATACCAAAGATGAGGCTTATCTCGCCCAGCTTAATACCAGCCTTATCGAGCGCTACAATCGTATTCTGGAAGGTTGGCTCCTCCGAGTTATTGACAATTGCATCAATCTCCTCGTTGTGCATCTTCATAGCCTCCTCGAAGGCAGGCTTGAAGTGCTCGGTCTTAATCTGATCAAACTTAGGCACGCGATCACGAGGGTCGGTTGCCGCAAGATTATCCTCCAAAAGAGGGTTCACGGGAGACTCCTTTTTAGTTTCTGCCTTACACGAATAGTTCATGGCTGTTAGCAACATTAGTGATGATAATAGTAAAAGACGTTTCATCTCTCAAGTTTTTTAATTAACTTTGCAAAGTTAAACAAATTATAGAAGCTATGCAACTATTTTATGCACCTGAAATATCTTTTCCTCGCTACACCCTATCGGAGGAGGAGTCGAAGCACTGTGTTCGCGTGTTGCGCATGTGCGTGGGCGACGAGCTACATTTGACCGATGGCTGCGGCTATCTTCATCGCTGTAAGGTAGTGGATGACAACGCAAAACGATGTGTAGTAGAGGTTATCGAGAGCACTCTATCTGAGCCACTACCCTACCACCTTGTGATGGCAGTAGCCCCCACAAAAAATATCGATCGTTTCGAGTGGTTTTTGGAGAAGGCGACTGAGGTTGGCGTGGGCGAGATATACCCCATAAAGAGCGAACATAGCGAGCGTAAGGAGATCAAGCACGAGCGCGAGCTCAAGGTAATCACATCTGCTGTGAAGCAATCGCTCAAGATGTACCACCCGACGCTCCATGAGCTGACCCCATTTAAGCAGATTGTGACCATGCCCTTCGATGGCGCAAAGTACATTGCACACTGCAACACATCGTTTGGCGAGCGCCCATATTTGGGCAAGGAGCTAAAAAAAGGTGGTCGAAAGTTAATTTTAATAGGTCCGGAGGGCGATTTTTCGCCAGAAGAGATTACCTTTGCACTCCAAAATGGATTTACCGCAATTTCGCTTGGCGACCAGCGCCTAAGAACGGAGACGGCAGCGGTGGCAGCAACGATAATTGTATCAACAATCAACGCACTGTAAATCAACTATTTTGCACTAAGACGAATTACTACCTATAACTAATGAAGTTATGTTTTTATACGCTATCCTGGCAGTGGTAATTGCCATTGCAGCAATTTTCATTACCCCCATGCGCCACAAGGTGTGGACCGCTACGGGTATTATCTCGTTAGCAGCCATAGGTGCCATCACACTTGCAGTGAAGGCATTTACCCATGGCGCTACGGAGCTACTAACATTTAGCACCATCTTCTTTGGTGGGGAGTCGTTGAGCGTCGATACGCTCTCAGCCCTCTTCCTTGTGATTATCGCCGTGGCATCCGTAGCTACGGTCATCTACTCACGAGGCTATGTCGAGGGGTATCTGAAGCGCTATTCGCCAGCCCACATCTCGCTTCACTACACCGCACTTGTAACACTTGTGGTGTCGATGATGGCTGTGGTGCTTAGTAGTGGTGGCTTCTCATTCCTCTTCTCATGGGAGATGATGACCATCGCCTCGTTCATCCTAATACTCTTCGAGGCTGAGCGTCAGGATGTTCGTCGCGCAGCACTCAACTACTTAGTGATGATGCACATAGGCTTTATGCTCTTGGTCATTGGCTTCGTGATGCTCTACAACCAGACTGGCTCGGCGAACTTTGCTGCTATTGTTGACTACTTCAAGCAGGCAGCGCCACTACCACTGTTCGTAATTCTCTTCTTGGGCTTTGGCATGAAGGCGGGTATCTTCCCTATGCATATATGGCTTCCTGAGGCACACCCCGCAGCACCATCACACGTATCGGCCATAATGTCGGGCGTGATGATTAAAACGGGTGTATATGGTATCATTCGTCTTATGCAGTCTATCGATCAGAATGTTGAGTTGCTCAACACCATCGGCATGATAATCCTCTTCTCAGGTATTATCACAGGTCTTTGGGGTATTATCATGGCAGCTATGCAGAACGACATCAAGCGCCTATTGGCATACTCAAGTATCGAGAATATCGGCGTGATACTCATCGGCTTAGGTATTGCTGCCATAGGACACTCAGCAGGTAGCGACCTAATTGGTATGTGTGGTATGTGTGGCGCTCTTCTACACATCGTTAACCACTCGTTGTTCAAGACCTTACTCTTCTTCTCGGCTGGTAACATATACTCAAAGATGCACACCACCTCGCTCAATAAGATGGGCGGTCTTGCCAAGCACATGCCAATGACTGGCATTATCATGCTCTTGGGCGTTGTAGCAATATGCGCCCTACCACCACTCAATGGTTTTGTATCGGAGCTATTAATATACATAGGTATGTTCAACGGTGTGAGCGATGGTCGTGAGGTACTCTTCTCAGTAGCTGCCATCATCGCCCTATCACTTATTGGTGGTATCGCCGTGTTGGCATTCACAAAGTTATACGGCACCATCTTCCTCGGCTCACCTCGCTCGACACATGTTGCTGAGAGTACAGAGGTGGATAACTATCGCATCGGTGCCATGGCAATACCTATAGCTGGCATTCTATTCATCGGTCTTCTACCACAAATAGCCATACGCCCAATAACCATGATTTCGGAGGCTATCACGGGTGATGACAACACGATTGCTGTTGAGTACTTCAACCCAACGCTCTCAACGCTATGCTATGTAGGCTGGGCGTTGGTAGTCATTGTTGCATTGCTATATATTCTCAAGCGCCGTGCACAGCGCCGTCGCACCATCAGCGAGGGACCTACCTGGGGTTGTGGTTTCACCGCTCCTAACGAGCGTATGCAGTACACCGGCGAGTCGTTCTCGGAGGGTCTTGAGAGTATCGTAAAGCCTCTGATGAAGGATACGGTTGATGGTCGCTCGGTAGATAAGTCCGAGATATTCCCTTCGCCACATGGATATCGTATTCAGCATAAGGATCGCGTAGATTCGCTCCTCGTTCAATGGTGGGTAAAGATGATGCACCGCCTCAACGCATATGTTATGCACCTACGTACAGGTCGCATCAACAACTACATCACCTTCGCCCTCGTATTCTTCGTTGCGGTACTACTACTAACACTATTTAATATTCTTTAGCGAACCAACTATAAGATACTACGACTATGTTGATAAAGCTACTAAATACACTACTTATGATTCTCGTGGCGCTATTTATCACGGGAGTTATCAATCGTACGCGTGCTGTGATGGCTGGTCGCAAGGGCATACGCTTCTTCCAGCATGTCTATAACGTACGACTTCTAATGCGTAAGGGCTCGGTATATTCACCTACAACAAGCATTCTCTTCAAGATTGCGCCATGTGTATACCTCGGAGCTACGATGCTCGCCTTCTTGTTTATCCCAATTGCTGATTTGGAGCCTGTTCTATCGTTCCGCGGCGATATCATCCTTGTGGCATATCTGCTTGGACTTACTCGCGTAGCCATCGTACTTGCAGCCCTTGACACCGGTAGTTCGTTTGAGGGTATGGGCGCTGCTCGTGAGGCACTCTACGGAGCATTGGTCGAGCCTGCACTCATGATGGGTCTTGCCACCCTCGCACTCTTCTGCGGCTACTCATCGTTTGCCGACATCTTCTCTACGGCGCAGGCATTAAACACCAACCTCACCATAGTGATGCTTCTGTTGTCGTACGTATTCCTCGTAATCATGATTATTGAGGCAGGTCGCATCCCTGTGGATGACCCTAAAACACACCTTGAGCTAACGATGATTCATGAGGTTATGTGCCTCGACTACTCGGGCATCGACCTTGCGATGATACAGATTACCGGCTGGTTGAAGAATGCTATCTTCGCGATGATTGCAGCAAATGCCGTTGCCGTTGCATTCTGCTTCCACTGGCAGTTTGCAGTTCCTATGGCAGTGCTGGGTCCTGGTATCACGATAGGTATTATCGAGTCGTTCCGCGCACGCAACAAGCTATCGCGCAACACCACATACATTATCACTATAGTTGCTCTGTCGGCACTCGTGCTTCTCACAGGCTTCTTGCTCAACCTTAACATCGAAATATAATATCAAAATAGCATAGAATATGACACTCTCCCTTATTATAATATATGTGCTGACGCTCATATACCTATCTATAGCCGATCGTTTCCGCAATCACACCTCTATATTAGCCATACAGGGTGTATTGCTCTTCGGCATTGCGATGGCACGCCTACATAGCTTTCACCCCGTTGAGATGAGCTTCATCATTGTCGAGACGCTTATCTTTAAGGCTATTGTGATACCAGCTATCCTCACACGCGTAATCGGCAAAACGAAGATTAGACGCATACACACCTCATCGTCGCAGTTCGGCTCACTCGTAATGTCGATAGGAGCACTTGCGGCAAGTTGCGCCATCACCTATCAGATGGCAGATGAGTATGCCAACATCATCTTCTTCGGCGTTGCCCTCTACGCTCTGCTCTCAGGGCTTATTCTCATTGTGATGCGTAAGCGTATCTTCTCGCACCTTGTGGGCTTCCTCATCATCGAGAATGGAGTATTCCTATTCTCAATGGCTATCGGTGTTGAGTTCCCAATACTTATCAACCTTGCTATCATGCTCGATATCCTTGTCTCAATCCTCATGCTCGGCATCTTCCTACGCCGTATGGATAACGACATGCACACAGATGAGTCTGATGCTCTAACCCAAATTAAAGACTAACGCCATGCTTGCATATCTGATTATATCGCTAATTCTTGCCTTGCTTCCGCTATTCTTGCGTAGCGAGCGCGCCACAAACATTGTTGCCGCACTATTCTTCTTGGTGCAGGTGGCAAGCATCGCAGCACTGTTCTACTTTAAGCGCTTCGATACTCAACTTTTGGAGGTATTCCGCGCCGATACGATGGCTGTAATGTTCCATATACTCATGACCTGTGTATTGGGCTTCACACTCATCCACTCATCGCAGTACCTTAAGGCTGATGGTATCTCTACACGCTCATACAGAGCATACTACACCATCCTAATGCTCTTGGCCGTAGCCATCACCTGCGTATACTATTCCGACAACGTCGCTATGACATGGGTATTCTTGGAGGCTACAACAGTATGCTCGGCGGGTATCATCTATCATCGTGAGTTCCGCCAGTCGTTGGAGGCTACCTGGAAGTACCTCTTCGTATGCTCTACGGGTATCGCCATCGCATACATGGGTATCCTACTCCTCTCGACCGTGGCTACACACGGTTCGTTGGACTACGCATCGCTCAAGTTGGCGATTGTCAATGGTAACCCACTCTACTTGAAGGTTGCCTTCATGCTTATCGTTGTGGGCTATAGCTGTAAGATGGAGATCTTCCCACTCTACACCGTAGGCATCGACGCCAACTACGCAGCGCCTGCTCCAGCCTCAGCATTTATATCTACGGCACTTGTCAATGCAGGTTTCGTATCCATAATGCGAATATATCACCTCTACGCCGCAACAAGCGAGGTCTTCGTGTGGGCACGCCACGTCCTAATTCTCATCGGTATTCTTTCGCTCGCCGTGGGTGCTATGTTCCTACGCCGCACGAATAACTACAAACGATTCTTGTCATACTCTACGGTGGAGAATATGGGTATTGTCTGCATAGGCATGGGTATTGGCGGTGTTGCACTTTGGGCTGCAGTGTTCCACGTTGTCAGCCACACCTTCGTCAAGAGCTCTATGTTCTTCCATGTTGGTGTCATGCGCCATATCTACGATAGCTATAGCATCAACCGTATTGGTAACTACATGAACATCAACAAGGTTGGCGCCATAGGCATCATCATCGGCACGCTTGTGCTCTTGGCATTCCCACCATCGCCACTCTTCCTCTCGGAGGTTATGATCTTCTCGGAGATTGTCAGCGTCGGCAGCTGGTGGTTGCTCGCCCTAATGCTCATCCTTATGTGTGTTGTGATATACTCTATTTGGGGTCGCACACTGCGCCTTAGCTACCATGCTAACCAGGATATTCTACACCTCTCGGAGGTGAACAAGCGCCTATCATACTCAGCATCAGCACTCCTCATCGTTGCCATCGTCATTGGTGTATGGCAACCCGAGATTTTGAAGGATGCCATTGACACAATCGTAAAACTAAGCTAACGTCATGAACAACCTATATAAAGTTACCACAAATAGAGAGTCGGCAGTGGCCATTGCCGAGATTCCCGTTGTCGAGTATGTTGAGCTATACAACGACCTTAAGGAGCGCATGGCGGAGCACCGCTATCATGTGGCGCACTACTTCGCAACGGAGATTGAGAAGGGTCTAAAGTTCTATATGATAATCCTCGATGACGAGACGAGCGAGGTGCTTATCACCTCTTTTGTTCCCGACTACTATGCCGAGGGTTTAGCATCGCTTACTGCCGTACATCCTCAGTTCCACCCTTTCGAGCGCGAGATGAACGAGCTCTATGGCATTGAGTTTACGCACCACCCATGGATGAAGCCTTTGCGCTTCTCGCACAACCGTCGCAACAAGCAGTCTACGATGGACTCATACCCCTTCTACAAGATTGAGGGTGACGACCTCCACGAGGTTAACGTGGGTCCTATCCATGCAGGTATCATCGAGCCAGGTGCCTTTCGCTTCATATGTATGGGCGAGGAGGTGCTACACCTTGAGATTGCGCTCGGCTACCAGCATCGTGGTGTGGAGGATGAGATGGTGCGCAACCAAAACCGTTTGCGTCAGTCTGTCATCGCCGAGTCTATCGCTGGCGATACGGCCGTAGGACATACGACAGCCTATGCCGAGGTCGTTGAGCGCCTTGCAGGCACGAAGGTGAGTGACTCGTTGCAGCGCGAGCGCGCCATTGCCCTCGAGTTGGAGCGTATAGCTATGCATCTTGCCGATACAGGAGCATTGGCTACCGATATTGGCTTCCAGCTCTATCAGGTGGCGTGCGAGGCACTGCGTACGGTGACCATCAACACCACACAGGCATGGTGTGGCAACCGCTTTGGCAAGAGCATGATACGCCCTTTGGGTAGCAACCACCCTCTTACGGAGGCTAAGATTGAGACCATACGCAAGAATGTAACCGATGTTCGTCGCCGCTATAACGAGATTAGAGAGGATATTCTTGAGGCACCTACCCTACTATCACGTTTCGAGCATTGCGGTCTTGTGCCACATGCTGAGATGTATCGCATAGGTGGCGTGGGCATGGCAGCACGCTCGAGTGGCGCCATGCGCGATATTCGTACCACACACCCATGGGGTCACTACGCTACAACTATAAAGCATGAGCCTGTAACACACCTCGATGGCGATGTCATGTCACGCCTTATGACACGCATGGACGAGGTATTGCAGAGTGCCGACTATGTTCTTCAGATGCTTGAGGGCTATGCTCCAAAGGGCGATATTGCAGCACCCAACTACGAGCCTACACTCGCACCCGAGGCGCTATCGTTCTCACTTGTTGAGGGCTGGCGCGGCGAGATATGCCATGTAGCACTGACAAACGCCGAGGGCGAGATTGCTAAGTATAAGATTAAGGATCCAAGTGTTCATAACTGGCTCGGCCTTGCCATCGCCGTACGCTCGGAGGGCATCTCGGACTTCCCTATCAATAACAAGAGTTTTAACCTATCGTACTGCGGTCACGACCTATAATAGATTTCAGACTATGATTTTTGGAAAAGCTAAGATACTTCGCAGCCACGGCTGGCAGTATATTCCCGATTTGAATAGCGTAACCCTCACCGAGGAGTTCCGCGGCTTCCCCATACTTAGTGATTCGGACGATAAGACCGCCCTTGAGCGCGCCGCTAAGATATGCCCCACACAGGCTATCACCACCGAGCCACTGACCCTCGACATGGGTAAGTGTCTCTTCTGCGGCGAGTGCCAGAAGTGCGCACCCAAGAGCATTAAGTTTACCAACGAGCACCGCCTTGCTGCCACACGCCGCGAGGACCTTATCGTCAAGGTCGGCGACACAGCGCCAAAGTTCGACTACTCGGCACTACGCCCAGAACTTTCGAAGTTCTTCGGTCTTGCGCTTCAGCTTCGCGAGGTATCGGCAGGTGGCGACGCCTCTATCGAGATGGAGCTCGGCGCTACGGGCAACGTAAACTTCGACTTCGGACGCTATGGCGTAGGCTTCACCGCCTCACCACGCCATGCCGACGGTCTTGTGCTCACAGGTCCTATTAGCCAGAATATGGCTGAGGCACTCGACATATGCTACCACGCCATTCCTGAGCCTAAGGTATTGATTGTCTGCGGCTCGGAGGCTATCTCGGGCGGCTTGTATGCCGATAGCCCTGCGGTAGATCGCACGTTCTTGGATAAGTATCATGTAGACCTTTGGCTACCGGGCGCACCGACACACCCATTGTGCTTTATTGATGGTGTGATGAAGATGCGCACGAAAGTGAAGAAGTAGTGGAGCTGAAAGGTTATTAGTTAGGGAATTTAAGGAGATTAAGTTAACTGAGCTAAATTCACTAATTTCTCTAAGTTCACTAAACTCCTTAGCTTCTATTGAATAACCTTTCGGGAGCACCACGACCTAATTTCTTGTCAGAAGGGGTTAGGCTTGGCCTCGACATGAAATTGGGCTGGATGGGACATACTAAACGTATTTCCCATTCAGCCCAATGATTGAGAGGTCGAGAATGACCCCTTATCACAAGAAATTGCTATCTGTCGAAGGCTTGTGCCTTAAGCGCTATCCCCTCTCCGTCAGGGGTAACAAGGATGACACCTGCCTCCTCGCGTGTGATGTGTCCGATAATATCTACAAGACCGAGTGCTGCTACCTTCTCACGCATCTCGAGGGGCACGGTGAAGAGAAGCTCGTGATCCTCGCCACCATTGAGTGCTGCAATAACTGGGTCTATGTGCATCTCCTCAGCAAGGTCAGATGTCTGGCGAGCAATAGGAATACGCTCAAGATAGATGCGCGCGCCACACTTCGAGGAGCGGCATATCTGCCTAAGGTCCGAGGCAAGACCATCCGAGAGGTCGATCATCGATGTTGGCACAATGCCCTCCTCCCTCAACGCCTTGAGGACATTTACGCGTGCACGAGGCTTGAGGTAGCGCTCCAAGAGATACTCATAGCCTGCGAACTTAGGCTCGGGATTTTCGACATCCTTCAATACGCGCTTCTCGCGCTCCAACAGGTGAAGACCCATATAGGCAGCACCGAGGTTTGAGGTGATGCATATCAGGTCGTGCTCCTTAGCTCCTGCGCGGTAGACCACCTCGCTCTTCTTAGCACGTCCTATGCCCGAGAGGGTGATGATAAGACCATTCATCGATGCTGTGGTATCGCCACCGACGATGTCGACGTCATACTCCTTGGCTGCCACCTCCATACCCTCATAGAGGGCATCGAGTGCCTCGACAGAGATCTTCGATGATATGCCGAGTGCCACCACCACCTGCTGGGGTGTACCGTTCATGGCGAGGATGTCGTTTATGCAGCGGACAACAGCCTTATAGCCGAGGTGCTTTAGCGGGAAGTAGCTTAGGTCGAAGTCTATACCTTCGGTCATCATATCGGTTGTGAAGAGCATTACTTCATCGCCGAGGTCTATAATAGCAGCATCATCGCCCGCAGCCATAAACGTCGTAGCGTTACGCTTGCCGAGACGCTGCGTGAGGCGCTCTATAAGTCCGAACTCGCCCAATGAGGCAATCTCTGTACTCTTTGTCGTTTTCATGCAAATAATTTTTTGCAAAAGTACGTTCAAGATTGGAAAGTTGCAAAAAAAAACATACCTTTGTGGGAAATTTTTTTTGGGGATAGCACTTCCCGCTATAACTAAAACATTAACCAAAAACTTAGATATGCTTAATATCATTCTATTTGGAGCACCAGGCTGCGGCAAGGGCACACAGGCAGCACGCCTTGCCGAGCACTTCGACCTCTACCACATCTCTACGGGCGAGGTTATTCGTTCGGAGATTGCTCGTGGCACCGAGCTTGGCAAGAGTATGGAGGGTTATATCTCTCGCGGTGAGCTTGCTCCCGATGCTATCGTTGTCGAGATGGTTCGCGACTACATGCGTACGCACAGCGACAAGGGTTGTATCTTCGACGGTTTCCCACGCACCACAGCACAGGCCGAGATCTTCGACACTCTTCTTGCTGAGATCAACTCAAAGGTGGATGTTATGATCTATATGGATGTACCTGAGGAGGAGCTCGTAAGACGCATCTTGCTTCGTGGCAAGGACTCGGGTCGTACCGACGATGCTTCGGAGGATGTCATCCGCAACCGCATTGAGGTATATCGCGCGCAGACAGCCATCGTTGCCGACCACTATACCAAGCAGAACAAATACTCGGAGGTAAATGGCCTTGGCACCATGGATGAGGTCTTCGAGCGTCTTTGCAAGGTTATTAACGAGGCGAAGTAAACCATCGACCTACACAAGAACAAGTCCGCACAGCTATCATGTTGTGCGGACTTGTTGTTGTGTGCAAAGTGGTCTATTTACCCAATATCTCGTCAACCTTAGCAACTACCATCTCTGGTGTGATGACACGGAGACATTTGTATGTGCCCGTCTTGCAAGGCTTCTTACCATATACCGAACATGGGCGGCATGGCATCTCCTCCTGCAGAACGCCAATATCGCTACTACCATAGCCCTTATAGCCAAGCTCAGGGTGCGTAGCGCCCCAAATAGAGACCGTTGGAGTAGCGACGAGTGAGGCTATGTGCATAACAAACGAGTCCATGGTAACCACGCAGTCGAGGTGCGAGATGAGATCTCGCTCCTCAGCTAACTTGAGACGCGACCAAAGCGCCGTGACATTCTTATACTTAGCCTCCATGCGCTCAGCAAAGGCAGCCTCACTGCCACCGCCGCTATGGATAAATACCCTATCGTAGCGCTGAGACATCATCGCGATAAGCTCCTCGCTCATATCCTCGGGATATGTCTTGCCCTTGTGCGCAGAGAAGGGCGCGAAGCCTACCCACGTACCCTGCTTCTCACCCATAGGGTTATTCAAGCGAGGCTTAGGGGCTGGCTTAGGGGCTGGAAAGGTAAAGCCCAAACGACGCAAGACACCACAATAGCGCAATACGGTATGCTTTAGTGGCACTGCACTATGGCGGCTATAACCCATGCGGAACCACTTCTCGATGCGTCCCTTGTGGATACCGCTATTCGGAATCAGCGCACGCATGAAGCACATACGACGCAGTATGCGCGAGCGATGAACGCCGTGCATATCAGCGATAGCATCTACGCCGAGCTGCTTGACCTCACCCGCTAAGCGCCACAATCCTGCCATGCCCTTATGCTTGCCTTTGAAATCGACAAATAGGAAGTCTACATCCAAGCCATCGAAGAGCGGAGCTAAAAACTCACGCGTGAGGATTGTAACCCTAACATCGGGGTACTCAGCCTTTAACGCACGCACAGCGTGAGGCAACATCGCAACATCGCCAAGCGCCGAAAAACGGATTAAAAGAAGATGATTATACTTATGTTTCTTACTTTTTATTTCCATAGAGTACAGGGTTGAGTGAAGGGTCGTTGTACATCTTCATCTGCTTGTATGTCTTCATATACTTACGACCTGCCTCAATATCCTCGATTAGCTCCTCAATGGCCGTTGAGAGATCCACACGCTGCTGAAGAAGCACGTCGAGCTTCTTCTGACAAGCCTCACGGTGCGCCTCATCAACATCCGTACGCACAACCTCCGAGTGCATATGGTAGATCTTGAGCGCAAGGATCGAGAGTCTATCGATAGCCCATGCAGGAGTCTCGGTATTAAGACGAGCATCGACAAGAGGCTTCACCTCCTTATACTTATCGAGCATATACGAATCGATGTACTCAACCATGTCGGTACGCACCTGGTTAGAGCGGTCGATGCGACGCTTAATCTCAAGTGCCTTGACAGGGTCGATCTGTGGATCACGGATGATATCCTCGAGATGCCACTGCACTGCATCTACCCAATTCTTCTCATATAGGAGGGCATCCAACGAACCCGCCTCATATGGGTTTACCATTGGCTGGTCAACATTATCCCATTTGTGGTAATCTTCAATCGAACGGATAAAGATGGTGTTTGCATTTTCTGTAAACATCGTAGTAGTTTTTTGTTGGTTATGTCCGTATAAAATATTATCTTTGCAGAGGTTTATAACCTCAATAACGCGCAAAATAATACACAAATATAATGAAAAATATCGGCATTACAACATTTGGGGCATTATTTCTCACTTTTATGCTAACATTTTCGCATCTAAGTGCCCATGCCCAGAGTTCGACAACCATCACCGCGGAGGAGCAGGAGCTCATCGACAGCCATGTGCAGATCACCCGACAAGAGTATATACACAAGTGGTGTAACCACGCTATTGAGAATCGCGAAATGTATGGCATCCCTGCCAGCATAACATTGGGACAGGCGATCCTCGAGTCGGGATATGGCAACGGCTCTTTGGCCATTCTCACCAACAACCACTTCGGCATAAAGTGCAAGAGCGAGTGGACGGGCGCAACACGCATATGGAGAGACGACCTTCCTGATGACTGCTTCCGCGTCTACGAGAGCATCGAGGAGTCATACATCGACCATGCTGAGTTTTTGAGCTCTCGTCCATGGTACGACCCTCTCTTCGCATACGAGATTACCGACTATAAGAGTTGGGCAAAGGGTCTTAAGGAGGCGGGCTATGCTACAGACCCAGAGTATGCCGAGAAGCTCATTGGAATAATCGAGGAGACATTCATCTATCTACTCGACGAGGAGGATGGTCTGCAGCGCTATAACGACCATTTAGCAGCGACCTATGGCATAGATCCAATAACCATCAACAAAATATCAGAGGATGCTGAGAAGGGCGAAGAGCAGGGCGCAACGAAAGCCACAACAGCGTCGGAGAGCCTTCACGACCGCATGACAAAGGCATATGCCGATAATGGCATCGACCCCAACTCATACCGAATAACCATCAACTCACACTATGGCTACAGCGTATATTTCACCAACGGCACACACTATATTGTTGCCAAGAGTGGCGACACATACGCCTCAATAGCCAAGCTATTCGAGATCTCGGAGACGATGCTACGCCGCTACAACGATGTTGATGGCAAGCAGGTCTTAAGAAGTGGCGATTTAGTATATGTTGAGCGTAAGTCTGCACGCTGGCAGGGAGGCGACCTTCTGCACAAGGTGGCCGAGGGCGAGACCATGCATATGCTATCGCAGATATATGGAATACGCCTCAACCAGCTATCAAAGATGAACCGCATACGTCCTAACGACCCACTCAACGTCGGTCAGACAGTACGCCTACGATAAAGAAATAAATATTATAATAACCATATATGGGCACATTACGCGAGAAGATACTGGACTCTATTGTCAAGAAGTCCACTCTCAAACAACAGATTTTTGACAACACATTCTCTACCTTCAACGACCTCAAAGAGACACTCTTCGAGATGGCGTCGGAGATAGACGATGAGCTCGATGGCAAACTCGACCGCCGTGTGCGTATCGAGTACCGCGATCGCGGTAAGTTCGAGGCGCAGTTGCAGGTGGCAAGCGACATTCTCCTCTTCCAGATGCATACCGATGTCTTTGAGTTCGACTCTAACCACATCATCTGGCAGAACAACTACGTGCAGCAGTCGAAGGATAACTCCTACTGCGGCGTTATCAACATCTACAACTTCCTATCCGACTCACTGAAGTACAATCGTAATGCCGATGAGGGTTACCTCATTGGTCGCATCTTCATCAACCGCGAGAAGTGCTTCTGGGTGGAGGGCAAGCGCCAAACGTTGGTGCGCCCAATGGCATTTGGCAGCCGTAAGATAGACTACGAGGCACTTGTCTCTATCATCGAGACCGCCATCAACTACGCCCTGAACTTCGACCTACTGATGCCTCCCTACGAGGAGAATATTCGTGTTACGGTTGACCAGTTCAACTCGAAGCTCGACAACTCGAAATTCACCACGGGCAAGCGCCTAAGCTACGACTTTTCGATTGACGACATTTAATTATTGACGACAAATAACTAAGAAATAATAAACCTATGAAAAGACTATTGACTCTTATAGCCCTTTTGGGCATCGTTGCCACAGCGACTGCGCAGGTGAGCTACCTTGATATGGCAAGAGAGCGTGCCGAGCATTACAACTACGTTGCGCCAGGCAGCCTAACGCCTGTTGACGGCACACACAAGTATATGGAAATTATCGGCAACAAAGTCGTACTCTTTGACTACGACAAGGTGACCGATGGAGAGGTAGTATTCACCGCCGACCACCCTATCATCTCATATAAGAAGTCCCCAAATGGAGAGCTCGCCCTATATGAGATGTATGTCGACACATGGCCACGCCAGGATATCTATCGCCACTCATACACCTCGACATACTACGTCACCTGCCCCGATCAGCAGACGGCTCGTATTGAGGATATTCGCGATGTGACATTCTCGCCAGACTCGAAGTTCCTGGCTATGGCATACAACAACGATATATTCCTATATAACCTCGTTACGGATGAGCTATATAATATCACCGATGATGGTGAGTGGAACCATATCATCAATGGTACTACCGACTGGGTGTACGAGGAGGAGTATGGCTTCACACAGGCCTATGCCTTCTCACCCGATAGCCGCGAGATTGCATACCTCAAGTTTGACGAGAGCGCCGTTCCTGAGTTTGAGATGATGCGCTTCGATGCCAATCTCTACAACAAAGCATATAGCTTCAAGTACCCCAAGGCTGGAGATAAAAACTCTATCGTAACGCTTCACGTTTACGACATCGAGAGCCGCGAGACTCGTCAGATTCCTGTTGGCGAGGAGAGTGATCAGTATATCCCTCGTATCGGCTACACACCTGCAGGCGAACTATTCTACTATCGTGTCAACCGTCTTCAGAACCACTTCGAGGTAGTCTTGGTGGAGGGCGACGGCACACAGCGCGTTATCTACGATGAGCAGGATGAGCGCTACGTGGAGCGTCCTAACGAGGAGAGCATCACCTTTATCGATGGCGAGCGCTTCGTCGTTTGCGAGGAGACCTCAGCGGGCTGGTTCCACCTATACCTACACTCTACAACCAAGGGTCGTCTTCATGCAATCACCTCGGGCGAGTGGGAGGTAACAGACATCGTTGGCATTACGCCCGATATGCGCACCATATATTATATGTCAACCGAGCACTCTCCTATCGAGCGCCATCTATACGCTGTGAATATCAACGGCAAGGATAAGAGGTGCATCCTCTCTACGGAGGGCTACTGGCGAGTATACCCATCTGCGGACATGAAGTTCTTCGCTGCAGAGCACTCGGCAACAGACTGCTACCCAACATCTGGCGTATATAACGCTAAGGGCAAGATGGTGCGTACGCTTATGAATGGCGAGAAGTCAACTAATACTCCTGCCTACCAGCGTAACTACTACACCTTCACCACCGAGCGTGGCGACGAGCTTCAGTACTACCTCATCTACCCCGAGGGATACGATGCCTCTAAGCAGTACCCTGTGCTCATCACCCAGTACTCAGGTCCTGGCTCTCAGGAGATTGCCAACCGCTGGACTGGCGACTGGGAGGAGACATTGGCGCGTAACGGCTATATCGTAGCGTGCTGCGATGCTCGCGGTACGGGCTTCCGTGGCGAGGAGTTCAAGAAGGTGACATACGCAAACCTTGGTCACTGCGAGGTGGAGGATCAGATCTCCTTCGCTAAGCACCTCAGCACGCAGAGCTTCATCGACAGCGAGCGTATCGGCATCTATGGCTGGTCGTTCGGTGGCTTCATGGCACTCAACTGCGCACTCAAGGGTGATGGCATCTTCAAGATGGCTATCGCCGTGGCACCTGTGACATCATGGCGCTTCTACGACACCATCTACACCGAGATCTATAACGGCATACCTCAGGAGAACCCTGCGGGCTACGACGATAACTCGCCTATCACACACGCAGAGCGCCTCAGCGACAAGACACGTCTTCTAATCATCCACGGCACGGCAGACGACAACGTACACTTCCAGAACGCCATGGAGATGTGTCGCGCGCTCAACGCCGCTGGCAAGCAGTATGACATGATGGTCTACCCCGACCAGAACCACTCGATGCGCCCAGATGATGGTGCCAATGTGCGTCAGAAGATGGTAGACTACACATTGCAGAACCTTTAAGGGATGTTCTATAAATTAGTAAAAAAGTTATTGATAGGATATGAAGTTACTTAAGAGAGTATGGTCATTGCTTACGGGAGGCTTCTCCATATGTAAGTTTCGCGTGACGCCTAACCGTATACGCTTCTGGCGCAAGCGAACTCCAGGCAGCAAGCCCGACATAGATATCAAGTACTAAAGCGACATTCGCTAAATAGCCAAGGAGGCCGACCTCGAATAACTGGTCAGCCTCCTCTCTCTATAGTATAGAGTCTAATAAACGCCTCATTTAACACTTTTTCTACAAAAATATTTGTTGGGTAGAAATATTTTGCTTAAATTTGTTAGTCAAAGATGTGAGATAGACTATCTGTGATGAATGAACAACTTAAAACTAACTAAATAAAACCTAAGTGAAATTATGGCAAAGACGCTAAAAATTCGCGATCTAACGTTGCGCGACGGCCAGCAGTCGTCATTCGCAACACGTATGACCCAGCAGCAGGTTGACCGTTGCCTTCCTTACTATAAGGATGCAGGTTTCTACGCTATGGAGGTATGGGGCGGTGCAGTGCCCGACTCTGTTATGCGCTACCTTAACGAGAACCCATGGACTCGCCTTGAGACTATCAAGAAGGCAGTGGGCGACGTTTCAAAGCTAACAGCCCTCTCTCGCGGTCGTAACCTCTTTGGTTACGCTCCATATACCAATGAGATTATCGACGGTTTCTCACGCAATGCTATCGAGAGCGGCTTGGGGATCATGCGTATCTTCGATGCATTGAACGATGTTGACAATGTTAAGTCAACAATTAAGTATATCAAGCAGTATGGCGGTATCGCTGACTGTGCTGTATGTTACACCGTAGATCCTAAGTACAACGACGGCGAGGAGCATGAGAAGGTATTTACCGATGAGTACTTCCTCGACAAGGCTCGTCAGATGGCAGCTCTTGGTGCTGATATGATTACCATCAAGGATATGTCAGGTTTGATTCCTCCAGCACGCGTTGCCGGTCTTATCAAGCTATTGAAAAAGGAGCTCGGCGTGACTGTCGATTTCCACACACACTGTACTCCAGGCTATGGTCTTGGTTCAGTATATGCAGCTATCGTAGCTGGTGTTGACATTGTTGATACCAACTGCTGGTGGTTTGGTGGCGGCACAGGCGCACCTGCCGTAGAGCTTGTATATCTCTTCTGTAAGAAGCTCGGCATTGAGCTCGGCGCAAACATGGAGGCTGTAGCTAAGATTAACGAGCAGTTGAAGGAGATCCGCAAGGAGCTTGAGCTCTCTGTATTTGGCGCTGAAAAGCCACTTCCAAAGCCATTCAACCCACTTGTAGATGAGGTTCCAGCTGAGGTAGATGCACTTCTTGACCGTTGCGTTGCAGCAGCACAGGCAGAGAACTGGGATGAGCTTCTCGTAGCATCACAGGCTATCGAGGCATACTTCGGCTTCCCAGCACCTAACAAACTCGTTCAGGATGCTGAGATTCCTGGTGGTATGTACTCTAACATGGTGGCACAGCTCAAGCAGCTCGGTGCTGAGGACATCCTCCCACGCGCCATGGAGCTTATTCCTCCTGTACGCTTGGCAGCAGGTCTTCCACCACTCGTAACTCCAACATCGCAGATTGTAGGTGCTCAGGCAGTAAACTGCGCTATGGATGAGAAGGCAGGTCGTGCTATGTACACTAATAAGTCGGCTCAGTTCGTAGGTCTTGTTAAGGGTGACTATGGTCGCACACCAGTTAAGATTTCTGAGGACTTCCGCGAGAAGATTTGTGGCTTCCGTGAGGAGCGTCCATACGATACATCGAAGTATCAGAAGCAGCCTAACCCAGTATTGGAGAAGGCTGGCGGCGTACTCTTGGCCGAGAACGAGAAGGAGGAGCTTTTGTTGGAGTTGTTCCCACTCGTAGCTAAGGCATACCTCACAGGCGTTAAGGAGGCTGCATACGCTGAGAAGGTGGCAGCAGATCCATCACTCCAGAAGGAGGAGGTTAAGGAGCTTCAGCCTATCACTGGCGACACCATCTGCGCACCACTTCCAGGTCGTGTTATCGAGCTTAAGGTTAAGGTCGGCGACACAGTAACCGTAGGTCAGGAGGTTGCCATCCTTGAGGCTATGAAGATGGAGAACTCTATCACCTCGGATTATGCTGGTAACGTTAAGCAGATTATCCTTAAGGAGGGTGACACCGTACAGGCTGAGGGCATCATCATCGAGATTGAGAGCGCTAAGGCTGGTGCTGCGGCTGGTGCCAAGCGTCCTGTAACAGGCAAGACCGTATGCGCACCACTTCCAGGTCGCGTTATTGAGCTTAAGGTTAAGGTGGGCGATAAGGTTAAGGCTGGCGACGAGGTTATGATTCTTGAGGCCATGAAGATGGAGAACTCTATCACTACCGACCATGCAGGCTTCATCAAGCAGATATTGGTTGCTGAGGGCGACACCGTAGCTGCTGACGCTATCCTTATCGAGGTTGCAGACTCTATGGAGGATGCGGGCGATGCTGCTGCTGAGCAGAAGGTTACTGCTGCTGATGGCAACACCGTAAACGCACCTCTTCCAGGTCGTGTTATCGAGATTAAGGCAAAGGTGGGTGACACCGTAGCTTTGGGTCAGGAGATTATGATCCTCGAGGCTATGAAGATGGAGAACTCTATCTCGGCAGACTATGCTGGTAAGATTCTCGGTTTCTTGGTTGCTGAGGGCGATACCGTTCAGGCTGACCAGCCACTTGTAGTTATCAAGTAAACGGATAACATATATATATGTAGGGGCGTTGCCATGGGCAGCGCCCCTATTGTTTTTGGCATCTACTAATGGAGGATGGTGTTGATTCAAGGTGAAAAGGGAGAGGTGAAAACTGAAAAGTGTGGTGCGCTTCGCGAGAGGTTTATATCTTATATCGTAGGAGCAATATGGTTGCTTGCGCGCGAGTTTATTGCTATCGCTCCTATCAAGCAACGCGCACCTATTACTCCAGCCGTTCCTATCCGTTAATCCTATTTCGCAGACGCACTACTTTTGAGGCAAAACTACGTAATGTCGCCACTTTGCTACGGCGAGGCGTAACAAGTAAACTTGCTCTCCTCACGCCATGATTGCAAAGTTCACTTTTGACCGCCCACCATAACTTCAAAAAACTGTAACTATCCGACAAAAGTTGGGCAAGAACAATAAATCGTATTGGGAGTGAGGCTTGAAACATCCGAGAAGATTGTTTTGTTGGCACTAGCTCACACTATAAAAAGGAATTTCACCACTTAATTTGCGGGTGTCTTTTTTAATACCCGTGCATAGATAGAGTGTTGCAAGCAAGACCCTTGTTTTCTTCTTGTGATGTGGGTATCTTTTTTAATACCCGAGCAACAGTTCCCCTCCCCAACGACAAAACTAGTATCCTTAATTTGCGGGTATCTTTTTTAATACCCGTTAGGTAACGCGCTCAATCTAATGATTGCCCCATGCGCTGTGGGTATCTTTTTTAATACCCACGTGGCAGTGGAGTTGAAAAATGGAGTATATTATTTTCCAAAGCAATGCGGGTATTATTTTTAATACCCATATAGCAGCGGAGCCCCCCCCATCAAGAAAGGAATTTCGCTAATAAATTTGCAGGCATCGCTCTTAATACCCGTAAGCTCGATCGATCTAATAGTCCCCATATGTTACGGGTATTATTTTTAATACCCGCGCAACAATCCCTCTCCCACTCCAAAGGCAATAGCTTGCCCCTCACATTGTGGGTATCTTTTTTAATACCCGCGCTGCTGGGCACTTCATCATACAATCAAATCGCCACCATGCGATAGCGCACTCCATCTAATAATCGTCCCATGTGTGATGGGTATCTTATTTTAATACCCACGTGGCGGGATAGTTCTCCCAAGACAAATAATATATTTATGGATTTGCGGGTATTAAAAATAATACCTACATTTGTATAAAAATCTACACTATGGATAAGCACACCACAAAATTTACAATGGAGAGAAATCATATCGGAGAGCTCTTCAACAGATTTCCCGAACTAAATGTGCGACAGGTTGCGCGAGCCATTGGCATCAACGAGACATTGATGCAGCAATATGTTAATGGTGTGAAGCGCCCAACGCTCGAGCGTCGCATGGAGATTGAAAGATATATCAGAGAGCTTGGCAGAGCGCTATCCAATATCAGCCTTGAGTAAACCTATTACCACTCTCACCGCGTACGGGTATTATTTTTAATACCCGCGTTAATTGGTATTGACATTCAACTACTTACACACTACCTGCACACGGGTATTAAAAAAGATACCCGCAACGCATTAGGGTCGGGTAATGTTGAGTGCGCCGCTACTCGGGTATTAAAAAAGATACCCACCCAATTGGTATTGACATTCAACTACTTACACACCACCTTCACGCGGGTATTAAAAATAATACCCGCAACATGGGTGTAGCTCAACCATCACAAAGGGACTCAACCTGTAGCACAGGTTTTAAAAAGGATACCCACATTAATTGGAGGGGGGGGCAACTGATTACCAACACACACTACTGGTACACGGGTATTAAAAACAATACCCGCGACATGGGTGTAGCTCAACCATCACAAAGGAGCTCATCCAGTTGTACGGGTATTAAAAAGGATACCCACAAGATTGCGCTAAAACCAATATGTCTGAATGTACCCGCGCAACTACATGCGTATAAAATAAGATGCCAACAACACATGGAGCGTGCCACCATGCGGGTATTAAAAAAGATACCCGCGACGCATTAGGGTTGGGCAATGTTGAGTGCGCAGCTACTCGGGTATTAAAAATAATACCCGCGACACTGAGTGGAGCCATATATATCAAAATACTCCATCCGACTACACGGGTATTAAAAAAGATACCCGCGACGCATTAGGGTTGGGTAATGTTGAGTGCGCAGCTACTCGGGTATTAAAATTAATACCCGCAACACTGAGTGGAGCCATATATATCAAAATACTCCATCCGACTACACGGGTATTAAAAAAGATACCCGCAACGTTGTATAAAGCAATATCTATCGAAGTGGGCCACTCCGCTACATGAAGCTGTCTAACAAGACTAATTTGTCGTTACTCCCGCTCTCAAAATGCCATTTACACTCAGTAAACTGCGCTTTTTTGAGCCGAAGCAATGAAAAGGAGCGTTAGCCTAATATCAGCTCTTGTTATACTTTGCCAAATGGAGGTATCCTCCTTGCAATCGGTTGACACCTTTTTTATGCGCCTTGTTCTATAATGATGTAATATCTATGACTAAGCAACTGATATTCAGATATTAATAAATTATATAGTAAAGGTATTATTGTAACTTATTGGTAATCAACATGGTTTAAGGTGTGTTGTGGAAAAATTCGAGAGGCTAAAATTTGGCTACCGCATCATAAGGAGCAACTTTGCAATGACAAAAACACAAACGAATAAACAAAAATTATGATTACAAAAAAATCTATACCTTTCACATAATCTTAAGTGGGTATTCCGAAAAAAAAATTACACTTCGCATGTTACTTTATGCCTTGTTATACGTTTAATAGTAGAAGAGCAACGAAAAAAATCCGCCATAAGGGAGGTTCTATAAATTAGTAATAATGTTTTCGTTGTCTTGGGAAACTCTATTTCGGCTGCTTTTGAATGTCTTCAAAATCATCGCGACCTAATTTATAGAGCCTCCCTTAAATAAAAAAGCACACTAAAATTTGGAAAATTCATAGGGGAGGGGTAAATTTGTAGTATGAAACTGAAACAAAGAAGGTTACAAACACTCTTAGTAAAATAGATAAACAAAAAAGATTTATGAAAGACATCCTACACATGCTCATAGCGCTATTCATCCTCTTCGGCACTAACGAGGCATCGGCGCAGAAGTATCAACTTTCGGGACGTATCGTCAATGGCGAGCAGAGCGCCATACCCTACGCCACAGTCGTACTCCTCGAAAATGGGGTTCAGATTACGGGCAACACCACAGATGGCAAAGGTAGGTTCTCCATATCGGCAAATAGTGGCAGCTATACGCTGCATATCAGCTATATAGGCTACAAAACATTGCAGCAAGACATTCTCCTGAGCAGCACTCTCGACCTCGGTGACATCACACTTGAGGAGGATAGCGAGAAGATTGACGAGGTGGTGGTCACAGGACAGCTCATACGCCGCGAGGCAGATCGCTTTGTAGTGGATGTTGCCAACTCGCCAGTAGCCATAGGCAAGGATGGCGAGGAGCTACTCAAGACCGCTCCTGGTGTGTGGATTCAGGACGACAAGATATCTATCAACGGTTCGTCGGGCTCGAAGATTTATCTCAACGACCGCGAGGTAAAGCTCGACGATGCACAGCTTATGGCCTATCTACGCTCGTTGCGTGCCAACGACATACAGCGCATTGAGGTTATACCTCAGTCGGGTGCCGACTACGACGCATCGTCATCGGGTGGTATCATCAAGATTACAACAAAGCGAAACCTTAACTCAGGCCTTATGGGCTCGGCATCGCTCGTTGCAAATGGCACTAAGGGTGCGTACAACATAATGCCCTCGGTGTCGCTCAACTACAATAGCGGCAAGGTGAATGCCTACGGCCGTCTATGGGCAGGCACCAACGGCAACGACTACACAACAGAGGAGCATACCGACTATACCTCTAACACAGTTATCGACGCCGAGACCGAGATGGATGAGCGCTCGACGTGGGCCGGTGGTAATTTGGGTGTTGTCTACGATATTACCAACCGCCACTCGGTGGGTGCCGAGCTACAATACAACTACTGGGGCTCGAATGGCGACACCGAGACATGGACCGAACGTAGCCTAAATGGCATCACCTCACGCAGTGATGGTATCTACGACGACAAGGGGCGCAACCACATGATTACCGCCACGTTGAACTACATCTACAAGCTCGACGACAAGGGGTCGACACTTAAGTTTATCGGCGACTACACCAACAACCAATCGTCATCGTCGAACAACTACTTCGACATCAACTGCGACGACCTCAGCGCGCCTCTCATCACACGCGACTCTACATATAGACAAGCCTCGCGCGGCAACTACCAGTTAGGAACAGCCACAATAGCCTTAGAGAAGGTGTTATCACCCAAAGTGACAATTAAGGCGGGCTTGAAGTACACCTACAACGGCAACGATAATAACGCCCTCTACGAGTATCAGAAGGAGGGCACCTGGCTCAAGAATGAGACTCGTAGTTACGATATCGGCTACAATGAGAATATCGGTGCTGCCTACGTAATTGCCACAGCCCGACTCGGTCGCGTAAGCCTTGTGGGAGGTCTGCGTGGCGAGTACACGGCATTCCGCTCGGCAGACAAGCTCGTCAAGCAGAACTACTTCGACCTATTCCCCAATGCCAACGTATCGTATGCAATAACCAAGGATGGTGCCTACTCGCTTATCGCGCAGTACTCGCGCACCATCAGCCGCCCCTCATTCTGGGCACTATCACCTAACGAGACCAAGATATCGGAGTATATGATACAGCGTGGCAACCCCAACCTTAAACCATCGTATAACAACTCGGTGTCGGTGACCGCCGTGCTTAAGTATAAGTACACGATAAGTGTCGGCATGCAGATTATGCAGAATGCCATACAGCAGACCACGCTTGTGGATAGCGAGAACCCCGAACTGCTTATCTTGCAGACCATCAACTACCCCACGCTCAACAACTTCTACGCCACAGTGAGCCTTCCGTTCCAGTTCACAAAGTGGTGGAGCGCCAACTTTAATATCACGGCGATGTATATGGGTCAGCGCATCTACCCCGACGAGCCTGTGCGCCGCAACTTTATGGGCGTAGCCAACGGACAGATGTCGTTCACACTACCCAAGAACTTCTTTATCGAGCTCGACGGCATGTATATACATGGTGCTCAGGCGGGTAACACTAAGATTGCCGACTTTGGCAACCTCAACGCAGCCCTCAAGAAGCGTATGTTCGACAACAAGCTGACGCTAAGCCTCGGCGTGCAGAACATCGTGCCCATGAAGCAGAGGATAACTATCAACGAGCCTACATTCGAGCGCGTGATGATTGCCAACCAGCCATGGATGAAGCCTGCCGTTAAGTTCTCCATATCGTATAACTTTAACTCAGGCAAGCAGTTCCGTGCGAAGTCTGTCGAGAGTGGCTCAGCCGAGGAGCGCGGACGTATTGGTAGCGGCGGAGAGAATTAACAATCCGCCCACACCACCACTTCAAGCAGCGCTATTGTTACATAGGTTTTGCGTTGGTGTTAAGATTTTGTTACATTTTATTTCGCCTATTGCACGGCTTATATTGTCGTTATATATTTGCTTCAGAAAACAAAGAACACTGAGACAAAGAACAACAAAACATTATAAGCTATGATGATGATTCTTCAACTTTTGGGTGCTCTCGGTATGTTCCTCTACGGAATGAACCTCATGAGCAACGGTCTTCAGAAGGCGGCAGGTAGCAAGATGCGAGGGCTGCTTACATCGATGACCTCAACGCCCTTCAAGGGCGTACTTTCGGGCTTGGGTATCACCACTGTTATCCAGTCCTCGTCGGCAACAACAGTAATGACCGTAGGCTTCGTTAATGCCGGTCTTCTAACACTAACACAGGCCGTGGGCGTAATCATGGGTGCCAACATTGGTACTACGGTTACAGCATGGATGGTGTCACTCCTCGGCTTCAAGTCTGATATCTCGATATTTGCAGTGCCACTCATGGCCGTGGGCTTCATCCTAAGCCTCTCGAAGAGAGATAAGCGCCGCCATATCAGCGAGCTTATCATCGGCTTCTCGCTCCTCTTCCTCGGTCTCTCGCTCATGAAGAGCTCGGTGCCCGACCTCAACGAGGAGTCGTTAGCCTTCATCCAGGGCTGGACAAACTATGGCTTCGGCTCGGTGCTCATCTTCCTTCTTTTCGGTACTATCCTAACCCTCGTGTTGCAGTCCTCATCGGCAACCATGGCCATCACACTCATCATGGTTAACATGGGCTGGATACCTTTCGAGATGGGTGCAGCTATGGTGCTTGGTGAGAACATCGGTACTACAATCACTGCTAACATCGCAGCAGCTGTGGGTAACGTAAATGCCAAACGAGCAGCCATGTCACATACGCTCTTCAATCTCTTTGGTGTGATATGGGCGCTTATACTCTTCAAGCCATTCTTGACATTCGTCGGTCTTACGATCACATGGATGGGTCTTCCTAACCCTGCAGATGGTGCAGTGGTGGATGGCACAGCATCGCTCTACGGTATCTCAATGCTTCACACGCTCTTCAACCTCTTCAATACCTTTATACTCATATGGTTTGTCAAGTACCTTGTTAAGGCAGCAACTGCAATTATCAAGGATAAGAAGAGCGCGGAGGAGGATGGCGTTAAGCTGAAGTATATCCACGCAGGTCAGCTCGAGACTGCCGAGCTCTCTATCGAGCAGGCGCGTAACGAGGTGGTACACTTCGCGGAGATATCGCGCCGCAGCATCGAGACCATACGCAAGGCTATCGCAGCAAAGAACGAGAAGGATTTCGAGGCATCGCGCCAGCGCCTTGTGAAGTACGAGGAGATCTCGGACCGCATAGAGTATGAGATAGCACAGTTCCTCAACGCTATGCCTGAGGATAGCATCTCGGAGGATACACGCACCGAGACAAAGCGTATGTACCGCATCATCGGTGAGCTTGAGAGCCTCGGTGACTCAGGCGAGAGCATAGGTCGCATCCTCGCACGCCGCAATAGCCACGAGAAGAGCTTTACTGAGGAGCAGATCGAGAACCTCAACCGCATGCTTACAGCCGTAGACAATGCCTACGCGGTGATGATCGAGAACCTCAAGGCCGAGAAGGTTGACCAGATGGCAGAGCGTCGCGCCGTAGATGCCGAGATTGAGATTAACGAGATGCGCAACAATATGCGTGAGGCAGAGGTGCTCAAGATGGAGCGTGGCGATGGCAACTACCAGGCGAGCGTCTATTACCTCGATACACTATCTGAGATTGAGCGCATGGGCGACTACATCATAAACGTATCGCAGTCACTCGCTAAGTAGTCGGTAGCGATAAAATATATAGTGAAGAGGGGGTGTCCACGAAACATAGTGGGCACCCCCTCATTTCTATACTCACATACCCAGGCATAAACCACTGACTATAAGGCACTTAAAAAATTATCTTCTGTGCATACAACATAACTATCTCACTATCAATAGATTGCAATATAGGAAGATTACTCAAATCTTCCAAAGGGTTATATAACTGATTACAAGCAACTTAACCGTCTCCTACACAAATTAAAAGGTTATATTTATTGTACATAATAAAATCATAATTACTATCTTTGCATAAAGAACTAACCCATAACGTGTATGAAGGATAGAATAATAGGAAGAATTGCTTGGGCTTTGATGTTGGCACTGCTGTCGGGGTGCTCCGCAGACGATAACTCGTCAAAACTTGTTGACCGCGCCGAAAGGATTGCCATCGATATGCCAGATTCCGCACTAAACATCATGCGCTCAATCAACCCAAAGGATATTGACGATGAACATGCCTTAGCACGCTACCGTCTTGTCTATAGCGAAACATTGTACTACAACTATATGGAGGGTGACAATGACTCGCTTACGCGACCTATGGTGGAATATTACATGACAAACGAGCACAATGGAGAGCGTGCACGAGCGATGTTTCAACATGCGCAGATTAAGAAAAATGGCGGCCACAATGTCGATGCAATGTACTATCTCATGGAGGCCGAGAAGTCTCTAAAGAGCATTAATAATCCTCGTTTGGAGGGTCTTGTTCATCGTTCGAAGGGTGAGATATATGGTGCTGAATATCTATTTAACAATGCTCTTAGCGAGTACCTATTAGCTAAGAAGTGCTTCGAGGCAGCCGGCTCGGAGTACTATCTATCCTTCTCCAATTACGATATTGGGCGCGTCTATCTCAGCCTACAAGATTTTGAGATGGCTGAAGAGTATCTTAAAATGGCTCTCGAAGCCAACAATGATGGTACAAACAAAGAGCTAATAACAGATATTCTATACAATCTACTCGACACCTACACCTCCATACCAGAGTACGATAAGCTTGTCGAGATAATCGAGCAATATGATGACTATCTCAAGAGCGCACCTGAGATGTACTACCTATATAAGGCTATCTACTACGCAACGCTCAACGATAGCAATAGTGCCATTGCCAATATCGCCCTGGCAGAGGAAAACAACTGCGATGCGTCAAGCCTCGATTACACAAAATATATTGTCTATTCAATATTGGGTAAAAGCGACGAAGCACTACAATATATAGAGAAGAGTGTTAAACGACAAAACGCCCAGATATTACAATCACTTGAAGCATCGGTGCTCAACATGCAAGTAGAGCAGAGCATCCGTGAGAAGTTGGAGATAGAGATGCGTGGCAAGTACGAAAAGAGAATGTATATATTCATAATGGTTATCATTAGCATCGTACTGCTATGCTTCACATATATAAAGATAGTACGCAAAAAGGCAGAAATAGAGATTCTTAAAAGCCAAGTGGAGGGCATTCTCAGCGACCTGGATAAACAATCTACGAAGGTCAAGTCGTTGAACGCAACAGCAAACGACAAGGAGCGTATGATGTCAACCATGCGTAGAAATGTAACAGAGCTAATTAGTCGGGAGCTAAAACATATTAACGACCTATTGGATGCATATTACAGTGATGTCACCAGGAAGGTTAAACACAATCAGGTGATTGCAGCACTTGACAACTATGTGAAGGATTTCTCTAAGAGTGAAAATGGCTACAAGGCAGTGGAGAGCCTGGTAAACCAATATAACGATGGCATCATGGAGAATCTCCGCACCGAGGTGCCCAATCTTAAAGAAGAGGAGTATCGTTTGCTATGCTTGATATTTGCAGACTTCTCGTCGAATGCAATATGTATGTTTATGAGCTACGACAAAAACAAGCTATACAAACATAAGTCCAAACTAAAGTCGATACTTCTTGAATGTAGGGCAGAACATAAGTCTCAATTTATCAATAATCTAAGATAGTTGCTTGGTCAACCTCATTCATAAGAGTAGTAACAAATATCCTCTATAAGCAGATATTTGCAAATGTGGGTTGTGTTTCGTATATTTGCAACACAACTCACACTTTTATTTAGAGGAACATGAAGAGAATTATTGCGATTATTGTGGTGTGCATGGCGATGACTACCCTATCGGCGAGTGCCCAAGAGAGAATGCCTGATTATGGGAAGAATGAGATTACCGTGTCGTATGGTGGTCCCTCAACAATGAATGTCATCTCTCTGTTTGGAATAATTATCACTCTTGGACAAGCCGAGCTCGACACGCTATACTCTGGAGGGTTATCTATTGGTTACCTACACTATGTGCATCCATATATTGGTGTTGGTGCCATGGCTACATACGAGTATGGCTACACGCCGTCGGAGCGCAAGACACAATCAAGACACCACTACATAAATGTTATGCCACAAGCTAAATTCTACTGGTTTAACCATAAGCATATAGGTATGTACTCGCGTATTGGGGCAGGTGCCATGTATGTCCATGGAGCGATTGATGGCGAACGTCACTCATACCTAAGCTGGACATATCAGCTATCTGCAATATGTCTTGAGGCTGGTGGTAAGGTGCGAGGGTTCTTGGAGCTTGGTAGCGGATGTATGGGAATGATAGTCGCCGGCGTAAAGGTTAACTTTTAGTTCAATATAACATCACAAGAGGGGCTGCCTAACAAGTTTGTTTAGACAGCCCCTCATGTTCGAAAGTGTATAAAAAGATGTATGTTTAGCTCAAAAAACCGCAGTTTACCATGCGTAAATGGGGATTTCGAGGGCAAGAATAGACTTTTTATTCACTCTTTCTATATACGGTAGTGGTCATTAGTCTCTGCCACCAATAAGGCGCAACAAGTAGATGAATAGGTTGATGAAGTCAAGATAAAGCATCAATGCACCCATAAGAGCGAGCTTCTGACCATTCTCATCAGCTGTACCGTGCTCCATAAACATATTCTTAATACGCTGAGTATCCCACGCTGTAAGACCTACGAAGATGATTACGCCGAGGTATGTGCAAGCCATATATAGACCATGAGAGCCGATGAAGAAGTTTACCAACGTAGCGATGATAAGACCTATGAGCAACATCATAAGAATACTACCCATCTTCGAGAGATCCATCTTTGTTACATAACCTACAAGGCTGGTAGCGAAGAAGGTACCCGCAGTTACGAAGAACGTAGCGATAATATCACTCATATCGAATACCAAGAAGAGTGTACCGAAGCTCACACCCGTAAGAACCGAGTAGAGGATAAAGAGCACCGTTGCCGTTGTCATCGACATAGCGTGTAGGCGTGCCGAGAGCCAAATAACAACGCCCAACTGAGCAAGGAGGATAATCCAAACCATAGCTGGTGAGCCAATAAGCATCTCGATATATGCCTGTGACTGTGATAGGAAGTAGGCTACAAGACCTGTGATGGTCAATGCAGCAGACATCTGCATATAGAGGCTCTTGAAGAGCGTTGCAGTAAGTGACTGCGTTGCAGTCTTGCTTGAAGTGTAAATTGCCATAATATAAGTTAGTTTAGTTATTTATTCTATATAGTAACGCGCCAATCGCCCTATTATTTCCTATTCATCAGCGAGCGCACATAGTCGTAAACCGAGAGGAAGAGCGCACCAACAGAGAGCATTAGCATAATCTTAGCGCCTTGGAGTAGTCCAACACTCAGGTAGTCGGTAATAACCTCACCAATCAACTCGAGACCAGCAAGAGGCAACGCGCCCTGCAATGGATACTCAAAGTTCTCCATGAGGTATCCACCACCAGGATTTGCTGGCTTCATCAACTCCGACACCTCTGGCAACGATGTCACCGCAAGGAATCCAACAACCACACATCCCAATGCCGCTAAGGCTGTTAGATAACGGCTACGACACGCCGTAAAGACAATCAAGGCAAGAGCAAAGCCAAAGGCAAGAAGACCATATGTTGTGCTTATGCCCGAATAGCTAAACAATGTACGCGATATAGGGGCACAAACAGCATCGAGAAAACCGTTATCTATGCTCAGTCGTATATTATACCAACCCAAGAAGGTGCTAAGCATAATCAGCACGCCAATAGCCATAAGAGTCGCACGCACCATCACTCCTCTATCCGAAGAGGTCATAAGCGTAGCGCCACAACGAGGACAACGCCTCATTAGCCCGGTGGTACTCTCACCACACTCAGAACAGAACTTTGCCATCGAAATAAAGATTTACTTAATCACTACACATATATAGAGCATGATGCTCATAACAATCTATCATCGTGCCAAAAAAATTATCATTTCACAATGCAGCAAACAATAACTCAGTGATGAACAGCACGGTAGGGATTTTAATAGTAGCCCCTCCGGGACTCGAACCCGGATTTAAGGTTTAGGAAACCTTCGTTCTATCCCTTGAACTAAAGAGCCATTGGATTTGCAAATGTAATAAAATTTATGCAATAACTACTACTATACGGAGTAAATATGTATAATAGAGCAGTAATTCTCTACTATCTGCCAAAGAGACCCTTGGATATACCACGGCGCAGTCTTATCAGATAGCGCGAACGAGCCGGAGTATGTATTAAGCATAGGAGCAGTGTGACGCCCCACTTAGCGACCTCGGCAACATAGGCTCTCGATAGCCTACCAGCACGCTTAGCGCGAATACGCTGCGACACACCCACCTGATGGAATAGTCGCGAGGTGTAGTCGTCAGTGAGCTTATCGCTGCCTATACGGTGATATATCGCTGCTCGTGGCACATAGTATATAGGCATATTATTAGCATAAATACGCTCGAAGAAGTCGCACTCCTCGCCACCTACAAGCCTCTCGCCCGTGCGCCCCAGCTCAGTGTCAAAGGCGCCAATGCGCTCTATCACCTCACGACGCACCGCCATATTACCGCCACCAGGGTGCTTACCTCGCGGAAACTTTCGAACATAGTCGCCATAGTCGAGCGGGTTGGCTATCGGCAGGGCGACATAGTGGGACATCCACTTAGGCTCGCCCGAGATATACTCAGGCACGATACGACCACCAGCAGCCATCGCCTCGGGGTGCGAGTCGAAGAGGGCGACATACTCTCTGACGAACTCCTCGACGATAGTCTCATCATCATCCACAAAGGCGATGATATCGCCACGACTATGCGCTATACCGCAATTACGAGCGTGCGACAACCCCTGCTTCGTCTCGAAGAGGTATCGCAGATTTAGCCTTTCATGCTTCGCGATTATCTCCTCCACCCTCTTGCGCGTATCGTCCTTGGAGTTATTATCGACGATGATACACTCCCATTGCGACGCATCAAAGCGCTGTTTAACAACACTTTCAAGCGTCTTTACGATCTGCTCCGAGCGGTTATATGTGGGTATTACTAATGATAAACGTATCATGATGCAAAGGTAGCAAAAAAAATTATTTTTGTATATTTGCGCCATGAAATATTCATTAGTGATATTCGACCTTGATGGCACGCTGCTAAATACGATTGGCGACTTAGCAGCATCGGTGGACTATGTCATGCGTAGTCGCAACCTACCCGAACACACCGACGCAGAGTATAGAGCAATGGTGGGCGGAGGTATCAAGCGCCTTGTGGAGCGCGCACTACCCACACATCTTACTGAGGATGAGAGCTATGTAGAGGAGTGCGTAACGCAATTCCGCCACTACTACGTAGAGAATATCGATCGCTACACCACCCCCTACACAGGCATCCCCGAGCTGCTACATAGGCTCAACGCCGAGGGTGTGAAGGTGGCTGTTGCTTCAAATAAGTTTCAACATGGCACCGAACGACTTATCGCCAAGTTTTTCGGCGACGTGGAGTTCATCGCCATCGAGGGTAATCGTCCTGGAGCGCCCCTGAAGCCGAACCCCGAGATTATCCACAACATACTACGCATTGCCAATGTCGACCCCTCGCAGGCGATAATGGTCGGCGACTCGGGCATAGACATTCATACCGCCGCTGCTGCAGGCATCGCCTCTGTGGGCGTGGCGTGGGGCTTCCGCTTTGCCGATGAATTGTACGCCGCTGGTGCCACACACGTAGCAACAACCATCGAGGAGCTAAGCGCCGCCATCACCGACTAAGCGTGGCAATAGAGGCGCACGTTATCCGCCGTAATACGCTCATCGCTAAGGATTATAAGTCGCTCAACAACGTTGTGCAACTCGCGGATGTTACCCGTCCAGCGACAATGCGAGAGGATGTCTATAGCATCATCATCGATATGCTTGATATCCATCTCACGGCGCGTACATATCTCCGTGATAAAGTGGTCGACAAGGAGGCTTATATCCCCCTGCCTCTCACGCAAGGGTGGCACATCTATCTCGATGACACTCAGGCGATGATATAGATCTTCGCGGAAGTGCCCTAAGGCTATCTCGTTGTGTATATCCTTGTTCGTTGCCGCCACAACACGGACATTTACCGGAATATCCCTATCACCACCAACGCGCGTTATCTTATTCTCCTGCAGGGCTCTGAGCACCTTTGCCTGAGCAGCCAACGACATATCGCCAATCTCATCCATAAAGAGTGTACCTCCATCGGCAAGCTCGAACTTACCCTTTCGCTGCTTCACTGCCGAGGTGAACGACCCCTTCTCATGCCCGAAGAGCTCGCTCTCGATAAGCTCCGATGGTATAGCGGCACAGTTGACCTCAACGAAGGGTGCATGGGCGCGATGGCTCTTGAGGTGCAACCATCGAGCTACGAGCTCCTTGCCTGTGCCATTCTCACCCAACACCAGAACTCTCGCATCGGATGGCGCCACACGACTAATCATCTCTTTAACGCGCTCAATGGCCTTAGAGCAGCCGATAATGGGCTGTGTTGTGGCACAATTCGTGCGTCTACTACCTGAGCGCTGCACGGGAGCTATTTTTATGGGCTCTTCGTCACTCATAATATCGATACTGCGCAGCCGCCACATGAGGCGATTCATGTCGATGGGTGTGCTTAGGTAGTCGATAGCGCCACTGCGCACAGCGGCAAGCGCCGTCTCCATATTTGGCTCTTGACCGATTACGATCTTCGGTAGGTCGATGCTATCTAACGATATGTCGCTGCCGACAATCGCAGCATCACACGGCGTTGTGCTACATATCTGCTGCGCTGACTCCTCATTGTCAGCCTCGATAGTAGCGAAGTTCTCAAACTTAAGCCTCTCAACCAAGGAGTTGCGAATACTTTTAGAGTGAAATAGAAGTAAAATTGTAATCATAGTTTGCTTATGTGAAAAAATTGCATTTACTTTGTAGGGATAAACAGAGTTTATCCGGGCTCAACTCCCCGACAACTACATGAGTAGCAGATAGGGGAATAATTACGAGGTAAAGATTCTATCTTTTAAGCATTGGTGCAACCATGCACCACTCATTTGAGCCTTGAACAACACTTATATTGACCATTGTCACCAATTTATAGTTTATCGTCATATTCGATAAGTATATGGAAATGAGAAAAAATTATAATTACAAGCGTCGCAAGTTGTACCTTCCAGAGTATGGTCGCCATATTCAGGAGATGGTCGACTCGCTACTGCTCATCGAAGATAGACAGGAGCGTACGCGCCAAGCTAAGGCTGTGATTGCCGTCATGGGCAACCTCAACCCTATGCTCCGCGACACAGAGGATTTCAAACATAAGCTATGGGACCATCTATTCATAATGTCGGACTTTCAGTTGGATGTCGACTCGCCATACGCACAACCATCACGCCAAGATCTGATGATTACGCCTCAAAAATTGAGCTATCCTCAGTCTCGCATCACCTTTAAGCACTATGGCAAATACACCCAGGAGTTCGTACGCTCGATAGTCAAGGGCAAGAGCAGCCGCCACACAACAGGTAGGATCGTTGACATCGCCCGCTATATGCGCTCCAAGAGCTTTGAGTTCAACAACGAGCACCCCAACAACGAGGCTATAATACGAGATATACGCATCATGTCGGGCGGGGATGCCGAGATCGATCTTTCGGCAATTAGCAATATGCGCAGCGACTATCACGCCGCTCCGCAGGGTCAGCGCAAGCCCCAGCGTAAGACTCAGTCACAGCACCCCAACAATAACCGCAAACAGGCGAAGAATACGAAGGGTGTTGCGCGACACAACAACCACAAATAGATAGGCGCAACAAAGTAATAAAACTATAATTTAGATAGAATGAAGAGACTATTTTGGATAATTGCCGTGATGTCACTCGCCATCACCGCATGTAACCACAAAGATAAGGGCAACAAGACAAGTGACTCTGAGGCTGCTGCAGGTAGTTCGTCAGCAGACAGCCAGGGCATGGTTACAACGACTGTTAGCGGTCGCTTTGTTGGCAGCGGCGTAAATAGCATAACATTGGTATCGATCACTGACGACTTCAGCCAAGCCCAAGAGATTGGCTCCCATGAGCTAACGGCTAATGGTGATTTTAAATTTGAGTTTAAGATCGAGAAGGGGGCGTCGCCACGCTACTACTGCATTGAGACAGAGGGTGAGGATCTCCACCTTCCACTCATAATTGCGCCGGGCGACAATATCGTACTACGTTCGGCTGGAGATATTGGTCTAAACTATGAGGTGGAGGGATCTGAGGAGTCGCAGCTACTACGCGAATTTCACAACTCATACTTCGACTACTACAATAAATACACAAAAAAGTTGGAGTTTGGCGAGTGGAGGGCTGCGACAGAGATAGCCATGACAGCACTCCGCATGCAGATTGAGTTTGTCGTAAAAAATGCCGATAAACTTGCAGCGATATATGCCTCTCAGTTGGATCTCTTCGAAAGAGAGCTTCCTGATTTAGCATCTAACGGCGTAAACTATATGCACCTTGAGGGCATCCGTCAGGCACTTGCAAAGAGCTATCCATCGTCGCCATATATCGCTATACTCGAGCAGCAGATAGAGATTGCGAAGATGATTGATAATGCCCCAGAGGCTCTATACCCTGACATATCGCTCACGGACATCAATCGCGTGACACACAACCTATCCGACCTACGCGGTAAGGTAACGCTGCTATGCTTCTGGTCATCGCAGGACTCGATGAGCAATATCTTCGTTAGTCAATTCAAGGAGCTATACAAGCGCTACCACGACGCTGGCTTGGAGGCATACTTCGTATCTGCTGACATGGACCGTATCGCATGGATAGATATGGTGCAGAAGCAGCAGCACCCATGGGCATCTGTATTTGGCGGCGACAACCCAAAGGTATTCGACGTCTACAACATCCAGGTGGTGCCATACGCCTATATCATCGATCGTGATGGCAATGTGAGCTATGTGCCATTGAACACTGCAGAACTTGAGAGAGTGATTAAAGAGCTCCTATAAAGCCTATTCTACGATGTACTATATTGTCTCGGACATACACCTTGGCGCCGGCGGTGAGCAGCACTCGAAGCGTGCGGAAGATGCCTTCTGCCGTTGGCTCGACATGGTAGCCACGGATGCAAAGGCGATATACCTCTTAGGAGACATCTTCGACTTTTGGTTCGAGTATCGCCGTGTAGCGCCCAAGGGGCACGTGAGGGTCCTTGCACGCTTAGCGGAGCTAACGCGCAAGGGTGTCGATGTGGTCTTCATCACCGGCAACCACGATATGTGGTGCTACGACTACTTTGAGCAGGAGTGTGGCGTTAAGATATTCCGCAAGCCACAGGTGGTGGAGATTGAGGGTCGAGTGCTTCATTTGGCACATGGCGATAACCTCAATATCAAGGGCAAGCCAATGCTACGCGCCATGAATGGCTTCTTCCGCTCGTCGGTGGCACGCTTTCTCTTTAGCTGGCTTATTCATCCAGACCTCGCATTACGCTTTGGAAGATGGTGGAGTGGCAAGTCGCGTAAATCGCACAATGGCTTCGAGGCGACATCCGAATCTCTCAATTTCCTCATCGACTATGCGCGTGAGCACCACGCCGCGAACAAGAGGGTGAGCACCTACTTCTACGGACATATGCACTATCCATATATCCATCATGATGATAACTTCGACGTACTCTTCCTCAGCGACTGGTCGGGAGAAGAGGCTACCTATGGAGTAATTGATGATGGTGGCAACCCACAGCTTAAAACCTTTGCAATAGATGAAACAGTATCTTGAACTATTGGATAAAATATGCCGCGAGGGCGTTGTCCGTGGCGACCGCACTGGCACTGGCACCAAGGGTATCTTCGGCTACCAGATGCGCTTCAACCTCGCCGAGGGCTTCCCTCTGCTAACGACCAAGAAGGTATTCCTCAAGGGCGTTATCCATGAGTTGTTGTGGTTCCTCAGGGGCGAGACCAATATCAAGTACCTTGTGGAGAATGGCGTTCATATCTGGGATAGCGACGCCTTCCGCTACTATAACGAGCTGTGCGTGAAGCATGGCGTGCTGCCTGTGGATATGGATACGTTCCTCGCTGCTGCGGGCATAGAATCGCCTATCGAGGGCTACAAATTTGGCGACCTAAACCACGTTTATGGTCACCAGTGGCGTAGCTGGGGCGGTAATAATGGCGAGGCTATCGACCAGATAGCATCTGTCATCGAGACACTCAAGAGCAATCCTACGTCACGCCGCATGATCGTCTCGGCATGGAATGTTGCCGATGTGGGCGACATGGCACTACCACCCTGCCACACGATGTTTCAGTTCTTCGTTGCCGAGGGGAAATTGTCGTGCCAGCTCTATCAGCGCAGTGGTGACACGTTCCTCGGCGTACCATTCAATATAGCATCGTATGCTTTGCTTACGATGATGATAGCCAAGGAGTGCGGTCTCGAGGCGGGTGAGTTTATCCACACATTGGGTGATGCACACCTCTACCTAAACCATGTGGAGCAGGCCGAAGAGCAGCTACAGCGCACACCTCGCAAGCTACCAACGATGCACCTAAATCCCGATGTTAAGTCCATCTTCGACTACAAATATGAGGACTTCACCTTGGAGGGCTACGACCCCTACCCTGCCATTAAGGCACCGCTATCATTCTAATTAGTAATATATCGACTTTATATATGGTAAGCATCATCGTTGCCATCGCACAGAATGGCACCATTGGCGATAAGAACTCGCTACTATGGCATATTAAGGAGGATATGCGTTTCTTCCGCACTACCACCTCTGGGCACGCTGTAATCATGGGGCGCAAGACATTCGAGTCGTTAGGCTCCAAGCCACTTCCTAAGCGCACAAATATCGTCATTACACGCTCAGAGCGAGAGTTTGATGGGGCACTCACGGCACACTCGTTAGAGGAGGCTGTACGCCTTGCTGAGGGCGATGAGGAGATATTTATCATCGGCGGTGCTCAGATATATGCCGAGGCATTGAAGTGCGCCAATAGGATGTATATCACACGCGTGGAGCGCGACTATGAGGGCGACACCTCGTTCCCCGAGATTGACTATTCGAAGTGGACGTTGGTTGCCGAGGAGCGCCACGAGCGAGGCGAGGAGTATGAGTCGCCATTTTCGTTCCTGACCTACGATAGGGCGAGATAGGGAGCGTGTTAGCGGCGGTAGATGGAATCAGTCACATAATAAAGTGAAAGGTGAAAAGTTAGGTGTCTGCGACGCATATTAAAACTTCGTCATCGCGAAGAATTGCAACTGATGACCTTTGCTGATACAGATAGTGGTCTATGCAATTCTGTGGCGATCCACCTTTGTGTAATTGCCCCTCTGATACTGTTTCCCTCTGCATTGGCAACGGCGATAGACAGCGGTAGACTTATCTTAAATTAGTAATTTGTTAATTAGTAATTAGTAACAAAATTTATGAGCGCTGATGGCGCTCAACTATTACTAATTTCTCACTACTCTTTACTAATTGATTTGCGCCTCCTCAGGATGACATGGTTTATAGTGTGACAAGTTTTAAGGAATTTAGTGATTTTAAGGAAATTAGGGAGATTAGTGATTGTTTCTCTAAATTCATTAACCCCTAACCCAATTTCTTGTCAGAAGGGGGTAGGCTTGGCCTCGACATGAAATTGGGCTGGATAGGACATACTTGAGGTATTTCCTATTCAGCCCAATGATTGAGAGGTCGAGAATGACCCCTTATCACAATAAATTTTATTTGAGTTCAGAGTGGTGTAGTAGTGGCGCTGAAATGAAAAAGCCATGGATGGATAGTACTTTGACGTACATTCCATTCATGGCTTTAATTGAAGCGTCGCTAATGCGCCGCTATCACCTCAAATTAGAAGTTGTAAGTACATGTAATACCCACATTCGCAAATCCGAGAGCACGGAAACCAGCGTTAGTATGACCGCCACCATATACGAAGTCAGGAGCGATTACTGGAGTGTAGTCTACAGAGAGGCTAACAGGAGCGTTCTTGAATGTGAGACCAAGACGAGCCATACCTGCAACACCGACATAAGCATAGTGGCTAGCACCACCGACGTTAAGACCAACACCAGCGTCGAAGAACCACGTACCAGCCTTAGGAGTCCAATCCATATCGAGGATGTGCCAGTTGTGAAGAACTGTAAGGTCTGCAGTTACGCCACCAAGCCATGCAGCACCGAAGCGTGCCTCAATATAGTCGTTGCCATTATATTCATACTGACCAACAGCCTGGAAACCTGAACCCACACGACCACCGACTGACCAATCCTGTGCCATTGCACCTGTAGCAAAGATAGATGCTACCAATACGAGTAAAAACTTTTTCATAACAATGTTGTTAAATGATTAATAATTATCTTTCCGAAAACAAAATTAGTATTTTTTTTTAAATCTTCAAATAAAAATCGACCAAATTATCTTTTTTATTGTTCTAAAGATACTCACACAAAAAAAATAGAGACCCCAGGCGGAGTCTCCATTATATATAATGTATAGGTATCCTACTTTGTAGAGAATGGCTCACACTCGATAAATGTTACACCGCCATCCATATCCTCAACCTTAACACAGATGGTGTACGATGTATTGTATTTGAGGTAGTCCCACTTATAGTCGTAGGTTGACTCAAGGAACTGACGCTTGAAGTCGTGGCTAAGACCTGGGATTAGCGAAAGCATACACTCCTCATACGAAGCGTAGCCCGCCATAGCATACTTGCCATCCTTAATCTCCTGGAGGTTTGCGGTCTCCATCATTGCCACGTAGCAGCCCCACACGTTGTCGCCAAAAATACAGTCGAAGACCACGTCGTTGTGGTTAACCTCCTTGATATTGATGTCAACGCTACCAGTGCCTGCAGCCTCAGCCTCGGTGCGAACCTGTACAATCTCAACACCGCCCAAGAGGTTGTTCTCCTGACCACCATCATAATCCATCAATGCTGCGAGGATAAGGTAGTCGGTAGATGATGTAACCTGCATAGGCAAGCCCTGAACATGCTCACACATCTCACCATCCTTCCAGTCAAAGGTAAGTGGCCCACTAAGCATAAAGCCATAAGTTACAACCCATGCGCCAGGATTAGATGCGGTCTGGTCGTAGGTACGCTTATCCACAACCGAGCAACGCCAATACTGACCCTCCTCAGCATTGATGCGGAACTTGAACGATGTAGAGCCCACCTCCAACACCTCGATAAGCTTATCAGAGCCTGTATTGTCACCTTGAGGTACCGAAGCACTTGACATAGGACCGTTGTAGTATGCCTGGATGCTCTTTGCGGTGCCATTCTCGTCGTAGGTGAGCATCATGTAGATTGCGTAGTAGCCATTAGCAACATCAACAGAGATGTAACCATCGGTGAAGTAGTAACCATCATTGTCATCCTCAACGCCGACAGGTACGTAGCGTGATGTCTCAGAGTGGATGGTGTAAGGACGCATGTCGGTAGTGAAGGTGTAGTTACCATAAGGTAAGTAGTTACGCATAGTCTCATCAATGGTGTAGAAGTCGATGATAAGGCGGTCACCGTTATCGCGTACAAAGGTTACATAGTAGTTGTAGTCCTCGTACCAACGACCATCGTTAGTCTTGGTAATCACGATATTCTCAACGCCATCAATATCTGGAAGCTCGAAGTTATCATCATCGCCACCATTAGGGTCATCACCATTGTTGCCGCCATTGTTGCCAGCCTCCTTAGTCTGCATCATCAGCGTCTTCATGGTAGTGTTATTACCATTGCGCGCTGCTACAGCGATATAGTACTTGGTATTAGCCGCAAGGTCGTTGATTGTGATGACGCCACTCTTGGTAGATGTGCCCTCCGCGAAGATCTTATCAGCGCTGATATTCTCGCCGTCGTAGAGCATATAGGCGCACTCATCGGCTGCGGCGTTGACTACAAAGGTGATAGAGTTTGCCGTAGAGTCCACGGCAGTGAGCTCAAGCGATGGGGCTGTGCCACCCATATTGTTCTCGCATGCAGCAAAGCCGAGCATCGCGGCGACAGCCACAACAAATAGTTTAATATTACTTCTCATGGTTAATAGTTAATTTTGATTATTAGTGCAAAGATAATCAAATTATGGCAAAAATAAAAATGGGACATTCGTGATGAACACCCCATGATATTGATATAACGGCTATTACGAGAAGTTGACACGCGCCACAGTGTCGGGCGCCTCCATCTCCATCTCGGTCTGGAGGGCGATCATCTCAACAATGTCGTCAGCACGCTCGGCACCTCCGATAGAGACCACCATATTCCAGTTTATCTGGATCTGCATTATGCCATTCATCAACGACAGAGTGCCCATCACCCTATTCTCGGGTGCGAGGATAACCACGCCGTCGACATCGGTATACTGAGCAAAGAACTGCGTTGTGATTGCCACATCGTGCAGTGTGGGCACGGTGCGCACCAAGATATTCTCTGGCTGACATCCCAACGTCGCAAACCTCTCGATAAGGGGCATTAGGTTGTCGTCGATAAACTCCTCATAGCCACGTACAATGATTACACCAAACTTCATGTTTGCAGCCGACATATTGATTGTATCGCCCATGTGTAATCGTTGTTACGTTAGGTTACAGTATTACAAAATGAAATTTTCTGGATAGCTCTCCAACTCAGGATACTTCTCGAAAATTGCGTTGTAGCAATCCATAGCCTCCTGTGCCTTATCCATCTTAGCGTAGAGGCGAGCCAACTTCTGGTTGAAGTATACGAAGGTGAACTTATCCTCGCTCTTAGTCAAGGCATTCTTGAACTCAGCAACAGCTGTCTCATAGTCACCCTTCTCAACAGCGATATCACCACGAATACCACAAGCCTCAGCATTGATCATGTTAGTGAGGTATGGGAGCTCACCACCGTCGATATCCTGGTAGTTTGCGATGAACTGTGCAGCTGCATCATAGTCACCCTCCTTCACGAAGCGCGCAGCAGCCAAATAGTTAGCGAAGTTCTTACCCTCAGTGCCATCGTACTCCTTATTCTCAACAAAAGCCTTAGCCTCATCTGCAGACTCGCCAATAACCAAAGCTGTTGCATCCTTCTTTGACTTAGCGATACGCTCCTGCTCCTTAGCATCTGCATGGTTCTTGTAGATGAAGTAGCCTCCAACAGCTACGCCAACAACTACCAATGCACCAAGAATAACCTTACCATACTTCTCGAAGAGAAGCTCCAACTTACCCTTTGCGTCAACAATAACGTCAGTCTCAGGGGTGTTAACTTTTTTTGTCATAGTTACTTATGTTTTTAATTATTTATATTTCGCACTTACATAGCGTCATCAAATGCGCTATTCAACCTACAAAGATACAATAAAAAGTTTGAATTGAGAAACATATGGACTAAAAAATATGCTTAGTGGATGGTTTTGTTGCAGAAGCGAGAAAAAATTGCTATCTTCGCACAACGAATACCGGCAAATGGTGGTGTGAGAATTATATGAAGTATTTTAGCTATATAGCCCTGTTGTTTAGTGTGTTGCTAACGAATGTGTCGTGCGAGATTATCGCTGATGAGCTGCCGACATACGAGGAGACATCGATCGTGAGGGTGGGCGATGAGGCGCCCGAGTTTACCATTGAGTCGATCGATGGCGAGTGGTTAGCCATGCCCTGCAATGAACCCACACTACTCATCCTCTTCTCGCACACCTGCCCCGACTGCCAGAAGATGATGGGCGACCTGCAGGAGTGGCTCAACGGGGACGACGAAGAGCATAATATTATCGCCATTTCGCGCGGCGGCACAACCGAGGAGATTGCCGCCTTTAGGGATGAGCACAAGCTCGGATTTGCGATTGCTGCCGACGAGGATGCTGAGATATACTACAAATATGCAACCATGTATGTGCCACGCTGTTACGTTGTCGACAGCAACGGCATGGTTCGCCTTATGACATATGAATACCAAAGTGGCGATGTCGAGAAATTGATGTCCGAACTAAAAAAGTTATATTAGGAGTATGACCCTTGACACACTATCCATCATAGGCTTCAAAAACATCCGCGACGAGAAGCTCTCGCTATCGCCCGGCATCAACTGCTTTGTTGGTGACAATGGCGCTGGCAAGACCAACATCTTGGATGCCATACACTACCTTGCGCTTGCCAAGTCGATGTACACCATCACCGATGCACAGAGCATAACGCACGGCGAGGAGTTCTTCATGGTCGATGGAGCCTTTCATAGCGACGAGGAGCGCCCAGTGCAGGCCATATGCTCCTACTCGCGTCGCACGGGCAAGGTGCTCAAGTACAATGGCAAGGAGTATGACAAGCTCTCGGAGCATGTGGGTCGCATACCCATTGTGATGGTATCGCCCGCCGACACCGCCCTTATCAGCGACTCAGCCGAGGAGCGCCGCCGCTACCTCAATAGGCTTATCTCGCAGATGGATAGAGGCTATCTTACGGCGCTTGTGAAGTACAACACAGCATTGCAGGAGCGCAACACGCTGCTCAAGTGCAACCCCTCGGAGGATATACTCCTCATCTACGACTCTATGCTCGCCGTGCAGGCGGACATCATCTTCCGCCGCCGTAGCGAGGTGATAGAGAGGATGAAGCCCCTTGTGGCGCAGTACTATGCCATGCTCTCGGAGGATCGCGAGAGCGTAGGCATGGAGTATCGTTCGGAGCTGCAGCGCGCGCCACTCGACGAATTGCTGCTCGCCTCTCGCCAAAAGGACTTCGTCAATGAGCATACCACCGTGGGCGTACACCGCGATGAGCTAACAATATCCATCGGCGACTACCCTATCCGCAAGTATGGCTCGCAGGGACAGCAAAAGTCCTTCCTTGTGGCGCTCAAGCTTGCAGAATATACTCTTCTTGCGGAGCACGGCAACGAGCGTCCCATGCTACTTTTGGACGACCTCTTCGATAAGCTCGATATGCGCCGCGTAGCGCAGTTGCTAAGACTTGTGAATGGCAACATCTTCGGGCAGATATTCATCACCGACTGTAACAAACATCGCCTTGAGCGCACCTTGGGCGAGGCAGAGGTCGACTATAAACTATTCACCATAAACAACGGCACACAACAATGAGACGCACCAAGACACAACCCATAGGTGAGCTGCTCAGCGAGTTCTTCCAGCGCCCCTTTGTTGCCGCCAAGCTCGCCGAGGGACACCTCCCCGACTACTGGCGCATGGTCGTAGGCGATCATGTTGCCAACCTCACGACCGACATCAACTACGTCAATAAGGTGCTCTACATCCGCATGGCATCGAGCGTACTTCGCCAGGAGATCTTCTATCGTCGCGACGAGTATGCGCAGCGCATTAACGAGCTTGCCGGCATGCAGTTAGTCAATGTGATTATCGTGAGATAAAGGCGACCTCGACACATAGCACAACGTCAACACAAAATAAATTGCCCGAGTGAGATCTCACTCGGGCAATTTGCATATTCACGTTACCTACGTATTACTCGAAGTAACTAGGGAAGTTATCAGCATTGAGCTCCTCCTCCTTGTCGGTAGTTGGGTTGTAAACAAATGGCTCATGGAAGTTACCATCCTGATCTACCCATGTGATGTAGATGCGGTGCTCACCCTTAGTGCCATAGAAGAAGCTGTGATATACACCTGGAAGACCATCGACAGACTTTTCTACCCACTCGTCGAATTCGATACGACCGTCACCATTCAAATCCTCCATCTCTGCCCAAGTATGTGTGTAGTTCTCTGACCACTCACACTTGTGACCGCAGTCGCGCTTACCATTGTCACAACCAGCAATGATGTATGCAATAAGCTTCTCTGGAGTATTCACATTTGTGCCGTAGTAGTCGTTAGCGAGGTTGTCTGGGTGATCGGCAATAGAGTATGCCACGAAGCCCTTCTGTGGCGCTACATACCATGAGAAGTTGAAGAACTCAACCTCACCAGTTTCACCAAGAATAATCTCTGGCTTGCCCTCAGCCCAGTTAGGGTCAGTGCGCTTCACCATATTGCCGATGTTGGCGATAGGCTCGAAGTAGCAAGTAGCAGGCTTAGAAACTACACCATTCTCATCCACAGCAACACATACCAACACATACTCAGTGTCAACGTTAAGGCCCTGAAGGAGGATGTTACCCTCGGCAGTGAGAGCATCGTCGTTGGTGTCATAGACATTAGAGGCATCTGGGTTCATGATGATATACTCACCAGCCTTCTTTGCAGTGCCACCATAAACATCCTTCCAATCTGCGTTATCCAACGCGCAGTAGATATACTTGAAGCGTGAAGCGCCCTCGCATGCTACGTTGATAAGAGTGTTGTCAACCTTATAGTCAACAAGAGTTAGGGTCACTGCGAGATCGTTATACTCGAAATCCTTAGTCTTGAACTCCTGCTTTAGAGGCTTACCAATCTTACCATCAGCATCCACAGCTACGGCGAAGAGTGTGACTGCCTCGCCTGGCTCTGTACCCTTGTAGTGAGCCTCAACAGCCTCACCTGTCACGGTGCGCACACCCTCATTGAGAAGCATGTTGATGATGTATGAGTCATCAGGGTATGCTGAAGCCATATACGAAGGCATAGCATTGTAGATAAGCATGATATGCTCGCCCGAAGAGTTAAGGTTGAGGTAGATATCTTTATACTCTACCACTGGCTCGCCCTCGATAACGACCTCAAGGTTACCACCCGTCACGAAGTCGGCAGTTGTGAACGACCAATATAGCACGTTATCCTCCAAAATCATCTGCGACTTATTCTTAGCGATATAGTAAACTACATACTCTGTACCGTTATCGAGTTTCTGCGATGAGTCCATAAGCTCAAGGAATGAGCCTGTGTAGTTTACATCGGTGCGTGTGGCGTTGAGATACTCATAGTTCTCGGTGTAGTATGCGGCAAGAGCTGCGGCATCGAAGTCCTCAGCCTTCTCATAGCCGAGAGTATAGCCCTCAGAGCCTACAACCTCGAACTTAACATCTACATCGAAGAACGAAGTTGCAGTAGTCTCGAATGATGCAGTGCTATGCTTGTATGTCTCAACGACAAACTCCTTAGCATCGACATAGAGACCACCCTCCTCGTTATCACGAGGTGCTACATACCAGAAGGCATACTCATCACCAGCCTTAAGAGCTGCAGAGCGGAGCTCGCTGTATGGGATAAACATTGTACTTGTCTCCATGAACGATGCCTGATAGATACCCGAAAGTGTGCTACCATCAGCAAGCACATTGTTACAGTTGGTAACGTAGGTGTCGAGGTTGAAGTTCTTAGCACCGATGATACCGCACAATAGGTAGTTGGTGCCGTAACCAGCCTCAATATATACGCCCTCATAAGTGAAGTAAACCTGAGCAGGGCTTGTAGAGAGTTTGATAGATGCGATAGCCGAAGAGCCATTATTGAAGACAACCATCAACTTAGCCACTCCCTCGCCCTTAGCCTCGCCAGCCTGGATTGCCTCATACGAGGGGGCAAAGAAATTCATGGTGATTGTACCCTTCTTAGCGTTATGCTCAACCTCACACTCCCAACCACGAGGTGTTGTTGTCATGAAGTCTGCAACATCGTCAGCCTCAATGCTAAAGAGCATATCAGAGCCATAAGGCACAAACATTGAGTCGAAAGGAAGTACCAACTTACCATTCTGCATGCCCACCTTCACGATAGAGCCATCAGCCATGGTAATCTTGCAATACAATGCTACTGGGTTACCCTCAGTATCGGTCTGCCAATCTGAATAGACAACCTCGATATCCTTGATGATGCTATCGGCAACAGACTCGTTGTAGCCTGTTGTAATCCATGTCTGACCGCCATCGAACGACACCTGGATAGCGCCATCGACAATCTGTGTCTGTGGTGCTACGTCAGCAACAGGAACCTTCTTGCCATTAACCAAGATAGGCTGCACATTACCAATGCCGTCGTACATAGCCCAGTACATAACGCCATCCTCAGAGACTACAGTTACGATATTCTCTGGCACGCCTGTACCCTTAGGATATACGGTAACCTTTGTACCGTCAGACAAGACGATAATCTTGCTACCATCGTTCTGCTGCTTAACCTCCTTTACAGTGACTTGACCATTAACCAAGTCCTTGATTGCGTTAAGCTCTGTCTCAAGCTGGAGGCGCAAATCTGCCAACTCCTGCTTGATGCTGTTCACCTCACCCCACAATGCAGTATCGTCATACTGACACGATACTGATGAGAAGGCAATAAGTGCGGTTGTGGCCATGAGAGTCACAACAGACTTAATGTTCATAAAAAATCGTTTCATAGAAGTTTATTAATAAATGTTTGTATTTTGTTTACCATTATGGTTAAATCGCTGAAATACAACGACACTTTATCCCTACAAAGGTACACTTTTTTTTAAGAAATCCTATACTCGCAACACATTTTTATGGCTATATCGGATTATAAAAGAGGCGAGGTGCCCCGAAAAAGACTTCGGACACCTCGCATATCATCTTGCAAATGCACCCTACGGGGCACTACTATCGCTTTGGCGACTCGCTTTTTAGGCGAGCAATCTCGGCCTTAGACTGCGCCACGTTGCTCTTATGCTCCTCTATTACGCCCTTGGTACGCGCCTTGGCGGCAGCTATCTCCTGCTTGCGGCGTATCTTCTCCTGCTTATATCTGTTTTTCACCTCGTCACGCTTCTCACGCGCCAACTCAACGCGACGCTTCTGCGCCTCAATAACACTCTTATACTCCTCGATTGCATCATCATACTCATCCTTGACCAAACTAAAGCGTTTATTTGCGGCATCGATAATACGACGCTCCTCATTACGAGCATCCTCCACTGCCTTCTTCTGCTCCGTGATGGCCTTATCATGAGCTATCTCCGCATCAGTAATGGCACTATGCGTCTCCTGCGCCGAGAGTGTTCCAACGGCAAAAAGGGCTACAATCATCAAAGTTAGTTTCTTCATACCCAACAAGTGTTTTAGGTTTGTATGCACAAATATATATCATTTTTCCATAAAAAACAAATAAAAAGGCATTGCAATACCAACATAGTAATGCAATGCCTAAATAAGAAGCGCTATGGCGACTATCGCTCAAACTCTATAACGAGCGCGGTCTGCGGTGCTACAACTACCCTATCCATCGTAACCTCTTCGCCTGTGATAACATCCTTACCTACAGTGAGGTTTGAAGTAATCTCGCTATAGCGTGACCATGGCACGATACGCTCGCTATCGCTATTATTCACATACACAAAGACAACATCCGTATCGTTATAGCGGAAGAAGGCATATGTATTATCACGGTCAATGAAGTGCAAGGTCTTACCCGAGTGGATAACCTCCTTCGACTTACGCCAGTTCATAAGGTGGCGTGTATAGTCGAAGAGTTCCTTCTGCTCTCCTGTCTGCTCATCGCGATTGAAGAGGTTCACCTTGTCGCCCTCCCAGCCGCCAGGGAAGTCCACACGCAGGGTTGGGTGTCCCTTAGAACGATCCGTAGAACGGAACATAAGCTCATCACCATACAACATCTGTGGCATACCACGCATGGTGCATAGCAAGGTATGAACGATCTTCATCTTGCGCACATCGCCCTCGCAGACATCACCAATACGATCGGTATCGTGATTAGCCGCCATAATCATCATGTTAGATAGGTCATGATATACGAAGTCGTGCGACAATACATCGTATACGCGTGTCATACCCTGACCCCAGCCGGCATGGTTGCCACTCTCGGTCATAGCAGCGCGCAGAGCATCGTGCAACGGGAAGTCCATGATAGACTTCAAATTAGAGTTGAAGCCATCCTTATTATAGTTACCACCCTGCCAGTAAGCGAGCTGCGGGATAGATGATGTCCACACCTCACCTACGATATTGAAGTTAGGGTACTCCGCCATAACAGCCTTACACCACTCGCTCATAGGACCCTTCTCGTTATAAGGGTATGTGTCGACACGGAAGCCATCCAAATCGGAGTACTCGACCCACCACACTGCCCACTGCTTGAAGTAGTGCAATAGGTATGGGTTGTCGAGATTCATATCAGCCATCGTACGATCAAACCAGCCACTCTCCATTTGATAGAGGTCCGCCGCCGAGGCGTTGAAGTCCATATTCGTTGAGAAGGTCCAGTTAGACTGCGTATAGCTATCCCATTGGTGTGTCCAGTCCTCGAAGGGTTGATCGTCATACCACCAGTGTGTCGTAGAGCTATGGTTTGGCACAATATCCATGATAACCTTCAAGCCACGCTTATGGCACTCCTCAACATACTCTTTATACAACTCGTTTGTTCCATAGCGAGGGTCTATAAGGTAGTAGTCGCTACATGAGTAACCGTGGTACGACGCGCCATTCTCATTATCAAGAAGCAGTGGTGTTGACCAAATAGCCGTAGCTCCAAGGTCGGCGATGTAATCCAAGTGATCAATCATACCCTGTAAGTCACCACCATGGCGACGACCAGGATTTGAGCGATTTACCTTCTCGGTAGTATCATCCATAGAGTCGTTATCGGGATTGCCATTGGCAAAGCGGTCGGGCATGATAAGATATACGAAGTCGGCAGTGGTGAAGCTCTCACGCTCGCGAGAGCCCGCGTCACGCTCCGCGATAAGATACTTAACATCGCACTTAGTACGACCGCTGGTAAAGCGCAATGTGTACTCACCCGCCTTGGCATCGTCGGCAATCGCGACATCAACAAACAGATAGTTTGGACTATCTGCCTTATGCACAGCAGCAACCTCAACACCCTGGTTCTCAGGTAGAATTACCACATCATAGTTTGCAATGCCCTCACCATTTACCATAAGTTGCAGAGGGGTGTTCATGCCCACCCACCATGATAGTGGCTCTACGTGCTCTACCTTAAGTTTAGGATTGGCAGCAGTCGTAGTACCAACAAGGGCAAGCACAGCCGCCACCAATGTAAAAAATCTCTTCATACTCACTTATTTTATTAATATCTGATAGCACCATGGAGCAATATCGCGCTCAACGTGTGTATCGAGCACTACCCTCTCGCCAGTGAGTGCATCAAGGTAGCTACCAGCATATATACCAGTATTAAAATCTGCATGTATTAGGTATGGCGACAGGTTCATAATAGCTACCACACGGCTACCATCCACCTCGCGCACGAAGGTCATCATGCAATCCTTAGCATTATTCTCAATCTCAATCATCTCGCCACCGCGCTCACCTGCCGCCAACGCCTGCGAGCCATGCTTCAAAGCACACAAACGGCGATAAAGCTCCGTTGTACGATTCTCAATATATGCGCCCTCGGGGATAGCATCCCTCTCGAAGAACTCGAACGAGTGGTCGTAGCCCACCTCCTGACCCGTATAGATAAGTGGCATTGTCGAAGGCATGAGGAATGTAAGAGCAGTCATCACATCGAGGGCGGCACCAAAGCGCGACTGCTCCGAGCCACTCCACGAATTTTCGTCGTGGTTCGAGGTGAAGCTCATGCGCATAGCCTCCTTAGGGTAGCGTGCGCGCTGGCAGTGTATAGCATTGCGTAAATCCCACACTCTACGAGCGCCCTTAGCAATATCAACCATGATATGGTGTATCTCCCACTGGTAGCTCATATTGAAGGCCCTATCGAAGAGGTTATCCTCCTCGGCCTCCGCCAACATGAAGATATCGGGCTTAATGCGGTGTAGCTCGTCGGATGCCTCCTGCCAAAACTCAATGGGCACAAGCATCGCCATATCACACCTAAAGCCGTCAACACCAAACTCCTCAACCCAATAGCACATAGCCTCGATATGTCCGCGCCACACCTCATGGTTAGCATAGTTTAGCTTTGCCGTGTCTGTCCAGTCCCAGGGCACCATGGCCTCGCCGTGCTCATCGCGCTCATACCAGTCTGCAGGTTTCTCGGTTATCCAACGGGCATCGCGCGCCGTATGGTTAGCCACCCAATCCAGCAATACCTTCATGCCGAGGGCATGTGCCGCAGCAACAAAGGCACGGAAGTCTTCCGCCGTGCCGAACTCCTCGTTTACCGCCTTATAGTCACGGATTGAGTAGTAGGAGCCAAGTGAGCCTTTACGACCCTCTATACCAATGGGATATATGGGCATAAGCCACAGGGCGTCAATGCCCACAGAGCGTAAGAATGGCAGACGCTCGATGGCGGCACGTAGCGTGCCCTCGTCCGTAAGCTGGCGTATGTTCATCTCGTAGAGCACCGCTGAGCAGCTCCACTCGGGATTCTTATACATCATCTGATATTCATATATATGCAGTACGCCACCCTACATAAGGATAGCGTACCGCATATTATATCTTACTTTGAAAGAAGTATGAAGCCCCAAGCCTTGAGTTCAACCTCGTCACCAGCCTTGAAGCTCTTAGCCTCGCCGCAAGTACACATATAGTCGTCAGCAGCTGACTCGGTGATAGTCACCTTAGCAGGCTCTGCTGAGAAGTTGAACATACAGAGTACCTTGTTGCCATCCTTCTCACGTGTGAATGCCAATACTGTCTCAGGTGCGCCATCAACATATACGATAGGTGCTACATTCTCGCCAGCAGCAAGTACCTTGTTAGCATGGCGGAAGGCGCAGAGACCCTTGTAGAACTCGCGATACTCCTTGCCATACTCCAAGTCAACGAGCTCAACGATAGAGTCCTTCTCGAAGAACTCCAAACGGCGGTTTAGACCAATCTCCTGACCTGTGTAGATGAGTGGCTGTGACTTAGGCAATACGAATGTGAGAGCTGCGAATGCCTTGTGAGCATCACCCATACGCTCGAACTCAGTACCTGCCCATGAGTTCTCATCGTGGTTAGAGGTGAACATAAGACGCATTGCTGGTGCTGGATACTTCTCATCGTCACGCTCGAGGTACTCCTTCAAATCCTTAACATACTTAGCGTCGGTCTTGATAGTACCATCGCCAGCTACGTTCTTAGTCTCACTGCCACCCTTAGCCATAGCGTTGAAGATGTGGTGGAGTTCCCAAGCATATGTAGCCTCGAAGCCGCTCTCATGCAACCACTGCTCCTCGCCCTCAGCCAAGAGGTATACATCAGGGTTAATCTTGCGAACCTCAGCCCATGCATCTGCCCAGAAGTCGCCAGGGACATTCATGGCAACGTCGCAACGGTAGCCATCAACACCCATCTCAATCCAGAACTTAAGTGCATCAAGCATTGCTGCACGCATCTCAACGTTATCGTAGTTAAGCTTTGCGATATCTGTCCAGTCGTACTCTACGATAGGCTTGCCAGTGTTGTAGTCCATAACGTACCAATCCTGCTTGCCCTCGTTCCACCACTTAGCATCGCGAGATGTGTGGTTAGCCACCCAGTCGATGATGACCTTAAGACCGAGGTCATGAGCTGTGTTAAGGAAGCTCTGGAAGTCCTCCATAGTACCGAACTCAGGGTTGATAGCCTTATAGTCGATAATTGAGTAGTATGAGCCAAGTGTACCCTTGCGCTCCTCAACACCGATAGGGCTCACAGGCATAAGCCATACGATGTCAACGCCCATGTTCTTCAACTCTGGGAGGTACTTCTCAGCAGCTGCGAAGGTACCCTCCGCTGTTGCCTGACGGATGTTCAACTCGTAGACTACAGAGTTGAACTTGTCAAACTCATATACGGCGCACTTGTCATTATCAGCGCTCTTCTGCTCGCCGTTAGCTGCGCCATTCTGCTCCTGAGTCTGCTCCTGAGCCTGCTCTTGAGTCTGCTCCTGAGCCTGCTCCTGCTTCTTCTCTTTCTGATTACCGCCACAAGCCACCAACATAGCAGCGAGGGCTACAAACATAAATAATCTCTTCATAATTCTATATTCTGGTTATTCGTATTCTACTTTCTATTCATATATATTGCATAGCCATATGCTGGGGCTTCCAACGTCACGTAAGAGTCCTCATGATGCTCGAAGCCTGCAGTGCCGTTCGACGACAATGCGGTGTACATATCCGATGGGATAACATCAGAGAGGTAGCTATCGAGAGCAACCTCAATAACACGCTCCTCGCCACGGATGTTGATAGCCACGATAGCCACCTCGTCCATATAGTGACGCATGAATACCCACACAGCATCATCGGCGTAGAGAGTCTTGAAGTTACCATACATCAACGCCATAGATGAGCGGCGCAAGTTAAAGAGCTCACCTGTTGCCTGAAGCTCACGCTCCTGGTAGTCGTTCTCCGCCTTGAAGGTCATCATATCGCGGTTATCTGGGTCGTTAGCACCTGGCACACCATACTCATCACCCTGATATACACATGGCACACCTGGAACGGTTGAGATAACAGCCTTGAGCAGCTTCATACGCGCATAGCCCTTCTCCATATCGCCTACGCCAACCTCGCGGTGCCAGCCCTCAGCCTTATCGTCATACCAGCCCAACGCCATATCGCCACCTGCCAATGAGATGAAGCGTGGCTTATCGTGGTTACCGGTGATGTTACCCATGGTGTGGTGCGAGCCATACGCCGCCTCAGATGTCTCGATGGTGCGTACAAGGTCGCGCATAGAGCGTGACTCGTCGATGATGATATCACGAGAGTCGTGGTATACATTGAAGTCGAACTGTGCGTCAATCATACCCGTCTTAACGTATGAGCCGATAAGCTCAGGATCGCCATAAGTCTCGCCAATCTGCCAAATATCACGATTTGGCATCTCGGCCTTCATCTTATGTGTTAGCATACGCCAATAGCCGAGAGGTATATGCTTACAAGCGTCGTGGCGGTAGCCATCGAACTCGAAGTTACGCACCCAGTAGAGCGCCGAGTCGGTCATTGGGTCACATACCTCCACGCGCTCAAGGTCGAGGGTTGGGATATGCTCGTCGAACCATGTAGTAAGGCGTGTCTCACCATCCCACTGACCAATATTCTTACGACCGTCGGGCAACATAAGCTCTGTTGTCCAGTCAGGATGCTCCTGAAGTACTGGAGAGTTTATATGTAGGTGGTTAGCCACATAGTCGAGGATTACGTTATGATTATTACTATGCGCTGTAGCAAGCATCTCGCGAAGTTCCTCGTCAGTACCGAAACGCTTATCTACAACAGTGCTATAAATTGGCCAGTAGCCGTGATAGCCTGAGAACTTAGTCTTAGGATTCTCGTTCTGACCCCACGCATCGTAAGGGTTCTGCGTAATAGGAGAAATCCAAATTGTTGTGATACCCAAATTAGCGAAGAAGCCATCCTCGATCTTGGCTGTGATACCAGCGATGTCACCACCCTGATAGTCAACCTTATCCAACACCTCAGGAGAGTTCATCTTCCAGTCGTTTGCCTTATTGCCATTGTTGAAGCGATCTATCATCAACGAATACAACACCTGTGCATGCTTATCCTGACGCTTCAACTGCTCAGTTGAGCTTAGAGCGCGACCCTCAGATAGCGGAATGAGCACATCGTTGAAACGACCATCAGCCGACGATGCAAATACACGGATATGTGAGCGGTCATAGTTATCAGCCTCCTCAGGGTAGCTGAAGCGAAGAACATCGCCCACGAGGTCTACATCCTCAATGCGCTTGTTCTGCCACATCACAACAACCTCATCCATATCCTTATTAGCTCGAATCGAACGATCCGACTTAGCTGTCATAAAGTTATCGACATTACGCTCGCCACCAAGCACGACAATAGATAGTTTAGACTCGCCATGCCATACATCGATGGTAGATACGAAGTTAGCGGCCTCGGTGGTAATGGTAAACTCCGACCAATCATCCTTAAGAGGGGTCAACGTTAGACGCTCATCCTCGGTGGTGATGCTGTCGGCGCCACTCCACTGTGGATAGTAGTCAGTAAGATAGTGTGTTGTAACACCCTTCTTAACATTCATAGGCATCACAAGATCCTTGTTACCCAACTCGAATGTCTTAGTAGTCTCTTCGACAACCTCGGCATCTGGTGCTACACTCTGCTCAGCACTACTCTCTGCCTGTACCTCTACATTCTCCTTGCCGTCACTCTTTTTCTTCTGCTCGGAGCCACACGATGCAACGACCATCGACATGGCTACAATAGCTGCTAAATAGTTAAGTCTCATATCGTTTGTGTTTTATTTATTTCTTCACGTCTCAGGGTCTGCTCCACTTGATTACTCGGGGTCGGGAGACCGATCAAAGTCGCCCGACCAAAAGATATCGCGCGTACGCATACGCGCGATATATACACCAAGGTATGATTACTTCTTCAAAACCTTGAAGTACTCGTTCTCACCATCGATAGTGAATGATACCTCGTAAGTACCAGCCTCAGCAACCTTAAGGTTACCAGCGTTGTAAGTAGCAGCGAACTGAGTGCCGTCAACTGGGAACTGAGCCATCTCCTCAGTAGTAGCGAAGCCGTAGCTGTGAGTCCAATCACCATCAACACGTACCTTGAACTCAGCGCCAGCATCAAGAGTAAGAGTAGCTACTACCCAACCGTCAGAAGCCTCCATAACTACGTCAGCTGACCACTCGTTGAATGAACCGATAAGACCCCATGAGTGCTCACCAAGAACAAGAACAGGCTCAACAACTGGCTCTGGCTCTGGAACATCAACCTCCTCACCGTTTACAGTTGCCAACCACTTGCCATCACCACCCTCAGCAGTAAGAACTACCATTGCACCGTTCTCAACAACGAGCTTAAGGTCAACAGTCTGCTTACCGTTAGCACCGAAATCGTTTACGATGAAACCGATCTCCTTACCAACGCACTCTGCTGGAGCGTTCCATACGTAGCAAGTCTTACCGTTTACAACCTCAGTCTCAGTAAGCTCCTGACCTGGCCATGTACCACCAGTGTAGTTTGCTTCCTCAGCGTCGTTCCAAGCCCAAACACCTACAGATGTCCAACCTGTAGCTGTAACATCAGCATAGATCTTAACAGTCTCCTGAGTGATTACACCACCACCTGGCTTCTTACCGTTGTTGTTCTCAGCTGGCTCACAAGCTACGCACATTGCAACAGCTGCTACAGCTACTGCAAAAAACTTTACAAGTTTCATAATTGTTTAAAAATTTAATGGTTAATAAATATAAAAGGGTTGAAAATGTTCTATTAATAACCTGCAGGGTTCTTCAACTCTGGGTTAGCAAGCAACTGTGATACAGGAATTGCATAGAGCTTCTTGTACTCAGGGAATGCCTGACCAGTGGTTGCATTACCACCCTTGAATGGCCATAGGTAGCTTGCCTCGCAGTATGAGTTATAGCGGATAAGGTCAGTACGACGGTGACCCTCCCACAAAAGCTCACGACCACGCTCCTCACGGAACAACTTCATAGCCTCATCATCCCATGAGCCTGGCAAGGTGATAGCATCAACACCTGTACGCTCAGCCAACTCGTTCATCTTAGACTGTGCAGTAGCACCCTGACCCAAACGAACACATGCCTCAGCATAGATAAGGTGGATCTCACCCAAACGAATCAATGGGTAGTCGATGTTAGTCTGCTTATCAGGAGAACCTGTACGCTCCCAGAACTCTACACCTGACTCGTTGTGTGGGATGTTGTTATACTTCCAGCAACCCCAGCCCTGGCTGAAGGTGTTCTGAAGCTCAACGAAGCTACCCTGAGAACGACGTGCTGTAACGAAGATGTTAGCACCACGCTTATCAGCGATAGTGTATGAGCCATCCTCACCCCAAGTTACGTTCTCTGGCTTGAAGTGGTCGTTTACGAACTGCTCGTGGATGTGCAAGCCCAACCAACCGTTACCAACGCCAAGACGAGACTCCTTCTTATAGATAATCTTCTCATTGCCCTCAGCATCGGTCTCTCTCTTGTACTCGATGTCTGTATCACCAAGTACCTCTGCAGAGTCAGCAGCAGCACATGTTAGGAATGTACCACCACCCCATGACTGAGCGCTTGTCTCATCATAGTATGCAGCAAACAAGAACTCGTTGTATGCATCTGGGTTCTCACCGTTATCGCCGCGGAAGAGATCCTCATAGTTAGAGCATAGAGAGTATGCACCCAAAGCGTAGATCTTCTCGCAAGTAGCCTTACACTGCTCCCATGCAGGCTCGCCAGTGTAAACCTCAGCATTTAGGTATACACGAGCCAACAAACCAAGAACAGAGCCCTTGTCGGCACGTGGACGGTTAGATGCAGCAGCTGGCATCGCTGAATCATCAGCAGCCAACGCCTCCAACTCGCTCACAACAAACTCATAGACCTCCTTACGTGACTTCTGCTTAGGATTAACTGAGCCAAATGGAGAGTTCTCATCAGTGAAAGGGACATCACCAAAGATATCCATAGCCATCCAGTAGAAGTAAGCACGCAAGAAACGAGCCTCAGCACGGAAACCCTCGATATCACGCTTAAGATCTGCACCTACGCCACGAGCATCGAGCTTCTCAGGTGCTGTCTGACGAAGGTACTCATTAGCGTATGAGATACCCTGCAATGTACGAACAAACACACCATATACCATGTCGTTCTCCGAGTCATCGTACATATTGGTGTTGATAGCCTCAGCCCATGCATCACCCCACGCACACTTAACCTCATCGGTAGATACCTCCTGGCAGCTCCAGAATGAGCGAATAAGCTCAGAAGCACCAGCATCACTAACCAAAAGGTCGGTAGTGTCGTTCGAAGTGAAGTTAAAATAGAGCTTTGAAAGACCCTGAACATATGCTGTGCGATCCTTACCATATGCGGTCTCTGACGTTGTATCCCACTCGTTCAATGGGAGCGTATCAAGGTCATTAACACACGAAGTAAGAGACAATAGCGCACCAGCAAAAGCGGTAACTAAATATTTTGTCTTCATCGTTATTCTTTTTTTAAATGTTAGAAATTAAGGTTAACACGCAATGAGAAGATGCGTGGACGTGGCCAAATAGTACCATCGATACCTGCCTCGCCTGTAACCTCAGGATCTACACCACTATACTTCGTAATCACAAATACGTTCTGCACACCTACTGCTATACGTAGGTTAACACCACTCTGTGCGATGTTGTTGAATGTGTAGCCGAGGTTGATATCATCCAAACGGAAGAACGATGCATCCTCCAAGTAGAGGTCTGAACGATCCTGCTGTGGTGAGCTTGTCTTAGTCCAACCTGTACGAAGTACTGTTGTTGCGAAGTTTGACAAACCACCTCGGGTGTCAATACGTGATGATGAGTGCTGTGCAAAGAAGCTATTAAATACATAGTTGCCAACTGAACCGTGACCGTTAAAGCCAAAGTCCCAATTCTTGTAGCTGAGCTTCAAGTTAACACCATAGAAGAAGTCTGGCGCTGGAGTCTTATCAGAGAAGTAGCGATCATCCTCTGAGATCTTGCCATCACCATTACGATCAACAAAACCATTCTGGATAGGATTGCCCTCATTGTCATAACCCTGCTCATATACATAGAAGGTATATGGAGAGTAGCCTACCTTGTGTGCCTGGAGGTCATTACCACCGGTACCAGTACCTGGTGAGTTCATGAAGATAGCGTAGCTGTCGTCAGCATTGTTGTTGAGCTTAGTAAAGTATGTATTCTGGAATGTACCATTGATACCAAAACGCAAGCTCCAGTCCTTTGTACGAACAGGGTTGAAGTCCAAAGAGAACTCAACACCCTCGTTGCGCATAGAACCAACATTTGTCAAGAGGTTTGTACCGAAGTTAGCACCCATAGGTGTAGTAACCCAGTTAAGAAGATCCTTAGTATCGCGACGATAGAGATCCAAGCTACCGTTGATCATACCATCCAAGAAACCGAAGTCAACACCGACGTTATAGGTAGTAGTGCTCTCCCACCGGATATTAGGATCGTAAGCACCTGGAGTAAGCATGTGGTTTAGACCATCGCTACCCATGTTTGCCATGTGTGAAAGGTCGTTAGATGAGAGATAGTAACGAGCAAGGAACTTGTAGTTACCGATCTCCTGCTGACCTGTCTGACCATAACCCAAACGCAACTTCAAGTTAGAAACAACATCCTGACCCTCCATAAATGGCTCATTAAGAACATTCCATGCGAAGGCTGCTGATGGGAAGTAACCCCAACGGTTGCCCTTAGCGAACTTTGAAGAACCATCGGCACGAAGAGTGAATGTGAACAAGTAACGTGAAGCATATGAGTAGTTAACACGTCCGTAGAACGATACGAGATAGCTCTCCTCACGACCCCAAAGACCTGTGCTCTTCTCATACTGCTCGCCTGTCTCGTTGTAGTAGGTGATGCTACGATCAGCGCTATAGAAGTGCTGCCATGAGTAACCAAGCATAGCATCGAGGTTATGATCACCCCATGACTCGTTGTAGTTAGCATAGAAGTCAAGGACCTGATTACGACGGAACCAATCCTTATCGGTATACTTACCCCAGCCCTTAGCCTCAGCATCGCGATATGCCTGAACAGAGCCTGGATTTACGCCATCATACTCCTTAGTCTTAGACCAGTCCAAACCGAGGTTAAGGTTGAAGCGCAAAGCCTCAAGACCGTGTACCTTATAGTCGATTGTGAAGTTGCCCAATGTACGATATGAGTTAGAGTACTTCTCTACATCATAAAGCATTGATAGTGGGCTGACACCAGCCAATGTGTTTGGAGCGAAGAGCTCACCACGGTCATCGTTAAGAGCGATGTTATAGTAACCGTTTGTAGTAGTATAGTCGATAGAGCCATCCTCATTTCTCCAGTATGGGTCTACTGTTGGGTTGAAGAATGCTGCTGCACCTACTGCACCGCTGTCGGCATAGTTAGAATGAGTGTAAACGCCCTTTGCATTGAGTGACAATGTAAGGTGCTCATCAAGGAACTTAGGCGCAATGCTAAAGTCGAGAGTTGCGCGATCAAACTTCGAAGTATGGATTGTACCCTGCTGACCAGTGTAACCAAGAGATACACGATAAGGGAGCTCATCCAAGCCACGACCCTGAGTGTAGTTACCATAGATGCTTGCACTGTGGTCGTGAGAGATACCTGTACGGAAGATAAGGCTCTGCCAATCGGTATTTGCATCACCAATGAATTGAGCTGCTGCATCACCACCTGAAGTACCTGCTGGGAAGTACTCAGCGAGGTGAGAACGGAACTGCTCAGGGCTCATTGTCTGAACGGTATCAGTATTTGTTGATACGCTGACAGAACCATTATATGAGAAGTTTATCTTGTTGCCCTTACCCTTCTTAGTTGTGATGATGATGACACCGTTAGATGCACGTGAACCGTAGATAGCTGCTGCTGAAGCATCCTTCAACACGGTAAATGACTCGATGTCGTTAGGGTTAACCAAAGACAATGGGTTAGCCATACCAGAACCTGCATCGCTTGCCACAGGCACGCCATCAATAACGATAAGTGGGTCATTTGACGCATTCAATGATGCAGCACCACGGATACGAATGGTAGAACCTGAGTTAGGGCCACCATCACCTGGGATAATCTGCAAACCTGGAACCTTACCCTGCATCATGTCCTGTGTTGACACTACTGCACCGCGGTTCAAATCCTCAGCCTTAATAGCTACAACAGAACCAGTCAAGTCATCCTTCTTTGCAGTACCATAACCGATGACAACAACATCCTCAATTATCGCAGAATCCTCCTCGAGGACCACATTCTGAAGATTGGTTGATGAAGCCACCAAGCTCTGAGTCTTGTAACCAATGTAGCTGATTACGATGATAGACTCTTGGCTCTGAACCTTAAGTGTGTACTGACCGTTGAGATCAGTGGTTACACCATTAGTGGTACCCTGCTCAAGAACAGTGGCTCCAATAACCGGTGTACCGGTAGTATCAACTACCACACCCTTCACCTCGTATTTGCTCTGGGCAAACACTTGGGCAGGAACTGCCATCGCGAGGAGGGCAAGACCCAAACACATAGTTAAGAATTTTCTCATAGTGTTTTAGTGTTAGTTAATAAAGTTAGTTAATGTATGATTTTGTATCGATTGTTTCGATTTTTAGGGGTTACTCCTTGCGTCGAGTGCTAATGCCAAACACGGCAGCCGCGCCAAGCAATAGGGCAACACCTGCGATCACAAGCATATAGATACGCTCACCGCCACATGCCGACAAGATGAAACCACCGACAAGCGATGCCACGATCTGAGGCAAGCAGATAGTACAGTTGAACAATCCAAGATATGAGCCCATAGACTTACCCGACAACGAGCTGGTAAGCATTGCAAAAGGCATTGCCAACATTGCAGCCCATCCACAGCCGATCAATGCGAAAGAGCCACAGAGCAAGTACTGATCCTTGATGAAGAGTGTTGAGATAAAGCCAATAGCACCCAAAACAAGGCTTGTTGAGTATGCCATCTTAGTTGAGCGGAAGTATGGCAATACGATAGCCCAAACAACAGATGCTACTGACTGTACAGCGAACAATACGCCAACCCAGTCACCTGCCTCCTGGAAACCAGGCATGCTCTTATCTGAAGCGCCCCACACATTCTCAGCTATGGCGCCATTGGTGTATGTCCACATGAACATAAAGGCAAACCAGCAGAAGAACTGCACCAATGCAATCTGCCAAAAGGCTGATGGGGCATTCTTCAACAAGTGGACAAAGTTAGTCTTCTCCTTCTTATCCTCCTCATTGATATTGTTAAGCTTTGCGTACTCCTCAGGAGTCCACTCCTTCACCTTGAAGCCAGTCACCAACACGCATACGATCATCATGAACGCACCGATGTAGAACGACCACTTTAGCGACTCAGGCACCTCATTTGACGCACCTGCACTCGCCACAGCACCACCCACAAAGATTAGCGCCAACAACTTTGGCAAGAGGCTACCAACGACCTGTCCAGCGTTACAAAGCATACTCTGTATCGAATAAGCCTTCGCCTTCTGCTCATCGTTGACCATATCGCCCACCATCATCTTGAAGGGCTGCATCGCCATGTTGAGCGTTGTATCCAAGAGCATAAGCATAGATGCGCCAAAAGCCATCACAGCAGCCGTTGACTGAAGACCGAGGCTTCCCGAATTAGGGAATAGGAACATCACAACTGCAGCGATCAATGTTCCAATGTAGAGATAGGGCTTACGACGTCCCCACTTACACCATGTCTTGTCACTCATCGCACCAACGATAGGCTGTACGATCATACCCATCAATGGAGGGAGAATCCAGAAATAGCTCAAGTCGTGAGGATCTGCACCCAACGTTTCGAAGATACGGCTATTCTGCGAAGTCTGCAACGCAAATGCCATCTGAACACCGAAGAATCCGAAGCTCAGATTCCACATCTGCCAGAAAGATAGTTTAGGTTTTTGCATGATATTAATTAGTAATTTAAGTTAATCCCCTTGTATTGTTTGTATTGTTTTGTCGCGTCGTTTTCAGAGGCAAGTGAAGCTTTTATTAAAATATTTTAATAACAACACAACCTCTACAATACAAATTTTGCAAAAAATTTTAAAACATCCAAATCAAAACTACCCAAAGGGTAAATATTTATGACGAACTGCACGATATTTGAACCGAATGGTGTTTTACTTTAGTAAATCGCTCCGAGCAGAGGGCGCTCATCACTTCACGTCATCGGTCACCAAAGGCTATTACCGCGCAAATATCTGCAACATAAATTTGGTGCTTACGGCATTTATTACTAAATTTGCAAATAATGGCAAAATTCAACTCCATAAATAACACTCTCATCGTAGTACTCTTTGCCCTCCTGCATTTCGGCGTGGCAATGGTAAGTCGCATGATAAACTACTACGATGATATTCCGCTTACCATACTGACCATTACGATGGTCATCATCATCTCTGTGCGCAACAATATCCGCGTTGAGATGATGGCAATACTCACACTCGCAGCTACGTTATTCGGCTTTGTTGTGGGCTCCTGGCTATGGCGACCGATAGCTTCGATACTATCTAACACCATGCTGGCGCCCGCCCTATCGACGCTCTTTATCTCCGCCGTATCGGGCTTTGCCATCGACGCCTTCACACACCGCACCAAGCGCTTTCTTGCCGACGATCATGCCTGGAGACCATCAGCAAAACATGTGGTCGCCATTGCCTTATCCATACTAATTCTAAGAGTGGGATACATAATCCTCTCTCGTACCGACACATTTACTGACGGAGAGCTACTAACCATGATGCTTACGATATTGGAGAGTACATGGGCAATGCTCACACTAATAGTTGGCAACATTCTGATATCCACATACATTCCAAGATGGAGGTGGCGTCTTGCCAAGCGCTACCCTATGATAATGATACTCTGCATATCAACGCTTATACTGCCCATTTGCACAGCCTCAATCATATACTTCGAGATACCACATTTCACCAATAACACATTTGCTGGTTCGCAGTTTATCTCCATACTTCTTGTGGCGTTGCTTCTCAACTTGATTATCGTAGCAACATCTATTCTTGTCAGATACTCTACATCGACACGCAAGGAGCTTCGCGAGGAGCGAGAGTTGAAGCACCGCACAGAGTACCAATACGAGCGATTGAAGCAGCAGATAAACCCCCATTTTTTGTTTAATTCGTTAGGCATCCTCGACTACCTCGTTCAGGAGCATGAGACGGAGCGTGCAAGTGCCTTCATTCGCAAGCTCGCCAACACCTATCGCTACATGCTTAAGAACGACCAAAAGCCTCTCGTAAAGGTAAGCGAAGAGATGGAGTTCACGGAGATGTATATCGACCTACTTAAGGAGCGTTTCACCTTGGGAATGGTTGTTGAGATAGATGTTGACGAGAGTCTAAAGGAGCGATATGTGGTGCCTTGCGCAGTCCAACTTTTGGTAGAAAACGCCACAAAGCACAACGTAGTATCTGAGGAGCAACCACTAACAATCCGCATAACCTCTGAGGGGGATATGATTGTGGTGCGCAATACCCTTCAACTGCGCTCACACGGGCAGCCCTCAACGCGTCTTGGGCTAAAGAGTATTCAGCGCCAGTATATAGATATTACGTACCGAGATATTATTATAGAAAAGACTGATACTGAATTTATTGTAAAACTCCCAATAGTATGATTAAGGTACTCATCGTAGAGGACGAAATCCCTGCTCAAATAAACCTCAAGAAGCTAATCGAGCGCTGCTGTCCCGACAGCAATATCGTAATGACATTAACATCGGTGGCATCGACCACACGCTGGCTTGAGGAGAACCCTGAGGGCGCCGATGTAATTTTCATGGATGTCGAACTTTCCGACGGTATCTGCTTTGAGATTTTTAAGCGTGTCACGATAAATGCCCATGTCATCATCACAACCGCATACGATAACTATGCTGTCGAAGCATTCCGAGTAAAGAGTGTCGACTACCTGCTCAAGCCAATTATCGAGGAGGAGCTGAAACGCGCTTGGGAGCGCTGCCGCGAGCTGATGGAGGCGAGAAATAGCACAAAACTTGAAGATCTTCTCGACATGATATCTAAGGTTGGCAAACCGCAGGATAAGGAGTATAAAAAGCGCTTTATCGTCAAGGCGGGCGAGAAGATTGTCATCACCCCCGTAGACGATATCGCCTACTGCTACTCCGAGGATAAGAGCACCTATGCCGTGAGTCGCAATGGCTCTTGCCGACTACTCGACTACTCGCTCGACACCATTCAGGAGATGCTTGACCCACGCATATTCTTCCGTATATCACGCAGTTACATTGTGTCGATAAACTCCATCGAGAACATATCGAAGCATCTGGGCACGCGCCTTAAACTCCAACTTATCCCACATACGGAGGCTGAGGTTATAGTGAGCCGCAGCCGCACATCCGACTTTTTGGAGTGGTTAGATAACAACTAAAACCGCTGTTCACACGACTCTCGCAAGGGGCGAAAGATCGTACAATCGCATTAATTATGCGGCAAAGAGGCGATATTTGTAATAAAATATGTATATTTGCACGATTTATGCGTATACAAGCATATTTGTGTGATACGAACAAATATTGTGCAACAATAAAAATTGAATTCAATGAGAACTATAAAGCTATTATCATTAGTGATGGTAATGGTGCTTTGCGCCTGTTCAACACAGCAGAAGATTCTCTATCTACAAGATATTGAGAGCGGATCTGAGGTGACAGTTCCCGATAACTACATCATTCGCATTAAGCCACTCGACCAGATTACGGTCGTGGTCAACAGCCAAAAGCCCGAGCTTGCGGTGCCATTCAACTCTGCCACAAGCTACAACTCGCTGACTGGCAGCACAATGCAGACCACGTCGAGCAACAATCTCCAGGTGCTAACCGTAGATGAGGAGGGCTATGTTGAGATTCCGATTATTGGCAAGGTGATGTGCGCCGGCATGACACGCGAGCAGCTCGCCAAGAGCATCGAGAAGAGCATCGTCGACAATGGCTATCTGACAGATCCTCAGGTAAATGTTCGCTTTGCCGAGCTCACCATATCTGTCGTTGGCGAGGTGAATAAGCCTGGTCGCTACAGCATCAACCGCGATCAAATAACCATCTTCGAGGCGTTGGCGCTTGCTGGCGACTTGACAATCTATGGTATGCGTGAGGATGTTGCCGTGATACGAGAGTGCGATGGCAAGAATATCGTCACCAAGTTGGACCTACGTTCAGCAGATGTTCTCGAGTCGCCATGCTACTACCTTGAGCAGAACGACGTAATCATCGTAAGCCCCAACAAGTACAAGGCTGCCACATCCGAGATCAATCAAAACCGCTCGTTCTGGATCTCGATAGCCTCGACGGCTGTTGCGGTGGCGACACTCGTAATCACTGTAGTTAAGAAATAACCCCTTTAGGGAGGTTCCATAAATCAAAATTAAGGAGCACAATGGCTGAAACAAAAGATAGAAACGAGAAGGCTACATCGAGGCCACGACTAACGTTTCACGACTTCCTACACCTGATACTCTCCAATTGGTATTGGTTTATACTATCGTTAATAGTGTTTGGTCTATGCGCGGAGTACTATCTTCGTCGCACGCCACCCCTATATCAGCGCGAAGCATCGCTTCTGATCAAGGACTCGCGCAAGGGTACGGGTGCCGAGCTGGCTGCATTTAGCGATATTGCAGGTATCATGGGTCGACACTCTGTCGATAATGAGATCCATGTGCTTCAGTCATACACGCTTATGGAGCGCGTCGTGGAGAAGTACGACCTCGCAACAACCTACACCACCAGGGGCAGAATACGCACGTCGGATATGTATGGTCGTGAGCCTATGACGGTGCACTTCGTCGACATATCACCCAAGAAGAGTGGCTCGTTCAGCTATACGATGGATAGCGATGGTAATGCCCACATCGGCAGCTTCTCGAATGGCAGCTTCACTGCCACCGTCACTCCTGGCGACACGATATCTACCCCATTGGGTCGCATCGTGATGACCCCAACGAAGTACTACAGCAAGTATAAGCACCTCAAGGTCAATGTATCGCGTAGCACCAAGAACGACGCTATTGAGCGTTACCGCAACAAGCTGAAGTGCGAGATTGCCGATAAGCAGTCATCGGTCATCAACCTAACGATGAGAGACGAGGTGCCTAAGCGTGCCGAGGATGTCATCAATGGCGTTATCGATGCCTACCACGAGGATGCCATAAAGGATAAGCAGAAGATCTCGGATGTCACCGAGCAGTTTATCAACGAGCGCTTGGCGATACTCAGCCAGGAGCTTGAGATTGCCGACAGCGACGTTGCTAACTTCAAGCAGAACAACCAGCTTTATAGCCCCGAGAATGAGGCTACGATGATAAGCAGCGAGATTGCACGCCTCAACGAGCAGTCGATAGCTCTTAACGTCGAGCTATCTGTTGCCGAGTATATCCTCAGCGCCGCAACACAAAACCAGTCGACCTATGAGCTGATGCCTATCTTCGACATTGCCAAGGGCGGTAATGCCACGGCTATTGCCAACGAGATACAGACCTACAACAAGGGTGTTCTCGACTACCAGCGACTCAAGGATGAGGATGCTGCCAACAACCCTATAGTTGTAAAGCTCGAGTCTCAGCTCGAGTCCTTCAGGGCGAGCATCATTAAGACGCTATCGACACATATCGATGGTCTTAAGCTGCAGATCAGCAACATAGATAAGGAGTTGGACAAGGCGTATAGCACCATGAAGGGCTCGCCAACCAAGGAGAAGGACCTCATGGCCATCATGCGCGAGCAGACCGTCAAGCAGGAGCTATATATGTACCTGAAGACCAAGGCCGAGGAGAACCAGATTACACGTGCTACAGCCGAGAGTAACGCCCGCACCATCGACCGCGCACACGGCAGCGACCAGCCCGTAAGCCCCAAGAAGACGCTTATCTACCTGCTCGCCATCGTAGCCGGTCTCTTAGTTCCATTTGCGATACTCTACATCCGCGAGCTCCTAAATACCAGGGTGCGCTCACACAAGGAGGTCGAGGAGGCGCTATCGGCACCATTCATCGGCATCATACCTTGCCACGAAGGCAAGGTTCCCCCAGGAGGCATTGTTGTACGTGAGGATGGTCGCGACAATATCTCCGAGGCATTCCGCATCTTGCGTACCAACCTCAACTTCATGTCGGTGGACAACCCTATAAAGGTTATTATGCTCACTTCGTCTGTGCCTCATAGTGGCAAGACCTTCGTGACCTCGAACCTCGCTATGGCGCTTGCCACCGCAGGAAAGAGGGTGCTTATCATCGACCTTGACCTACGTCGTCGCACGATTACGAAGATCATGGGACACCGCAACGATCGTCGTGGTGTGACAAGCTACCTCACCGGCAGCATCGAGTCCATCAAGGATAATATCACGACAAGCGAGCAGGATCCAAATCTCGATATGATGTTCACGGGTCCTCAGCCACCTAATCCAACAGAGTTGCTGATGTCGAAGCGCATGGCAGAGCTCATCGCCGAGCTACGCAATATCTACGACTATATTATTATAGATAGTGTACCAGCCCTCGCCGTGGCCGACGCGATGGTCATCGACCGCTATGTCGACCATACGATATATGTTGTGCGCCAGGGTAACCTCGATCGCCGCCAGCTGCCCGATATCGAGGCGCTCTACAGCGATAAGAAGTTCCATAATATGAGCATCCTATTCAATGGTGCGACCATCAATAAGCGCTCATATGGCTATGGCTACACCTATTATGGTTATAGCGATGAGCAGTCGGCATGGAAGCGTCGTTGGCGCTCGTTTAAGAAGCTCTTTAAAAAGTAGTTGCAGGAGTTATGGCAAAGGGAAATAGCATGATTATCGCCGTCGACTTCGATGGCACATGCGTTGAGCATGAGTACCCCAATGTGGGTATGGATGTGGAGGGCGCTGTGGATGTATTGCGCCGTCTAAACGCCAAGGGACATCGTCTGATACTCTTCACCATGCGTTCGGGAGACAAGCTCACCGCCGCCACTAAGTGGTTCAAGGATCGCAAGATAGAGCTGTGGGCGGTGAACGAAAATCCCGAGCAGAAGGAGTGGACATCATCCCCCAAGGTCTTTGCCGACCTCTATATTGACGACTCGGCTGTGGGATGCCCCATACGCTTTATCGATGGCGTTCGCCGACCAGTGATCAACTGGACGAAGATTGCCTCGATGTTGGAATATGATAAGGTACTATAAAAGTAAAGAGAGTTGGCCACTGACCAACTCTCTTTACTTTTATTGATAACTTCCTACTTTTCTAACTCATCAGCCAGCTTCTCCGACTGCGCCTGTGGCTTCGGCATATTAGGATTGAGCATTATCGCATCCTCATAGCTCCTATCCATGCGCTCAGCGTTCTTGACCTTCCACTCCTCCATAAAGCGATCAGCAAGCTTCTGCTGCTCACTATCGAGCCCGGCTCTCCACTCCTCTATCTGCGCCATCAACACACTAAAGGTCCGAGCATCACCATTCTCAAGCGCCGACTGCACCATCTCGCAATAGTTCTCCACGCGCTCCTTGATCACATCGCTCTGAGCTTTAGCATTATCCGCCCTCTCTGTGGCGCCTGCCGTCTCGCTTGATGCCTTATCACCACTCTTCTTGCCACCCACGCAGGCTACTAAGAGAGTGCCCAATATCACAATTGTTAATACCTTTTTCATAATATAATTCTTTTTAATAATATAATCCTTGTGCAAATATAGATATATTTTCGGAATTATCTGCTAAAGTATTAGATAATATGCGCCGCAGACACCATACTTTTCCTTTTCACTTTGGCTTGATAATTGCATAAACACCTAAGGAAAATAGGGCTTGGCATAGCACGATATTTGGCACAATTATCAATTAGCCATATATACCAATTATCACCCATTTTAGAACTGCAAACAGGTCGAGATATAATAACATTATTATAAAAAAATTTCCTCGCACGTTTTTTTTGCAGAAAAATGTGTATATTTGTAGATACCGTACTAGTTTCCCCTCCAAGATATGGGGTCAACAAAGGCGGTAGAGGGGCATTGAAACGCAATGCCCAGACAAGCAAACAGACTGAATAATAACAATTTATATTTAACACAAGTATGACAAAGAAAAGCTTTTTTTCGCAGGAGTATGTAGCTCCTGAGATGGAGGTTATCTCAACTATTGTTGAGCGTGGCTTCGAGCTCTCTTCAAGCATCGAGGATGTCACTGAGGAGGATTATGGTGATTTCTAAAACTATTGCAACGATGAAAAATTTGTTTAAGAATTTGATGCTTGTTGCAGTAGCTGCAATGGCATTCACAGCATGTACCGAGGAGAACAACGAGGTTAACGCTGTAGCTAAGAAGACCGTCTTGACATTCACTGCCTCTATCGACAACGATGGCGACGAGACACGTTCAGGTTTCGTGGGTTCAACAACCGACGAGGAGGGCGTCACTAAGTATCAGTCAGCATGGGATGGCACTGAGAAGCTCGCCATCTTCGATATGAGCACTAACGCTTTCATCACCGAGACTACCATCAACTCAGAGGGTAAGTTCGACGTTGAGTTCGAGGGTGACCACATTCCAGATTTCATCTATGTTTGCTCACCAGCAAGCGCATGGAGTGGCCCATACACATATACAATCCCTGCTGAGCAGACTCCACTTGCGGACTCTGTAGACCCAGCAGCTCATATCCTTAATGGTTATGTAGCAACAACAGGCAGCACATTTAGCATGCAGCACAATACTTCTTACGGTAAGATGACTTTGAAGGGTGTTGATTTCGAGATCGACCACGTAGTTATCGACCTTAATGGCTCATGGTATGGTTCTGACAAGTCGCTTTCATACACTCTCAATGCTGACAACGTAGAGGAGAATGTATTCTGGTTCGCTACTGATGTTATTGATGTTGCTTCATTCACCGTTACTGCTTACGATGCTGAGGGTAACGCTGTTGCTAAGACTGTTGATGTAGCTGAGGCTGGCAAGACTTTGTCATTCAACTTCTACAAGGTTTCTACCTTCTCTGTATCTGGTCTTGAGACTCCTGCAGAGAAGTTCGACTCAACTTACGCATATGTATATCAGGACTATGGTGCTACTGATAAGGAGATTATGTTCGTAGCTGAGGATGGTCGTGGCTTGCGTATCGATTTCTACAACGTTTACGAGGACAACAGCATCGTTCCTGGTACTTATACATTTACTGGTGACTCTATGATGTATCCTAACTGGTGCTACTACTATGCTAATGTGGAGGATTACTACACATCTAAGCTTAATGGTGGTCAGGCAGTAGTATCTGTTGAGGAGGGTCAGTACAAGATTGTATTTACTAACATGGCTCTCGATGGTACTGTTTATGTTGAGCAGTTCACGTTCAAGGGTCAGATTGATGGTCTTGATATTTATGATTCACGTACACCACTTGCTACACCTGAGGTAACATACGAGTTGAATGGTAAAACACTTACAGTGTCTTGGACTCCTGTTGATGGTGCAGTAGGCTATTATGTTCACGATTATTACAATGAGGTTGATACCACAACTACAGAGACTACTCTTATTGTGAATCTTTCAGAGTACAAGTGGTACTATATCTATGTAAGTGCTATTGCAGCGGATGATGATGCAAACTTTAAGGACTCTGCTGAGACTGAAATCTCATTCGAGTTGACGGATCCACGTACTGTTCTTCCTGCTCCATCAAACGTAAGAGCTACTGTTGATGGACGATATGCAACAATTGAGTGGGATGCTGTTGAGGGTGCTGATTACTATACTCTTAGCTATGGAAATCAGGAGGTTACCGTAGAGGAGGGTACATCACACACTATCGATGTAGGTTTCGATGTATCTAATCTATATGTATATGTATTTGCAAAGGCTAACGATGATAATGAGAATTATAAGTCGCAAACATCTTGGAATGCTTATGTGATAGTTAATACTGGTAAGGATCCTAGCATTTGGGCTGATGTTTTGTTGTCTGCTCCTATCGCGGATACATATAGTTCTTACGGTTTCTGTTTCAAAATGAACTTTACTGATGGTAGCGGTAAGTATATTAGGCTCTTCTTTAATGAGGCTGATCGTCCTGGAAATAAGTCATTGAATACTGGTGTTTACTATGGTATTGGTAACGGTTCAAGCGATGCTTATAATCCAGGTGATGGTAAGTTTGCTGCAACTATGTTTGATAGCTGGGGACGTCTTAGCGGATATTATGCAAGACACTTTACATCAGCTTCTACAGTTGAGGTCTCTTACGACGAGGCAGTAGGTTATACTATCGTTCTTACCCATAATAATGTAACTTATGGTTACAAGGGTACGCCTGAGGGTTGGGTAGCTCCATCTGAGGGTGGCTCTGGCGATGAGGGTGGCTCTGGCGATGAGGGTGACTCTGGTGATGACTTTATTCAGATGACAAAGTTGTATTATGATAGCTCAGCTGCAAATTTGCATAACTTTATTTTGACTAATGCTGATCAGAGCAGCAAGATTATTCTATCATTTAATAATCAGGATGTTCTCAATAGCTACATTCCTGCATATACATATACAAGCCAGAGTCTTAATGCTGTTAATGTTAATCCCGGTTATTTTACTTTGCAGTATGATAGTGCGAAGATAAATGGTACTTCATACACTCTTGGTGCTACGGGTCACACGTTGAAGGTGCTTTCAGCTTCAAATGGTGGAAATCACGAAATGGAGTTGTATGTGGTAACTAGCAACGGAACAGAGTATAAGTTTAAATTCTCAGGATCATTAGGTTTGTAATAGTTAATATAACCTAATATCTTCTTCGGAGCTTCCTTTTCGGGAGCTCCGATTTTTTTTTGGGG